>CACFKO010000052.1 GCA_902566925.1 uncultured Pelagibacteraceae bacterium | reverse complement strand
GGTATGAGAAGAGATTTCTGTCAAAGAAATTTTATTGTTAATGGTTTAAAAGAATCAAGAGATGATGATTTTATTTTAATTTCTGATTTGGATGAAATTCCAAAGCTAGACAATATAGATTTGCACTCAATAAAAGAAAAGTTTGTTTTTTTTAAACAGAAAATGTTTTACTACAAGTTTAATCTTTGTTCAAAATCTGTGATTTGGACAGGTACACGCGGTTGTAAGAAAAAGTATTTCAAATCTCCTCAGTGGTTAAGAAATATAAAGGGCAGATCTTATCCAAAATGGCGTCTAGATATTATTTTTTCAAAAAATAAGTATTCAGATATTAATTTTATCCAAGATGGTGGTTGGCATTTTTCATATATTAAAACACCAGAGGATATTGAAAAAAAACTTAAATCTTATGCACATCACAGAGAGTACGACCTAAATTCCTTAGGAATACAAAAAATAAAGAATAAAATACAAAATAAAGAGAGCATATATGATTTAAAAACTGATATGAAAAAATCTAAATTTGATAGCGGACAAAAATTAACAGTGTCAGCAATAAATGAATTGCCAATCTATATTCAAAATAATTTAGACAAATATAAACAATGGTTGGAGCAAAGATAAATTATGAATTCTAATGCAATCGTAACTCTTGCTGATTCTAATTATTTTGAGCTTCTACAAGAACTTATTGATTCAATAAAAGCTCATGAACAAAGTAAAACTGTTTCAATATGTGTTTTGGACGCTGGATTAACTGCGGAGCAGTCAAAAATTTTAAAACAGAAAGTTCACTCAATTAAAAAGGCTGAATGGGATATAGAGGTTCCAGGTTATAAGGTTGCTGGGAAAGAATGGTTGAAGAGCCAGGTATCAAGAGCTTTTTTGCCAAAATATTTTCCAGAATTTAATAAATACCTTTGGATTGATTGTGATGCATGGGTAAATGATTGGAGCACGGTAGAAATGTATTTCGAGGCTTGCAAGAATGGAAAGCTTGGGATCACACAGTCAGTCGGTCAAGGATATAGAGTTTTGTCAAAAGTAAACTGGTTGTTTGGAAAATTAGCTTTAATTAAATCGCAAAATTATAAGCATGCAAAAAAATCAGGTTTTTCTGAGTCAACAGCAAGAAAAATTGCTTTCGCTCCACATATAAATATTGGAGTTTTTTCACTTGAAAAAAATTCAAGTTGCTGGAAAGTCTGGCAGGATCTTTTAAAAAAAGCATTATCTTCAGGAAAAGTTTTTGGATCAGAAGGTTTGGCAATTAATATTGCTGTTTATGACTCAAATGTGAATGTAGAATTTTTGCCTTTATATTGTAATTGGATAGCCAGCAATGTTTTGCCAAAATATGACGAAGATAAAAAAACGTTTGTAGAACCATATCTTCCACATAATAAAATTGGAATTATGCACCTTGCAGCAGGAATTTGGTCTAATAACAAAGATATGAGAGTTGATAAAAATGTTAAAATAAAAATAAAAACCATTGAGGGGAACCAAATCACTAAAAGTTTAAGATTTGGAATTGAATAGTGACTTTATTTAAATGAGCCAAGTAAATATTTTTAAAAAAACTTATAGAATAATCAATAAATTCTTACTAATAATTCTTACAAAAATTATTGCTCAACCCTTAAAGCCTTTGGGGCTTATGATTGTGCCTCCATATGACAAAATTAAAAATTTTAAGTATAATTTTTCAACTTTATCAAGAAGATTAATTTTTTATCCAAAAAAAGAAGAATCTTTTAATAAAATATACATTGATACATCACTTAACTATTCATTTCTTTGTAAAATTGGAAGCGCAAAATACCCTACAGCAAAATCACCTTATGCCGCATGGCATAGATGTGGTTACACAGGTTTATATAATTTATTATTTTCTAATCTTAGAGATAAAAAAATTAATTTTGCTGAAATAGGAGTGGAAACAAATGACTCAATAAAAATGTGGAGAGAATTCTTTTCTCAGGCATCTATTCATGGTTTTGAGTTTTATGATGAAAAGATTGAAAAAGTTAAGAAGGATGGTTTAAAAAATACTTTTTATCACAAAATTGATGTTCGTAATGAAGAGGCTATAGTTAACAGTTTTAAAAAAACTAATTTA
>CACFKO010000051.1 GCA_902566925.1 uncultured Pelagibacteraceae bacterium | reverse complement strand
AATAGTAGAAAATGAAACTTTGAAAAAATCCATGATGGAAGATATACGATCTGAATTTCCATTAAAATCTGTTGCTGATGACGAAGAAACAATGGCTATAGGTGATATGAGTTTAGACAAAAAGACAATGGGTGAAATTTTTGGAACTGATGATTTCAGTAAAATTAAAGACCATTTGATTGTAGATGACTCTACAAATCCACCATTTCTAGCTTATGAGGGTGAAGCTGGGGGAGAAAGACTAAGAGTTGCTAGTATAGTAATCAGACAGGATGGTATAGGATATGGTGGAGGATCAATGAGATTTGACATGGCTATGGCTCCAGATTTTGCAGAGAAAATGAAACAAGCAAATGAAAAAGTATATGGCAATATGCAAACGTATGGTGAAGGATATGAATCACTAGAAGGAACTATTAGTAGGATGCGGCGTGTTAAGTTTTAATGGATTTCTTACAGAGGCAAAAAATTTACATTTAGAACACTTAGAAGATGAGGTTCTAAATAATGGTGTAGTAGGAACGCGAGGAGCAATTAATTTTCTTCAGTCCCTACGAGATATGTTGGCTGGAAATTCAAAATCCAGCGTCAATGTAACAGTAAAGTGGGATGGCGCCCCAGCTATCTTCGCGGGAATTAACCCTGAGAATGATCAATTCTTTGTGGGCACTAAAGGTGTGTTCAATAAGAATGCGAAGATCAACTATAGTCATGATGACATTGATCGGAATCATCCGTCAAGCGGTCTTAACCAAAAACTAAAGGTTGCACTCACTGAACTGTCAAAGTTAGGTATCAAAGATGTCATTCAAGGTGACATGATGTTCACTCAGGATGATCTAGAGACAAAAAATATAGATGGAAAACAATACGTTACTTTCCAACCAAATACGATAGTATATGCGGTTCCGATGGAAAGTGCGTCGCGGATACTATCTTCTTCTATGGGGATCGTTTTCCACACAACTTACAGTGGTAAAACGATGGAAGATATGTCCGCTTCTTTTAAAGTCAATCTTAGAGGATTGAACAGGAATGCTGGAGTATGGTTCTCAAATGCAGATTACAAAGATACTTCTGGAACCATAAACTTCAATAAAAAAGAAACAGATGCAATAACTAAAATTTTGTCACAGGCTGGAAAAACCTTTCGTACATTAGATTCTGGTGTACTTGGAATGTTATCACAGGATGAAGAACTCAAGACATTGGTTAAGACTTTCAACAATACCAAAGTCAGGGCAGGAGAAAAGATCACGAACACAAGGATGCACACAAAAGGACTGATTGAGTATATCTATGACAAGAAAAAGAAAGAGGTAGATAAGATCAAAAGACCACAAAACAAGGCAGTAAAACAGCAAAATATGGACAGATTGATGAAATATTTCAGATCAAATGCAGGACAGCTGGTCAAAATATTCGATATGCAGAATCTATTGGTAAGTGCAAAAGACATGATTATCCGTAAATTGGAGAAATCTAAGGGTGTCATGGATACTTTTGTTCGTACTGAAAAGGGATATAAGGTCACACAACCAGAGGGGTTTGTGGCTATAGATAAACTAGGAAAGGCGGTAAAATTAGTTGACCGCCTTGAATTTGCACATCAGAACTTTACAGCAGCAAAGGCTTGGGACAAATGAAAGAATTTAAAGAGTGGTCAGAGTCATTCTATGATAAAGTAACTTTACAACAAATTAATAATTATTTAAAGGGAATTAGTAGATTAATTCCTAACAAAGATTTAGTTGAGTTACTTAAAAAGAAGTTCAATCTTCAAAAGATTAAATTTAATCCCAATTATACTAAAGTTCTTGCAATTGAAGAAGTTTGTTGTGAAGATTGCTATGATCATATAGTTGAAGAGTCTGAGTATCAAGGTAGAAAAGTAAAACTTAATGATCCCACAAGATCAAATGATGGTAAGAAAAAGTTTTATGTTTATGTAAAGAACGAGAAAGGTAATGTAGTAAAGGTTGGATTTGGAGATCCAAACATGGAAATTAAACGAGATGATCCTGCAAGAAGAAAAAGTTTTCGTGCAAGACATAACTGCGATAACCCAGGGCCAAAATGGAAAGCTCGGTATTGGAGCTGTTACCAATGGAGAGCCGGAGCAAAGGTG
>CACFKO010000050.1 GCA_902566925.1 uncultured Pelagibacteraceae bacterium | reverse complement strand
TAACTCAAAAAATTTTAGAAACTGAAAGTAATTCAAAATTGATAGACCAACTTGCAGATAAATTTAAGTTGAATTTTAACGTAAATCTTATTGAGGTATATGACAATAGCCATATACAAGGTGCTGATTCGGTGGGGGCACTTATAACTTTCGGCAAAGAGGGATTTATTAAGAAAAGATATAGAAAATTTAATATAAAATCAGATGCTGTTAAAGGCGATGACTACGGTATGATGAGAGAAGTTTTGAAAAGAAGATTTTCAAGGGCACTTAAAGAGGAAAGTGCATCTATGGCTTTACCTGACTTAGTATTAATAGATGGTGGTAAAGGACAATATTCAGTTAGCAGAGAAACCTTGAACGACCTAGGACTTCATGAAATTCCTGTGATTGCTATTGCAAAAGGTAAAAATAGAAATGCAGGTGATGAGACTTTTTTCCATGACAGTAAAATATTTAAATTTAAAAAGAATGACCCTACTCTTTTCTTTTTACAAAGATTAAGAGACGAATCACACAGGTTTGCTATAAGTACACACAGGGCTAGAAGAAGAAAAAGTTTAAGTAAATCTCTGCTTGATCAAATTTCTGGCATAGGAAGAGGGAGGAAAAGAGCCTTGCTAAATCATTTTGGTTCTGCAAAATCAGTGGAGGCTGCAAGTTTTGAAGATTTGAAGTCTGTTGAAGGGATAGAGGAAAAAGTTGCTAAAAAAATACATGATTTTTTTCATGATAATTGATTATGAAATTTAAAATTCCCAATATTTTAACGATTGGAAGAATAATAATTGTTCCAATTTTTGTTTTATCTTTTTTTCTACCGGGTGTGGTTGGTGACTTAGTTCCTTTTTTTCTTTTTGTCTTGGCGAGTTTTACAGATTTTTTAGATGGTTTATTAGCTAGACTATACAAAGAGGAGTCTAAATTGGGCGAGCTTCTTGACCCAATTGCTGACAAAATTCTGGTTGCAGCAGCTTTAGTTTTATTAGTAATGAATGGGATTATCAAAAACTATGAAGTAATTGCTGCAATAATAATTTTAACGAGAGAAATACTAATTTCAGGTCTTAGAGAATTTTTGGCTAAGAAAGCCGTACACATGCCTGTGTCTAGTCTGGCAAAATTTAAAACTTTTGTTCAAATGTTTTCTATAGCTCTATTGCTTACTGGAGAAACTGGTAACAAAGTTATTAGCTTTCAAGATTACAATGCTCAAACAATTGGCATAATATTGTTATGGTTATCTGCATTTTTAACCCTATACACAGCATATGATTATCTGGCCAAGGGTATAGTAACTGCTATAGATGATGATACAAAAAATTAGGTTATGTCTTTATCTGAAATAAATATTAGAGAAAAAAAATTTCACAATGAGTTACATTCCTCTGGAAAAGGAAGGCCTCAAGGTAAATTTTATAAAGCATTATACGATTTAGTGGAAGATTTTAGAAATCTTTTAAAAAAGAAAACAAAATCAGTTGAAGTTTTAGACTATGGATGTGGTTCAGGAAATTTTGCCCAAGAAGTAAGTGCATTTGGACCAAAAAAAATTGTTGCGGTTGACATATCTGAACAAGCAATAAAAAAAGCAAAAGAAAAAATAGAAGAAGTAAATAAAAATATAGATTTCAAAGTTGATAATTGTGAAAATTTAAGTTTGGATTCAAATACTTTTGATATTGTTTATGGAGCTGGGATACTGCATCATTTAAATTTAAAAAAATCTTTAAATGAAATAAATAGAGTGCTTAAAAAAGATGGAACAATAATTTTTATTGAACCTCTTGCTACAAATCCTTTAATAAATTTTTATAGAAAAATCACACCAAGCGCTAGATCTCCCGATGAACATCCGTTTAACTTTCAGGATATTGAATTAATCAACAGTATCTTTAAAAATGTGGAGATACATTATTATGGTTTTTTAACTTTGGTATTCCTTCCTTTCTATAAATCTCCAGAAAATTCTAGATTATTTAAAATTATTAGTTCCATAGACAAAATAATTTTGAAGAGAAAATATTTTAAGTTTCTTGCTTGGTCTATCTTAATTAAAGGTGAAAAAATCTAAGCAGCAGCTCTTTTTCTTACAAGCTTTTGATAACTTTCTGACAAATTTTTAATAAGAT
>CACFKO010000049.1 GCA_902566925.1 uncultured Pelagibacteraceae bacterium | reverse complement strand
TTTACTGGAGCGAGGGTAGTATTTCTCTTGGAAAAGTGGGGAACACAAGTATTTCATCAATGAAAAAAGCAAAAACAGAAGCCTTAACTTTTGGTTTTGATAAATTTACAGATGATTATAGCCTTAAAGGATTTGCTTTTAGATTTGGAAATGACAATGTTGATGTTGGAAATTCTGGAAGTAGGTTAGAATCTGACACTTATAACATTACATATTACAGTACATCACCAGTTCAAGATAATACAAAGATGATTGATAAAATTTTTGGAATTGGAAAAATTAGATCTAATTTACTTACTATTGCAGATGGATCAAGAATAACCGCTGATAGAACGGGAAATCAGATTTATGGAACAGTTAAACTTAAGGATGAATTTATAAAAGATAAATTAACTCTTATTCCTTCCGGTCAGTTCGATTTTGCGCATACAATTTTAAAAGGTTATCAAGAGTCTGGCAATGCAGCTATAATAGTTAATGATCAACACGTTAGAACAAGAAATTTTAGAGCAGCTATTGCAGCAGTTGAAGATTTACCTAGAAAAAACTATTCCTTTAAATGGCATGGAAAATTGGAGTATTTGGCTGAATTAGATCGTTCATCAAATTTTAAATATACTTATGTTGGTGATAAAAGTGTAAAATTTAACGATACATTACACACAGGAGCATTACATAATTTAAATACTGAAATTGGTGTAGATATAATTTTTCCAGAGCGCTACAGTATTTTTATAATTTATGAGAGAAACCATGCATTGGAGACAGGACATACTGATAACATATATTTAGCCTTAGGGTACCTACCTCATAAGGATACCGAGATTGCATTTACTATAAATGGATCTGAAAACTTAATGTCAGAATTTGAAATTAAAAAGGATATTAATGGCTTTGATTTAATTTTTAATTTAAATGATGATTTAACTCGATTTGGTGATGCGAGAGAAGCTTATATTGAACTAAATAAAGTCTTTTAATTTAATTAATTAAGAATAAGATAATTTAAAGGAGCATCTATTAATGAGCTATAAATGGGATAATAAAAAACCAACTGCACAAATGTTAGGACGTTGGCAACCATTTCATGATGGTCACTACGCACTGTTTAAAGAAATCATTAAAAAGACTGGTCAGGTTTGTATTCAAATAAGAGATGTTCAGGGAGTGGATGATAATCCTTTTGACTTTGAAACAGTTAAAAAAAAAATAGAGGAAAGATTAAATCCAGAATTTGAGGGTAGATTTAAAGTGATGTTGGTTCCTAATATAACCAACATTTGTTATGGAAGAGGAGTTGGTTATAAAATTGAGGAAATAGTTTTACCTGAGGAAATTCAAAAAATTTCAGCAACAAAAATAAGAGCTAAGATGAGGGAAGATGGTGATTTAAAATAAAATATGTATATTTTAGAGTGCCACTGCAAAAAAGTTAAAATTCAAATAAATGCTAAAGACGTTCTAGGAGACTACACTAGATGTGATTGCTCATTTTGTATTAAAAGAGGGGCAGTAATGGGTGTAATTTTGATTGAGAATTTAAAAATTCTAAGTGGCGAAAATAATTTATCGCTCTATAAATTTGGCAAAAATCAAGCAAAACATTATTTTTGTTCAAGCTGTGGGATTTATACACACCATAGATCTTTTACTAGTCCTAATAAATATTGTATTAACTTAGGATGTATTGATAAGGTTGATTGTTTTAAATTGAAAACAATTCCAATTTTTGATGGTAAAAAAATTTAAATGAAGAAATTTACAACAATTAAATTAAAAAAAATTCAAAATGGTATCAGTTTGGTATCTATTAATGATCCTAAGACATACAATTCTTTATCATTTTATACTCTTAATTCCTTATTAGCAGTTTTTAAAATGTTAGATAAAGATAATTCGACGAAAGTTATTATTCTTGAAGGTTTAGGAAAAGGTTTTAGCGCTGGTCATAATTTAAAAGAAGTAAGAGGTTTAAAAAAAAGAGATAAATATTTAAAATTATTTAATCTTTGTTCAAAATTAATGCTTCAAATAGTTGAAGGAAGAAAACCAGTTATCGCAAAAGTTCATGGAGCAGCTTTTGCAGCAGGTTGTCAACTAGTAGCAAGTTGTGACTTAGCATTTAGTACAAAAGATGCAATTTTTGCAACACCAGGAGTGAATATTGGATTATTTTGCAG
>CACFKO010000048.1 GCA_902566925.1 uncultured Pelagibacteraceae bacterium | reverse complement strand
CCGCCGACCTTCAGGTTATGAGCCTGACGAGCTACCAGACTGCTCCACCCCGCGGTATCAGATTCTATTTTTAAGCTTATTTAGCTTTTTAACTCTTTTAATATTTTCTTGAAGTATTCTTTTCTTTTTTTCTGATGGTTTTTCATAAGTATCTTTCAATCTTATTATTTTAAAAAAACCATCTCTCTGGAGTTTTCTTTTTAAAACTCTAAGAGCTTGTTCAACATTATTATCTTTTACTTCTATTTTAATAACTACCTCCAAAAAATTGGTTTAATAACACTTTAAAAATTTATTGTCTATAAAATTTGTTTATCACTCTTTGCTTGTTTTGCTTTTTCTTTATCACGTTTTTCTCTTTTAATACGTCTTTCAGCTTTTTCAAGGGCCAGCACTAGATCTTTTTGAGTAAATAAATTTATAGAAACAGGATCTTTGGGAGTTAGGTTATTAAAATTCCAATAACTTTTATTTCTTATAGATGTAACAGAATTTTTGGTTATACCTACTAACTTTGCAATTTGAGAGTCTTTTAATTGTGAATGATTTTTTAAAAGCCACAAAGCTGAGTCTGGTTTATCCTGTCTTTTAGATAATGGAACATATTTTTTTGTTTTTTCTGATTGACCAGAAATCTCAATATCACTAATTTTTATTTCCAATGGCCTGTTTTCGTCTTTGGATGATAAATTAATTTCCTCCCGAGTTAATTGCCCAGCCATAATGGGGTTATAGGGCTTTATCCCTTTAGCAACCTCTCCGTCTGCAATACCTTGAACTTCTACTTCGTGAAGGTTACAAAAATTTGCAATTTGTTTAAAAGTAAGAGTAGTATTTTCAACAAGCCAAACAGCCGTGGCCATAGGCATTAAAAGTCCATTTGTCATTATTTTTTATCTGTTCTAAAGTTTTGAAATTTTTTATTAAACTTACTTACTCTTCCTTTATCTAAAAGTTTCTGTTTTCCACCTGTCCATGCAGAATGCGATTTTGGATCAATTTCTAACTTAAGTATATCTCCCTCTTTACCCCAAGTTGATTTAGTCTCAAACTGCGATCCGTCAGTCATCTCAACTTTAATTTTATGGTACTGAGGGTGTATCTTTTTTTTCATAACGTGACTTATAGCAAATGAATTTTATAAAACAATTAAAACTTATCTATAATTTTAAGCATTTTTTCATTAATACTTGGATTAGATGTGATAACCTCAATATCATTTATTTTTTTTGTATCTGCCTTGTTAATGATTCCTCCAGCTTCTTCTATCAAAATTATTCCAGGTGCTATATCCCAAAGGATGTAATTTTGCAAATAATTGGAAAAATAGGAACAGCCGGAGGTACTGGATGTGTTTTAGAGTATGCTGGTTCAGTTATTTCAGACCTATCTGTAGAACAGAGAATGACGATTTGTAATATGTCAATCGAGGGTGGTGCTAGAGCTGGTCTTATTCAACCTGATGAAAAAATTTTTAATTACTTAAAAGGAAGACCAATGTCCCCAAAAAATGAAAATTGGAATAAAGCTTTAGAGTATTGGAATTCACTTAAAACTGATAATGATGCTAAATTTGATAAAGAGATCAATTTAAATGGAGAGGATATTGCTCCCATGGTAACTTGGGGAACTTCTCCAGAAGATGTTGTAACAATAAATGGAAAAATACCGAACCCTGATAATGAGAAAAATGAAGATAAAAAAAATTCCATTAATAGATCTTTAAAATATATGGGTCTAAAACCAGATGTTAAAGTTCAGGATATAAAAATTGATAAAGTTTTTATTGGAAGTTGTACCAATGGAAGAATAGAAGATTTACGAGAGGCTGCTCAAATTTTAAAAAATAAAAAAAAAGCTGCACATGTGCATGGCATGGTTGTTCCAGGATCTGGACTAGTAAAAGAACAAGCAGAACAGGAAGGTTTAGATAAAATATTCATTGAGTCTGGATTTGAATGGAGAGAGCCTGGCTGCTCAATGTGCTTAGCGATGAATGCTGATAAATTAAAACCACAAGAGAGATGCGCATCTACTTCAAATAGAAACTTTGAGGGAAGACAAGGAAGAGGTGGTCGTACACATCTAGTAAGCCCAGGTATGGCAGCTGCTGCTGCAATTGCTGGAAATCTTGATGATGTAAGAAAATATCAAAACTAATGAAAAAATTTGTATCCCTCAAAAGTATTCCTGCATATTTACCAATCGTCAATATCGATACTGATATGATCATCCCAAAACAATTCCTAAAAACAATAAAAAGAACAGGA
>CACFKO010000047.1 GCA_902566925.1 uncultured Pelagibacteraceae bacterium | reverse complement strand
ATAAAATGAGTAAAAAAAAAAATAAAAAAATAAATGAAAAAAGTTATTATTTCGAGGATTATAACTATTTTTCTAAAAATCAATCAAAGTTCAAAAGTAGACTTAATATAAACGAGGATAGAATCTATTTACTTTTTTTTGTCTTTTTTTGCCTTATTTCTATATTTGGAATTAAAATTTTTGCGACTTCTTTACAAAATACAAATTTTAATAATACACAAAACTATCTTGGTTATGTATTTAAACCATTAAGAAATGATATAGTTGACAGAAATGGCGAGGTATTAGCAAAAAATATAAAAGTTTACCATGCCGCCATAAAACCAAACCTAATTAACAACAAGAAAAATTTTATATTAAAACTAAAACTTCTTAACCCTGAGCTAGATGTTAAAATTATAAAAAAAAATTTAGAAAAAAATAAATATTTTTACCTAAAAAAAAATATTACAGAAGAAGAAAGAGTAAAATTATGGTCTTTAGGGGAGAAGGGTTTAGTATTTGAAACAACACAAACTAGAATATATCCGCATAAAAATTTATTTAGCCATGTTATCGGGCAAACCGATATGGACAATAAGGGAATTTCTGGAATAGAAAAATCTTTCGATAAAGAATTGCGTTCAAATAATAAATCAATAATAATGACATTAGATACAAACCTTCAATTTTTAATCAGAGAAGAATTAATAAAATTTCAAGAAATTTTTAATAGTCTTGGAAGTGCATCAATCTTGATGGATATAAATAATGGTGAAATATTATCTATGGTTTCTTTACCCGACTTTGACATAAATAAAAGGAAAACAATAGATGATACAAACTTTATAAACAGAGCCACTAAAGGTGTGTATGAGCTTGGATCAGTTTTTAAAACATTTACATTAGCCGGGGCCTTAAATGAAGGAGTCGTAGAAACTAATACAGAATTTAAAAATCTTCCTAAAAAAATTATATGTGCTGGAAGACCCATAGGGGAATACGATGAGAAAATTCCATCCGATTTAACAGCAGAACAAATTTTAGTTAGATCAGGAAATATTGGTTCAGTTAGGATTGGACAGAAAATTGGAGAGGAAAAAATGAGAAACTTTCTTCAGAGTATAGGTGTACTAAGTAAAATAGAATTTGATATAGAAGAAGTTGGAGAACCAGTGCCGTTTAGATGGGGTAAGTGTAAATTGGCAACAGCATCTTTTGGTCATGGAATTACAACAACACTTCTTCAACTTGTTAAAGGTTATTCAATTATATCTAATGGAGGTTTTAATATAAAACCAATTTTAATAAAAAGAGAAGTTAAGGAAAATAAAAAAAATAGAATTTTAAACAAAGAAGTATCAGATAAAATAAACCCAATTTTAAGAAAAATTGTATCAACAAAAGAGGGCACAGCTAATTTTGCAAATATTAATGGATACGAAATTGCAGGAAAGACAGGTACGGCACAAAAGTCAATTAATGGAGTTTACTCAAGAAATAAAATCAATACATTTGTAGCTATTTTCCCGGCATCAAAACCAAAATATATTTTAACAGTATTACTAGACGATCCAAAACCAAATAAAGACTACATCTATCACTACAAGGATGGAAGTGGGTGGAAATATAAAGGAACTCCTTATAATACAGCTGGATGGACATCAGTAGAAATTGCGGGCAAAATTATAGAAAAAATTGGACCTATTTTAGCCATAAATAGAATTGATTTTTACGACACCCATGTTGTTAAAAAATCTTATTAGTAATCTAAAGCCTGAAGTAGGCGCACTTAAAATAAAGGGTATTTCCTCTGATAGTAGAACTATAAAAAAAGGAGATTTATTTGTTTCAATCAAAGGTAATAAATTTGATGGTAATGATTATATTAATCAAGCTACTTCAAAAGGTGCAAAAGCAATAGTTCACTCCCGCCCAATAAAAAAAAATACAAAAATAAAATTTATAAAGTGTAAAGACCCAAGAAGTGTCCTCGCAAATATAAGTGTAAAATTTTATAGAAATAAACCGAAAAATATAATTGCTGTAACAGGAACCAATGGCAAAACTTCAGTAGCGAATTTTTTTGTTCAACTTTTTATTTTACAAAATAAAAAGTCTGGTTCCATAGGAACGCTTGGCTTCAGAAAAAATAAATTATTAAAACAAAGAAACTTAACCACTTTAGACTCATTAACTCTAAATAAAGATTTAGATGAAATGAAAAGAAGTGGAGTAAACAACGTTATAATCGAAGCTTCTAGTCACGGGCTTAAACAAAAAAGATTAAATTTTTTAAAAGTTAAAGCAGGTATTTTTACAAATTTGAGTCACGATCATTTGGATTACCACAAAA
>CACFKO010000046.1 GCA_902566925.1 uncultured Pelagibacteraceae bacterium | reverse complement strand
ATTATCAGTGTGGTCACCGATAATTATTTTGTCTCTATTTTGTTCAATTGGAATTATACAAATAAATGAAAAATAATTTTTATAAATATTTGTTTTTATTGTTAATTTGTTTTCTCTCAAAAAATGCCTATGGAAAAGAACTTTACATAAATGCATTGCAAATCGATGTTGATAAAGAAAAAAAAATTGTTTATGCGAAAGGAAGTGTTGAGATAAAAGATCAATTAAATAATATTATTTTTAGCGAAAAAGCCGAATATGATAAATTAAATGGCATAGTAAAAACGATCGGAGAAACAACGGTAATAACATCAGAAAAGTATGTGATAGAGGGTAAAGATATTATTTATGACGATCAGAAAAAACTAATTTACTCCGAATATGACACAAAAATCAAAGATCTTGCTGGTAACCATATCGTCGTTCAAATGTTTAATTACATGACTTTGAAAAACATGTTTCTCTCAAAAGGAGAGATAGAAATTACAGATAACAGAAGTAATAAATATCTATTTTCAGAGATTTACATTGACGAAAAAAATAAAAAAATAGTTGGTAGTGACGTAAAATCATTTATTAAAGATGATTTACTTAAGGATGATAAAAGAAACGATCCAAGATTTTTTGGAAATAGTGCCACAATATCAGGTGAGAAAACAATTGTTGAAAAAGGTGTATATACCTCGTGTGAAATGAGAGAAGATAAAAAATGCCCTTGGAGTATCAGGGCAGAAAAAATAGAGCATGATAACCCAAAAAAAACTATTTATTATCAAAATGCTGTAATGAAAATTTACGATTTTCCTGTTTTTTACTTTCCAAAATTTTTTCACCCTGATCCAACTGTGAAAAGACAATCTGGATTTTTAATGCCTCAGTTTACAGATAATTCGATGGTGGGCTTTGGTACAACAGTTCCGTATTTTTGGGCAATGTCAAAAGATCGGGATATGACCATAACTCCAAAATTGTATGCAAACGAAAGTATTTTAGTTATGAATGAGTATCGACAATCATTTAAAAATGCATTCTTAATAGTAGATTCAAGCTATACCGAGGGTTATAAGAAAACAAACAATACAAAGCTTCCTGGTGCTAGATCACATTTGTTTGCTAAACTTAATGTAAATTTTGTAGAAAACGAAGATTATATTAATGATCTACAAGTAAATATAGAAAGAGTTTCTAACTCTACTTATCTTGATGTCCATGAAATTAACACTGAACTTGTAGACTCAAGTAAAACTATTCTTGAAAATAATATCAAATATGAATTTCAAGATGAAAAAAATTCTTTTGGTGTAGTAGCAAGTTTGTTCGAAAATTTGAAAAAAACCGATAGAACAAGATACGAGTATATTATTCCAAGTGCATCTTTCTCACGAAATATTTTTGCCAATGAAAAAGCTGGGGTGATAGATATTTTTAGCAATGCTTATGTAAAAAACTATGATGTTGACCAAACAACAAAAATGTGGATAAACGACTTCAACTGGAAATCTAGACCAATCAGAAACTTTAGAGGAATTCAATCAGAATTTGAAGGACTTTTGAAAGTTACAAATTATGAGGCAGATGCTGAAAAATACAAAACTGATGGCTTAGCTACCCAAGCTACTGGTGCGATTGCTTATAATGCGAGTTTACCATTAACAAAAACTAATGCTGAACAAAATAAAGTAAATTTTTTAACTCCTAAAATATCTTTTAGAACTGCTCCTGGACATATGAGAAACATTCAAGATGATGATCTTAAATTAGCGTACTCAAATTTATTTTCTTTGAATAAAAATTCACAGGGTGACGTGATTGAAAAAGGTACTAGTATGGCTTTAGGAATAGAACTTTCTAGTAGTGATTTTATAAATAACACCCCTGGTGAAAAAAATTATTCTCTTTCGATCGGTCAGGTCTACAATATTGAAGAAAATCAAGACATACCTGTAAGAAGTTCTCTACACCAAAAAACTTCTGACGTTGTTGGGCAAGCTTTTTTGAAAGTAAGTGATAACTTAAATTTAACAAGCGAATTTTCTCTTGATCATAATATGAGCGATATAAATTATAACGATTTTGAAGCTAATTTAATATTAGGAAATGCCGACTTTAACTTAAAGTATCTTGAAGAGAACAATCACATTGGGAGTACAAATTATATTAAATCTGATCTAAAATTAACTCTTAATGATTCTAATTCTCTGAATTTTGATATCAGAAGAAATCTAGAAACAGAGTCTACTGAATTCTATAGTTTGGCATATGATTATTTGAATGATTGCTTGAGAGCTGGATTGGTTTTCAGAAGAGAATTTTATAAGGATAGAGATATAGAAAGCCATGACTCGCTCATGTTCCAAATATCATTGGTACCATTGGGTGATATACTAAGTCCAAAATTAAAATAAATGAAAATAGAAAAAATTTTAAAATCAATATTAATTCTTTTTTTTTTATTCCAAACAT
>CACFKO010000045.1 GCA_902566925.1 uncultured Pelagibacteraceae bacterium | reverse complement strand
AGTGATAGCAAATGTGAATGAAGAATTAGTAGTGAAAACTTTTTTAAAAGGAAAAGATAAGAATTATCTAACATCCGGCCCGAACAAAATAGAATTAAATGAAAATCCAAACGTAATAATTTGGGGAGTAGTTACATATGTCATTCACAAATTACACTAAAAAGAAGATTGCTCTTGTAGACTGTAATTCGTTTTATGTTTCATGTGAAAGATTATTTAAACCTAAAATACAATATAAACCTGTTGTAGTATTATCAAATAACGATGGTTGTGTAATTTCAAGATCTAGGGAAGCTAAAGCTTTAGGAATTAAAATGGGAGAACCCTATTTTAAAGTCAAAGAATTGATTAATAAAAATAAAGTTCATATTTTTTCATCTAACTATGCTTTGTACGGAGATCTATCTCGCAGAGTTATGAGTGTGCTAAAAACATTTTCGCCTAATGTTGAGATTTATTCTATTGATGAGGCGTTTATTGACTTATCTTTTTTGGATGAAAAAAGTATAGAAAATTATGGAAAAGAAATACGAAAAAAAGTATTAAAATGGACCGGTATACCAACTAGCGTTGGGATATCGTCAACAAAAACACTTAGTAAAGTCGCAAATCATATCGCTAAAAAAGAGAAAGCAGGTGTTATATATTTAAATCAAGATATAGATGAAAAACTTGAAAAGTTTCCCATAGAAGATGTTTGGGGTGTTGGAAGACAATTGTCAAAATTGTATATAAAAAACGGTATAGATAATGCATATAAATTAAAATCAGCATCAAATACCTGGGTCAAAAAAAGTACAAATGTTTTAGGATCAAGAACTGCTATGGAGCTTCGTGGTATAAATTGTATTGGTTTACAAACGCATGAAGAAAAAAGAAAAAATTGTTGTGTATCACGATCTTTTGGAAAAAAAGTGACAGACCTATACAAATTAGAAGAGGCTGTAACTACTTATTGTTTAAATGCAGCAGAAAAAATAAGGGGTGATAATCAGATATGTAGAGCATTAACGGTCTTTATTAGAACAAGTCCCTTCAATAAAAATAGAAAATATTATTCAAATGGGTTAACCATTGATCTCCCGGTAGCTACAAGTAATAGTATTGAGCTAGTCAAAAATGCAAGAAAAGCATTAAAAAATATATATAAACCTGGCTATTATTATCAAAAAGCTGGAATTATTTTATCAAAATTGAAAGATTCAGATGGTAATGACGTTAATCTTTTAACTCCCCTTCTAGAAAAAAAATCTAAAGAATTAATGAAAGCTATTGACTATACAAATATGAAATACGGAAGACATGCTATTAGTATTGCAAATGCAGGAATAAGCAAAGGATGGAAAATGAGAAGGGAGCATTCTTCAAAAATAGATACAGCATCGATAAAATATTTACCAAAAGTTTCAGCAGTATAAAAAATAATAGTTTAAATTATAAAGTTTTTTTCTAATAACTTCCTTGAGTAGGGAAATGGTATATTGTTGGGAATAAAAAAATTTGTTTTCCATTAAGCTTCTTGAAAAATTTAATCCATTATATATATCTTGGGTATCAGGATTATTAAAATTTTTAAAAATCAAAAAACTTGGTATTTTATAGTCAACATTATCCAATTTAATGTTAACTATTTTCGTTTTTTCTAAATTAGGAAAATTTTTAGAATCTATACTAAAACCAAATCCTAAATCATTAATCAAATTAATCTCCCAATTAAGATATAAAATAAGCCAATTTTTATCATTAAATTTTTTTAAAAGGTCACATAAAGATTGATAAATTTTATCATATGGTTGGTTTTCTGGTAAAAGAACTTTTAGTATTGAGGATAATGAATTTAAACAAAGTATTTTAACCTTATTATCAAAATATTCTGGAGATGTAGGGCTAATTAATTCAGTTTTAAAATATCCTATCGTATTATTTCCTTTAGAATTATAAATAACAAATATTTTATTAACTAATTGAAGATAGTTTTTTATTTTTCTAGAATTTCCTCCATAAACAATACCGTTAACCCTTCCAAAGTTTTTTGTGAAAACTTCAAGAATAATTGCATTTTCTCTGAATTTTCTTTTTGAAATTATAAATCCTTCATCTTCCCAGTTCATATTAATTAAGATTTAAATTTTTTATTAATTTTGATGCAGCGTTTCTTTGAGCTAATTTTTTTGATTTTCCATAACCATAATATTTTTTTGAATTTAAAATTTGAACCTCAACTTTAAAGAATGGATTATGATTTGGCCCTGATTGTTTGAACATTTTATAAATTGGTAGTTTTTTAAATTTTTTTAAGGAATGTTCTTGAAGTTTAGTCTTAGGATCAATTTGAGTAATTTTAGAATTTTTAATAAAATTTTTCCAATTTGAAAGAATAAACTTCTCTGAAATAACAAGACCTTGATCAAGATATATGGCCCCAATTAAGGCTTCACAACAATCACTCAAAATCTTTTCATCTGTAGATTTAACTTTTTTGAAGGAGTTTCCTGTTTTAATAAATTTTTTCAAATTGAGTTGATTTGCAATTGTTGTGCAGGTTTTTTTATTAACAAGGTTTGCAAATTTTTTATCTATTATTCCTTCACTTTCATCAGGGTATAAAAGTAGTAGTTTTTGAGATATTACTAACCCTATTACTCTATCGCCTAAGAATTCTAATTTTTCATTATTATAATCTTTGTCAAAAC
>CACFKO010000044.1 GCA_902566925.1 uncultured Pelagibacteraceae bacterium | reverse complement strand
ATTGCTCACAAAAGATGAAATTAAGAAAGGAACATTCTCCATGGAATTAGATGTCGATCCGACATTTACACCGGCTGGAAACGCAATGACTGCTCGAAGAATCAAACTCTTAGACCAAGGCGCCGCCAATAGTTATCTTATCAATTCTCCTGCTGGGGATTACGGTATTCTTTACGCTACTTCATCAGCGGTTCAAGGTAGTCAAGCAAATTTAGCAGGTGAAACTTTGGGTGCCGCATTTAGCAAAACTGCTGCATATGGCGCCTCTGGCTACAATCCCCCAGTTGGTCTTATATTTTATCAAGCAGGCGTGGCAGTTATAACGGGATCTGTATTCCAAGATGGCCACGCGTCCTGTCAAATAAAAGTTGTCTCAAACACTCCAGCAAATTTTGATGCACCCCAAACTGCTTTTACTCTGATATCATCGGACTCAACAACAAAGGAATATCAGTTCGCAGTCGGTGGAGCTAAATCGACTGGCGAAGAAGTAAGCACCGGAATCATTCGTGTGCAAGTTCAAGGTCTTTCGACTCACGAACAAATAGCTACACAAATTAAAAACGCAATTGAAGCCACAGACGGACACACAACTTCCAAATTGGTATGCTCTCTGTCGACCTCAACTAACACCAACGATACAGTTACTGTTAAAAGTGTCGCCACCGGCGTAGCAGGAAACACAACAATTGCTGCTATAACAAATGGAAATGCTGGCGAATTAACAATTAATGGCGGCATTGTCGAAACCAAGTTTCAAGGCGGCAAAGCTTCGCTAGCCGGCTGCTTAACTGGTGCGGTCGGAAATGGAGACTGCTTTTTGTCCCACTCAGCCACCAATGCCAATTTTGATTGCTTCATGACAGGTTCTGAAATCTCAGCCTCAGCAGACGCTATTCGCCATAGAATTTATAACATTGAATTTAATAACACAACAGAACTGAACTCAACAGTTTATTTTTGTAGAGCACATCACAATGAATTTAACTACTCTACTAACCCAACTTATCTAGACAACAGCAAAATTCGTGTTAAAAATCTAGCTTCTGATTCTCCGGTGGCATATGTTACAGGAATCGGCCTTTATTCTTCAGACAATGAACTTCTGGCTTCCGCAAAGCTTAGCGAGCCTTTACGAAAAGACCCGACCAATGAATTGACTTTAAGGGTGAGACTTGATTACTAATGGCGTACAGGTTCGAATCCCCACTAAAGGCCAAGAAGTCTAGAACCGCTAAACTGCTAAGAGAACTAAATAAACTAAGATTTTTGAAAAGTGATTTAGAATATCACAGAACAGAACAAGCCGAACGAAAGATATCTTTTGATCGCGACATCATAGCATACATGAAAGCCAATGACCTAATATATTCTCCGGATAAATATATGCAAAATTTAATAATAGATAACCACATCACCTTTGACCGTACTCAGAATACGGCTGAAGCTACGAACAAAGAATGCAAAGCTTTATATAAGAAGATTGCTAAAGAAACCCATCCGGATGTGAATTTAGATAAAAGCGAAGCAACTCAGAAACTTAAAAAATCAATATTCCAAAAAGCAAAGGTGGCCTTAGATATGTCAGACTGGTTTACTCTATATGATGCGGCTCTAGAATTAAATCTAGAATTGCCAAACCCAACTGATGAACAAATCGAATGGCTACAAAAAGAAGGCGAAAGATTGGAGAACGTAATTAAACTTATAGAAAGCTCATATGAGTGGATTTATGGTACTAAACAAGCAAAATCAGAAAAAGAAAATGTTTTAATAAAATATTGTTTGATGTTTTGTTGTAATAAAAATAATTAAGATATGTCAAAATTTAAATTTAAAGAAGAAGAAATATTTAGAAACACCGCAAAGGTGCACCCAAGTTATAAATTCATAATTTATTCTGGCACTGTATACATTGATGTGGAAAAGCAAGACTCTGGGTCGTTTAGCAGTTCATCCCTCGGAGTACCCGAAGGATATATTTCTTTATATGAAATGAATATTGACAGAAAAACTTCGTCTAATAATTTTATATATCCATTTCTTACTAAAAATGGATCCTTATCCAATTTCAAATCAGTGACTACTTCTTCATTCCATTCAAACTTTCAATACGGCGACACCATAACAGGATCTTATCCGTTGTCGTCATCGCTATATAGAAACTATTATCCTACGTTAGGCACTTCTGGCTTTTATGATTCTACACGCGACGATCTGGGTGCTTACCTGCAAAGACCACACGTTGTGGCTTTAAAGAATACTCTAAATTATTACAAGACTTGGAGTCAGCATTTCGAATACAGTGGCTCAAAGGGTGAAAAGGCCAAGCAAGAATTAAACCTAATCAGTATCCCTAGCATTTTCTATGGATCAGAAATTAAAAAAGGATCCGTTAAATTAAACTTTTACGTCACTGGAACGCTAATTGGGACTTTGCAAGATTCGAACAAGAATGGCGAATTGATACAGACTGGACCGAACGGGTCGACTGGCTCTGGCTCTGTCGCAGGTGTTGTGCTCTATAGAGAAGGTTTCCTTATGTTGACTGGTAGTTGGACTTTGCATAGCGATACTTTTAATTACATTAATGACGGGTCTAACCATAAGGCTTCAAAGTGGATTTATTGGGGAGCCGGGATTGAAGGGTTTGATTATAACTCTGGTACAGACATAACCGGTTCGCATTGTGATATTGTGTTCGAGGGAACAAATTATATCAATACCATTACAATGCTGGCTCACGCTCCAGTCGGTGTCTTGAACCATTCAAATAATCCGACATATAGGAAAAAGTCATCTGGCTATCTATATGACGTAACTCAAGTTGTTACTTCAGCAGGATCAGCATATATTGAAAACAATACAATTACAATTAAAAATGTAGTACCAAATGATTACTACAATATAACCAGTAGCTTTAAGAAGAC
>CACFKO010000043.1 GCA_902566925.1 uncultured Pelagibacteraceae bacterium | reverse complement strand
CAGTCAATTCACCATCTTCGTTATCGTAATTAACAGTTGTAAAATTAGCATATACATCTTTTATACTATTAATACCTTGAATCTGCAATTGTATAGTGTCTAAATAAGAGGACATTATTTGAGTCATGTTCATCAACTCACCACTTATCTCTTCATCTTCATCGACAATCCATATGGGAATGGAGTTGTATATCGATGATGCATTTGTGACGTCATATAGGGAACCACTTGCAATCAATTCGGCATAGATCGCTTCATAATCTGAGTGTGAAGAGTAGATAATTGGATCTTTAAACTCGCTTGTTACCTTACCAGAAAGAACCATGGCAGAGCCAGTATCTCTTGCACCGGCAGTATACCCCACCCATGTACCATTTGAGACACGACCGGAGTAATCCAACACAACAGAATCGTATGAACTGGTACCAGTAATCCCTTCATTGAATTTATAATAAATCCCTAAGTCAATATTGGCAATGTCAGTGTTTGAGCCGCCTCCGACTTGATCCCAATAATTTCTATCGATCTCTTGTTCATTTCTTTCGGCGCGCCAATATCTAAATTCGTCCAAAGATCCGGAGAATTTACCATCACCTTCCACAAGCGAGCTATATGAAGATCCGGATGGTGCAGACCCAAGAGCACCGATGTGCATTCTCATTGCACCGGTAACTTCATTCATTGATTGATTGGCAAAGCTGCCAGACTCATTCAAAGCACCATTAATGTAAAAATTGTAATTTAAATTGCTGCCGCTGTTTTTAAGTGTAATCGCTACATGTGTCCAATCAGTAATCGAATTGGTTGTCAAATTTGTCCCAATAGTTTGGAATTGTACCCCTTTCGTACCAGATAACGCTGTCAATACGAATGGAGTGCCAGAGGCGGCTCCAGTCAAATCTAATCTAAAACGACCGTAAGAAGCATTTGTAGTTGCGGCGCCGTTCCAGATATCAAAAATAACTTCTTTTTCGGCTGTGGAGCTATTAAAAGCCGGTTTTTTTAGCCAAAATTCTACAGAAACACCCTTGTCTGACATGTCTAATTTTAAGTTTCGCTCTCTCTGGTAGGTGGTACCGTCATCGGAACTGGTTATAACAGTTGAATTATATTTGTTGGCATACTTGAATTGTTCATAATATGAAGCATTTGGGATCGACCCAGTGACTCTTTTCTGTGCCTGATTAAGGCCACCGAATACTTTTATGTATTCTTTTTCGTGTGTAACTCGAAAGCCGCCAGCACCCTTGGAGCCACTGACGCTGTAACCTTGGTAGCCCATGTTGACAAAGCCATTAAACCTAGGATATCGATGCTCAAAAACATAAAGGTCTAAATATGTCGACTCATTCAACCATTCATTCTTTTCGTGCTTTGATCCATCATAAGGGTATTCTTTCAAAATTCTCTCTAGAGAATCCTTATAATATCGCTCCGCAGAGCCATAAAAGGCGAAATTCTGCGGATCTCCAAAGTCAACGTTTGGAATATATCTATTTCTAACTTCTGAATATGACTCTAGGTATTTGCCAGACTCTATGTCTTTTCCTAATGTATTTGTGCTTGAAGTTGAAACTATTTTTGTTGTTTTGTTAAAATAACTTTTAAGACTCATGTTTTACCACTCTAAATTTATAAATATTACGATTTTCTAAGTATGATTGTGTATTGTCATCATAAAATGCCAGCTTAATTCCATAGCTATAATTTGGGGCTAGCATCTCCATGTCTAAATCAAAATAACTTCCGGATGCATCATGGGACAATAACGTCGAATAATTGCTGCCAGTGTCATGTGGAAATATTTCCATATTATCGACAATTCTGTATATACTGAATGATGCGGAAGGTATTATTTCCATTTCCGGTTGTGCATTTGCTCTTGAATATATGGTAGGATTCCAGCCTTTTCTTCTGGTATATACTCTAAATCTTGGTGTTTCGGTAGTGTAATATCTATCCTTTAGATTTGTAATGGTTGCGTATATTTCATTATAATGCGAAACATTTGTAGTATTCCTATCTCTAGGCTGTATGGTGCCGGTATGGAATACGTTACCTCCGCTGTACCACACATCATGCAATATATCGTGCGATTGACTAGCAATTGCGAAACTACACGCATATATACCGGTATCAGATTTACTACCGGTAATTATGGTGGGTGTAGATGAAGTTACATGTGCGCCGTCGACTACCAAAGTTAAAGGACTCCCATAAGGTTTTGAATTAGAACTTGGATAAATTTTAACATATAAATTCCCACCTGTCAAGCTTCCTGCCGGAATATCTGTCAATTTTCCGTTAAGAAAGTTATACATGTACAAAGAATTTAGATTTTCTGTTGCACTAACCAGTGAACTGCTATAGTGGAATTTACCTCTATCATCGTCTACTCTAGAATCCCAACGAGCCTCAACAATAGGTCTTTTGAAAAAATATTGCGATGATCTAGCAGAAAAGCGTTTTGTGAAATATGAATTGTAATCTGATATTAACGAAGAAGCTAATTCGATAGCTAAGCCATGGTCAGAACCATCTGAATTTAAAGAATTGTCAAGTATGGCTTCAACATAATCTGAAATCTCTACTTCCAAATCCTCATGGCCTTTCAGAAAATCGTCTGTTTCGACATATTTTGCTGTTGTTAAGATATAACCACCGGCAGTTGTCCATGGTGTGCCATCGGAACCTGACTGTTCTACTGCCAAAGCAATTCTCGCCAGCGTACCGCTTACAGCGGAACCTGTGACTTCACCGGCTGTTGATGCTGTTACATAAACTATAGCTGAATCGATAGTAGTGGTGAACGGAGTGCCACTCACTCCATCGACTGCGCTTCTAAACCTGATAGCAAATTCACCAGCAGAATCATCTCCACCGGCAGATATATCAACTTTCACGTCTGTGCCGCCGACGCCCGGGGCTGAGTCACTCGTTCCATCATCAAACCAAAAATTATATTGAT
>CACFKO010000042.1 GCA_902566925.1 uncultured Pelagibacteraceae bacterium | reverse complement strand
ACAATTATCTTGCCACCTTCCTTTAGCAATTTAGTAGCACTTATCAAACCTTCTATTAATTCAAAAATTTCTTTATTGACAAAAATTCTTATCGCTTGAAAAGTTTGTGTTGAAATATTAATTTTTTTTTTAAAATTTCTCTTTTTACTTTTCCTCACAATGTTTACTAAATCAGGTATTGATGTAATTGGTTTTTTATCTCTTTGTTTAACTATATTAGAAGCGATTCTAAAAGCTTCTTTTTCTTCGCCAAAAAACTTTAAAACATCCCGTAAAGTTTCAAAATCTAAGTTATTTAAAACTTCTTCCGCACTAATAGAATTTAAACCCATTCGCATATCTAATTTGCTTTTTGAGTTAAAAGAAAAACCTCTTTTCAAATTTGAAATTTGCAAGGAAGAAAGGCCAAGATCAAAAATTATAGAGTCGATCTTAGTATTATTATTAACCACTTTATCGAGTGCACTAAATTTTGAGTTATGAAAGATGAAACGATTTTTATATTTTTTTTTTGTATTATTTATATACTGCTGAGTATTTAAGTCACGATCAAGAGCAATAACCTTTGTTTTTGGAAATGAAAGTATAGCATTGCTATATCCACCAGACCCAAAAGTGCAGTCTATAAAAAGACCACCTTTCTGCGGCTGACACACCTCTAAGACCTGCTCTAACATTACAGGATAATGTGGCGAAGTTCTTAACGATGAAATATCTTTCATCTATTCTGAAATTAGAATTTCTGTTTACGCAAGAATGCTGGTATTTCAAAATCTTCTTCGTCTTTTAATACTTCATCGTTTTTATCTTCTGATGAGGTATCGATAGTTACCTCATCAGAAAATAGTTGAGGGGAAACTTCATCCTGAACATTCTTTGTTTCTGAAGAATCTGCTTCTTGGGTATCCAGAGATTTTTCTTCATAAATAGAAATATCATCAATGACAACTTCTTCTTGCTGGTCATTTTTGGTAGCATGATTTTGATCCTGATTTAAATTATTTTCAAAATAAGCAGCATTATCTAATGAAACACCAGAAATTAGATCGTCTTGTTTCTCTAATCTGCTGTCTTCTTTAATCTCTTCATCTAACTTTAAGGCTGTTGCACCTTGAATAGATCCTGCATCTGGTATTGTGGGCATGCTGACATTACTTGCGACACTGTCTGAATATCCTGAATTTCTTGTATGTATCCTGTGAACATTGTTTGTCACCAATTTTGAGTCTGGGGCCTCACCATCAAGTGCTGTAGCCACGATCGATACCCTCATTTTTCCATTTAATTTTTCATCTTTTATTGCTCCAAAAATAAGTTCTGCATCTGGGTCAACTTCTGCTCTTATTTTGTTTACCGCCTGGTCAACTTCGAATAATTTGATATCTTCTCCACCAGTTATATTAACGAGTAATCCTTTGGCACCTTTTAAAGAATAATCATCTATTAAAGGATTATTTAAAGCTAGCTCAGTTGCAGTTAAAGCTCTATTTTCACCCTCAGCCTCACCAGTTCCCATCATCGCTTTGCCCATGGAACTCATTACTGTTTCAACATCAGCAAAGTCAAGATTGATTAGTCCGGGTCTTACCATTAGATCAGTTACACTCCGAACACCGTGTTTTAAAACGTCGTTTGATAAAGAAAAAGATTTTTCAAAAGTTGTGGCTTCATTTGCAATTTTGAAAAGATTTTGATTTGGAACGACAATAGACGCATCTAAATGTTTTTTTAATTTTTCCCATCCTTCAATAGCTCTTCTCATCCTTTTTGGACCTTCATAAGAAAAGGGTAAAGTAATTACCCCGACTGTTAATATATTTAATTCTTTAGCAGCTCTCGCTACAACATGAGAAGCTCCTGTTCCTGTTCCACCGCCCATCCCGGCAGTTATAAAAACCATGTTAGCCCCCTGCAAATAGGTTACTATTTCATTTAAAGACTCATCAGCTGCTGCTTGGCCAATATCGTGTTTTGCGCCAGCACCAAGTCCTTTTGTTAAGTTCATTCCAATTTGAATTTTGGCATCAGCTTTGTTTACTTTTAAATCTTGAGCATCAGTATTTACAGCTACAAATTCAACTCCTTGCATGCCATCTTCGATCATGGCATTAATAGCGTTCCCTCCCGCTCCTCCTATGCCCATAACTAAAATTCTGGGTTTTAATTCCTTTAATTCTCCTCCGCCAATATTAATTGTCATACCCCCTCCTTTTTAAATTTATTCTCCCATTTTAAAGCTGATCTATTAATATAAGATTTTTTTCTTGCAACTAACTTAAATTTTTCAAACAAACTAGGATCCCACATTTGAAAAACTTTTCCTAAACCTACAAAAATAATTTTTGATTTAATTTTAGCGTGCTTCAATAATTTTTCAGGAATTGATACTCTTCCTTCGCTATCAAAATTTAAACTTATGCTCTCTGAAAGAACGGAGGTTGCAAAATAATCTCTTTTATCTTCAAATGGTCCAAGTGAGTCGATACTTTCTGAAAGCTTTTCAATTCTATCTTGGGCACAACCATCTAGAGCATTATGATTAAAAGAAGGATAAGTAATAAATCCGTTGTATCCCATAGAATTTAGATAAGCTCTAAAACTAGATGGCACGGACACCCTTCCCTTTTTGTCTAACATATTCTCGTAATTTGACAAAAACATCTTTCATCTTTCTCCTAAAATCCCTCATTCCCTTATATTTGGGAATTCATGGGATAGTATGGGTATATTAAATTATAGTCAATACCTATTTGTTTGCTATCAACTAAAGCTTATTGGGCGTTTGTGGATACAAAACATGAACATTGAGAAGTAGAAGCTAGGCAATCTATAAGCCGGGTTCTGTCATTTAAGATACCATTTATCTAGATTTAAGCTCACGCTTAAATTCAAGCGACTAACCCTGATGACTAACTAAAGACTGTTTTTAGCTTGCGCAGTGTCATCTCTTTTTAGTCTTGCTCCCAGTGGGGTTTG
>CACFKO010000041.1 GCA_902566925.1 uncultured Pelagibacteraceae bacterium | reverse complement strand
ACTATGTAAAAAACATGATTACAGGTGCTGCACAGATGGACGGAGCAATATTAGTTGTTAATGCAGCTGATGGTCCAATGCCACAAACTCGTGAACATATTCTTTTAGCTAGACAAGTGGGTGTACCTGCCATTGTTGTTTTCCTAAACAAGATTGACCAAGTTAAAGATAAAGAACTTGTAGAATTAGTAGAAACTGAAATTCGAGAACTATTAACTTCATATAAGTTTCCTGGAGACAAAATACCAATAGTTAAAGGTTCAGCATTAAATGCAGTTGAAGGAAAAGATGAAGCAACTGGAAAAAATGCTATTATGGAACTTATGAAGGCTGTTGATGATACAATTCCTCAACCTTCTAGACCAAAAGATAAACCTTTCTTAATGCCTGTAGAAGATGTTTTCTCAATTTCAGGACGTGGAACGGTAGCAACTGGAAGAGTTGAGCAAGGCGTAGTTAAAACAGGTGAGGAACTTGAGATAGTAGGAATAAAAGAAACAAAAAAAAACTGTGATAACTGGTGTTGAAATGTTTAGAAAAATTTTGGACACAGGTGAAGCAGGAGATAATATTGGAGCTCTATTAAGAGGTGTGGAAAGAACCGATATTGAAAGAGGACAAGTTCTTGCAAAACCTGGTTCGGTAACTCCTCACACTGAATTTGAATGCCAGGCATATGTTTTAAAAAAGGAAGAAGGCGGAAGACATACTCCTTTCTTTACAAAATATAGACCGCAGTTTTACTTCAGAACTACTGACGTAACCGGTGAAGTGACTTTGCCATCTGGAACTGAAATGATTATGCCAGGTGATGATGCAAAATTTACCGTTAAACTTATTACCCCAATAGCTATGAGCGAAAAACTTAATTTTGCAATTAGAGAAGGTGGTAAAACAGTTGGAGCTGGAGTGGTAACAAAAATTATAAAGTAAGCTACTAGGAGTGTAGCTCAATTGGTAGAGCGCCGGTCTCCAAAACCGGAGGTTGGGGGTTCGATTCCCTCCGCTCCTGCCAAAAAAAAATTATGAAAAATCCTTTAAGATTTTTACAGGAAGTTAAACAGGAGGCATTTAAAGTAACTTGGCCTACCAAAAAAAGATGTAGTTACCGGTGCTTTGATGGTTTTTGTTTTAGCTAGTTTGGCAGCTGTATTTTTTTTACTTTTAGATCAAATTCTAAAATTTTTTTTAGACTTAATTTTAACAATAAATTTCTAATATGAATTGGTATATCGTTCAGGCATATTCAGGTTTTGAAAATAAAGTTGCAGATAGTATCAAGGATATTATGGTAAAAAATTCTTTAGAATCTAATTTTGGTGAAGTTCTTGTTCCCACACATAAGGTTACAGAGGTGAAAAAGGGAAAAAGAACTCAAAAGCAAAAAAAATATTTTCCAGGATATGTTTTAGTTAAACTAGACCTAAGTAAAGACATTTATCACAAAATAAAAAATATACAAAAGGTTAGTGGTTTTTTAGGACCAGAAGGTAAACCTGTTCCTGTATCTGAAAACGAAGTAAAAAAAATAATGAATCAGTTAACTCAAACAGAAGCTAATCCTACAGCTGGTATTACTTTTGAGATAGGTGAAAAGGTAAGAGTATGTGATGGACCTTTTGCATCTTTTAGTGGATTGGTAGAACAAGTTGATGAAGAAAAATTGAGACTTAAAGTTTCAGTTTCAATTTTTGGAAGACCAACACCAGTAGATTTAGAATATAATCAAGTGGAGAAAATATAAATGGCAAAAGAAATAGCGGGTTATGTTAAACTTCAAATTAAAGGTGGTCAGGCTAATCCAGCACCACCAGTTGGTCCTGCGTTAGGACAAAGAGGTATAAATATTATGGAATTTTGCAAAGCTTTTAATGAAAAAACAAAAGCATTCATGGGTAAGCCTGTGCCAGTAGTTATCACAGTTTATAAAGATAAAAAATTTGATTTTATAATAAAATCACCTCCAGCGTCTCATTTTATAAGAGAAGCAGCAAAATTAAAAAGTGGATCTAGCGAACCAGGTAGAGTTGTTGCAGGTTCCATTACAATGAAACAAGCCGAAGCTATTGCGAAGGAAAAAATGAAAGATTTAAATGCACATGACTTAGAAGAGGCTACAAAAATCATTTGTGGTTCTGCTAGGTCAATGGGTATAGAGGTAAAAAAATAAGATATGAAAAAGAAATCAAAAAGATATAAAAAACTTTTAGACTTGAATAAAGATAAAAAATTATCATCTATCGATAAAATTATTGATGCGGTTAAGAGTAATGCGAACGCCAAATTTACGGAGTCTGTTGATCTATCATTTAAGATAAATCTAAAAAAAATCAAATCTGCTGATTCAAGTTTACGTACAGCAATAGACCTTCCCAATGGAAGTGGAAAAAAAATTAAAGTTGCAGTTTTATGCGATGAAAGCAAATTAAGTGATGCAAAAAAAAGTGGCGCAGAAATATTTGGTTCAGATGATTTAATTAAAAAAATATCAGCAGGTGAAATCAAATTTAATAAACTTATTTGTACACCCTCAATGATGTCTAAGATGGGAAAGTTAGGAAAAATATTGGGACCCAAAGGCTTAATGCCTAATCCTAAGCTAGGAACAGTATCTGATGATATTATCGAAACAGTTAAAAAAGTTAAAAATAGATTGGTAGAAGTTAAAAATGATAAAGACGGTAATATTGGTATTTCAATTGGAAGAAAAAGTTTTACAACTAAACAAATATTAGAAAATCTAAAATCTGTTTTTGAAAATTTAAAAAAGGATAAAGCATCAGTTTTTAATGCCGAAAATATTAAAAATGTTTATTTATCTTCTACGATGGGACTTTCTTTTAAAATCAGTTTTAAGGATATTTAAACTATGATGACCAAAGAACAAAAGAAAAATTATGTTGAAGAAATGAAAAAAGTTTTTTCTTCAAATGAGGCTGTAATGATAGCTCACTACAAGGGCTTAAATGTAAAAGAGTTAGATAAAATAAGAAGTGAAATGAGAAAAAACGGAATCTTTTTTAAG
>CACFKO010000040.1 GCA_902566925.1 uncultured Pelagibacteraceae bacterium | reverse complement strand
TTGGCAGATTAACAGGACTTGAACAAGATAATTTAAGCAAAGAATTTTCAGAGTTGGTTGAAAAAATTCTAGGCCTTCAAAAAATCCTTGATGACAAAGAGACACTTACAACATTGATGATCGATGAGCTTGAGGAAATTAAAAATAATTTTGGTGATGAAAGAAGAACTCTAATAAATGATACCAGAAGAGGAATTACTAACGAGGACTTAATTCCCGAAGAAACAAGAGTTTTAACTGTATCAAGAAGTGGTTATGCAAAAACTCAACCTCTTGATGAATATCGTGAACAAAGGAGAGGAGGTCAAGGCAAGGCAGCTGCGGCCGTGAAAGAGGAGGACTTAATTCAGAATTTATACGTACTCAGCAGTCACGTTCAGATACTTTGCTTTACAACGAAGGGTAAAGTTTTCTGGTTAAAGGTTTATGAAATACCTGTTGCTTCAAGAATATCAAAAGGAAGACCGTTAGTTAATATGCTTAATCTTGATGATGATGAAAGAGTTAGTGAAATACTTCCAGTTGAAGAATTTTCTGATAAACATTTTATTTTTATGGCTACTAGAAAAGGTATCACCAAAAAAACTAATCTGAGCCTTTTTGCAAGAAAATGGAAATCTGGTATTAAAGCAATAAATCTTGATGATGACGATAGACTTATTGGAACAGCTATTACAGATGGCTCAAAAGAAATCTTACTTGCTTCATCAGCTGGAAAGCTAATCAGATTTAAAGAATCTAAAGTAAGAGCAATGGGAAGAACTGCAAGAGGTGTAAAGGGAATTAAGTTAAAGAAAGGTCAAAAATTAATTTCGTTAAATGTTGCTGATCCATCAAAAACTATTCTTTGTGTATCTGAGAATGGATATGGAAAGAAAACTCAATTAGATGATTTTCCAACTCATAACAGAGGTGGACAGGGCGTAATCTCAATTAAAACAAGTGAAAGAAATGGCTTAATGGTTGCAGCAACTTTGGTTGAAGAAAACGACGGAATAATGCTAATAAGTGACAAAGGTACAATGATACGCACCAATGTTTCTCAGGTACCTACTTTAAGCAGAAACACTCAAGGTGTAAAAATTATTACCCCAAAAGAGGGTGAAAAACTTATGGAGTGCGTAACAATACCTCAGGAAGAAGACGAAGAGGAATAGTTATGAGGAAATGGAATTTCTGTGCTGGACCTGCAGTAATTTCAGAAGAAGTTCTTTCTGAAGTTCAATCTGAATTACTTGAATATCCTGACTCAGGCTCTTCCATTATGGAAATGAGTCATCGTTCAAGCACTTATATGAAAGTAGCACTCGATGCCAAACAAGATTTAAAAGATATTCTTAAAATACCTGAAAATTATGAAATCTTATTTCTGCAAGGAGGAGCAACGCATCAGTTTTCAATGATCCCAATGAATTTCAAAAACTTAACAGGTTCAGCAGACTACATCACCACAGGATCATGGACGAAAAAAGCACTTATTGAAGGCTCAAAAATAATGAATATCAAAGAAATTTATTCATCAGAAAAGGATAGTTTTACTTGTGCACCAGATTTAGAAAATTTGGAACTTTCAGAAAATGCGGCATATGTTCATTATTGCCCAAATGAAACAATTGAAGGAAATGCAATCCATGAAGTTCCAAAAATAAACAAACCTTTAGTTGCTGATATGTCATCTGTTATATTAAGTGAGCCCATAGAGATTGGTAATTTTTCATTGATTTATGCTGGAGCCCAAAAAAATATAGGACCAGCTGGACTAACGATAGTAATTATAAAAAAAGAATTTATGGAACAATGTAATTCTAACCTACCAAATCTTTTCAGATACTCTGAGCATGCTAAATCAGACTCAATGCTTAATACTCCTCCAACATTCTCGTGGTATGTTGCTGGCAAAGTTTTTAAATGGATTAAAAAATCTGGAGGATTAGATTTTTTTAAAGAACAAAATAAAATGAAAGCTTCCAAGCTATATGATTTTATTGATAAGTCTAATTTTTATTCGAATCCTGTAAAGCCTGCAAATAGGTCTATTATGAATGTGCCTTTTATACTTAAAGATAGTGCTTTAGATGCTCCATTTCTCAATGAATCTGAAGAAAATGGACTTTTAAATCTAAAAGGACATCGCTCAGTTGGAGGAATGAGAGCTAGCATATATAATGCTATGCCCTTAGAGGGAGTGAATGAATTAATAAAATTTATGGATTATTTTGAATCAAAGCAAGGCTAAAGAAAATGTCTGATAAGAATCTTAAAGGCTTAAGAAGTAAAATTGATAAAATTGATCAAGAACTTTATGCACTTATACAAAAAAGAGCATCCCACGCAGTTGCTATTGGTAAAATAAAATCCAAGGTAAGTCCTAAATCTTCATTTTATAAGCCTGATAGAGAAGCAAAAATACTTCGAAACATATTAAAAGCAAATAATAAAGGCCTATTACCGGATTCTAAAATTAGAACCATATATAAGGAGCTTATTTCAGGATGTTTATCCTTAGAAGAAGTTCTTAAGGTTGCCTATCTTGGTCCTGAGGGAACTCATTCAGAAGCTGCAGTTTATAATCAATTTGGTTCACAAGTATCAAGAAAACCTGCAGTCACAATTGATGATGTATTTTTTCAGGTAACACATGATGAAGTTAATGTTGGAGTTGTTCCAGTCGAAAATTCATCAGAAGGAGTCATAAATACAACTCTTAACTGTTTAGCAGATAGTGAGAATATAAACATAATTGGCGAAATAAATTTAGATATTGATCATCAGCTAGCTTCAGGCAATAAATTTAAAATTGACGAAGCTTTTGCAATAGCCTCTCACCCTCAGGCACTTGGACAGTGTTCAAAATGGATTGAAAAGAATTTAGGTAATATCAAAAGATTAGAAATGCCTAGTTCTGCAGTTGCTGCTAAATACGCAAAGGATAATAAGAACATTTTATGTATTGTTAACTCTATGGCTGTAGCAAAATATAAACTTAAGTTGCTTAAGACTAACATTCAAGATTTTTCAGAAAACAAAACAAGGTTTCTTATAATTGGCAAACATCAAATTAATAAAACTGGTAAAGATAAAACTTCATTTCTAATTCAAACACCAAATAAACCGGGATCACTTTTATCAGTGCTAAAGCCTTTTGATAAAAGAAAGATTAATCTAAGTAAAATCGAAACAAGACCTTCAAGAGGC
>CACFKO010000039.1 GCA_902566925.1 uncultured Pelagibacteraceae bacterium | reverse complement strand
TTGTTTCTGGTTTTTTAATTTCACCAAAAGACCAAGATTTTATTTTTTCTGGGCTCGCCAAAGTAATTTTAATATTATTAAAACTTCTTTCAGGTAATAATTTCGAAGATTGTTTTGTTAATCGTTTTTCCATTTTTATTTGTTAATTCAATTCAATATTTAAACCTAAAGCCTTGATTTCTTTAACTAAAACATTAAAAGACTCCGGCACTCCAGATTCAAAATTTTCTTCTCCTTTTACTATTGTTTCATATACTTTTGTTCTTCCGGCAACATCATCAGATTTTACAGTTAAAATTTCCTGTAATGTATATGAGGCCCCGTAAGCTTCTAAAGCCCATACTTCCATTTCACCGAATCTTTGACCACCCAATTGTGCTTTACCCCCTAATGGTTGTTGAGTAACCAAACTATAAGGTCCTGTTGACCTAGCATGTATTTTATCTTCCACAAGATGATGTAGTTTAAGCATATAAATTATTCCGACTGTTATTGGTCTATCAAATTTTTCACCTGTTCTACCATCCCACAAATTTGTTTGTCCTGAATTTGGTAAATTAGCAATTTCTAACATTTTTGTTATGTCTTGAGTTGATGCGCCATCAAAAACTGGTGTAGCAACAGGTACACCGCTTGATAGATTTTCACATAACTCTTTTAATTCTCTGTTACTTAATTTTTTTATAACATTTGAAAACAATTTTTTTCCGTAAATTGTTTCAAGAGTATTGGTTAAATTGGGGCTGTTTTTATTTTTAAAATATTCATTAGAAAGTTTTTTAATTTTTTCACCTAATTCTGAACAAGACCAGCCTAAATGAGTTTCTAAAATTTGACCAACATTCATTCTACTTGGTACGCCTAAAGGGTTTAAAACAATATCTACTGGTTTTCCACTTTCCATATATGGCATATCTTCTACAGGAACAATTTTACTAATAACTCCTTTGTTACCATGCCTACCTGCCATTTTATCTCCTGGCATAAGTCTTCTTTTTACAGCAACAAAAACTTTAACAACCTTCATTACAGTTGGTAATAAATCGTCACCTTGTTTTATTTTTAAAACTTTATCCTCAAATCTAAGCTGAATATCTTTGTAAGCACTATCAAATTGATCTTTTAGCTGCAAAACTTTACTATTAATATTCTCATTTTTGAATTGTAGCTTCCAATAATCTTGAATTGCCATAGTATCCATGTAGTCTTTATTCAGTATGCTTCCTGCTTTCAGGTTTTTGTAACTTTTAGATATCTCTTCTTTTATTAAGAGTTCAATCAATCTTAACTTAATATTTCTTTGAAGAATTTCCTCTTCAACCTGTTTATCTTCCTGAACAGACTCAATTCCAGCTCTTTCTATTGCTATAGTTCTTTCGTCTTTTTCAACTCCATGTCTGTTAAACACTCTAACATCTACAACAACACCTCCACTTCCTGGTGGAAGTTTAAGAGAGCTATCTCTTACATCGGTTGCTTTTTCACCAAAAATTGATCTTAAAAGTTTCTCTTCTGGACTTGAGGCTGTTTCTCCTTTTGGCGTGACTTTTCCAACCAATATGTCTGCTGGATTAACTTCAGCACCAACATAAACAATCCCAGACTCATCGAGATTTCTTAAGCTTTCTTCACTAACATTAGGTATATCTCTTGTAATCTCCTCAGTTCCTAGCTTTGTATCTCTGGCCATTAACTCGTGCTCTTCTATATGTATTGACGTGAAAACATCGTCAGTTACACATCTTTCTGAAATTAAAATTGAATCTTCAAAATTATATCCCTGCCAAGGCATAAAAGCCACGGTAACATTTTTTCCCAAAGCAAGTTCTCCTAATTTTGTTGCTGGTCCATCGGCAATGATATCTCCCTTTTTTATAATATCTCCAACTTTTACTAAAGGTTTTTGATTAATACATGTATTTTGGTTGGATCTTTGAAATTTTAATAAATTATATATATCAACTCCTGATTTTGAGAGATCTTTTTCTTCGGTGACTTTAACTACTATTCTTTTTCCGTCTATTTTGTCAACTAAACCACCTCTCCTTGCAACAATTGTAACTCCTGAGTCTAATGCCACGTCTCCCTCTATTCCTGTACCAACAAGTGGAGACTCGGGCTTAAGCAAAGGAACAGCCTGCCTCATCATATTTGAGCCCATTAATGCTCTATTGGCATCATCATTTTCCAAAAATGGTATTAAAGAAGCAGCAACGGATACCAATTGTTTGGGAGAAACATCTATATAATCTATATTTTCTCTCCTGGATAAAACAAAGTTCAAACCTTTTCTACAAGATACAAGTTCCTCTACAAAATTATTTTCCTCATTGACAAGAGAGTTCGCTTGAGCAATTGTATATTTTTCTTCTTCGATAGCTGATAAATATTCAACTTTGTCCAAAATTTTTCCGTTTAAAACTTTTTTATAGGGACTCTCAATAAATCCATACTTATTTACTTTCGAATATGTTGCCAAACTATTGATAAGACCAATATTTGGTCCTTCTGGTGTTTCAATTGGACATATTCTTCCGTAATGTGTTGGATGAACATCTCTAACTTCAAAACCTGCTCTTTCTCTTGTTAAACCTCCTGGGCCTAAAGCTGAAACTCTTCGTTTGTGAGTAATTTCAGATAATGGATTTGTCTGATCCATAAATTGTGATAATTGAGACGTCCCAAAAAAATCCTTAAATGATGTAGTAATAGGTTTAGCATTAATTAAATCTTGAGGCATTGCGGACTCTATTTCCAACAAAGTAGACATTTTTTCTTTAATTGTTCTTTCCATTCTTAAAAGGCCAATTCTAAATTGATTTTCAACAAGTTCCCCTACAGATCTGACTCTTCTATTGCCCAAGTGATCTATATCATCAACTTCTCCTTTGCCATCTCTAAGATCTAACATAAATTTTATTATTGATATTAAATCGCTTGATGTAAGAACTCTTGTAGTTTCAGGTGTTTTTAAATCTAATTTTGCATTAAGCTTTACCCTTCCAACGTCTGAGAGATCATAGCGCTCATTATTAAAATATAAGTTTTGGAAAATTTCCTCTGCTACCTCTGTACTTGGGGGTTCACCAGGTCTAAGAACTTTATATATATCAAATAGTGCCTCTTTTTTATTATTATTTTTATCTTGTTTAACTGTTTCAAAAATATATGGACCTCTCAAAATTGAGTCTACATTTGCAAGATTGAGTTTATATACCTC
>CACFKO010000038.1 GCA_902566925.1 uncultured Pelagibacteraceae bacterium | reverse complement strand
AAAGTCTGCCTTTTTTAGAAGCTATAAGACAATTTTCTAACGATGTAGGAAAAAAAGATAGTTTATTTATTCATCTAACCTTAGTTCCTTACTTAAAGGCATCTGGTGAATTAAAAACAAAACCTACACAACATTCCGTCAAAGAGTTAAGAAGTCTAGGGATCCAGCCAGACATAATAATTTGTCGATCGGAAAGAGAAATTCCAAATAATGAAAGGAAAAAGATATCTTTATTTTGCAATGTACCAATAGACAATGTTATTGAGACAGTTGATGTAAGAACCATATATGAGGCACCAATAAGTTTTCATAAAGAAAAATTAGATGATAGGGTGCTTTCTTATTTCAATATGAAAAGTAAAAAATCACCTAACCTGAGCAAATGGAAAGATATTACTTCCAGAGTTTTAAACCCGAAGAAAGATGTTACTATTGGTATTATAGGTAAGTATGTTGATCTTAAGGACGCTTATAAATCTTTGGATGAGGCTTTAATTCATGGTGGCATATCAAACAATGTAAAAGTCAATTTGAAGAGAATAGACTCAGAAAATTTAAAACCTGAAAACGTAAAATCATTGCTTAAGGATGTAACTGGCGTTCTTATTCCTGGAGGTTTTGGTAAAAGAGGCACCGAGGGTAAAATTGCTGCCATAAAATACGCAAGATTGAACCATATACCTTTCTTCGGTATTTGCTTTGGTATGCAAATGGCGGTTATTGAGGCTGCTAGAAACCTGCTAAATATTAAAGATGCTTCAACAAGTGAATTTGGAAATAACTGTACACCTGTTGTTGGATTGCTCGAAGAATGGCAAAAAGGAGAGAAAAAAATTAAAGGAACTAAAAAGAATTTAGGTGGAACAATGAGATTAGGTTTATACGATGCTATATTAAAAAATAATTCTTTGATATCAAAAATATATTCTGAAAAGAAAATCAAAGAAAGACACAGGCACAGATATGAAGTGAATATTAAATATAAAAATGATTTTGAAAAAAAAGGATTAATTTTTTCTGCTTTATCTCCAGATGGAAGTCTTCCTGAAATAATTGAATTACGTGATCACCCTTGGTTTGTTGGTGTTCAGTTTCATCCAGAGTTCAAATCAAGACCTTTTACACCACATCCATTATTTTCATCTTTTGTAAAAGCCGCTACCTATAACAGGAGAAAAAATTAATGCCAAACAAATCTGTCAAGTGTGGAAAATTAAATATTTCAAACACAGGTCCTTTCACTTTAATTGCAGGACCCTGTCAGCTAGAAAACGAGATACATGCTATTGAGACTGCTAAAGAATTAAAAAAAATCACAGATAAACTAGGTATTGGGCTTATCTATAAAACATCCTTTGATAAAGCTAATAGAACAAGTTTAAATGGTAAGAGAGGAGCTGGTCTTGAAAAGTCTCTACCAGTCTTTGATAAAATTAGAAAACAGATTGGACTTCCGGTGTTAACAGACATTCACAATGTTGAACAATGTAAAATTGTTTCAAAACATGTGGACGTTTTACAGATACCTGCTTTTCTGTGTAGACAAACAGATTTATTAGTTGCTGCTGCTAAAACAGGAAAAGTTATAAATGTTAAGAAGGGTCAATTTTTAGCTCCTTGGGATATGATTAATGTAACAAAAAAAATTGCTGATTCAGGAAATACAAATATTTTAGTTACAGAAAGAGGAGCAAGTTTTGGTTATAATACCTTAGTATCTGATATGAGATCGTTGCCGATCATGGCAAAGAATGGTTACCCAGTAGTTTTTGATGCAACACATTCAGTACAACAACCCGGAGGGATGGGAGACAAAAGTGGTGGCCAAAGAGAATTTGTTGAGTATCTTGCTCGTGCAGCTATTGCAGTAGGTATTGCTGCTGTTTTTATCGAGACACATCCTGATCCTGACAATGCTCCTTCAGATGGACCAAACATGGTTCCATTATCTAACATGCCTGGTCTACTAGGTCAGTTAGTGGAAATTGATAAATTAATAAAGAATGTCAAAAATTAAAAAAATCAAAGGCCGACAGGTTTTTGATAGCAGAGGTAATCCTACAGTAGAAGCACAGGTATTTTCTGAAGATGGAAATAGTGCATTAGCTATTGTTCCATCAGGTGCATCAACTGGTTCTCACGAGGCTTATGAGTTAAGGGACACAAATAATAAAGATTATCTTGGAAAAAGCGTTTTTAAAGCAGTTGAAAATATAAATGGCCCTATAGAAAAAGCCTTAATAGATATTGATACTACCGACCAATCAAAAGTAGACAAAACTTTAATAGATTTAGATGGTACTGAACAAAAGAAAAAGTTAGGAGCAAATTCAATACTGGCTGTTTCTATTGCTTCATGTAAATTAGGTTCTATAAATAGGAAAGTTTCATTATATAAATATCTGGGAAAATCTAAAAATTTTCAATTACCAGTTCCACTTTTAAATATTATAAATGGAGGGGTTCATGCTAAGAATAATCTGGATATCCAAGAATTTATGATACGTCCAGAAAGAACCCAATCGTTTTCTGAGTCTATTAGAAGAAGTTTTTTAGTAATTCAAAATCTTAAAAAAATGCTTGATACTTCAAATGTTGGGGACGAAGGAGGATTTGCTCCTAATTTAAAAGACAATGAGGAAGCAATTAATTTAATAATAAAAGCAATTGAAAAATCTGGTTTTAAACCTGGCCAAGATATATCTATTTGTTTGGATGTGGCCGCTAATGAATTAAAAAAACCAAATACTATTAAATATTATTCTGAATTAATTAAAACATACCCCATCAAATCTATTGAAGATCCTTTCCACGAAGATGATTGGGAATCTTGGAAAAATCTAACAAATAATTCAGACATTCAAATTGTAGGCGATGATCTTTTTGCAACCAACATAAAAAGATTAAAACAAGGTATTGAATCAAAATCAGCTAATGCGATATTGGTGAAATTAAATCAGATTGGTACTGTTAGCGAAACTCTAGATGTTATTAACCTGGCTCATAAAAATAACTTTAAAACAATTATTTCCCATAGGTCAGGCGACTCAGAAGACACATTTATTGCTGATTTGGCAGTTGCGACAAATTCCTCTCAAATAAAAACCGGATCTTTAGCCAGATCTGAGAGGGTTGCTAAGTATAATAGATTAATAAGGATAGAAGAGGAACTTGGAAATTCCTCTAAAATAGCTAAAATCTAAATATGAGATTTTTTGAAGTTTTAAAAAGACGAAAAATTCTTTTTTTAAATATTTTTTTGTTTTTGTATATTGCTATAAATCTTTTTACTGGAGATAGAGGCTTAGTTTCCTATTT
>CACFKO010000037.1 GCA_902566925.1 uncultured Pelagibacteraceae bacterium | reverse complement strand
CAGATTACTCGGCAGAAAATATTATTAAACTTAATCCAGATGGAATTTTTTTATCTAATGGTCCCGGAGATCCTGCTGCAACAGGGAAATATGCAATTCCAATAATTAAAAAATTAATTGCAAAAAAAATTCCTATATTTGGAATTTGTTTGGGACACCAAATATTATCTCTTGCTTTGGGGGCAAAAACAAAAAAAATGCAGCTAGGTCATAGAGGTGCTAATCATCCAGTTAAAGATTTAACAACTAATAAAGTAGAAATTACAAGTCAAAATCACGGTTTTGAAGTAGACCCTGATTCAATACCAAGCTCGGTGACTATTACGCACAAATCACTATTTGATGGAAGTATAGAGGGCATAGAAGTTAAAGGGAAAAAATTATTTTCTGTACAATATCATCCTGAAGCAAACCCTGGTCCGCAAGACAGTAAATATTTATTTGATAAATTTTTAAAAAACATAATAGCAGATAGAAAAAATGGGAAAAAGAAAAGATATTAAAAAAATTTTAGTTATTGGAGCAGGTCCGATTGTAATTGGTCAAGCATGTGAATTTGATTACTCTGGAACTCAAGCATGTAAAGCTTTAAAAGATGAGGGATACACTGTTATATTAATTAACTCAAATCCTGCAACAATAATGACAGATCCCGAAGTTGCTGACAGAACTTATATAGAACCGATTACAACAGAAATTGTTGAAAAAATAATTAAAAAAGAAAAACCATGTGCAATTTTACCGACTATGGGGGGACAAACTGCTCTTAATACGGCAATATCAATGGATAAGAAAGGTATACTGAAAAAAAATAAAGTTGAATTAATCGGGGCAAAAGCCAAAGCAATAAATAGAGCTGAGGATAGAGATCTGTTCAGAAAATCGATGAAAGAAATTAATTTAGATTTACCTAAATCTGAAATTATTAATTCATTCGATAAATCAAAAAAAGTTTTAAAAAAAATTGGGTTACCAGCAATTATAAGACCCTCTTTCACTTTAGGTGGCACAGGCGGAGGAATTGCAAAGAATAAAAAAGAGTTCTTTGAGTTGATAAAATCTGGTCTTTCAGAGTCTCCTGAAAATCAAGTTTTAGTAGAAGAGTCTCTTGAAGGATGGAAAGAATTTGAAATGGAGGTCGTCAGAGATAAAAAAGATAACTGTATCATAATTTGTTCAATTGAGAATGTTGATCCGATGGGAACACATACCGGTGACTCGGTCACTGTAGCACCTGCATTAACATTAACGGATAAAGAGTTTCAGGTTATGAGAAATGCATCAATTGAATGTTTAAGAAAAATTGGTGTTGAGACCGGAGGTTCTAATGTTCAATTTGCTATTAATCCCAAAGATGGAAGAATGGTTATTATTGAAATGAATCCAAGAGTGTCTAGATCTTCTGCTTTAGCTTCAAAGGCTACTGGTTTTCCAATTGCAAAAGTAGCTGCGAAATTAGCTATTGGTTACACTCTTGACGAATTAACAAATGAAATAACAGGAACAACACCTGCATCTTTTGAACCAACGATAGATTATGTTGTTACAAAAATTCCAAGATTTACTTTTGAAAAATTTAAATCAGCTAAAGTTAAACTAGGAACCTCAATGAAATCAGTTGGTGAAGCAATGTCCATAGGAAGAAATTTTAAAGAGTCTCTCCAAAAAGGATTGGTTTCTCTTGAGATTGGGTATAAAGGATTGGATTCTCTCAGTAAATTAACCGACAAGGAGTTGAAAAAGAAATTAAGTCAAAATTTACCTGATAAACTTGTTGTAGTTGCAGAAGCTTTTAGGAGAAAGTTTAATATAAATAATGTTTACAAAGTTACAAATATTGATCCTTGGTTTTTAGAGCAAATATATGAGTTAATTGTTGAAGAAAAAAAATTGGAAAAATTTGGGATACCAGAAACATTCAGAGAGTTATCTTATATTAAATCTATAGGGTTTTCTGACGATAAAATTGCAGAATTAACTAAAACTGATTTAAACCAAGTCAAAAAACAAAGAGAGAAGCTCAGAGTATTTCCTGTGTTCAAAAAAATTGATACTTGCGCAGCCGAGTTTAAATCAGAAACTCCATATATGTACTCGACCTATCAAAGATTAGCTGGTGACTTGCCGGGGTGTGAGTCCAATCCTACAGATAAAGAGAAAATTATAATATTAGGAGGTGGTCCAAACAGAATAGGTCAAGGCATAGAGTTTGATTATTGCTGTTGTCAGGCAAGTTTTGCTTTGAGGGAGAAAGGATTTGAGACAATTATGGTTAATTGTAATCCTGAAACTGTTTCTACTGATTATGATACTAGTGACAGATTATACTTTGAGCCTTTAATAGAAGAACATGTTCTGAATTTAATAAATAAAGAGATGCAAAACGGAAAGCTACTAGGCGTAATAGCTCAATTTGGCGGTCAAACCCCCATAAAATTAGCAAAAACCCTCGCACAAAATAATATACCAATTTTAGGCACACAGTTTGACTCTATTGATCTAGCTGAAGATAGAGAGAGATTTAAAGAAATATTGGTTAAAGAAGATTTAAAACAAGCAGAAAGTGGAATTGCAACAAATAGGAATGAGTCCTTTAATATTGCTGATAAAATTGGTTTTCCGATTGTAATCAGACCATCCTATGTCCTTGGTGGAAGAGGTATGGAAATAATTTATAGCGAAACAGATTTAAAAAAATATATAGATGAAGCGGTGAAAGTGTCTGGATCAAATCCAGTTCTTATTGATAAATTTTTAAACGATGCAACCGAAGTAGATGTGGACGCTATATCAGATGGAAATAAAATTTTTGTTGCTGGAATAATGGAACATATTGAAGAAGCTGGTATTCACTCTGGCGACTCTGCATGTTCTTTACCCCCATACTCTTTAACTAAAAAAATTACTGAAGAAATAGAAAAACAAACTAAACAATTGGCTATTGCTTTAAGAGTAGTGGGGTTAATTAATATTCAATTTGCAGTTAAAGACAGTGAAATTTATGTTTTAGAAGTAAATCCTAGAGCAAGTAGAACTGTGCCATTTGTATCAAAAGCAACAGGGCTTCCTATAGCTAAAATAGCATCTAGAATAATGGCGGGTGAGAAGTTATCTGATTTTAATTTAAAGAGAAAAAATCAAGATACTTTTGCCGTTAAAGAAGCTGTTTTTCCTTTCAATAGATTTCCTGAAGTAGATGTTCTTTTAGGTCCAGAAATGAAATCTACTGGAGAAGCTATGGGATTTGATGAAAATTTTGGTTTGTCTTTTGCTAAAAGTCAATTAGCTAGTAACAATACTATTCCATTAAAAGGAATTGCTTTTGTCTCTGTGAAAGACAAAGATAAAGAAAAAATATTAAGTAATGTACAAAAGTTGATAAAATTAGG
>CACFKO010000036.1 GCA_902566925.1 uncultured Pelagibacteraceae bacterium | reverse complement strand
TTAGTAAAAGGCTCTATACAACCAGGTGTAATAGAGTGTTCACCTCCTAAAGTTAAAGGAAAAAGTTTTTTTTTTAAAAGTAGGGAATTAATATTAGAAATTTTTCTTAAGGCTGCCCGAATATTTTTATCTATTTTGAAGGGTTTAAGAGTTTTTATGCCAATTTTTTTGTATGGTTCACAATTAAGTTCCTCGTCGTAAAGCTCAACTTGATGAGATGCTTTAATAATTTCTCGAGGTCCATTTTTTGTTCCTCCTCCATAACTGACTGTCTTTTCTAAACCAAATGGAACAACAACAACTTTTGGTGAAAAGTTGAATTTATTATCAACACCGAGAAACCCATTTTTATTTGATAGATAATCCAATTTTTTATCCAAATATTTTTGCAAAATTTCTTCTGTCTCTATTTTTCCAATTTCCTTTATGGTAAGCATTGCTTGCAATCAGAGGAAGAACAGATGTTGCTTCAGCGAAAACCATTTGTTCTTTAGTAATATCTACTTTTCCCCAAGAACTTGCTTCTTTCAAGGTTGAGCTACTGCATGCACCATCACGTGAGTCAGCAACGGTAATTTGAACAGCATATTTATGCATATCAACTTCTTTACCTAAAAGTTCAGCACAAATTACAGTATCTTGAATAAAATTTTTTGGTACTCCACCACCAATCATAAATAATCCTGAGCCTTTTGACCTTATTTTAATTTCTGTAAGTTCCCTAAATTCCCTAACAGAGTCTATAGTTAAATGTTTGTTAGGATTTTTTTCCTGATGCATAACCAGACCAAATCCAGCACTTGAGTCAGTAAAAGCTGGGCAAAAAATTGGAACATTATAGTCGTATGCTGTTTCAATAAGAGATTCTTTTTTTTTTGAGTTTTTTTTCAAATATTTACCCATTTCATGAATGAATTCTCGAGAGGTATAGCTTTTAGGTTCTAAATTATCTGCAATTTCACATATTTTTTTATCGCATATTTGCAACTCATCTTCATCAATATAAGTGTCATAAATCCTATCTATATAATTTTTTCTTAACTCAGTATCATCTTGAAATTGTGATCCTTGATAATGCTTAAATCCTAAAGCTTCAAAAAAATCCATATCAATTATAGATGCTCCTGTCGCCACTATTGCATCTACCATATTAAATTTTACCAAATCTTTATAAATGTTCATACATCCTGCGGCAGATGTTGATCCAGCAAGAGTTAAAAAAATTGTGCAGTTTTTGTCATTGATCATATCATTAAATATTTTCGCTGCATTTGCAGTTTCTCTAGATACAAAAGACATTTTTTCCATTGATTGGATAATTTTTGTTGAGTCAAAAGACGTTATGTCAATATGTTCTACTGGTTTTTTTAGAAAGTCTTTTTTGCTGTTATGACCTAAGTTTTTTTTGCTAGACATTTAGGCAACTAAAAACTCACTCTTAGAGCCGCCTTCATACATTGACATAATTGGTTTGTCTTCTAATTCGTAAATTTCGTCAGAATAAAAACCATTGAATTGTGTTCTGAAAGTTAATCCATATCCACCTAATTGACCAAGTTCAATATAATCACCCTCTTTAATATTGTTCGGTAAAACAAAAGGACCCTTCATATAATCCATGCTATCACAAGTAGGGCCATAAAAATCAAAAGCTGTTAGCTTTTTTGAAATTTGTCTTCCATTTGAAATCATTCTAGATGGAAAAACTAAGTTTGGAACTCCGCCGTCAAAAAGAGATCCATAGGTACCATCATTAATATAAAGTTTATTTTTTTTTCTAAGAACTACCTTAACGATTGTTGATCCACTCTCAGCAACTAGTGCTCTACCAGGTTCACAAATAACTTCAGGTTTTTTTCGTAATTGAAGTTTTGAAAGACTTTTCTCTATTTCATCAAAATATTTTTTAAGTGGTTGAGGTATAAGATCAGGGTAGATAGATGGGAAGCCGCCACCAACGTTTATATAATCAGGTTCGATTTTAGTCTTTTTTATAATATTATTAATTTCATCAATTCCTTTAACGTATGAAATTGGATGCATACATTGAGAGCCGACATGAAAACTTAAGCCTATTTTTTTTGAATGTTGTTTTGCAAGTCTTAATAACCCAATTGCTTCAGAATTAACAGCTCCAAATTTTTTTGATAAATCTATCTCTGCATGCTCATTTGAAACAGATATTCTTACAAACAACTCCAAATCTTTTGCTTTATTTGTTGAGTCTAAAATTTTAATTAGTTCATCTTTTGTATCTAAAGAAAATGACCTAATACCATAATTAAAATAAGCTTCTTTTATACTTTCTCTACTTTTTACAGTATTCATGTAATGGCACTTAGCTTCAGGAGCTATTTCCTTTATTGTTTTAATTTCTTTAATTGAGGCAATGTCAAAATTTATAATCCCAGACTCATAAAGCGTTTTGAGAACAAATTTATTTGGATTTGTTTTTACAGCATAAAGAATTTTGCCTTTAAAGTTTTTTTGGAAATATTTTGAAGCTTTTTTTAGTGTTTCACCTCTAATGCAGTAAACTGGATTAGATGGTTTAAGTTGACTTACAAGCTTATCAACATTTTTAAATTTTTCCATTTCATAGCCCCTCAAAAAAAATTTAACAAAAAAAATTTGCATATCTAATATGCAAATTTGTAATTTAAGAGACTGATTATGAGATTAGTTGAGTAATGTAAAGCAATTATTTCATATATTTATCCACTACTTTGAACCATTGAAATAATTGATTGAAGCACTATATATTGGCCATATGAGTACAATGCAAAAAATAACTGATTTTAAAGACAATTCGTTGTTAATAGTGGACGATGACAATCCATTCAGAGAGAGATTGGCTAGAGCAATGGAAAAAAAGGGTTTCGCGGTTTCACAAGCTCAAGGTGTAAAAGCAGGTATCGAGAGTGTAAAATCAAAAAAACCAGCATTCGCTGTGGTAGATTTAAGGCTGGGAGATGGAAATGGATTAGAGGTTGTAAAAGAAATTCAAACATCAAATCCTGAAAGTAGGATTATTATGTTAACTGGGTACGGAAACATCCCCACAGCAGTTGCAGCAATTAAAGAGGGAGCAATAGATTATTTAGCAAAACCTGCAGATGCAGAGGATGTTGAAAAGGCACTATTAGCGGATCCTAAAACTAAAGCTCAGCCTCCCGAAAATCCTATGTCAGCTGACAGAGTTAAATGGGAGCACATTCACAGAGTGTTTGAACTTTGTAACAGAAATGTATCTGAAACCGCTAGAAGGTTAAAGATGCATAGAAGGACTTTACAAAGGATATTATCTAAAAGATCTCCTAAATAAAGTTTTTTAGATTTATAATTTTTTTAGCAACCAGAGTTAAAATTAGTATTTTGAATAACTCAGCATATAAAAATGGATATGCACCTAATTGCAAAATCGGTTTATCCCATCCAATTAAAATTCCAAGCCAAATTAACCCAAATATATATATAAACGAAACTACAAAAACTAACTTTGAAAAAATAATTAAAAAATTAGTTTTAAAATTTAGATATCCAGCAAAATAAGCAGTAAATAAAAAACCAATTAAATATCCCATTGTAGGGCCAGTAAAATAAACAAGTCCAACACCTTTTTCGGGAGAATTAGAAAATACTGGTAATCCAATTAAACCTTCAATTAAATATAGTCCTACAGTTGCAGTAGCTAACTTTGAACCAAAGGCAAGACCTAAAAATATTACTACAAAAGTTTGCATTGTCATTGGAA
>CACFKO010000035.1 GCA_902566925.1 uncultured Pelagibacteraceae bacterium | reverse complement strand
CCAAATCTCAGCATTAATACCTGTATAGTTTACCCAATTAGTTATAAGTGATTCAACTTCAAATTTTTTGTTATCAGAATCTAAAATCAAATGTTGTGATTCAATTTTTGTATCTGTTTCGTTAGTTGCTTCTACTAATTTTTTTACATTTTCACGAACTTGATTAAATGCATCCTTTTTCATTGAGGCTTTATATGTTTCCTCATTATAACCTATAACAGAAATCTTAAAAACATCAATACCACTTTCTGCTATTTGGGTAATTAACTTATCATCAAGTGTATAACCATTACTTAAAGTTGTACATTTTATACCCCTATCTTTTATATACTTGATACAGTCAATAAATTTTTTATGTAGTGTGGGTTCACCACCACCATGTAAAGATATAACTTCTACACCATGTAAAATTGCATCCTCCACAATCTTGATAAAATTTTGCCAAGTAAGAGATTTTTTAAACTCTTTTTCTCTACCCTGTTCTATACCTTGTGGACACATGACACATTTGTAATTACAACCACCAAATAATTCCATATCTAGTTGTCTAATCAACTGTGCCATATTATTTCAATCTTGTCATGTTGTTCTGTTACAGTTTTATAAAACTCAAGCCATTTTTTCATTCGTTCTTCTTGAATAGAAATGGAAGGCAATTCATATTCGGGTCTATACTCATTACTAGTGGTAGCAAACTCTCCAGCTATTGAATCAAAACCAAAAACCTCAACTACATTGTGACCACCCTTCAAAGCCTCCTGTAAAGCATAAGCTCCAGAAGGTGGTCTTAAATCTTCAATTGGAAGTACACCATAATCCACTTCTTTTATTTTGTAATTCTCACCAACCCAGCAGATGTAACCGCAATCGGGTTTCCAATAAGGTAGATCATATTTTTCTTTCTTTGCTTTTTCATAATCTTCAGCACTAGTAGCATAATAATACCAATCGGTAGCCCTCTTTCGATCTTCTGGATTATATTCGTACAGTTCATAATGTGGCGGATTCAATGTCTCTGGTGGAACTCCCATAGGGATTGGATTCCAACTTCCAAATAAACATTCATGTTCTTCAGGATATCCACTTGCTATCACTTCAAACTGAACCCAGGCATCCATACAGACTAATAAATCTACATCAATTTCCTTATATATGCTGTTACATCCATAGGTAACACCATCATAGTATTTTCTATCTCTATCTCTACTAGGCCCATTACCTAAAACATAACCTACATCGTTTGGTTTATTGTTTTGCATTTTTAATTGTATTATAGTCCATATTGGCCATATCAAACCAGCCTGTTAAATAAGTTTTATGACCTCGCAATGGTGGTAATCCGCGATGTTTATGTGTAAATCCTGCTGGCCAAATTGTTACTTGTCCCACCTCTGGTGGTATTCTCAAAGACTGCCATAAGAATTCTGTTTCTCCCCCCTCTACTGGAGCCTCTATAATCGCCATCCAAGCCAGCACTCGATATGGTTGATGGAAATCGTGTTCATGATGCCAGTCATGATATCCACCTTTAGGCTGTACTCTATGAGCTTTGAATGAGTATGATGTTAACGCACGTTCTATATCATATTCTGTAAAATAAACATTCATACAATGTTGTAAACAATGCCAAAAAGGTTCCACCATATCGCGAGGAAAGCAATGTTCTGGTAACTGTTGTGGTAGTGCCACCGATTCATCGTTTCTGTGCATTGCTGTCATTGTTAATTCTTGAAGAGCACTCATTGTCATACCCTGTTTTGATATTGAATCAAACCACTTTGCAAAATTACTACAAAGTTCAAGAGGTATGGCATTAGGATACTTCCCTATAAATTGATCAAACTCCACCCCCCTTAAAGAATCATTTAAATTAATTTTATTTTTTAATGCCACATCAAACTCCTTATTGTTTTACCACTTAGCCTCGGACGCATCCATTGTTCCAGTTGCTAAAAATTTTTCAGGTTTATAATCTCCCATACTATAAAAATAATTAAAATTAATAACTATTCTAGTATTCTGATCTGTACAGCTCGTTCCAGTATGTTTCATGTCGGCTGGAAAGGTAACCATCCTATTCGCTACACTTTCAACTTTCGTGCCATCTTCAAATTTAGTATATCCATTACAAGTATTCATGTAGTAGATAGAAGTTGTCCACTCTTTCTGTTTTTCCTCTGGCATCCAAAGATGTAGATCACTATGAAGTCTATGTTCAATAATTTCGGGTGTTCTCACAAGTAAATTAGCTTTAATTCTATGTATAGCTACTGGTCTTATCTTTTCCAATATAGGAGCCAGTTTAACAGTAGACTCAGACACACTCTGATAATTAGCATAGAATACATGAACGAATTGAAATCCATAACCCCGATGCATCTCAGTTTCGTTTGGCCCATCTACACCATTAGTGTAACGCCATGGTAGAGATGGCTTAGGATTGTACGACTCAGGATTTACGATATAGGTTTCTATCTCTTCAAAACTTTTTCTATCTAAAAACCCATCTTCAATTTTTATGTTCTCATTCATCTTTATTTAAGTATAGTTCAGTCTTGCTAACACTGTCAAGCCAGTTGTTCATATAATCTTTTACCATTTTTTTCATTTGTTCTGGATCGGTAGTTGATTCTTTACGTCCTGAAATCAGATTTATCTCTCCTTCTTCATCTTCCTTGATCGCGATATTTCCACTTATGGTTATTCTCTCTTCATCTGTGCCATAGAATGGATACACTTGGTGATGTTGTTTTGCAGGAAAGAATAGCATTCGACCTTCATCTTTTGAACCAAGACGAATATTGTGAGAAGGCTTTGGGTATACACCTTCTTTAACAAATATAAATTGAAAATCTGATGTAGAAGGAGAGTTTGAATTTGAAGCTATAGGTAAAGAATGTTGTTGTTTCCAATCAGTAGGTATTTTCATAAAGACAACGAAAGAGTAAAGACCAGTATGGTGAAAAGGATTAAACTCGCCAGCCTTCTGAAAATTGACCCAAAGCTTTGTCAACTGAAATTCTGGTAAGGACTCTTCTTTAGCTATTCGGTATTTGTAGTAATTTTCCCATTTACCATAGAAGTCTTTCGCCACCAAAGGTAATAAGACCGAACTAAAGAACCAGTTGTCTTTATCATATATTCTCAGGCTCTTATAGATATTCCCAGCCAATTCTTTCATCATGTCATGAGATGTATCTGCGTTCTCTATAGCATCCCAAAGAAATTTCATTTCCTTTTCATTCAGTCTACCTTCTTCCCAAGGTATAGGTAGACTACCATACATATCTTTAGTTTTCAGCTCCATAAACCCTTTTCATATTCAACGCTTTTTTTCACCATTCCACAGCCACTTTCACTATATTTATATTCAAGAGTTATATAACCACCAGTTACAACATACCATAACTATCCCAAGTAGCCACTATATAATACACACCATAGAGTAACGCGCTGTGCACCAGAAATCCAGTTAAAGTAACCATCAGTTTAACAACGGCTTGTTTTTACGACTGCGAACAGCCTGACTCAATCTATACAAACCATCTGCTTGATCAAACTCTCGTTCTATCTCTGCTTCAGTCATCATACAACTTTCTTCCATTTCATTTGGTATATTCGGATCTACTGAAAGTTCCACCTCTTCTGGATCATACTCCATAACTATAGTCGTTTCGCTTCCCTCCACATCGTAATACTCTTCCATACTATGAAAGGTCTTATTGAGCTCTCTTGTTCTCTCATCGTACTCTAGACAAAAGACTATTCCATCTCCCTCATCATCTAGCATGTGCACCTGAATCTGATTCAACGGCATCGAGTCTTGAAGGTCTTTATTCTCCCATAGAGCTTTGAGAGTATTCATAGTCTCTTGGAGTATTCGTGAGTTCTTTAGTTTATCTTTTTTCATTTGAGTATATTTGTCTGTTAAGGTATCCCCATGGCAAGTT
>CACFKO010000034.1 GCA_902566925.1 uncultured Pelagibacteraceae bacterium | reverse complement strand
GTTTTCCACCTAATGAAATAATTTCTTTAGATATTTCATCAATTATCTGATCGTTTTTTTGTTCTGATATACCTATTTGCTTTTCTTTATTTGTAAGAAATTCCTCTAATTGTTTATCTCTCAAAGCCTCTACCCTTCTTACACCAGAAGCAATCGCTGACTGACTTATAATTTTAAATTTGCCTACATCACCAGTATTTCTTACATGTGTCCCACCACATAATTCAGTAGAAAAGTACTTATTTCCCTCATCACCCATAAATACTACTCTAACCTCATCACCATATTTCTCACCAAAAAGAGCTAAAGCACCATGCTCAATCCCTTCTTTTGGAGTCATTATTCTTGTTATAACCTCAGATTTTTTCTGAACCACTTCATTTACAGAATTATCAATTTTTTCAAGTTCATCTAAGGATATTGGCTTCATATGGCTGAAATCAAATCTCAGTCTATCTGGTGCTACTAATGAACCTTTTTGAGTAACATGTGTTCCAAGAATTCTTCTTAAAGACTCGTGTAGTAAATGTGTTGCTGAGTGGTATGCTCTAACATTATTTCTTTTCTCGACATCAATTTTAAGTTCAACATTTTCATTTATTTTTAAATTTCCATTTCTCATTTTTCCATAATGAACAAAAAGATTTCCTAATTTTTTTTGTACATCATTCACTTCAAAAATATTTTCACCTGATTTAATTGTTCCACTATCGCCTACTTGTCCTCCTGACTCACCATAAAATGGAGTTTGATTTAAAATAATTATACCTTCATCACCATTGTTTAAATTTTCTACTTCTATATTATTTTTCACAATTTTCTGAATAACTGCTTCAGCATGTTCGTATTCATAACCTAAAAATTCAGTCGGTCCTACTTTGTCTTTTATTCCAAACCAGATTTCGTCTACCGAGCTATCTCCAGATCCTTTCCAATTCTTTTTTGCAAGCTCCTTACTTTTTATCATCAAATCATCAAATTTCTTGTGGTCTAAAGTTAAAGATTTATTTTTTAAAATATCTTCGGTAAGGTCTAGAGGAAATCCATATGTATCATAAAGTTTGAATGCAACTTCTCCAGATAATTTTTTATCAACGTTGTTAATTTCATCATTTAATATTTTCATTCCTCGATCTAAAAGTACTAAAAATTTTTCCTCCTCCATTCTTAAAGTCTCTTTAATAAGTGACTCAGCTCTCATTAGTTCTGGATAATTTCCAGACATTTCATTCATTAGCGTTTTAAAAATATTAAAAAAAACTGGTTCTTTGGATCCAAGTAAATGGCAATGTCTCATACCTCTTCTCATTATTCTTCTTAAAACATAACCTCTACCCTCGTTAGATGGTAAAACCCCCTCAGCTAATAAAAAAGAGCTTGCTCTTAAATGATCCGCTATTACTCTAAAACTAGATAAATTTGTTTCACTTGGTTTAATCTTAATCGTTTCAGAAATTGAGTTTATAAGTTTTATAAAATGATCTGTTTTATAATTATCGTGTGTACCTTGGAGAAGTGCAGCAATCCTTTCAAGTCCCATGCCAGTATCAACAGAAGGTTTCGGTAAATCAATTCTTTTTTCTTTTGAAACCTGTTCATATTGCATGAAAACTAAATTCCAAATTTCAATGTATCTGTCACCATCCTGATCTTTGGTTCCAGGCAAACCTCCTTTTAAATGGTCACCATGATCATAAAATATTTCTGAGCAAGGTCCACAAGGCCCTGTTTCTCCCATTGACCAAAAATTGTCTGATGTTGGAATTCTAATTATTCTATCGTCATTAAAACCTGTGATTTTTTTCCACAAATTAAAGGCCTCATCATCTTCACTAAAGACAGTAAAATAAAGCCGGTTTTTATCTAGTCCAAAATCTTTTGTGATTAAATCCCAAGCGTAAAATATTGCTTTTTCTTTAAAGTAATCACCAAATGAAAAATTACCTAACATTTCAAAAAAAGTGTGGTGTCTTGGAGTATAACCAACATTTTCTAGATCATTATGCTTACCTCCAGCCCTTACGCATTTTTGAGAAGTAGTTGCTCTTTTGTAATCCCTTTTTTCTAAACCAGTAAATACATTTTTAAACTGCACCATGCCTGAGTTGGCAAACATTAATGTAGGATCGTTATTTGGAACTAGGTTACTTGACTCTACTATTTTGTGATCATTTTTTTCAAAATATTTTAGAAATGTAGATCTTATTTCATTTAGTGATTTGTCTGCCATATTTTTAAAATACAGCTTTTTTGTTTGTTGTCTAGGTTCTGAAGGGAAAAAAGGCGCTTAAATAAGCGCCTTTTTAGATAACTAAAAGTTATTGCTAATTCTTTTTAGATGGTGTTTCCTCTGTTTTTTCTTCTGCCTTCACCTTCTCTTGATCAATTGGATTTCCTTCAATCTTTTTGGAAATAAGACCAGCTTTCTCTCTTATAGCCATTTCTATTTCAGCTGCGGCTTTAGGATTTTGTTCAAGATAAAGTTTTGCGTTTTCTTTTCCTTGTCCAATCTTCTCACCTTTGTAAGCATACCATGCTCCAGATTTCTCAACTATGTCTGCTTTTGCACCAAGGTCTATTAACTCTCCTGTTTTACTAATTCCCTTGCCATACATAAGATCAAATTCAACCACTTTAAATGGCGGAGCAACCTTATTTTTAACTACTTTAACCCTAGTAGAATTTCCGATAATTTGCTCTTTATCTTTGATTGCCCCAATTCTTCTAATATCCATTCTTACAGATGAATAAAATTTAAGTGAGTTACCTCCTGAAGTAGTTTCTGGGCTTCCAAACATAACACCAATTTTCATTCTAATTTGATTAATAAATATAACCATTGTATTAGTTCTAGAAATTGAACCTGTTAATTTTCTTAAAGCTTGAGACATTAACCTTGCTTGTAGACCAACGTGATGATCTCCCATGTCTCCTTCAATTTCAGCTCTTGGAGTTAATGCTGCGACAGAGTCCACAACAAGAACCGACATTGAGCCTGATTTAATTAATGTATCAGTAATTTCTAATGCTTGTTCACCAGTATCTGGTTGAGAAATTAATAGTTCTTCCGTATTTACACCTAATTTTTTGGCATAAACAGGGTCTAACGCATGTTCTGCATCTACAAAACCACAAATTCCACCTGCTTTTTGTGCTTCAGCAACTACTTGTAGTGCAAGTGTAGTTTTTCCAGAAGACTCTGGTCCATAAATTTCAATAATTCTTCCTTTTGGTAGTCCACCTATCCCCAAAGCCAAATCAAGACTTAATGAACCTGTTGAAATTGACTCAACATCCATTGCTTTTTGCTGTCCAAGCTTCATTACAGAACCTTTTCCAAAATTATCTGTAATTTGGCTGATAGCAGCGTCTAGTGCTTTATTTTTTTCTTTATTTTCCAAATCTTTGTCTTTTGCGGATTTAACCACTTTTAAGTTATTTTTTGTCATTTTTGCCTCTTTTTTTTTCATTTTTTAACAATCGAATCATGCTATTAAATGTACACATTTTGTTCTCATTGGCAAGAAATTAATTTTTCTCTAAGATTATTAGGGAAAATAGCCTTTAATTAATTAAAAGTTAAATAACGAGCATTTAAAAGCCCAACAGATTTAAGGAGTTGAAATTGAGAGAGAAGGTAATCTCTTTCAGATTTAGCAAGACTAACTTTTGCATCTAGCAATATTGAATTCGATTGAAGAACATCTAATGTTGATCTGCCTTGTCCACTTTCATATTCTGCAGTAATTCCCTCATTTGCAATCTCAGCTGCCTTTACCTGAAGTTTTACAGCCTCTAATACACTTTTTGATGACTGAAGATTTGACCAAGCACTTGCTACATTCGAGTCATTCAATTTTACAGCATTTTCATAGAGAAGTTGTTTTCTATTTCTTAAATTTTTGGATTTTGATAGACTTGCATAATTCTTTCCTCCTGAAAAAATAGGCCATGTAATAGTTGCTTCTAAGGTTTCTTTATCTTGTTGATCATAAGTTGAACTCAAATCATTGGTTTCTTTTGTCTCAAAGGACAACGATGCAGAGGGTGATAAATCAGATTGTGCTATTTGAACATCTTTCTTTGATTGCTCAAATTCTAATTTTGAAATTATTAAATTTGGGTTTGAGTTCTTTGACAAATTTATTGATTTTTCTAGTGATGTCGGAATTTTCAAATTCATAGTAATATCCTTTTCCAGTTGAAAAGTATCACTAATAGGGCCAATTATAGTCTCATAATTAAGTTTGGCAGTTACAACATCGTTTTTTGCTTGAATAAATTTAGCTTCAGCTTCTGCTAAAGAGGATTCTGATTGTGCCAAATCAGCTAATGTTACTTGTCCTCTATCAAGGCGTACCTGATCCATCTCGACTTGTCTCTCAATTAAATTTAAATTTTGTTGATAAATTGAATACTTTTCATTAGCAAATATTGCTCCTGAAAATGCATCAACAGCTTTAAGCAAAGTATTTTGCTCTACTTGTAAAAGTTTTGCATCAGCTACTGCTAAGCCAATTTTATTTTTTTCATAATCTGCAACTCCCCCAAAACCTTGAAAAATTTTTTGCTCAATTTTGACTGATTTAGTCTCTGGATTAACATCATTAATTGTTGCGTTACTACCGTCTTGATTAGTTAGTTTTGAAGTATCTTGACTGCTTTTAGTTCCAGACAGTGTTACGGATGGTAAAAATTCACTTTT
>CACFKO010000033.1 GCA_902566925.1 uncultured Pelagibacteraceae bacterium | reverse complement strand
AAAGCAAGCACCCCAAGAACTTGGTGGTCATGGTGCTTTACTCATAAAGCTAAAGAAAATTAAAGAATAAATTTTGATAGGTCCGTATCTTTAACAAGATTTCCTAGATTTTTTTTAACATAGTCCGAATTTATTGTAATTTTCTGACCAGATTTATCCGATGCTGTAAAACTAATTTCATCTAAAACCTTTTCTATAATTGTGTGAAGTCTTCTTGCACCTATATTTTCTACAGTAGAATTTATTTCTGTTGAAAGTTTGGCCAACATATCAATTCCATCATCAGAAAAATCTAAATTAACATCTTCAGTTTTCAATAATGCTTTATACTGTTTAATCAAACTGTTATCAGGTTCTTTTAAAATTCTTTTAAAATCTTCTTCAGTAAGCGCTTTTAACTCTACTCTAATAGGCAAACGTCCTTGTAATTCTGGAAGTAAATCTGAGGGTTTTGCTAATTGAAAAGCTCCCGATGCAATAAATAAAATATGATCTGTTTTGACAGGTCCGTGTTTTGTATTCACAGTTGTTCCCTCTATCAATGGGAGCAAATCTCTTTGAACACCTTCTCTAGATACATCCCCGCCCACTCTATCTGTTCTTGCGGATACTTTATCTATTTCATCAAGAAAAACTATTCCGTTATTTTCTGTTGAGTCTTTGGCTTCTTTAATAATTTTATCTTCCTCGATCATTTTATCTGACTCTTGTGCTATTAAAATGTCGTGAGATTCTTTTACGGTCATTTTCTTTTTCTTACCTTTTGGATTTAGAGACTTGCCTAGCATTTCTCCAATATTAACCATCCCGACATTTGCTCCAGGCATTCCAGGTATTTCAAAGCTTGGCATCCCTGATTTTACTTCGTTTACCTCAATTTCAATTTCGTTCTTATCCAAATCACCAGAACGTAATCTTTTCCTGAAACTTTCCCTTGTTGCTAAACTTGCTTTTTTTCCAACAAGAGCATCTAAAACTTTTTCCTCAGCAGCTTGTTGAGCTTTTGTATAAACTTCCTTTCTTTTTTTCTCTCTTTCCATCGCAATTGCTATTTCAATGAGGTCTCTAATTATTTGTTCCACGTCTCTCCCCACATAACCAACCTCTGTGAATCTAGTAGCTTCAACTTTTATAAAAGGTGCTTGAGCTAATTTTGATAATCTTCTTGAAATTTCTGTTTTTCCAACTCCGGTTGGCCCAATCATTAGTATATTTTTTGGAAGAACCTCTTCTTTCATTTCATCAGAAAGAGCCTGTCTTCTCCATCTATTTCTTAGCGCTACAGCCACAGCTTTTTTTGCTTCGTTTTGCCCTATAACGTATCTATCTAATTCAGATACTATTTCTCTAGGTGATAGCGCACTGACCCTAGAGCTACTCTTTTTTTCTGAGTCTTTAACAATTTTAAGATTTGAAACTTTTTGAACCATAATTATACTTTTTCTGTTGTAATATTATTATTTGTAAATACACAAATTTCAGATGCAACCTTTAAAGCTTTTTTTGCTATTTCCTCTGCCGACATATTTGTTTCCATCAAAACTTTAGCTGCAGCGAGAGCATAATTCCCACCTGATCCAATACCAATGATACCATCTTCTGGTTCTAATACATCGCCTGTACCGGATATAATAAAACTTTTTTCTTTATCTGCTACAGCCATCAACGCCTCTAATCTTCTTAAATACTTATCTGTCCTCCAATCTTTAGCTAATTCGACAGCTGCCCTAGTTAAGTTTCCCGCGTGTTTTTCTAATTTAGCTTCTAATCTTTCAAATAAAGTTAAAGCATCCGCTGTTGATCCTGCAAAACCAGCAATCACATTTCTTTTCTCAATCTTTCTGACTTTCTTTGCTTTACTTTTTAAAACAGTATTGCCTAAACTTACTTGGCCGTCACCTGCTACTATAGTTTGATTTCCTTTCCTTATTAGGACTATGGTGGTTCCGTGCCAGTTTTGATTTGTGTTCATATTTACTTATGTGGAGATTTAATTTAAATCTTCAAGGTTCTGTGCGGCATTTATTGCTAAAATGTAAATTTAGCTATATATCTTCATATAAATTCTAAATTTATGAGCAGAAAATCCAAATTAGTAAGAAAAACTAAAGAAACAAATATATCTGTTGAGGTAAATTTAGATGGAAAGGGAAAATATCAAATTAAGACCAAAATAGGTTTTTTAGATCACATGTTAGAACAGCTTTCTAAACATTCTCTAATAGATATGAAAGTTATAGCTAAAGGTGATACCCACATTGATTTGCATCACACAACAGAGGACACTGGAATAGCTATAGGCGAAGCTATAAAAAAAGCTGCAGGTAATCTTAAAGGGATTAAACGGTATGGAAGCAAAACTATTCCTATGGATGAAACTTTAACAAGAGTTTCTATGGATATTTCTAATAGGCCTTACCTGATTTGGAAAGTAGATTTAAAAGTTGAAAAGCTTGGTGAAATGGATACAGAACTATTCAAAGAGTGGTTTCAAGCTTTTTCACAGGCCGCAGGTATTACTCTTCACGTTGAAAACATATACGGTGATAATAGTCACCATAAAATCGAGTCATGCTTCAAAGCTCTGGCAAGATCTTTAAGGGAGGCTCTAGAAATAGATAAAAGAAGTAAAAATATTCTTCCCTCGACAAAAGGAAAAATTTAAAAAAATTAATGAAAATATTTCCTGCTATAGATATTAAAGGGGGGAAATGTGTTCGACTTATCAAAGGAGATTTTGCTAATTTAACTCAATATAACAAGTCGCCACTAGACCAAGTAAATGCTTTTGTAAGTTTTGGTTTCAAATATTTACATTTAATAGATTTAGATGGAGCTTTAGAGGGAAAAATTGTGAATAAAAATATTATCAAAAAAATATCAAAAATAGATAACATAAAAGTCCAAGTTGGGGGTGGAGTTAGATCTTTGGAACAAATAAACAATCTACTAAATCTTGGTGTCGATAAGGTAATACTTGGTACAAAAGCTATTGAAGATTTGAATTTTTTAAAGAATGCATGTGAAAAATTTAAAGAAAAAATCGCACTTGCTATTGATGTTAGAAATGGTTTTATTGCTTTATCTGGATGGAAGAAACAGACTAATATTTTAGCTTCAGATTTTATAAAAAAAGTGGATGGATTTAAAATTTCAAGAATTATATACACAGATATAGATAGAGATGGAACAAAATCAGGACCAAATATCGAAGACACAATAAACTTTTCAAGTCTAACTAAAATACCAGTGGTTTTTTCCGGTGGTGTTTCTTCACTTCAAGATGTGTTAAATATTAAAAAAAAAAAATCAGAAAAAATTGAAGGAGTTATAGTTGGGAAAGCAATTTATGATGAAAGTATTAATCTTAAAGATCTCTCAAAGATAAACTAAATGTTAAAAAGAATTATACCATGTTTGGATGTTAAAAATGGAAGAGTGGTCAAAGGAATTAATTTTGTTGATCTAGTTGATGCCGGTGATCCAAGTGAGCAAGCTAAATTTTATAGTGAAAATGGTGCTGATGAAATTTGTTTTTTGGATATTACTGCCTCAAATGAAAATAGAAACACTATTTTGGACGTAGTAAAAAAAACATCAGAACAATGTTTTGTTCCTTTAACTGTTGGAGGAGGTGTCAGAAATCTTAGTGATATTTCAAATTTATTAAGCTCAGGTGCCGACAAAGTTTCAATAAACACTGCTGCAGTTAGTAATAAAAATATAGTAAAAGAGTCAGCTGAAAATTTTGGATCACAATGTACTGTAATAGCAATTGATGCAAAGAGAGTTCGAGAAAATAAATGGGAAGTTTTTACGCATGGTGGCAGGAACTCTACTGGCAAGGATGCTCTCAGCTACGCTAAAGAAGTGGAAGAGCTAGGTGCGGGTGAAATACTATTAACTTCAATGGATAGAGATGGAACAAAAAAAGGTTATGATTTGGAGTTAACTAAACTAATCTCTAATTCAGTAAATATTCCAGTAATAGCTTCTGGTGGCGCTGGAAATCTTGAACATTTGTATGATGGTCTTAAAAAGGGTAAAGCCAGTGCTGCATTAGCTGCATCAATATTTCATTTTGGAGAATTTTCCATAGAAGATGCAAAAAAATATTTAGACTCAAAAGGAATTCCTGTAAGAATTTAAAAAATGCTTAAAACATTAGAAGAATTAATAACTACTATTCGTCAAAGAAAAGGATCTTTATCTGAGGGCTCCTATACCAGCAAACTTTTAAAAAATAAAAAATTAAGTATAGAAAAAGTAAATGAAGAAGTGGCGGAACTAATCGATGCAATTGAAAAAAATTCAAATAAAGTTCACGAAGCAGCAGATGTTTTATATCATTTGGCAGTGTTATTAGAAGCAAATGGCATTAAAATTGAAGATGTAATGAATGAATTAAAAAAAAGACAAAAAAGATAAACTAATAAAATGGCATACGATAAAAATAATATTTTTGCTAAAATTTTAAGAGGCGAGATACCTTGTAAAAAAATTTATGAGAATAATTTTGTCCTGTCGTTTCATGATATAAATCCTCAAAAAAAAATACATGCTTTAGTTATTCCCAAAGGTTCATATATTGATCTGGATGATTTTATTCAAAATGCCAAAGAAAAAGAAATTACAGAATTTTTGAAAGCTATACCTCATGTTGCCAAGTTGCTTAAAGTATCTAACTTAGAAGGAGGATATAGGGCATTATCGAATATAGGCAAAAATGGTGGTCAAGAAGTTCCTCATCTTCATTTTCATATTTTTGGCGGAGAGAATGTTGGAAAGATGATCTCTAATTGATTGCAGGAATATT
>CACFKO010000032.1 GCA_902566925.1 uncultured Pelagibacteraceae bacterium | reverse complement strand
CTTGCGTTTGAAAAACCATTCCAACTTTTGTGAGTATATGAAATCTCAACATCCAAGCAACACCTGTAGGAAATATCCCAAGATAAATTAATGCAATAGTTGACTCCAAAGAAGGATTCAAATTAGACCAAGGTTCTTGATATAAGCAGAATGGGAAAAGGAAAATTAAAGACCACAAAATTGTCGATGTCGAAACGTTTTCATTTCCCTCATTTTTTAAAAATTTTAATGTCAAAATTCCCCCTATCACATAGAAGGTCGATCCGAATAGTATTACGATAACATAAAATATATTACTTTCAGATATAACAAGCTTATCAAAAAATAAAAAAACTATTCCTAAAAATCCAACGATTACCCCAGAGAATTTTAAAATATTTAATTTTTCATTTGATATAAAAAAATGGGCCAAAAGAGTTCCGCTTAAAGGTGTGGTACTCATTAATATTGCTGATAAATAACTATCAACTACGTTTGTTCCGTAAGCTATTAACAAAAAAGGAATTGTAATATTTGTAAGACCAACAAGTGCATACATTTTCCAATTTTTTGAAAATGCTAAAATTTTTATGTTTCTGTAGGCACAATAAAAACCTAAAGCCAGAAGTGCAAAAAAAACTCTTACAAAAACTAAAGTGATAGGATCATATGTATAAGTGGCTATCTTAATATTAAAAAAAGCTGATCCCCAAATTGCTCCTAGCAAAATTAATAATAGAATATCAATAGTTTTAGGTTCCTTCATTCAATTACTTCTTTTTCTTTTCCATTTGTTAATTTAATTAATTCAGAATAAGTAATTTTAAACACACAATCCGGATGACCTGCTGCAGCATATATATATTCAAACCTACTCAAAGACTTATCTACTATAATATTTAATCTTTTTAAATGCCCTGTTGGAGATACTCCCCCTATTGTAAAACCTGTATTTTCCTTTACTTCTTCGGCATTAGCCATTGAAACATCTTTTTTATCTAAAATATTTTTCAATTTATTTAATGCACATCTTTTGTCACCGGCAATCAAACAAATTACAAAATTATTTTCAGCTCTAAATACTAAGCTTTTTACTATAGCTCCAAGTTCACAATTTAAAGAGCTTGCCGCATCTTTTGCCGTTCTAGCTGTTTTCTGTAAAACTATTATTTGTAAATTGGTATCAAATTTTTTTAATGAAACCTCAACCCTTTTCACAGGTTCTTTATTCAATAATTGATTCATTTTTTTAATTTTTGTAAAGCATGTGGAATTCCTTTTACCAAATCTTCTGAAATCAATCCTATTCCAAAACGTTTTGCAATATCTCCATGAAGCCAGGCAGCTGCGCACGCGGCCTCGCTTATAGACATTTTTTTATCACCAACTAGACTTGTTATTATCCCTGACAAAACATCTCCCGAACCTATAACAGCTAATTCGCTTGAGGTATGCCTGTTTATAATGATTTTATCGAAAGAGCCAATACAGGTTATATTTCCTTTTAGTAAAATATTCGACCTACACAGTTTTAAGAATTTAAAAACCTTTTCTTTATTGCTCAAATTTTTTTTTATTTTAGGAAAGAGTCTGTGAAACTCTGCTTGGTGTGGTGTAATCAATTTATTTCTATCCAAGTATTTTAAAAGTTTTTTAGTTTTATTTTGGAATGAATTAAGTGAATCTGCATCTAATACAACATACTTAATCTGTTTTAAAATTTCTTCTGTAAACCTCATTGTTTTAGAATTTTTTCCAGCACCTGGCCCGACAAGAGCTACATTGGTTGTTTTTCTCTCTTTTTTTAAAAAGCTTTTAAGGAAGGATAGATTATTTATTTCTACCTTTAAAGCTGATGGAAATTTGTTCGACAAGATCGATATAGTTTCCTTGGTACATATAATTTTTACAGAACCTACCCCAACTCTTAAACAGGATTCTGTGGCAAGTATGGTTGCCCCAATCATATTTTTTTGACCACCTAATATTAAAACTCTCCCTCTGGAATATTTATTGCTAAATTTTTTTTTCCAAGGAAACTTTTTTAACCAAATTTTTGGAGTATTTTTAAGTAATTTCATTCAATTTTGAAGTGTATAATGTAAAAAATGCATAGCAGCCATATATTTTTTAAAGGATGTATAAACCAATAAATTTGGTAATGTTCGTAAACATTTTAACTAATTAAAGGACATTTATGAGTGCTAATTCAGTACTTAAAGTAATGAAAGACAAAGAGATCGAATACGTCGACCTTAGATTTACCGATCCAAGAGGAAAACTTCAACATGTAACTATGGATGCGAAAGTTGTTGATGATAGCATGCTGAACGACGGTATCTTTTTCGATGGTTCATCAATTGCTGGTTGGAAAGCAATTAATGAATCTGACATGATTCTTAAACCTGATTTATCAAGAACAATTGTGGATCCTTTTACATCACACAATACGTTAAATATTTTTTGTGACATTTTAGATGCTGTAAAAAAAGATCCTTATGAAAGAGATCCGAGAGGAACGGCAAAAAAAGCTGAGTCTTATTTAAAAAAGACAGGGATTGGTGATAAAGCCTATTTTGGTCCAGAGCCAGAATTTTTTGTATTTGATGATGTTAGATACAAAAATGATATGAATGAAACAAGTTTTTCAATTGATAGTTCAGAAGGTCCTTACAACACTGGAAAGAAATACGAAAATGGAAACATGGGACATCGTCCAGGAATTAAAGGTGGATATTTTCCGGTTCCACCAGTTGACAGCGCACAAGATATGAGAAGCGAATATCTTAAAGCAATGAAAGATATGGGAATTAAAGTAGAAAAACATCACCACGAAGTTGCTCCAAGTCAACATGAGCTCGGAATGTATTTTAACACATTGGTAAATCAAGCAGATAACCTTCAACTTTATAAATATGCTGTACACATGGTTTCACACTCTTTTGGAAAAACTGCAACGTTTATGCCTAAACCTGTTAAAGGAGATAATGGTTCTGGGATGCACGTTCACCAATCAATTTGGAAAGGAAGTACAGCAACATTTTCTGGAGACAAGTATGCAGGTTTGTCTGATACCGCTTTACACTATATTGGTGGAATATTAAAACATGCAAAAGCAATTAATGCTTTTTCCAACTCAACAACAAACAGTTATAAAAGATTAATTCCAGGTTTTGAAGCTCCTGTTTTATTAGCTTATTCAGCTAGAAATAGATCAGCATCGTGTAGAATACCAATTACTTTAAGTAAAAAAGCTGCTAGATGCGAAGTTCGTTTCCCCGATGCCGCTGGAAATCCTTACTTAACATTCTCTGCTTTATTAATGGCAGGGTTGGACGGAGTTAAAAACAAAATCAACCCAGGTAAATCCTTAGATAAAGACTTGTATGCTTTAAGTGAGTCTGAAGTTAAAAAAATTCCTACTGTTTGTGGCTCGTTAAGAGAAGCAATGGAAAATTTGGATAAGGATAGAAAGTTCCTGACCCAAGGCAACGTATTTACTGACGATCAAATTGATGCTTACATTGCTTTGAAATACGAAGAGATACATAATTTTGAGCACACTCCACATCCAATGGAGTTTCAAATGTATTATAGCTGCTAGAAGTGAATATATTAAAGGTGTGCGACACTTTTAAAATAATTATTAATAATTAAAGAGGTATAATTTACTATGAAAAAAATTTTTTTATCACTTATTCTGGTAAGCTTTGTAATAATATCATCTTTTGCAGCTGGTCATATAACTAAAGCACAAAAAGAAAATGCCATTGAATGTCTTGGTCATTACACTGCTACCGCTGTGTTGCCTGCAGATACAGTTGAAGTGAAGGATATTGAGATAGCATTAGCCGCATCGAAAGTAATTCGAGAGTACCTTAACAAAGAAGGTATTAAAAATGATGAAATAAATAAAGGAATGAACGTTTATGTAGATAAAGTTTACGGTAAACCTTTTAATAAAAAAAAGAATGGTGAATGCAATAAATCTACTTACGATCTAATTCCAGGTTCAAAAGAAAAAATAGAAAAACTATCTAGAACAATTTATCAAGGTTAAAAAAAGGAGAAAAATGTCTATAATAGAAAAATTAGTTAAAATAGTAAATGAAGGCGATACAAATGGTGCTAAAGAAGTTATGCACGATGATTTTAAATTCTTGATGCACTCATCTGGAAAGACTTTGTCTAAAGATGATGTAGTTAAATGGGTTGGAATGAAAGATGTTAAGCTAGATAAACATAGAATTCTTTTTGAGAATAATGAAGTTGGATTTATGCATGCTTTTACAAGTTATAATGATGGTAATAAAGAAGCAGTTATGTCTTATTACAAGTTTAAAGATGGAAAAATAGTTCACCAAGAAACTGGTGCTACTAAATTGCCTAAATAAGAGTTAACTTTTATTTTTTAAAATTTTCTCGTCAGCTATTTTACCCTTGTTTACGCCTTCTTTGATTGTGTATTCAAGAGTACCGTTAGCTCCAGTATTAACAGCCTTAATTTTACTTTTGAAAAGATTTTTTTGTGTCTCTTTTTCTACTCTTTCTCTAGCAAATTTTTCTAAATGTTTAGTGTCTCGCATATCTAATTATACCTTAAATGACTCACCGCATCCACAACGTTCTGTTTCGTTAGGATTTTTAAATACAAATTGGGATGAAAACTTATCAGTTTTATAGTCCATTTCAGTTCCTAAAAGATACATTATTGCGTTAGAATCTATAAATACTTTGACCCCCTTGTCTTCAATGACTTCCTCATTTTTTTTAGCTTCCTTTGCGTATTCCATTATGTAAGACATTCCTGCACAACCACCAGACTTCACTCCTACTCTTACTCCAATAGTGGTATTATCTGCCTTAGACATTATTTCTTTTATCCTGGTAGCAGCATTATCACTTAATTTTATTACTTGTTCGCTCATAAATTTAATTCAAGTTTTGCAGCTTCTGACATTTTAGATTTGTCCCATGGGGGATCCCATACAAGATTCAATTTAACATCAGAAACGCCCTTTGCCTTCATTATATATTCCTTTACTTGTTTTGGCAAACTTTCTGCAACAGGACAGTTTGGAGAGG
>CACFKO010000031.1 GCA_902566925.1 uncultured Pelagibacteraceae bacterium | reverse complement strand
AATGCGTCAATATCTAAACCTGAGTCTGTTTCATCAAGAATTATTAAATTAGGATCGAGAATTTTCATTTGTAAAATTTCATTTTTTTTCTTTTCTCCCCCTGAAAAACCTACATTAAGTTGCCTTGAAAGAATTTTTTCATCTATTCCAAGTTCATTTGCTTTATCCTTTACCAGTTTTAAAAACTCCAATGTACCTATCTCCTTTTCACCCTTTGCTTTCCTGATAGTGTTTAATGACGTTTTAAGAAAATTGTTTGTATTAACACCAGGGATTTCAAGGGGATATTGAAACGCTAAAAAAATTCCTTTTTGAGCTCTTTGCTCGACTGGAATATCCTTTAAATTCTCTCCCTTATATTTTAAATCTCCTGAAATTTTATAACCATTTTTACCTGACAATATATTTGCAAGAGTACTTTTACCTGATCCATTTGGTCCCATAATGGCATGAACTTCACCTGGATTAATTTTAAGATTTAAACCATTAAGAATATCCCTTTTGTTTATTGATGCTTTTAAATTAATGATCTCTAACATTAGCCCACGCTACCTTCCAAACTAATACCAACTAATTTTTGAGCCTCTACAGCAAATTCCATTGGCAATTGTTGTAAAACTTCTTTGCAAAAACCATTAACTATCAAACTTACTGCTTCTTCTTGATTAAGCCCTCTTTGATTACAGTAATACAATTGCTCTTCATTTATTTTTGATGTTGTTGCTTCATGCTCAACGGTTGATGATGAATTTTTATTTTTTATATATGGAACAGTATGGGCACCACACTTATTGCCCATTAATAAAGAATCACACTGAGTATAATTTCTAGAGTTTAATGCTTTTTTTCCAATATCAACCAATCCTCTGTAAGTATTATCTGCCTGACCTGCCGATATACCCTTGGATATAATTTTGCTTTTAGTATTTTTACCTAAGTGAATCATTTTTGTTCCTGTATCTGCCTTTTGATGATTATTTGTGATTGCTATTGAGTAGAATTCTCCAACAGAGTTGTCGCCTTGCAGAATACAGCTAGGGTATTTCCATGTTATTGCTGAACCTGTTTCTACCTGTGTCCAAGAAATTTTTGAGTTTCTTCCTCTACAAGCGCCTCTCTTAGTAACAAAATTATAAATACCTCCCACACCATTTTTGTCGCCTGGATACCAGTTTTGAACTGTAGAATATTTTATTTCAGCGTCATCTAGAGCTACTAATTCAACATTAGCTGCATGTAGCTGATTTTCATCTCGCATTGGGGCAGTACAACCCTCTAAATAACTAACGTAACTTCCTTTATCGGCAATTATTAATGTTCTTTCAAATTGTCCAGTCTCAGATGCATTAATTCTAAAATATGTTGAAAGTTCCATGGGACATCTAACATTTGGAGGTATGTACACGAATGATCCGTCAGTAAAAACTGCGGAATTTAATGTCGCAAAATAATGGTCGGTTAACGGTATAACTGATCCTAAATATTTTTTAACTAAATCAGGATGTTTTTGTATTGCCTCTGATATAGGGCAGAAGATAATTCCTTTTTTTGTGAGCTCCTCTTTATAAGTTGTTGCAACAGAAACTGAATCGAAAACTGCGTCTACCGCCACTCCGCTAAGTCTTTTTTGCTCATTCAGTGGTATTCCTAGTTTTTTATATGTTTCAATAAGTTTTGGATCAACCTCATCTAAGCTTTTTGGTTTCTTAGTTGTACTTTTTGGAGCTGAGTAATAGTAAAGATTTTGATAATCTATTTTTGGATATTTTGGTTTTTGCCAGTTTGGCTCTGTTAACTTTTTAAGTCTTTTATAAGCTTTTAGTCTCCAATCAAGCATCCAACTTGGTTCTTTTTTCATTTCAGATATAAATTTAATAGAATCTTCATTTAACCCTTTTGGTGCGCGAATATTTTCTATATCCGTGGTAAAACCATATTTGTACTCTTGATTTGTATTTATATTTTGGTTTTTCATCTAATTTATATTTGTATTTTTTTGTTTAACTAGATCATTCAAACTAACACTGTCAAAAAAATCATTTATATGTTTTTCTAAATCGTCCCATAAATTATGTGTTATACATTTTACTGTTCTTCCATTGCAGCTTTTCTTAGATTCTCTTTTGCAATTTAAAGTTTTAACTTGCTCATCTACCGCAAAAATAATGTTGGAAATTTTTATATCTTTTGGATTTTTTTCTAAAATATAGCCCCCCGATGGACCTCTGATACTTTTAACTAATTTTTCATTTTTTAGTTTAGAAAATAGCTGTTCTAAGTATGATAGGGAGATGTTTTGTCTTAAAGAAATATCGTTAAGACTAACAGGTCCAAGGTTCTGATTTCCGGCTAAATCTGCCATTGCCATTACAGCGTATCTGCCTTTGGTTGTTAATTTCATATTTATCTTTGTTTTAAAGGGTTTTTTATTAATTCCCAGTAAAATAGTCAACTTTATAAAAAAATAAATTGTCGCTTCAAAACATGTTATAAATCTATTTTTTTTTTGAAATTAATTATCATTATTAATTATGAAACAGAAAAGTTTAGAAGTTTTTATAACTGGTCCGGCTGGTCGCTTAGAAGCAAAATATTTTAAGAATCAAAAAAAAGGATCTCCTATAGCTGTAGTTTTACAACCACATCCTCAATATGGCGGTACGATGAACAATAAAATTGTTCAAGAAATTTATAATACTTTTGTAAAAAATGGATTTTCTGTTCTAAGATTAAATTTTAGAGGAGTTGGCAAAAGTGAAGGAACATTTGATAACGGTCAAGGAGAACTCTCTGATGCTGCTGCAGCATTAGATTGGATTGAAAGAGAAAACCAAGATTATAGTCAATGCTGGGTTTCTGGTTTTTCTTTTGGATCATTAATATGTATGCAATTGATTATGCGAAGACCAGAAGTAACAAAATTTGTCACCATTGCTCCACAACCTAATGTTTATGATTTTACTTTTTTAGCCCCCTGTCCTACTTCTGGACAAATTATTTATGGAGAAAAAGATGAATTAGTCTCAAAAGAAAGTATTAATGAATTAAATAACAGATTAAAAAATCAGAAAGGAATACAGGTTGAATTTTCTGAGATCAAAAATGCTAACCATTTTTTTAAAGATAAAGAGGAAGAACTAAAAAAAATTATTAATAACTATATAAAGAAAAATACTGAGCTTATTTAATTTTAATAAGGTTTCCTCCTGTCGATGGAGAGTCACAACCAGTAGTATTTGGAAATGAAATTGGTTCTTTTATTATATTTCTAATAGCCAAATATGCAAATGCTTGGGACTCTACAAAGTCTCCATTAATTCCGTAATCATCAATTGGTTGGATAGCTAAATTTTTAAAAGTATTTTTTTTTATTTTTTCAACTAGAATTTTATTTTTTCTGCCTCCTCCACACACTAATACTTTCATAAGTTTATTACTAACTTTTGATGTCAGGGCTAAAAGGTTTGATCCAATTATTCTAGCAGTAAAGTCGGTTAATGTAGCTGCACCATCCTTAAGCGATAAACCTCTTGCAAAAGACACATCAAAATCATTTATATCTAAAGATAAAGTTTTATGATTAGGTCTGCTACCAAATAATTCTTGTGCTTGTTCAAATATAATATCATTTCGTGTACCACTCGATGCTAAAAGGCCGTCTTTATCATACTTTAAATTAGAATTCTTTCTTACCCAAGAATCAATCAAACAATTTCCTGGACCAATATCTCTACTTGTAAAACTATTTGATCCTATTGGTTCTTCAATAATTGTTATGTTTGATATACCACCAATATTCAAAATACATACCGGTAGATCTAATTTATATTTCGTTGCTATTAATTGATGAAAAATCGGTGTGAGCGGTGCTCCTTCACCTCCATTTTTAATATCATTCTCTCTAAAATTATAAACAATATCTTTTTGAGATAATTGAGAAAGTAATCTGCCATTACCTAATTGCTTTGAGATTCTTTCTAGCGAATTGTGATAAATAGTTTGGCCATGAAAACCTACCAGATCAAACTCATTATTTTTGGAAATTTCCTTAATTACTTTTGCGTGAAATAAAGTAATATTTTTTTCTAAAGAATTTATTTGATTTAAAAATGTTTTAAGATCTTTGCTTCTTTGAATTTTTTCTTTTAATTTGTGTATCTCTTTAAAAATTTCATCATTATACTCAAAGTACTTATCTGTTATAATGTTATATGCAGACTTTCCATCTGATTTAATTATTGATGCATCCACCCCATCCCCGGATGTGCCGCTCATTAAACCTAAAGCTGTATATTCTTTAATCATATTTATATTTATTTATAGTTATTTTTGTATAATAGTAGATTCTAAGCGCAAAGTTCTATGAAAAATACCTTTTTATCTGAAATGAATTCCAGGGGTTTTTTAAATCAATGCACTGATTTGGAAAAGCTTGAAAAAATTTCAATTCAAAAGCCAATAAAGGCATATATAGGGTTCGATAGTACAGCACCTAGTCTTCACGTAGGAAGTTTAATGCAAATTATGATTTTGAGACTTCTTCAAAAATATGGTCATCAACCAATAGTTTTGTTAGGAGGTGGAACAACACTAATTGGTGATCCTTCTGGCAAAGATTCTACTAGAAAAATTTTGAAACATAAAAACATAAAGAAAAATATTGCCGGTATTAAAAAAATTTTTGAAAAGCTTCTATATTCTAAAAATAAAAAAACTAAGCCAATATTTGTAGATAATTATAGTTGGTTAGGAAAATTAAAATATATTGATTTTTTAAGAGATATTGGACGACATTTTACGATAAACAAAATGCTTACTTTTGATAGTGTTAAGCTTCGACTAGATAGAGAACAATCTCTAAGTTATATGGAATTTAACTACATGATTTTACAGGCCTATGATTTTTATCAATTATTTAAAAAACATAATTGTGTTTTACAGATGGGAGGGTCTGATCAGTGGGGAAATATTGTTAACGGTGTTGATTTAATAAGAAGAATTTTACAAAAGGAAGCTTTTGGGCTCACAACTCCTCTAATAACTCTGTCGTCTGGTGCTAAAATGGGTAAAACAGAAAAAGGTGCTGTTTGGTTAGATAAAAAAATGTTTTCACCCTACAACTATTGGCAATTTTGGAGAAATACTGCTGACGAGGATGTAAAAAAATTTTTAAAATATTTTACGGAAATAAAAACAGATGAACTTTCTAATAAAATAGATGAGGAAAAAGATATTAATAAACTAAAAATATTATTAGCAAATGAAGCAACCACTATACTTCATGGATTAAAAGCTGCTAAAGATAGCGAAGAAACTGCTAAGGCAACTTTTGTTCAGGGTGGCATTGGAAAAAACATACCAGAAAAAAAGGTATCAAAAGAAATAGTTTCAAAAGGTATTAACATTATAGACTTAGTTTCCCAAAATGGTTTAGCTTCATCTAAAAGTGATGCCAGAAGAATTTTAAAAAATAGAGGAATAAAGATTAATGACAAAGTTATTGAAGATGAAAGAAAAATTGTAAGTTTAAAAGATTTTTTGGATAATGATTATATTAAGTTGTCTGTTGGAAAAAAAACTCACTTAAAAGTTACAATTACTTAGCTTCTTTTTTCTTTGCAGCCTCTAGAGCTCTAGTGATAAATCTTGGAGTTAAAGTTTTAACAGGATTAACTGTTGTTTTTAAATTATCCGGTAGTCCTTTAATTTTAAAACTAATTCCAAAAAGCCCTTCTCCTACTTTTTTTCCAACTAAAATATCTCCAACAACAGGAATTTTAGAAATTATACTGTTTAATGTTTTGGCTGGCACTAACGTACCCCTTAAACTAACCAAACCATTCTGTTTTTCAACATAACCCTCTATCAATATAGAAATAGAAGGGCCAATCATAAAAATTTCTTTAATATCCATCTTTGAAGAATTGCTTTCATATTTTATTGATAATGTATCAAAACTTATTCCTTCTCCTTTTAAAGTATCAGTAAGACCTCTCAAATCCGCAAGGGTCAATAATTTAGCCAAAGCAGGAGCTTTGTTTAATTTGAAGTTATTTATTGTTAAAAAGTTAGAAGAATTTTTTTTGTTAAACTTTGATGTGTAATTTAAATTTCCACCTTCCAAACCTTGAAAAAAATTATAATCACTTAGTAAAGGGCTTGCTATATCAGAATATACTTCAAGAATTTTTCTATCAGTTTTTTCTTGTTTTTTTAAAGAAATATCCAAATGTTTATT
>CACFKO010000030.1 GCA_902566925.1 uncultured Pelagibacteraceae bacterium | reverse complement strand
AGCGCATCAATGATTAATACTCTTTTCATAATTCCTCTGTGTTGTATAAAATAGTGTTCATTGCTAAGACGATCTCATATATAAAATATTCAAAATAAAAAACCCTGCTACCGAAATAGCAGGGCTGAACACTAAACACACGAGTTTTTTATATGCTACTTTATTCATCACCTCCTTCAGTATCATAATAGTTGGAAGCATCTCCTAGTCTCTTATCAAACTTCAAGATTACTTCTTCATCCATAATTTCTAACACACGTTTTCTAAAACCTTCATCAGTTTGCAGGAGAGTGACCCAACTTTTCTTTTGAAACTTTTTGGTCTTACCTTCTCCTAGATCCAATGAAAACCAAGCACCGGAATTGTTGAGATATTTTGATTTATTAATCGCATCAAACCAACTTTCTTCGTCTTGTACGCCTACATTCTCTCCCCATAGTATCTTAAAATTACATGTCCTTCCTTGAGTGCCAAACCTAGATTTCTCTAATTTAACTTTAACCTCAGAGCCAACCCTATAACCTTTGTCATCATATACAAAGGATGCCTTTGCTTTGCGCCCTGTGAGCCAAATACGCAAGGAGTAGGAGTAATTCAACGCCTTACCTCCCGGCGTAATAAAAGGCGACACAAGAGCCATTGCTGGCGAACTAGCACTGATATTGGCTTTAAGTTGGTTCAAGCATAGCAAAGTAGAATTCGAATTAGTTATGGGCTGAATCAGCTTCGATAACGCCTTAGATAGGATTCTGGCTTTCATAGCCATGGTGCGTTGAGGGTTCATATCTGTCTCAATGTCAGATACTGTTGGTGTTAATGCCACCGAATCCCATACAAATAACGCCCCCGTAACCCCGGCATTTATTACTGCCTCTATAGACTCTAACACAAATTCTACACTCTTAGCTTGAACATATGTAAAGTCTCCTAAATCGTCCGTAACCTCCCCTAAATCACATCCTGCTTTTATTAGGAAGGTAGGGTCGATGGCAGACTCAGAGTCGAAATAAAACACATCCTTGCCTTGCTTTTGAGCATTAGCAGAGATTTGTGCTGCTAAGAAAGATTTACCGGTAGACTGCAACCCTGCGATCTCTGTGATCTTTCCAACCGGTATACCTCCCAACTCTCCTCTCTTAATAATAGAGTCTAGCCATCTAGATCCTGTGGGAATCCATTCTGTGACTTCCGTTGGGTTGGATGCACTTAAATCAAAAGCCACATCCTGCCCAGCGAGCTTATTTAAAAGCTTTAACTTATCTTTCTTTGAAAGTTTCCCTACATTCTTTTTCATCTTTAATACCCTACCCATATTTTTATCCTTTACTCAAAAAGGTTTCTAACTTACGTTCATACTGACCAAACACCTTCTTTATCTCAGACGATTTCTCTGGTGTATTCGAAGCATATAGCTTCATAATTCCAAGAGCGACTGATTGCTCTGCATGATTGCTGACTGCGTATCCGGCATCCTTAAAGGAAGTTGAAAACGTTTTCTGCTTTAAAACATGCTTCTGGTGATTTTGCATAAACTTCACGAAAGATCCATACAAATGATGGTCTGGTGACATGTCTGTGTGGTGAAACACCAGCGACAGTCCGCTTAACAGTTGTCCGCAAATTTGTATCCCTGCTTCATGTTCACATCTAAATAGTGACTGAATCACTTTGCTGGAATAAATGATTGGATTCTTTTTATTATCTACTGTCTTAATAAGCTTCTCAAATCTACCAACATTTGCTGTGACTGGTTCGCTGCTATGAAATCCATGTTGTGCCCCTACAAAAGAGCCTGTCTCGCCTGTTCGCATACTAACTGTTAGCTTTGCTGCCTTGAGAAAGTCTGCGGTTGAAACAGCATGCTTGCTTTTTGACAAGACATCATGTATAAATGTTTCAGATGAAGTAAGAGATTTTTTATTTGTTTTATTAACTTGTACAAACAATTTCGATATTTCTTCTTTATCCTTTACCTTTATAACTCTTGCCGGCATTGTTTTACTATTTGGGTGAGCTAACTTAAACATGTGGCGGCGGTGATCACCGTCATACAAATATCTATCGCCATTTGGAAGTTCTGCTACGGATGGTCTATCCCATAGCGCTTCTTGAAATCCGTTCTTAAGATACTTAGAAATTGTCGTATACTTTGTTGGTCTATTATAATAAGACTTAATGTCAACTGATACATCCGTTAGTGCTATGTTTGACTTGTGCACTTGTAAATTTTTAAAAACTGGCTTTTTTGGCATGCCAATAATCTTTTGACTCATTCTTCCTCCTTTGTGTTATGAGTTTTAAATGTGAGACATCTTTGACCCCATGCCTCCCTGTGGGTCATAATCAAGTTACTTCTACTATTTCGATTTCGAAATTAATATCCTTCCCAGCCAGAGGGTGATTATGATCTAATGTTACTTCTGACTCGTTAACGCTCTGGATGACCGCAAAGATTTGCTGCCCTAGCTCATTGGTTCCTCCCACCCTCTGACCGACCACAAAATTCATGTTCGTTGGAAAGGCAGTTTTCGGAATTGTCCTAATTGCATCTTCAGTTCTTTGACCGTAGGCTTCTTCAGAAGTTAATCTGAATGTCTTTGTATCTCCAGTTGTCATACCCAACACTGCTTGCTCAAATCCCTCTAGGAGAGTGCCTGAGCCGACTTCAAAGTCGAGTGTTTGATTACGCTTTCTAGAACTATCAAATACTGTGCCATCATCGAGCGTTCCCTTATAATGTACTTTGACACTATTTCCTTTACTAATTATTGTCATTTATTTATCCTTATAAAAACCGAGACATCTTTAACCCCATGCCTCCCTGCGGGTTGGTTCTCTATCCAGCCAAGAGATCGTTAAACGCGTCATCTACGCTTTTTGTATCATTATTTGTCGTTTTTCCGCCGTACTTTGTGGTTTCGTTGGAACTAGCTTCTGTTTCTTGTTCAGAGCTTTTTCCGGAAAGGAAAGTATCTAACATAGATTCGATCTCCGTTGCGTCCTTTTCATCAAAGAGGGTTGGAATATCCGGAATACCATCGAGATATTCTTTAGTCTTTGGTGAGTCAACTCCTTCATCACATAGAGGACTAGTTCGTCGACGGGGTTGGATCTTTGTTTGTGGAAATGATGCTCCCGGTGGCTTACCATAGTTGAGAACCAAGTCAGTACCATCAGCAATATCTGTGATGTCTCCGTAATCCGGATTTAAGACTAGGTTTAACAAGTTTTCATATGCCATCTTGCCATATCCCCAGATTCTCACTCCCTTATCTTCTTGTCCACGAACAAGAACAGGGCTAAAGAACCGTTGACGAGGAAGAAGCGATTTAGCTAGTCGAAGTGTTTCAGCATCATTGTTCTGTTTTGCTTCTCCCATAATGTGCCATGCAAAATCGCAAGCGGGGCAAGGCTTGTTAAAGTTCTTTTTAGGGCACAAGAAACCCGGATTCTTGCCAACATTATAATGGAACCAGTATTCCTTGAAAGGATCGCCATCCGCAGTTGGTACAATACGTATATTATTGTCTCCTTCTTCTGGTCGCCAGAACTTAAGCGACCGATCACTAGCTCCTTTATTTTGAAGCCGGTTTAGTTTCTCTCTCATTGCTTTAAAATCAATACCCATTTTATTTTCTCCTTTTAGTTAATGGTGGCTATCGCCTATAGTCAAGATAACAAATGTCTTATCTTGCTGTGTTTATTTGACGTTTGATGTCGTGAAATTATTCAAAATTTCTGTAGATCCTGTAAAAGTTTCTACGTTGCCGTTAGCTGTAGTCCAATTAAATGTTCTCCAACCTTGGCTTTCCAAGTCCCATACTGTCTCCATGCCTTCTGACAAGGTTCGTGTTCGACCTGAATTTGTTGTATTACTCTCAATAAAGGTGTCTGGTAAATCTTTGGTTCTCACAAAGTACATTGTGCGATTTGAGCCGTTCGATTTTGTAAACGTGCCTTTGTAAAAGATAACATTATTTGTTGTCATTATTCCTCCGTATTATCTATTTGTATCTCTGCTGTCGACTTAACAGCATAGCACAAGTCATATTCATAACTTGTTTGGTAAATCCCATAAGAAGTAACACACTCAGTAGAACTTCTCAAAGTTGAGATTGATGTAACTTGGTCGATCAAGTTTTCATCCTCCTCTATCCTTAGACGATTAATACCAAAGAAATATTTAATTTGATTTGCATTTTTTAAAGAAAAAAGATCTTTTTCTATTTTCTCGTCGATGTCACATACCGATATAGTCGCAATTCTGCAAGTATTTAGATCTTGCTGGAATGTATCAAAGATTGGCTCTGAATTGTTAAATACATTCAGCATGTGGATTATATTAAAGATATATTCGTTCATCTTCTTATAGTAAGAAGCAACTGGTACTTTGCCAATTACATTTCTAAGGTTCTTGTTGGATATGAGGTATAATTTGGCAAATAGACCGGATCGAGCATACTGTTGCAGCACTTGAAAGTGTGCTCTATTGCGAAGCTTAGCTTTATTGTCTAATAATTCTACTTCAGGGTAGATATAAAAAACTGAAATTTTGCGGCCCCGGAAATTTTCGAGAATTCGCAATGTGGAACCGGCAATTCTCCCTGAACCACATAAAAACAAAACTATTTCTTCTTCGTTAGAAATAACATCAAATTTAATTGGATTTGCATCATAAAGCTCAGCAGATGACCTCTGAGGTATGAAAAAATGATTTTCTTTTTCAGCGTACTCCTGTACCGCATCAATTAAAATCACATTGTAGTGTGAATATTCTCCGAAAAGTTTTGCTATATTACACCCTGCTTTACCCAAACCTAATATATTCATTATAACTCCTGTATATAATTAAATTAATTAATTTTTAATTAATTTTAAATCACTATAATTCTTTCCTGCATTAATTGAAATTTTAAATTTTCCAAATTTAGTTAATTCAAATTCTTTAATAATTGAATTAATTAATTCTTTATCTTCTTTAGCTAAATCAATTATTATACTGTCATGCAGGGTAAATGCAACGTAACTTTTTCTGTTACGTAACATGTTGTGTATATTATACATCTTCTCTAAAACCAAGTCAGCACATGTACTCTGAATAAGATAGTTAAAAGCATGAAAGTTGTCAGCTTCTATTTCTCGATTGAATATATTTCTGACTTTACCGTCTACATAATACCTGCTCAAAATTAAATCTCTGTCATATTCCCGGTTAGACAGATAGTCTTGAGACTCTGGATTATATAGCCAAGCAAAGAACCTTGTCTTTGCATCATTTCTGGTTAAAAGACCCCTGTATAAGTTGTCGACATGATGTTGATGGATATCAATGTCTGGTTGTTTCTTATTCAGCAAACCCAAAACAACTCTAGCCTCAGCAGCATTGTAATCTAGTTCAACAAAGATATCGTTGTTAGGCTCAATAATGCTTCTGTATTCTTTTTTAAGTGTGTGGATTGGAAAAGAGTCTGGTGTTGTAGTTAGCCGTCCTGTTTTGGATCCAAACACATTATAACGACAATAGGCATCCACATCAGAAAAGTTTTTGAATATGGCACGTGCCTTCTTTTCATGAAAGAATTTCTTCAATGGAGATAGATTCAGATTTAGCTTTCTATATTTCATATCCGATAGCACCTTTTGTGTGTTCAAGATCAACTCATAGTTTGCGGGTCTTTCATAATTTTTAAAGACCCACTCACTTATCTCATTTTTCACTGAACAATATTCCAGCAGAAACCTGCGTGGCGTCATATCAAAAAAGCAGTTTTCATTTAAATCAACACTAGCGGTGTGAAAGCTGCGAATAAAAGCTTTGAGTCGAGTCGAAACTCTTTCCCAACGATCCGACAAATGTGCTGGACATGCCTCGTCTAGCGTCTTGCCTTTGCAATATATTTGTGCATATTCTATATCACGATCCCATAGAAAATTGGAATAGCTCCATGTCTTAGATATGTCAGGTGGCATTTGTTTGTGAAGTTCGCCATCAATAAAAGTATTGACGCACTCATTTTTGTCGTCCAAAGTTTGAAACAGCATTGTTCTCCCGTATTAGTATTTTTTAATGTTAAACTTAAATGTACTTGGTATCTTAGACGAATTAACATTGTCAATTATTCTATTTTTTCCTACAATTTTATATCTATTGCTAGGATTCCCACCGTTAGTGAATGGTATCTTGGTCTTCTCGTTTATGTAAGTTAAGGCAGCATAGGTACCTGCTGATTTAAAAATGCCATATGCATAGTCTGCTTCGTAATCGAAGTTACTTTGAGTCCATGTGTTGGATGCCTCTTTGGCTCTTATATAATAATATAAAGTTAGCATTTGCTTGTCGGTCATCAAAAAATCAGTAATAGGGCTTCTGGTGATTATTTTTCGTCGCATCTTAGAGCTATCATTAGGGTCTGGATATGTAATATTTGTAATTGGCATGCCAGAAACAAAAGAATTATAAAATGACACTACGTAGCTTTTAAATATTTCCATATCGTAGAGATAGGCTTTATAGTATACTGTATCGAACATCTCTTGCATGGAATTGTATCCGTATTTTTTCATAGATTCTTTCATAGCGTGAGAGTTTACATCCGCCACTAACCTCCATGGTATGTTTCTGTCGATATAAAATCCATACTTCTTGGCTATATTCGTTACATTATCGAAGTTTTCATCCCTAATATAATCCAAATATTTTTGACGGTCACTGCCATATTTACCTTCGTTGATTTCTATAACCAGCCCGGACATTCTAGGCCCCATCTCCTTTCTTAAAATAAAGTTAGACCTTGTTATGGCTACCGAGGGCAACATAAAATCTAAAAATTTTACAAAATAATTTAACCAATCTCCAAAGTCCCGAACATTCTTTAAAATTTTATAATCAGTTAAATATTGCTGCATGAATATTTCATACATAGCCTGCATATATTTATGGTATACTTCGTGAATTGATTCCC
>CACFKO010000029.1 GCA_902566925.1 uncultured Pelagibacteraceae bacterium | reverse complement strand
ACCAGTTTGAAAAAAAATTCATTGAATTTTTTGGTTTTCAACCAGCAATATGGCATTCAGGCATATCAAAAAAAAATAAAAAAAAAATATGGAGTGGTATTATTAATAATAAGATAAAAGTAGCTATTGGAGCTAGATCATCGCTTTTTTTACCTTTTAAAAATTTAGGACTCATTATCGTTGATGAGGAACATGACCAATCGTACAAACAAGACGAAGGAGTAATTTATAATGCTCGTGATATGGCAATTGCAAGAGCAAACTTTGAAAATATTCCAATTAACCTAGTAACTGCCGTACCTTCAATTGAAACCTATGAGAATATAAGAAAAGGGAAATACTCAATATCAAAGTTATCAGAAAGGTTTAAAAAAGCATCATTACCAAATCATGAAATTATTAATTTAAATAAAGTAAAACTCGATAAAAATTCTTGGTTATCAAACGCAGTTGTTCAAAAAGTGAATGATCATTTAAATAAAAAAGACCAAGTTTTATTTTTTTTAAATAGAAGGGGTTTTTCTCCCCACGTATTTTGTAAAAAATGTTTATATAGTTACTCTTGTCCAAATTGTTCAATTAATCTTGTGTTCCATAAAAATAAAAATTTTTTATTATGTCATTACTGTGGTTTTAAAGATCAGCTTGACAGAAAATGTAATAAAATAAGTTTTTGTGAACCTATTTTTTATGGCCCAGGCGTAGAGAGAATTACTGAAGAAGTTAAAAAAAAATTTCCTGATAAAAATATTACAATTTTCTCAAGTGATACAATGAATAAAAAAAATTCATCTGAAATTTTAAATAAAATTATTAATAATGAAATTCAAATACTTGTTGGAACTCAATTAATATCAAAAGGTTTTCATTTCCCTCATCTCAATTGTATAATAGTGGTTGATATAGACCTTACTACAAAAGGACACGATTTAAGGGGCACCGAAAAAAACTTACAATTGTATCATCAATTATCAGGAAGAGCAGGAAGAGCTGGAAAACCTGCAACAGTTTATTTTCAAACTTATAGCAATGATACAAATTCAATCAAGACTTTGACGGATAGTGATCCAGATATCTTTTTATCAAAAGAACTTCAACTTAGGAAGTTAAATAATCTTCCTCCATTTCAAAGATTTATTTCAATTATAATAACTGGTAAAAATGAAAAAATAATTGAGCAAGAATCTAATAAATTTAAAAGTTTTGCACAAACTTATATTAAAGATAAAATTCTAGGTCCGGTAAATGCTCCAATCTTTCGGTTAAAAAGAAAATATAGGGTAAGATTATTAATTCGAGGGAGAAAATCAATGAAACTTCAAAATTCCTTATCTGAAGTAATATCAAAATATAAGTTTCCATACGGAATAAAACTGACAGTTGATGTTGACCCAATAAACTTCAATTAATCAGTAAAATAAGAACCATTTTGACAATCAGTTACTTGAACAGATTTTTATCATATGTTAATTAATCTCAACTTTTTAAATAATTCTTCATATACAAAGGTTTAAAATTGACAAAAAACAAAAACTTTTCTGAAACTTCAGTTGGAAGATATTCTCTCGCACTGTATGAGCTAGCGGAAGAAACAAATATAGTTAGCGAAATTGAGAAACAGGTTGAGGCTTTGCTATCTACTATAATAAAAAGCCCAGATCTAGATTTTTTCATTAAAAATCCAACTACCAAAAAAGAGGACCAAGAAAATATTATAAAACAAATTTCAAATAAATTTAATTTGAATGAACTCCTCTCAAAATTTTTATGCTACCTCATTCATAAAAGAAGATTTTTTTATGTAGAGAAAATATTAAGTGATTTTATTGAAACATGCTCCAAAAAAAGAGGAGAAATAAAAGCAGAACTAATTGCAGCAAAAGATTTAAGCAAAGATGAGATTAAAAAAATTGAAGGTAATTTGTTAAGTACTTTTGATGCTAAAATAAAATTAAATTTTAAAAAAGATCCGAGTTTAATTGGAGGTCTAATAATTCAAGTAAATAGTACAATGATTGATACTTCAATAAGAAGCAAATTACAAAAAATAGAAAATAAAATGTTAGAGGCATAAATGGATATAAACCCTTCAGAAGTAACAAAAATATTAAAAGAGCAGATAAAAAAATTTGGAGATAAAGCTGAAATAAGTGAAGTAGGGCAAGTTCTATCGGTTGGAGACGGTATTGCTCGTGTATATGGTTTAGATAATGTTCAGGCAGGTGAGATGGTTGAATTTTCAGATGGTTCTAGAGGTATGGCTTTAAACTTAGAGAGCGAGAATGTAGGAGTAGTAATTTTTGGCGATGATAAAGCTATTAAAGAGGGAGATACAGTTAAGAGAACAGGAGCAATTGTTGACACACCTGTTGGTAAAGAACTATTGGGAAGAGTTGTTGATGGATTAGGAAATCCAATTGATGGCAAAGGTGCATTAGATAAATCAATCAAAAAAAGTAGAGTAGAGATAAAAGCTCCAGGAATTATCCCACGTCAATCAGTTAACGAACCAATGCAATCTGGTTTAAAAGCAATAGATAGTTTAGTTCCTATTGGAAGGGGTCAAAGGGAATTGATTATTGGAGACAGACAAACAGGTAAAACTGCAGTTGCAGTTGATACTATTATTAACCAAAAAAAAATTAATGAAAGCGGTGATGAAAAACAAAAACTTTATTGCATTTATGTTGCAATAGGTCAAAAGCGATCAACTGTTAGACAAATACAAAAAACTTTAGAAGAAGCTGGAGCAATGGATTATACAACTATTGTTGCAGCTACAGCGTCTGATGCAGCACCATTACAGTTTCTTGCTCCTTATACAGGTTGTGCAATGGGTGAATTCTTTAGAGATAATGGCATGCATGCTTTAATTATTTATGATGATTTGTCCAAACAAGCTGTAGCCTATAGGCAAATGTCATTATTATTAAGAAGGCCTCCAGGAAGAGAAGCTTATCCTGGTGATGTTTTTTATTTACACAGCAGACTTTTAGAGAGAGCAGCAAAACTAAGCAACGAACATGGAGGTGGATCGTTAACTGCACTTCCAATAATTGAAACACAGGCTGGAGACGTTTCAGCTTATATACCTACTAATGTAATTTCAATTACTGACGGCCAAATTTTTTTAGAAACTAATTTATTCAATCAAGGTATAAGACCGGCGATTAATGTTGGACTATCTGTATCAAGAGTTGGATCTGCAGCACAAACAAAAGCAATGAAAAAAGTTTCTGGTTCGATGAAACTAGAATTAGCTCAATATAGAGAGATGGCAGCTTTTGCACAGTTTGGTTCTGATTTGGATGCATCAACACAGAAGTTACTAAATAGAGGTTCCAAACTTACGGAATTATTAAAGCAAAAGCAATATTCTCCAATGACTGTTGCAGAACAAGTTATATCTGTTTTTTGTGGTGTGAGAGGCTATTTAGATGATGTTGAACTTAAAGACATTGCAGATTTTGAAAAAAAAATAATAGAAAAATGTAAATCTGATAAGCCTGAGATATTAGATAATATTTCAAGCGATGGTAAATTAGAGGAGAATACAGAAAAATTACTTATAGATTTAATCAAAGATTTAAAAAACAGTTTAAAATAATTATGCCAAGTTTAGATGATTTAAAAAAAAGAATAGTAAGTGTAAAATCAACACAGAAAATAACTAAGGCAATGAAAATGGTAGCTGCAGCTAAATTAAAAAGAGCTCAGGACAGCGCTGAAAAGGGAAGACCTTATTCTGAAAAAATGAATAAAATCATTTTAAATTTATCTGAAAATATTTCAGATAAAGAAAATGCACCAAAATTACTTACCGGTACTGGGTCAGAAAAAGTACATTTATGTATTATATTAACTTCAGATAGAGGCTTATGTGGTGGATTTAACTCAAATATTATTAAAAAGGCCAAGAGTTTCTTTGAAAAGATTACAAAAGAAGGAAAAACACTTAAAATAATTACAGTAGGCTCAAAAGGTTACGATCAACTCAAACGTCTATATAAAGATAAGATAATTGAAAAAATTTCTTTTAAAGAATCAAAAAATACAAACTATTTTGATGCAGAAAAAGTAGGTAACATGATTATAGAACTATTTTTAAAAAATGAATTTGATGTGTGTACAATTTTTTACAATAAGTTTAAAAATGTGATCACTCAAATACCACAAGAGCAGCAAATAATACCACTCAAGTCATCAGAGCCAGATAACTCATCATCTGAGAGTAATTATGAATTTGAGCCAGAGGAAGACGAAATTTTAAGCAATCTTTTACCAAAGAACATTTCAACTCAAATCTTCAAAGCAATGCTAGAAAATTCAGCAAGTGAGCAAGGTTCAAGAATGAGTGCTATGGATAATGCTACTCGAAATGCAGGAGAGATGGTTGATAAATTAACAATCGAATATAATAGAAGCCGTCAAGCTGCTATAACTAAGGAACTAATAGAAATAATATCAGGAGCAGAAAGTTTATAATGAGAAAAGGAAAAATTACACAAATTATTGGTGCAGTTGTCGATGTAAAATTTGAAGGTGAATTACCTGAAATTTTAACGGCATTAGAATGTAAAAATGGTGATAACAGATTAGTTTTAGAGGTTGCACAACATTTAGGTGAAACAAGTGTGAGGACTATTGCAATGGATGCGACAGAGGGATTAAAAAGAGGCGATGAAGTTGTAGACACTGGTGCACCAATCCAAGTGCCAGTAGGACCTGAGACTTTGGGAAGAATTATAAATGTAATTGGAGATCCAATAGATGAAAAAGGCTCTGTAAAAACTAAAGAGACCTGGCCAATTCACAGGCCGGCTCCAGTGTTTAATGACCAATCTACTGAAACAGAAATTCTAGTAACAGGTATAAAGGTTATTGATCTACTAGCTCCATATGCAAAAGGTGGAAAGATAGGATTATTTGGAGGAGCAGGTGTTGGAAAAACAGTTTTGATTATGGAACTTATTAATAACGTAGCAAAAGCTCATGGTGGCTTTTCTGTTTTTGCGGGTGTTGGAGAGAGAACAAGAGAAGGGAATGACCTTTATCATGAAATGATAGACTCAGGAGTAATTAAGCCTGATGGAGATGGTTCTAAAGCTGCATTAGTATATGGACAAATGAATGAGCCCCCAGGTGCAAGGGCTAGAGTTGCGCTAACAGGTCTTACTGTAGCGGAGTATTTTAGAGATCAAGAAGGCCAAGATGTATTATTTTTTGTTGATAACATTTTTAGATTTACGCAAGCGGGGTCTGAAGTTTCAGCATTATTGGGACGGATACCCTCAGCTGTGGGATACCAGCCTACTTTAGCAACAGATATGGGAAACTTACAAGAAAGAATAACAACAACTAATAAAGGATCAATTACGTCTGTCCAAGCTATTTACGTACCTGCAGACGATTTAACAGATCCTGCGCCAGCAACATCGTTTTCACACTTAGATGCTACTACTGTATTATCTAGACAAATAGCAGAATTAGGAATTTATCCAGCTGTTGATCCGTTAGACTCCACTTCAAGGATTCTTGATCCAAGAATAGTAGGAGATGAACATTATAGAGTAGCTAGAGAAGTTCAAAAAGTTTTACAAACTTACAAATCTCTTCAAGACATTATAGCAATTTTAGGAATGGATGAACTTTCTGAGGAGGATAAACTCACAGTTGCAAGAGCACGAAAAATACAAAGATTTCTATCTCAACCATTTTTTGTTGCAGAGGTTTTTACTGGATCACCCGGTAAACTTGTTGATCTTCAGGCAACAATAAAAGGTTTTGATGCAATTTGTAAAGGTGAATATGATCACTTGCCTGAGGCAGCATTTTATATGGTTGGAACTATCGAGGAAGCAATCGAGAAGGCTGAAAAAATGGCAAAAGATGCGGCGTAATGAGTGAATTGTTTAATTTAGAGATTGTAAACCCTGAAAAATCTTTTTTATCAGCAGATGATGTTAAAGAGGTTGTCGTTCCTGCTTATGAGGGAGAAATGGGTATTTTGAAAAATCATATTTCAATAATTTCTTTTTTAAAACCTGGTATCATGAAAATCTATCGTAATAATGCCGAAGAAAAGTTTTATATTGAAGATGGTATTTTAGAATTCAAAGATGATACTCTATCTATATTAACGAGCACAGTTATAAAGCTTGATAAATTAGATAAGAGCTTTATTGACAATTCTATCCAAGAGGCCGAAAAAAGTCTTTTAAAAGAGGGAATAACCGATCAACAGAGATTTTTGATTTCACAAAAAATTGATAGTTTAAAGTCTATTGGTGCTAATTAGATAAAACCTTGTTTAATTCAACCTGAATTTTTTTATAAACTTCTATTTTAAAATCTACTACATTTTTTGTGATAGAATTAGATTCAATCCATCGCCACTCTAAAAACTCTGGCTTTTTTGTTTTAATATTAATTTCCGAATCATGTCCTAAGAATTTCATGATAAACCATTTTTGTTTCTGACCTTTATATTTTCCTTTCCAGATAATTCCTAATAAACGTTTAGGTAAGTTATATACGGTGTAATCATCTATCTCTTTAATTAGTTTAACACTTTTTATACTTGTCTCCTCATATAATTCTCTTATAGCAGCCTCATGATGAGTTTCTCCTGGATCCATTCCACCTTGTGGCATTTGCCAATAGTTATTCGGATTATCAATTCTTTTTGCAACAAAAACTTTGTTATCTTTATTGAGTAATACGATACCTACGCCTTCACGCAATGGAAGATTTTTAAAATCTTTTACTGCCTTATCCATTTAATAATTTTATTGCGTAACTTAATTGATTATCACTATCAGTATCTATTCTAAAATTATCATTATCCTCTGCTACAACTATATCAGGCGAAACACCAACTTCAGAAATAGATTCACCCGAAGGCAAATAATACTTGGAAATTGTCAATCTGATCGCTCCTTTATTTCTTAAAGGTATTATTGATTGTACAGATCCTTTTCCGTAACTATTTTCACCAACTAAAATTGCTCTTTTATGGTCTTTTAAAGCTCCAGCAACTATTTCTGATGCAGAGGCAGATCCGTTATTGATTAAAACTACCAAAGTTTCTCCATTTAATATATCACCAGCTTGTGCAAACCATTTTCTATTTTCGTTTTCTTGTCGAGATTTAGTTGAAACTATTTCACCACTTGAAAGAAAAAAATCAGTTATTTTGATTGCTTGAGAAAGCAGTCCACCTGGATTATTCCTTAGATCTAAAATAAATTTTTCAATATTTTCATTTTTATTAAATTCGTTAATTTTTTTTTTAATTTGATTACTACTATTTTCGTTAAATGCTGTTAGCCTTATGTAACCTATATTGTTGTCAATTATTTTTGATTTGACTGATCTTACTTTTATAATTTTTCTAGTTATATTAAAAACTAGAGCCTTTTTAACTCCTTTGCGCCTCACTGTGATTTCAATATCTGATCCAACTGGTCCTCTCATTATTTCAACAGCTTCATTAAGAGTTTTTCCTTGAACCTGAATATTATTTATTTTTACAATATAATCTCCAGCTTTAACACCAGCCTCGTAAGCAGGAGAGTCGTCTAATGGAGATATAACTTTAACAACCCCTGCCTCCATGCTCACCTCAATACCTAAACCACCAAATTCTCCGCTAGTTTCAGTTTGCATATTTTCAAAAGACTCAGGTGACATATATGCAG
>CACFKO010000028.1 GCA_902566925.1 uncultured Pelagibacteraceae bacterium | reverse complement strand
TTGTGGTTATTTTACAACAACCTTCTGTTGTGATTCTCAGTTCTTTAATCCCAAAAATGGCGAGAGGGTTGATTGGATACGAGAGGATTTAGAGACTAAATCTTTAGATCCTATACTTAAGAGTATCATGTTGACTTCTTTGATGGAAGCTGCCGATCGTGTTGATTCGACTACTGGAGTACAGATGGCTTACCTAAAGCGATATTCTTCTAGATCTTATAATAACTTAGAGTTAAGAATACCAGATTTGGTCGACAATATAGAGGGCAACATATATCAGGCACACCAGAGAGATTCAAACGCCCTAGTTAAAGAGTTGGATCCGGTCGACATCATCTATATTGATCCTCCGTATAACCAACACAGCTATCTAGGCAATTATCATATATGGGAATCACTGTGTATATGGGATAAGGCTGAGCATTATGGAATTGCATGCAAGAGGGTAGATACCAAGACAAAGAAGTCGGATTATAATATGAAGAAAAAATCTATAATAGCTATGAGAGACTTAGTTAGTAATTTAAAATGTAAGACTGCTATAGTATCTTTTAATAATGAAGGATATATACCTAGAGATGACATGGAAGTGTTGCTGTCTAGTCATGGCACTTTAGATATTAAAGAGATCGAATACAAAAGGTATGTTGGTTCTAAAATTGGAATATATAATAAGAAGGGCAAGAAGGTGGGTAAAGCCGGCCATGACAGCAACAAAGAATATATCTATGTTCTAGATTTTTAACATGGTAGATTATATGGAAAAGAAAAGAATAGTGGTAACAGAAAATGAAAAGAGACATGCCGACCTTAAGGTAAAACTTAAGCACTTCGGCATTAGTCAAGCTAATTTTTTTAGAGCATGCGTTTCTGGGTTCATCAATGATGATGTTGATTTTATAAAATATTTCAATAAAGTCATTGATGAATATACTTATATTAAATCTAAAAAGAAGACACAAGACTCTAAAAGACTCTTAGCTAAAGGTCTTAAGCAATTAGGTGATTTTGGATTCGCAGATGGCGAAATTGACAATATTTTTGATTTGATTGAAAAAGAGCACCCAGACTTGTGATTTTTGTTGATATATAAACTATTTAATATAGAAAATAACCATTTTTTAATTTTAAGGAGTACTAATAATGGCCAAGAAAAAATTATTGCTTAACGAAAGTGTAACCAGACGTTTCATGAAACTCGCAGAACTTAAACCCTCATATGTTTCTAACTTTCTACGTGAAGCAGACGACATGGAAGAAGATGACATGGGAGATGAAGAAGAGATAGAAGATGAAGGTGACGAGTTGGAAGACGAAGGTGGCGAATTAGAGGATGACGCCGGCATGGAAGATATGGAAGACGAAGACATGGGTATGGAAGATGACTTGGGCGCCGAAGATGAAGGTGCTGAAGGCTTGGTTATGGACTTAATTAAGAATGCAATTGCGCCATGGGCAGAGGAACAAGGTGTTTCTATGGATGTTGCCGGCGACGAAGACGAGGAAGAGGACCTTGAAGGTGAAGAGGACCTTGAAGGCGAAGAAGATCTTGGCGGCGAAGAGGACATGGAACTCGAAGACGAGGAAGAGGACCTTGAAGGCGGAGATGACATGGCTATGGATGATGCCGGCATGGACGACATGGAAGGTAACAAGAGTATATATGAGTCTCGTCGACGATCTCGTCGCAGAGTACGCAACAACTTGAAAAAAGCCAATGTTTCGGTTATCAAAGAATCAGCAATTATAGATAAAGTTGTACAGCGTGTCGCTGCTAGACTTTTAAAAGAATCTAAGTCTAATTCTAGAACAAAACAAACTTCTAGAAGACGACGAAGTACTAAAAGACGTTGAAGAATATAATGTGAATATTTTTTAAAGTTCTCCGTCTTATAAGAGCATTAAGTTTTATTCTTAGTGCTCTTTTTTTATGGTGGTATAATGTTGGAAGTTATTTTAGTTTTGGTGCTTATGGCAGTGTCTTTCTTTTTTGGTGCGTTTGTTACATTCTTGGGCACCACAGCGATGTGTAGGACATATGCTAAAGAAGTATGCGTTAAAATGCTATTGATTTTATATTCTATAGAAGAAGATGTACAGCAAATAAGAACTGAGAAGTATTCAAATATGAAAGATGCGGGTATAAGCCCTAATGATATCATGGGGCAGATGAATGTTGATGATTATGAATTCGACAAATGGAGAAACATGGTCGTCACAGATATAGTAACTCGCTATCCATTTCGTAGAGATTTAAATTTCAGAGATTACAATGGAGCAATGAAATTTCTCAACGAATATTTTTCAGATATAACAGAGATACCTAAGACTAAACCAAAGACAAAGTTTAATAAAAAGATATAAGGAGATATTATGAAGTTAACTTGGAATAATAGTGAAAAAGCAGATAAAGAACCAGTAGATCCAGAAGATAAGCCTTCTGAAGAAGTTATCAGTCCGGCTGGACTTCTAGAGTCACTGAGCGACCCGGGCGATAGCATGAGATCTATGGCGCTGTATGGGGACATCGACGAAGAGAAGGCATCAGATATTGTAGGAGGCTTGTTAGCGCTCCAGCATCTATCCAAGAAGGTAGAAGATAAAGAAGACAAAACTATAGAGTTATTTGTTTCAACTTACGGAGGATGTGCAGATGACATGTTTTCGATTGTCGATATCATGTCTATGGTTAAGAAAACGTGCACCATTAAAACGATAGGAATAGGAAAGGTAATGTCTGCCGGAGTACTGATATTAGCCTCCGGAACAAAAGGTGAAAGGTATATAGGTAAAAATTGTAGAGTCATGCTGCATGCTGTTAGCGCTGGTCACCATGGTACTTTACATAATTTAGAAAATGAGATAGAAGAAGTAAGAAAATTACAAGATTTGTACATTGAAAACCTAATTACTGAGACAAACTTAAGTAAAAAACAAATTAGAGCCTTTCTAAGAAGAAAATCAAATGTTTATTTAGGTGCGAAAGAAGCTATCAAGTATGGAATAGCAGATAAGATATATGGAGAAGAAGAGGATGGTGAATGATAAAGACTTTTATAATGAAGCATCGGCAGCTAAGTTAGGATGGGAGCCGGAATGGTTTGGAGTTTCTACGTTTGATGACCGCTTGACAAAAGCGGTCAGAGCGTGGCAGCGGAAGAATGGGCTTAAGGCAGATGGCTTAGTTGGGCCAATGACTCATAGGAGGATATGGACTGAGAGAGAAAGCGAGATTTCTAATTATATCAAGAAGTGTCCTCCTAAGAAAGACCAGTCTTTTATAATCCATAACGGTAAGCCCTATGCTATCGATTGGCCCAAGGTGGTCTTGTGGGACGAATCCGGTGGCCTTAAGGCTAGTAAGGGGAGTTACACTAGCTTTGCCGGGCATGCCGACAGAAAGCCAACAATGTTCGTGAATCATTGGGACGTTTGTCTGTCATCTGAATCATGCCAAAAGGTACTTTCTAAGCGTGGTATCAGCGTACACTATATGATAGACAACGATGGCACTATCTACCAAGCACTAGACACCCAGCATTCTGCATGGCATGCAGGAGGAAGGAAGTGTAATCTGAAGTCAATCGGTGTTGAGATAAGTAACGCTTATTATATAGACAAGTATCAGAAATGGTATGTCAAGAATGGTTTCGGTGAACGACCAATTGTAACTGATGCTCATGTACATGGAAGAAGCATGAAGCCATTCTTGGGATTTTATGATGTACAAATAGAGGCACTCAAAGCCTTATGGAAAGCCATTCACAAGGCGGTGGACATACCCTACCAAACACCAACTGGAAGCGAAAAATGGGCAGTTTGCAGCGATGCAGCGAAAGCTAAGTTTAGCGGCTACGTGTCGCACTTCCATTTAAGTCGAAAGAAGATAGACTGTGCAAATTTAGATATCGAAAAATTACTAGGAGAAATAAAATAATGTCAAAAATGTTTGAAAAATTACTAAATGAAGAATTTAATAAATTTTTTCGTGAGAAATTTACCAAAAATCGCTTCATGCCAGAGATGGAAATACTGAAGGAAGAAGGGATAAAGCAAGTTAGTTTCCCTGACTTTCGCAAGATCATGCCGACCATCAAGATAACCGAGGCATGGGGAAAGATAGGCAATGCGGATCGTGGCGTAATTGAGAAGTTCACAGCAGCCCTAGGTGGCAAGAACAATTCAGTACATGCCAAACTTAATAGAATAAATGACATTGTAACTGGAAATAAAGAGGACTATACATTATCGGAATTGTTGACGGTTATGGTTGTAATAGAAACATTGGGCGCAATCTTACAAGAATTTACAGAGTCAGCCGGAGGGTTTATATTTGAAGGCTTCTTGGCAGGACTTTTTGGTGGAAAGTCAGTTCAGATTGAAAGGCCAGAGGATTTACCAGAGGCAGATGACGAAACACCAACCCTTCAAGATGCACCAGTAGATAGCATAAATGAATCAGAAGAAGCAGATGAAACTGATGATGAAGAGCAAGCCGGAAAGCCAATTACGGATGTTGTGTTGGAATTTAAAGATGAATCCGGTCGCATGCAAATGAGACATTATTCTTTGAAACTTCTAGGTCCGGGTACGGATGTTAAAGGGTCTTTTCGAAACATGGTTAAACACTTCAAATCGTTTGATCATGTAGTTTATCTAGACGCCAGAGTTACAGATGGTAGAACAAGGATGAAATTTTCTGAGTTTGAAATTACATTAGAAAGGTTTTTGAAAGTTTTCTATGAGCCTTTCAAGAGGATGGCTCCCAAAGCAGAGTCTTTTGGGGATTTAGCTAGTTTGAAAGCAAAATTGGCGCAAATCGAATCAGGCGAAGAAGAGTATCTAAGAATCAAGTTTGCCGGCCGTCCACCATTGTCAACAGACTTACAGACGTTTGGTATATCAGTTTCAGAGTCATATAAATCTACCGGCAGGATATTTAACAGAAGCGAAATGGATGCCCGAGCAGCAGCCTTTGAGGCTATTGAGGTGGTTTCGGCACTGCCGGATGCCGAGGATGTGGTATTCGGAGAAGAGACAAATCTGCCCGGCTACGTTGACCAAACTAGAACAAATCGCCAACAAGCAACTGCAAAGAATAGACTAACTGCTTTGAAAGAAAGAATTGCTAATATGTTTCCAGTCGAAGTAACTTATTCCGCTGAATCGTTTGAGAAGAGTGTCAAAGGAAAGAAGTATTTTGGTACTAAGAACAAGATGGAGCAAATTAAAAGAAATATTAAAGAATTGGTCGATCTACGAGCGCGACCTGATTCTACTGATGAAGCAGTTCAAGCAAAGAGAGCCTCCGTTGTGGCTCTACTCGAAGACCTGCCGGCCTACATCGGGAAAGAACAATTTGAGTTCAGCGAGAATCAGGTACAAAGTATCGCAGATCACCGCATCGTCGGCCCACCCGAAGGTTTGGTAGTCGGACCAGAGACATTAAGAAGAATTTGGCTTCAATATGGCGATACACTTCGAAGCACCATTGAGCCGGTATACCGAAACCTTAATGAATTCACCTCTAATATCAATAGCTACTTCTTGGCGCCATCTGAAGGATCCGAGATGGGTCGATTACAACATGGCGAAAGAGCGATTACAGATGCTATAGAATTGCACACTGCAACAGATAAAGTAGTTCGAGGTATGGGTGATCCGGGTCAATCTAGATTAGGAGATATAGAAAAAGCAGCAGAGTTTAACCTGCGAGGTGTGACTGGCCAAGGACAGTCGATTAGAGAATCAAAGAAAAAGAATAAAAAATAACTGGAGGAAAAGTGAAAAAATATTCTGATAATACTAAATTACATCAATCAATAGTAGATGGAGTTAACAAACTGGCAGACAATGTTGCAACAACATTAGGGCCAAAAGGGAGAAACGTCATTATAAAACATAAAGGCCAGATGCCATTTGTGACTAAAGATGGCGTTACAGTGGCACAAGCTATCAAGCTAAAAGATCCGTTTGAAAATGCCGCAGCAGAGATTATAAAACAAGCGTCACTGCAAACTAATTCTGAAGCAGGAGATGGGACTACTACATCGACTGTATTAGCTAGAGCAATCATCAATCAGGCGCAGGCATACATAGCTGCTGGTGTTTCGCCCGTTGAATTAAAGAGAGGGATGGACAAGGCAACAGTCGAAGTTATGAATAGGCTTAGTGATATAGCAACGCCAATTAGATCAGTCGATGATATAAAGCATGTAGCAACAATATCGGCTAACAATGATAGCGTCATAGGAGAACTAGTGTCTAAGGCTGTTGATATGGCAGGAAAAGACGGTTCTGTGATTATAGAGGAGGGTAGGAGTAACCAAACGTCTTTAGATCTTATAGAAGGGTTTAGAATCGATTCTGGCTATGCAGCCACAGCTTTTGCCACAGATGAAAGAAGAGCTATTTGTTATTACGAGAAGCCATTGATTTTAGTAACAGATGAAAAATTAGAAACAGTAGAAGAGATGTTACCTATCTTAGAACAAGTCGCCAGAGATGGCCGTCCCTTGGTGATCGTGGCAGATGATATAGTTGATCAAGCTTTAGCTGCGCTTATTATGAACGCAGTGAGAGGTACTATGAGAATTGTTGCTGTCAAGGCTCCGAAGTACGGAGAAGAGAGAAAAAGTATTTTAAAAGACTTAGCGGTGTCAGTTGGTGCTAGTTATATTAGTAGAGAGTCGGGAATACAATTAAGCAAAGTGACACTTCAGGACTTGGGATCGGCTAAATCCGTCGAAATTGGAAGGAATGAGTCTTGCTTTGTAGGAGGCAAGGGTGACTATGAAGAAGTTGAAAAAAGGATTGATATGGCTAAAGAACAGCTACGCAGTACAGATTCTCCGCATGAAGGTGAGAGAATACAAGATAGAATTACTAGGCTTGCTTCTGGTGTTTCTGTTATACGGGTTGGTGGTTCTACAGTCGTCGAGATGACGGAAGCTAAACATAGGGTTGAAGATGCCTTGGAAGCTGTTAAGGCAGCACAAAAGGAAGGAATAGTCTGTGGTGGTGGTGTGGCGCTATTGAGGACAGTCAAGGATCTTAAGGTTGCAACAGAAAACACAGATCAATCTAGAGGAGTCGATATAGTTATCAAAGCATGCGAAGAGCCAATCAGGCAGATGGCTCGCAATTGTGGAAAGTCAGAAGATATAATTATTGATAAGTTAACTAATAGTTGGCTGAGCAAAGAGGAAGGTGTTAAGACTGGATATGACTTTCGCAATGATAAAATAGTTAATATGATAACAGTTGGAATCATAGATCCAGTTAAAGTTACCAGAAGTGCGCTAAAGAATGCTGTGTCAGCAGCAGGCACACTGCTAACTACAAATTATGCAATAATAGAAATTGAATAAAATTTTTTAATAAACGTCTAATCATTAAGGAGGAAAATAATATGAGTAGAGTGACTGTTAACTATGGCGTTAGCCTTGAAGAAGTGCCCAGACTTTTAGGGGAAATGTTGGACAAATGTATGGATTTAAACAAGCAAGCAGATGGTTTATTCAGTGTAGTTTCTTATGCTATAGCAAATAACAATGAGCAGCTTTTAGCAGAGGCAATACACAATTTACGAATAACCCTATCTTCTGCGGATTTAAATTTGGGAGACTTAAATGACATGGCGGTTGGCTATATTCGTCATCTTAAAGCAGCTAGCCAACCACCAAAAGTGCCCCCGCAGCCAACAGCAGCGGCAGCAGAGGAAGATCTTGGAATATTAGATGACGAATAGTTTTTGTAAAGGAGACTTAATAATTATTAAGCAGGCTGCAATTGCTTTTGGCGTTGGTCAACCCAACGCTGAAGGCCATAAGCCCGCATGTATGAAGGT
>CACFKO010000027.1 GCA_902566925.1 uncultured Pelagibacteraceae bacterium | reverse complement strand
TAAACCAAAATTTAACTGGGAAAAAGTACCATTAAGTGAAAGGATGGATACGAAACGAGTAAGTATTGATCTTTTGGACAAAGAACATGGTTATGGATTTTGTTTAAATGTAGGTAATCCCCATATTATTTTTTTTGTAAAAGATTGTAATAAAATTGATATAAAAAAACTGGGGCCAAAAATTGAAAAATACAAATTTTTTCCAGAAAGAACTAATGTAACCTTTGCTCAAGTTTTGGATAAAAAAAATATCAGAGTCAATGTTTGGGAAAGAGGAGCTGGTCAAACTAAAGCGTGTGGTACTGCTGCTTGTGCCGTTGGGGTTGCTGCTTCAATGAAAGGATTGTCAGATAAAAAATTACAAGTTCATTTTAAAGAAGGAAATCTTCAAATCGACTACGAAAAAGAAATATTTATGACTGGGCCTGTTTCAGAAGTTAAAAGGGTGAGTTTAGATATATAATGAAATTCTTTGAAAATTTTAGGTTTAGCAATTTATTTAACAAAAAAAAAATAGATGAAAATTTATTAAATAAGTTCGAGGAACTTCTTATTGAATCTGATGTAGGCACGCAAATAGCATCTGATCTTAAGGAAAAATTTAAAAAAGAGAAAGTAGGAAAAGAAATTAATGATGAAAAAGAAATATTTGATTTTCTTGGTGAGCAGGTATCTAAAATACTTAGCCCTTACGAGAAAAAACTTGATGATCTCTCTAAGAGTTCTCCTTCTATTATAGTTGTTGCAGGTGTGAATGGTGTTGGCAAGACAACAACGATAGGGAAGTTAGGAAAATTATTCAAAAAAGATGGAAAAAAAATAGTCTTTGGTGCAGCCGATACTTTCAGAGCAGCCGCTATAGAACAGTTAGAGCTTTGGTCTAAAAAAGTTGGAGCTGATTTTGTAAAGTCAGATCTAGGAACAGATCCGGCATCGGTTGCTTATAAAACTGCAAAATTTGCCAAGGAAAATAAATCAGATGTAGCTTTTATTGACACAGCAGGAAGATTACAAAACAAAAAAAATCTCATGGAAGAATACAAAAAAATATTCACTGTTCTCAAAAAAATTAATCCAGAATATCCTCACGAAACTATTTTAGTTTTAGATGCCACAACAGGACAGAATGCTCTAAATCAAGTTGAAGAATTTAAAAAAATTTCTAATTTAACTGGCTTAATAATTACAAAATTAGACACTTCGGCAAAGGGAGGAATATTATTGGCTATATGTAAAAAATTTGGTCTTCCTATAGTTGCGGTTGGTATGGGTGAAAAAGAAAGTGATTTACACTCATTTAATTCAGTACGATTTTCCAAAATATTGGTTCAAAATTAAAAAATGAAAATACCAAAAAAAATAGAACCAATTGTATCAGGAATATCTGCGGCAATAGTTATAGGAGCTCTTGCTTTTTTAACTTTAAGAACATCTGCAGGAGTATGGTTAATGTTTTCTTTCGGAGCAACTGTTTTTTTAGTTTTTGCTCTTCATAATTTAGAAACAGCACAACCAAAAAATATTTTTTTTGGACATTTGGTTTCAGTTATAGTTGGAATTACTTTTAATGAAACAATTGGGTTTTCTTTCTACTCACTTGGTTTATCAGTCGGAGTAGCTGTTGCTCTAATGGTTTACTTAAAAGTAATGCATCCACCTGCAGCATCTAATCCTTTGGTCGTATTGTTTACAGATGTATCTTTTGATTTTATTTTATTTCCAGTTATCACTGGCACAATTGTAATAATCTTGATGTCTATTTTTATAAATAAAATTATTTTAAAACGTAATTATCCTACTAAATGGTTTTAAAAAAAATACTTAAAGTTTTTAAAAGATCTTCATTGTAATCCATCATGTGGTCATCATTATCTGGAAAATAAGAAAATTTTGGTTCATTAGCTTTTTCAAAAATTTGTTCGCCCATATGAAAGGGAACTATTTTATCTTTTTTTCCATGCATAACCAAAATAGGACTGCTTATATTTTTTAATTTTTTTACAGTTTCGTATCGATCTTTTAATAAAAGAGAAACTGGTAAATAAGGATAGTAAAATTTTCCTGCATCAACCATTGATGTAAATGGAGATTCTAAAATAATTCCGGCAAATTTTTTATTTTGTGCAACCTCAATGGAAACTCCAGTTCCTAGAGATTCTCCATAAATTATAATTTTATTTTCTTTTATATTCTGCTTTGTTAACCAGTTTAGTGTACTTCGAGCATCTTCGTATAAACCTGCCTCAGTAGGTTTGCCTTTATTCCCGCTAAAACCTCTATATGCAACAATCAAAAAGTTAATATCAAAATCCTTAATTAAATTTAGTTTATAAATTCTATTTTGTAGATCACCTGCGTTTCCATGAAAGAAAACTAAAGTTTTTTTGTTATAAATGTCTTTTTTATGGAACCATCCTTTTAAATTATTTCCACTGAATGCTGGTATAAAAACTTCCTCATAAGGAAAGTTTGTTTGGTGGGTGGAATAATTGTTTTCAAATGGATGATAAAGAAGATTTCGTTGATAAAAAAATACAAAAACCACTATCAGCAAATAACATAAAATAATTGCTGTAATCGCTGTAAACATATATTTAATTTTTTTTTGCAAGGTAAATTCCAATAAAAACTAAAAATGCACCCATAAAATGATAGTATTCCAAAGTCTCACCAAAAAATATTAACCCATAAATTGCACCGTAAACAGTAAATAGATACAATGTAAATCCAGTTATTGATGCACCTAAGTATTTTTGTACTTTGGCATAAAGAGTAAAAGCAATTATTGCAGGGGATATTGCGGCAAAAATTACCCAAAAAAGAAAGTTTAAATCAAAACTTGTACTCTGTTTTTGAAATTCCTCCAATAAATAAAAAGGAAATAGTGATATAGATCCAAACATTGCTATTAAAACAAATCTAGTCAATAAATCAAATTTTGATTTCCAATTTAATAAATAGATAGAGTAAAGAGCCCAACTTATTGCAGCTCCTAACATCCAAATGTCTCCTACGGTAAATTCTAGATTTGATATAATTGAAGTATCTCCTTTTGAAATGATGGAAAAAACTCCAAATAAACAAAGTATTAAACCAAGAATTTGTATTAAATTTATTTTTTCTTTGTAAATAAGACTAGATAATAAAATTATAAATATTGGTGAAGATGTATAAATCACTGCCATATTTACTACAGTTGTTGTTTGACCAGCTATAAAAGGAAATGCACCACATATACCACAGCCGGTTAATCCCAGAAAAAACAGTCTATAAAACTCTGCTTTAAAACTTTTTATTTTTTTTAATATAGGTTTATAAAAAAAGGGGATTAATAAAAGAAATACAGTTGTCCATCGCCAAAAAGCTAAAGAAATTGGTGGAACAAATTCGACACCACCCCTTGCAACAATTAAGTTGCTGGCCATAAACACTGGCTGTAAAAATAATAAAAAATAAGGAAATATAAGGCTTTTACTTTTTCTCGAAGAAGGCTTCATAAATCATCATACAAATTACCAAGCCCATAAGGATATAAACCGGAAGAACATCAATAAAACCAATCATCATTGATCTGGTTAAAGTTGTAGCTAATCCAATTAAGAAAGCTATAGCTAAGCCACATCCAATTATTGTTGTTAATCTATTCATTATCTGTGCATTTTTTTTGCAGCCAATTGGCAACACCCAAAAATCTTAAATCATCAAGCTTGTCTCCTACTAACTGAACTCCTAATGGTAAATTATTTCCTCCGGTAAGTAAAGGTAACGAAATAGAAGGTAGGCCCATATAAGTCCACACAGTACAGAATTCTGGACTACCAGTAGAATTTAATCCTTTATCAGCAACACCGGTAGAAGCTGGGGTGATTACGCCATGATAATCTTCAAACACTTCACTGTAAGATCTATAACTTTGTTCCATAAAATCTTTCGCTTCTGTGTATTGGCCTGCTGAATATTTTAAACCACGTTCAATAGCTTCTATAAGTTTTTTTCCAAGTTTATTTTTTGAATTTTTATAATATTTTTGAAAACTATTTGCCATATCAGTCTCGTGGATTACTTGTTGATGTTTGTGAATATCTTTAAAATAAGAAGGTTCATCAAACATTTCTATATGTTTTTCTAATTTTTTTATTAAAAATTCAAAAGCTTTTTGTGATTCTTTATCAATATTTTTCCAATTTGAAGTTTTATAAAATATAAATTTAGGATCAAAATGAGGGCCTTTTCTACACTCCTCCAACATTTTATCAGCAGAATAATGAACTGTATCTTTGTCGTATAAGTCTTTTTTTATAAGGCATTTAGTTAGAAGCGCAACATCTTCCACATTTTTTCCAAATACTCCAACTTGGTCAAGTTTAGATGATTGTCTTAATATACCATTCCTAGATATTAAACCAAAAGAAGGTTTGTAACCTACCACACCACAGTAAGAAGCTGGTCTGATTATTGAACCTTTTGTTTGAGTTCCAACTGACAATGGGGTCATGTGTGCTGCCACAGCGGCTGCGGAACCGCTTGATGATCCCCCTGGGGTTCTTGTTTTATCATGCGGGTTAGTAGTTTTTCCTGGGTCAAAATATGCTAGCTCAGTAGTAACTGTCTTACCCATAATTATTGCACCAGATATTTTTAAAAGGTTAACAACTTCAGCATCTGCGCTTTCGGATATGCCTTTTCTTAAAACTGTTCCACACTCAGTTGGCATATCTTGTGTTCCGATAATATCTTTTATACCAATTGGTAAACCATGAAGAGGGCCCAGAGGTTTTCCGGTTTTTCTATATTCATCTTTTTCTTCTGCTTTTTCTAATAAAAGTTTTTTATCTAAAAAAGCCCAAGCTTTTACATCTTTTTCAAACTTATCAATTCTTTTTAGATATTCTTTACATGCATCAACGCATGAGATCTCACCACTTTTTAATTTCTCAACTAACTCAATAGCTGAAATCGAAAGAACATTGCTCATTGTTTTTAATTAGTTTGCAAACAGTGCTTCTGGTAACCAAAGTGCTATACCTGGAAACATATACATCAAAAACATAGCAAAAATTACAATTAACAAAAACGGCATGATGCCTTTAAATATTTCAAGTAATTCTACGTTTCTGCTTTGCACTCCTTTTAAATAATAGGCGGACATAGCCATTGGTGGAGTTAAAAATGAGGTTTGTAAATTTAAAGCAATCAACATTGCGAAGAAATATGGATTCACCCCAAAAAACTCAACTAGTGGTAAAAATATTGGTACAAAAATTATTAAAATCTCTGTCCATTCAAGTGGCCAGCCTAACAAGAAAATAATTATTTGAGTTATGATTAAAAATTGCCACGGCTGAAGATCCATGGATTTAAAAAAATGCTCAAATACCTCATGTCCACCTAAATAGGAAAATACCGATGCGAAAGTCCAGGACCCGACAAATAACCACATAATCATTGCTGTAGTCTTGGCAGTTAAAAAAACGGACTCTTTAAAATTTTTCCATTTTAGAGTTTTGTAAAAAAAAGATAAAACAATTGAACCAAACGCTCCAACCGCCGCTGCTTCAGCAGGTGTTGCTAGTCCAGCTAAAATAGTTCCTAAAACTAATATGATTAAGGAGAACAACGGTACAAAAGAAACTAATACTTCTCTTATTATAACTGATCTTTCAGGTATTTCTTCCTCTTTTGGTTTTGGCGCTAGCTCTGGTTTAAAGTAGGCTAAAATCATTACGTAAAGTATATAAAGTCCTGCCAACATTAGACCTGGGAAGATCGCTGCAGCAAATAGTCTAAGTGGAGACAATTGAGCAATTACCGCATAAACTATTAACATTATACTTGGCGGGATTAAAATACCAAGACACCCTCCAGAACATATTACTCCTGATGAAAATTTTTTATCATATCCAGCTCTTATCATAGCTGGCCAAGCTAATAAGCCCATCAATGTTACTACCGCACCAATTATACCTGTAGCTGTTGAAAATAATGCGCAAGTAATTAAAGCTGCTACAGCCATAGATGCAGGTAGTTTGTGAGATGCAAGTCTAATTGCAAAAAATAACCGTGAAACTATACCTGCACGCTCAACCAAATATCCCATAAATAAAAATAGTGGTACTGCAGTTAAAACATTATTATCCATTATGGTGTATGTATTAGAAACTAGAAGGTTGAAAATTCTATTATCAAAAAAGTGCTCCATTTGAGTTGGATCGTAATATGCGTAATAACCAAATCCAACACCCATTGCCAAAAGTGTGAATGCAATTGGAAATCCTAAGAGAACAGCAAAAAGAAAGACTGTCATCATCATTATTGCTATTTCAGGATTTGTTAAACTAAATAACATCTTTTTGATCCTCGTCTTGTGAAGTTCTCATTAACATTTTTTCTGTTTCTTCTGCTGCTACAACTGATCTTGCCGGCCAATGCCCGGTTTGAATACAAATTATGCATCTAAAAACTTCGCTAATTCCTTGAATAGTCAAAGATAAACCTGATAACGGTATGAATGTTTTTGCCATATAAATATTTATTTGTGCTGGACTATTCCAGCTAGTCTCTTTTATCTTCCAAGCTTGAGCTGCATATTCGTAACCATAAAAAACAAGCGCCAAGACTCCTGGAAAAAAAAAGATAAAATATAAAACTAAATCAATCTTAGCTTGTGTTTTAGGTTTAAAAAGTCTGTAAATTACATCTCCTCGCACATGTGCCTCGGTAGAAAGAGTATACGCAGCTGCCATCATGAAAATTCCTGCATACATTTGTAAACTAAAATCAAAATTCCAAAGTGTTGGAGCATTAAATGCATATGCCATAATCACCTCGTAACATGTTCCGCCCATTAAAACTACTATGCACCACGAAAATGCTTTCCCTAAAGACGTGCTTAATGTATCTGCAAAACTTATGTATCCTCTCATCATGAATATTACCAAGCTATTATAATTTCTTTTGAATTGCCATAAAAAAAAGGGGGCTACAAAAAGCCCCCTTTAATTTTTTAAAAGCTATTAAATTTTAACTTTAGCTAAAGAACCAAACTCATTTTCATAAGCCAGTCTGTAATTAGGCTGATTCATCAGCAAGTATTTCATTACTCTTTTAGCGTAAGCTTTTTGTGAGTCTACAATCTTCTTAAAGAAAGGATCTTTCTTATTGAAATCTCCAATAACTTTGTCCCATCCTTTTAATTGTTGAGCTAAAATCTCATCAGAAGTTTGATAAACGTTCACTTTGTGTTGGTTCATCAATTTAGATAAGTCAGCTGAGTATCTCACTAATGCTTTAAAGTAGTTGTCTGTATTCGCAGCATAAGCAGCATTTTTTAGAATAGCCTGATGTTGTGGGCTTAATCCGCCAAATGTTTTCTTATTGATTGGAATTTCAAACATCTCCTGAGATTGGTGAAAACTACCTAAGTGATAGTGCTTAGATACATCTTGCATACCAAACTGTGAGTCTGAAGTTGGGTTGTTAAACTCCGCGGCTTCAATTAAACCTGTTTTCATAGCAGGCTGAATTTCTCCACCAGGAAGCTGCCTTACAACCATTCCCATTGCTGTTAATACGTTAGTCGCAAGACCAACTGTTCTATACTTCATACCTTTGACGTCAGACACTTTAGTTACGTTCTTTTTGAACCAACCAAATGGCTGAGCAGGCATTGGCATGTGAAAGAAACCAACATAATTGAAACCAACTTTTGCAAGTGTTTCATCATATAGTTTTCTTCCTCCACCATACTCCATCCATCCCATAACTTCTTGAGATGACATTCCGTACGAAGGACCAGTACCAAACAATGATGCTGCTGGATTTTTTCCGTACCAGTAGGCAGTTACCCAGTGTCCCATATCTAGAACTCCAGAACTTACTGCTTGACCGATTTCAGATGTTTTAACTACTGCGCCAACTGGTTGAAGATCAATCTTCAATTGTCCACCTGACATGTCGCTAACCATTTTTGCATAGTCGCCAGCCATTTCGAAGAATATATTTGCTCCAGAAGGCCAAGCTGCTTGCATCTTTAAAGTTTTAGGAGCACCAAATGCTACATTCGGCATTGC
>CACFKO010000026.1 GCA_902566925.1 uncultured Pelagibacteraceae bacterium | reverse complement strand
GTCTCCTGAGCGTAAAGAAAATGTAAATTGGTCTTTTAGTACGTTTAATAAAGAAAAAAAAAAACTAGATATGTCATTACCTAGTGACCATTCAATAAAAAAAGAGATAGTTCTAAAAAATCTTATAAAAAATCAAAATAATGATTTCATCGCTTGGATTGGTCATGCAACATTTTTAATAAAATTAGGTGACACAACAATAATTACAGATCCAGTTTTTTCAAGAAACGCTGGTCCATTATTTTTTGGACCCAAAAGATATGTTGATCCGGCTTTAAATTTAAATGAATTACCAAAAATTGATTTATTTTTACTTACGCATAATCATTACGATCACTTAGACATAAAAACTATAAGAAAATTTCCGTTTAAAGATGCACAAGTTTTGACAGCTTTAAAATTAGGAAAATATTTTACCAACAATAGGTTTAAAAATGTAAAAGAGTTAGATTGGTATGATGAAGTAAAAATAAATGATTTAAAAATAACATTTTTGCCTGCCGTGCATTGGTCTAAACGAAGCCTAACAGACACTAATAAGACTCTTTGGGGTAATTTTTTAATTGAGTATAAAGGAAAAAAAATATTTTTTGCATGTGATACTGGTTATGGAGAAGTTTATAAAAAATTGGGTAAAGACTACGGGCCAATTGATTTAACAATGATAAATATTGGTGCTTATGATTTTAGACCTATGTTTGAAAAATCCATTTATCATACTACGCCAGAGGAAGCGCTAGAAGTCGCAAAAGACCTTAGAAGCAAAAGAGTTTTAGGCACTCATTGGGGTACATTTGTTCTATCATTAGAGCCTATATTAGAACCTCCAAAAAGATTTAAAAGAAATGCCAAGAGTTTTGGGTTTAATGAAGATGATGCTTTAATATTCAAAATTGGTCAAATTGAAAATTTAAATGATATTTTAAAATAATTAAATTTCTAAACTCATATAACAAGAGTTTGGATCTTTTTTGTAATGTGCAAATGGATTACATTCAACAAAACCAAGTTTTTTAAATAAAGCTCTAGCAGGAATAAAAAAGTCACCGGAGCCTGTTTCAAGACTTAGTTTTTTGATTTTAAGTTTTTTTGCCTCTGTTATTAGGTGTTCTAAAATTTTTATGCCATAACCTTTTTTTCTAAACTCATCCACAACCCTTATGGATTTAAATTCACCATGGTTCTCTTCTAAAAATTTCAAAGCACCACAGCCAATAAGCTTGTTCTCCTCCCAAAGACTCCAGAATTTTATACTTTCAACTTTTAAACCTGGAATATCAAGGACATGAGCACTACCTTCGGGTGAAACAGATCTTAGTTCTTTAAAGTGTTTCTCAAGAAGAGTATTTACCTCAGGATTTTCAAAATTACCTTCAATTGAATTCATAAATTACCTGTAGGTATATTATAAAATTTTTATAAGCTAAATGATTTTATGAATTAAATTATCAATCGATAAAATATTCGGGGATTTTTTCAATATTTGACTTTACTGAAGTAAAAAACTCGTCTGAGCTAATTTTGATATTATTTGTTCTTCTATTTGAGTAATTTTTCAATTTATTTTTACCTTGTTGATGATAGTTTTTAGTATTTTCTAATAACAACCTAGCATGATCAATAGTCGATTTGCCTGTTGTTCTTTGTAATGTTTCATTAAGACCATAACTTAATCCTGCTTGGTAGATGTTTCCAGATGAACCAATAGTGTAGGCAGGTCCAATAAGTGAGGCTGTAGACTGGAGACACCCTGTCAGAAATAATAGTGCAAAAATTTTAATATATTTTCCCATGATTTAAATAAAATCTGTGGGTACTGATATTTAGAATTTTTACAAGGTGCTAGAAAATAGTTATCCACATATGTTCATAATGAGATCGCTCAAATTGCTTTATAACCATACTCGAGACAAGCATCTGTGACAGAATGGTAGAGCGACTCACCAAAACTTCTTAAAGATATAATTCTTATTTGATTTTTACTATCTTCGATATTGTCAATTGTAATAGTGATTCCATTATAGACTGTATTCGTACAATTATTCTTGGTTAAGCTCTCTATATCAAATGGTGATCCTTTTTTAATTACCTCTAGTACATCTGAGCCTTGAAGCTCAATTATAGATCTTGAATGAGAAATATCTGTAACTGCAAATTCAGTCGTAGAAAACTTTTCATTGAGTTCATTTAAAAGATTATTTGAGGAAATAACTAACCAATTCTCTGGCCCCATCCATAAAATTCGTGTTTGATCATTTGAGTTTACTTTAAGTACTTCAGGAAAGTTGAGATTATCAACCATTAACTCAGTATTATTTTTTTTTGAATTTTTAAATTTTACAACTTGATAAATAAAAATATTTTTAATTTCTTTTATTTTTATTAATTGATTTTCATCTTTATTTTCAAAATTACCGTATTGACCTAAATGATGGACTTTATTTAAGGAAGAAATACTTGTCATGACCTAACTCTTTCTCCTTTTGGATCTACATAATGAGAAGATACAATTTCAACAGGAATTGATTTACTTTTCAGTGGTGATAGTGCAAATAGTTTTTGACCTATCATGTTTTTTCCATCTTTAATTATTGCAAGAGAAAAGGGATTATTATATTCGACACTCCAACAAGATGCTGAAACATGACCTAGCTTTGGATTGGGTAATTTCGCATTTGCGTCTCTAACAATATATGACCCCTCAGGAATGCTCGTTTTTTTATCTAGAGGTACAACACCAACTAATTTTTCTCTATCAGGTGAAATAAATGCCTCTTTTTGTAAAGATCTCTTTCCAATAAAATCTTTCTTTTTACTTAACAAACCTTCTAGTGAGCTATCAAATGGAGTAGTTCTACCATCAAGTTCTGAGCCAGCTACATGCCCCATTTCAATTCTTAAAGTTGATAAAGCCTCAGTGCCATAAGGTTGTATCTTAAATTCTTCTCCTAATTCAATTATTTTTTCCCACATAAAATTTCCATAATCTGACTCAACATTTACCTCGTATGCAAGTTCTCCTGAAAAGGAAATTCTAAAAATTCTAGCATAAACACCAAATAATTTCGTTTCGATAAATCCCATGAAAGGTAAACCTTCATTTGAGCAATCTGTTTCAGGAAAAAGTTTTTGAAGAAGATCTCTTGATTTAGGTCCGGCAATTGCAGCTCCAGCCCATTGCTCTGTTGTTGATACTACATTTACATTTAATTCAGGCCAAACTATTTGAAGATAATATTCTAAATGAGATAGAACATTTGCAGCTTGAGCAGTTGTTGTTGTCATATGGTAATGATTTTCTGATACTCTTGTTGTAGTTCCATCATCCATTACTATTCCATCCTCTCTTAACATTACTCCGTATCTTGCTTTACCAACAGGAAGTTTTAACCATGCATTAGTATAAACTCTGTTTAAAAACTCTGCAGCATCTGGACCCTTCACATCAATTTTTCCTAAAGTAGTCACATCACATACCCCAACATTTTTTCTAACATTTTCTGCTTCTCTTTTTGAAGCATCAAATAATGTTTCATTTCCTTTTTTGTAATATCTTGGCCTCAACCAAAGACCTGCATCAACAAATACAGCATTATTTTTTTCATGCCATGAGTGCATTGGAGATTTTCTAGTTGGTTTAGAGTGTTTGCCAACCTCTCGACCTACAATCGCACCAATAGATACTGGGGTGTAAGGTGGTCTAAAAGTTGTATGACCAACCTCAGGTACTACTTTGTTTTCAATGTTTGAAACCAATTGTAAACCATTTAAATTACTAGTTTTACCTTGATCAGTAGCCATCCCTAATGTTGTATATCTTTTTACATGCTCAATTGATCTGTAACCTTCTCTTAATGCTAATTCTATATCTGAAACTGCTACATCATTTTGAAAATCTAAAAATCTTTTATACTTTTTACCTTTTGGTAATGGGACACACCAAAATTTATCATGTTTTGAATTTTTTTTCTCAACAACTGCAGGCACAGATAATTTATTTTCTTTGCTAGTAATTTTTTTTGATAGTTCGTATCCTGCTTCAAAGGAATTTTTAAGTGTATCATTCAAATTAAATATTCCATTTGCAGATCCAACTGTTGTTTCATTCTGTTTAGATTGACTTGGAATAAATGCATCAATATCTTCATTGAATTTTGTCTTACCTCCTGATTGAGATGCTAAATGAATTGTAGGTGTCCAAAATCCTGATACACATATACAATCACAAGCAATATTCTCAATTTTTCCAAGATTAGTTTTATCTTCAGAGATCTTAGCAATATCTGCAGATTTAACTTTTCTATAACCATTTGCATTTACTACTACATGTTCAAATTTAATATCTATACCCAAATTCTTTGCCTCAGTTATTAAATCAGAATTTAATTCTTTTCTAGAATCAAGAACTATTGGATTAATTCCATTTTTTTTAAACTCTATAGCTGTCTCATAGGCGCTGTCATTATTTGTAAAGATTAAAGGTTTTTTACCAACCAAGACTCCGTATACCTTCATATATTCCTTTGCGGCTGATGATAGAAGAATACCTGGGGTATCATTATTTCCAAAAACTATAGGTCTCTCAATCGAGCCTGAGGATATTACTACTTCTTTTGCTCTTATGTACCATAACTTCTGCTTTGGCATAAATTTTTCAGTTTTTGGCATGTGCTCAGAAATTCTTTCAGACATGACAAGCATATTGTGATCATAATAACCAAACACTTGCGCTCTATTTTTTACTACAACATTTGGCATCTCTTTGAGCTCAGTTACTATTTTATCTGCCCATTCTTTTCCTGTTTGATTTCCAATTGTAACTTCACTAGTTAAAAGGCTTCCACCAAATCTCGGTTTATCTTCTGCTAAAATTACTTTAGCGCCATTTTTAGCTGCTGAATAAGCGCTTGCTAAACCTGATGGACCTGATCCTGTAACCAACAAATCACAATACTCATATTTATGTTCATATCTTTCTTTATCGTGCTCATGAGTTACAACTCCAAAGCCAGCTGCCTTTCTAATAAATGGCTCATATATTCTGTACCAGAAACTTTTTGGCCACATAAACGTTTTGTAATAAAAACCAGCAGGTAAAAAAATTCTTAAAAAATTATTAATTCCACCTATGTCAAAATTAACATTTGGCCAACAATTCACACTTTTAGCCTCGAGCCCTTCAAATAATTCTTGTTCTGTTGCTTTAATGTTTGGAATGGTCTCGTTATTTCTTATTAACTGAACAAGAGCGTAAGGGTCGTCAACTCCTGCACCATAAAAGCCTCTCGGCCTATGATACTTAAAACTTCTACCAACTAAATGAACGCCATTTGCTATAAGAGCAGACGCTAGGGTATCTCCCTCATATCCAAAATATTTTTTTCCATTAAACTTAAACGAAATTTTTTTGGATCTATCGATTAATCCCTCATCTTTTAATCTAAATTCTTGTGTCATTATCAAAGCTCTTCGTGAGGTTTTAAAGTTTTAAATATTTCATGAGTAGCTGTATCTCTATGAACTTTAAACCATTGTCTACAACCTGAGATGTGATGCCAAAACTCTAAATGTTTTCCTCTAGGACTTTTTCTATTGTAAACAAAATCATCCCATTCTTTATCAGAAATTTCCTTGTTAAGTTCTGGTCTTTTTACTGTGGCATCACCACCATAAGCAAATTCATTTTGAGATCTTATTCCACAATATGGGCATTTTATAAATAGCATTTAAGATATCCAAGTTTTTGTTCCAAGACCTTTCTCGTCTAATAAATATCCCTTGCTAAATCTATTTAAACTATAATCTGCATTTAATTTATGTACTTTGTCTTGTGCAATAGTGTGTGCAAACGTCCAACCGGATGCGGGAGTTGATTTAAAACCACCATAACACCAACCACAGTTTAAATATAATCCTTCAATATGTGTTTTATCAATTATAGGTGAGCCATCCATTGACATATCCATTATACCACCCCATGTCCTCAACATTTTTAATTTACTTAAAAATGGGAACATTGCTATTCCTTCAGTTAATACATGTTGTAAGGTTGGTAAGTTTCCTCTTTGAGCATAACTATTATAACCGTCAAGGTCACCTCCCATAACCATTTCGCCTTTGTCTGACTGACTGCAATAAAAATGTCCTGCACCAAATGTAACTACATGATCCAAGAGAGGTTTAATAGGCTCAGATACACATGCTTGTAAAAGATGTGTCTCAATTGGAAGTGTCATATTTAATTTTTCAGCGAGAATTGATGTGCTGCCAGCAACACATAGTCCTATTTTGTTTGCTTTAATATCACCTTTTGAAGTTCTTACTCCTTTTATTTTTCCACCAACCACATCGAAACCAATCACTTCGCAATTTTGAATTATATCAACACCCATTGAATCAGCTTGTCTTGCATAACCCCAAGCAACTGCGTCGTGCCTTGCTGTTCCAGCGCTGGGCTGCATCAATCCCCCAAATATTGGAAATCTTACATCTTCAGAAAAATCTGCCATAGGAATTAGTTTTTTTACTTGTTCCCTATTTAATAAAACTGCATCGATACCGTTTAATCTCATTGAGTTTCCTCTTCTTGCGTAAGCATTCATTTGAGCATCAGAATGTGCAAGGTTAATAATACCTCTTGGAGAGAACATTACATTGAAGTTCAGTTCTTGACTCATGTTTCTCCAAAGATCCATAGAAAATTCGTTAAATCTTCCATTGGCATCGTGCATAAAATTGGATCTTATAATTGTAGTATTTCTTCCAACGTTACCTCCACCTATCCAGCCTTTTTCAATGATAGCAACATTTGTAATATTATGTTCTTTAGCAAGATAATATGCAGTAGCGAGCCCATGTCCTCCGCCTCCAATAATAATTACATCATAACTTTTTTTTGGAGTTGGGTCTTTCCAGGCAACTTCCCAGTTTTCATGACTAGAGAATGCGTTCTTTATGAGGTTAAATACTGAATACTTTTGCATAATTAATAATACACTTAATTTATTTCTTTCAAAATTAAATAATAAAGTATAGAAATCTCGAGCATAATATAAAGTTCTAAAGGAGACAAAATGGGCGCAGTCAAGTCTGACATTGAGATAGCAAGAAGTGCCAAAATGCAGCCTATTCAAGATATTTTAGCAAAAATTAACGTTCCAAATAAAATTGAGGCTTTCAGTCCAATGGGTCCTCATATTGCAAAAATCAACCTGGAGTATCTAGATAGTATTAAAGATAATAAAAATAGTAAGCTAGTATTAGTAACTGCAATTACTCCTACTCCAGCAGGAGAAGGTAAGACTACAACATCAGTTGGACTTAATGATGGACTAAATAAAATTGGAAAAAAATCTATAGTGTGTTTAAGAGAACCCAGTCTAGGACCATCATTTGGAATGAAAGGTGGGGCTGCAGGTGGTGGTTATGCGCAAGTTGTGCCAATGGAACAAATCAATTTACATTTCACGGGAGATTTTCATGCAATAACATCTGCTCACAATTTATTGTCAGCATTAATTGATAATCACATTTATTGGGGAAATAAATTAAATATAGATGTTAGAAGAGTTGTTTGGAAAAGAGTTATAGATATGAATGATAGATCCCTTAGATCAATAAATATTAATCTTGGGGGTGTTGCTAATGGTTATCCAAGACAAGATGGCTTTGATATTACTGTAGCTTCAGAAATAATGGCAATCTTTTGCTTGGCAAACAATCTTGAAGATTTAGAAAAAAGAATTGGGAATATAACTATTGCGTACACAAGAGAAAAGAAACCTATTTACGCAAAAGACCTAAATGCACAAGGTCCTATGACAGTTTTATTAAAAGATGCAATCAAACCAAATATTACACAAACTTTAGAAAATAATCCTGCAATTATTCATGGTGGACCATTTGCAAATATTGCTCATGGATGTAACTCCGTAATAGCCACAAAGGCAGGTCTTAAATTAGCAGATTATGTTGTGACTGAAGCAGGTTTTGGTGCAGATCTAGGTGCTGAAAAGTTTTTGGATATTAAATGTAGAAAATCAGGATTAAAACCTGATTGTGTTGTCATAGTTGCAACTATTAGGG
>CACFKO010000025.1 GCA_902566925.1 uncultured Pelagibacteraceae bacterium | reverse complement strand
TATGAAACTAAAAGATGTAGAAAAAGTTTTGTACTTTGAAAGCTTTATAGTTGTTGAACCAGGTTTAACCGAACTCAAAAAAGGACAGTTACTTACAGAAGAAGAATACATAAAAGCTCAAGAAAAGTTTGGGGAAGATGGGTTTACTGCCGGGATAGGAGCAGAAGCTGTAAGAGAAATACTTTTAGGCGTTGACTTGAAAAAAGAGAGAGAGAAGTTAAGTAATTCCCTGAAAGAGACAAAATCTAAGGTTACGGAAGAAAGAACTTTAAAAAGATTAAAACTTTTAGATTCATTTATTGATTCTGGGAACAAACCTGAATGGATGATATTAACAACTGTACCAGTAATTCCCCCAGAACTTAGACCTCTTGTTCCTTTAGATGGAGGGCGTTTTGCTACATCAGATTTGAACGATTTATATCGTAGGGTAATCAATAGAAATAATAGATTAAAAAGACTTTTAGATCTAAAAGCCCCAGAAATAATAGTAAGAAATGAAAAAAGAATGTTGCAAGAATCTGTTGATGCCTTGTTTGATAACGGTAGAAGGGGAAGAGTTATAACAGGCACAGGAAAAAGGCCATTAAAATCCTTAGCCGAGATGTTAAAAGGAAAGCAAGGAAGATTTAGACAAAATTTATTAGGCAAAAGAGTAGATTATTCAGGCAGGTCAGTAATTGTTGTTGGTCCAGAATTAAAACTTCACCAATGCGGATTGCCAAAAAAAATGGCATTAGAACTATTTAAACCATTTTTATATGCAAGGTTGGCTAAACTAGGATTAGCAACCACAATAAAACAAGCTAAAAGAATGGTTGAAAAACAAAGAAGTGAAGTTTGGGACTCATTAGAACATATTATTAGAGAACACCCTATTTTGCTTAATAGAGCTCCCACATTACACAGGCTAGGCGTTCAAGCTTTTGAGGCTAAGCTAATAGAGGGTAATGCAATAGAGCTACATCCTTTGGTATGTGCAGCCTTTAATGCTGATTTTGATGGTGACCAAATGGCAGTACATATACCTTTAAGTTTAGAGGCGCAGCTAGAAGCACGTGTTTTGATGATGTCAACAAACAATATACTAAGCCCTTCAAACGGAAAACCAATTATAGTACCAAGCCAAGATATAGTTTTAGGTATATATTATTTATCTCAATCAAAAGATGCTGAAAAAGATAAACCAGTAGGAATTTTTTCAAACGTTGATGAGATAAACAATGCTTTAGAAAGAAATCTTATTAGCGTTCACTCAAAAATAATTTCTCAGTTTAGTACTGTAGATAAAGATGGAAAAAAAATTGTCGAAACACACACTAGTACTGCAGGAAGATTTTTGTTGTCCGAGACGCTACCAAAACATGATAAAGTTCCTTTTTCTTTAGTAGATAGAGTGTTAACTAAAAAAATTGTTTCTGAAATAATCGATATTGTTTTTAGATACTGCGGTCAAAAACAAACTGTAATATTTTGTGACAGAATTAAAGATTTAGGATTTAAACATGCTTTTAAAGCCGGGATATCTTTTGGAAAAGATGATCTTATAATCCCAAAAACAAAGGAGAAATTAGTCAACCAGACTAAGAAACAAATAGAGGAATATGAAAAACAATATCAAGATGGATTTATAACAAGAGGTGAAAAATATAATAAAGTAGTTGATGTTTGGTCAAAATGTACTGATTCTGTTGCAAATGAGATGATGAAGGAAATTTCATCTGCTGAAAAAAGATCATCTGATGGAAGAATAGAAACTAATTCTGTGTTCATGATGGCTGATTCTGGAGCAAGAGGATCACCTGCACAGATGAAGCAGTTAGCTGGTATGAGAGGTTTGATAGCAAAACCTTCTGGAGAGATTATTGAAACCCCTATAGTTTCTAACTTTAAGGAAGGCCTTACTGTTCTGGAATATTTCAATTCGACACACGGTGCTAGAAAAGGTCTAGCAGATACTGCGTTGAAAACGGCAAATTCAGGTTATTTAACTAGACGTTTGTGTGATGTAGCGCAAGATCTTCAAGTAACTATTAATGATTGTAATTCTAAAAGCTCAATTACATTAACCGAAATTATTGAGGGAGGTAATATCTTAGTTAGTCTTTCAGAGAGAGTTTTAGGAAGGGTTCCTGCACATGATATAAAACACCCTTTAACTGGTGAAACAATTATTAAAAAGAAAAAATTAATTGATGAGTTGGATTGTGAGCTAATTGATTCAGCGGGAGTAAAATCTATAAATGTTTACTCCGTAATAACATGTGAATCCAAAAAAGGTGTATGCCAAACCTGTTATGGAAGAGATCTTTCTAGAGGTACGCTGGTAAGTATTGGTGAAGCAATTGGAATGATAGCTGCACAATCAATCGGGGAACCTGGAACACAATTAACAATGAGAACATTCCACGTAGGAGGGACTGCACAAATAAAAGAGGAGTCCTCAGTAATATCTGTAAGCGAAGGAATTTTAAAAATTAATAATAAAAATTTAATTAAAGACTCGAAAAATAACACTATAGTTATGGGAAGAAATACACAGTTATCTTTAGAAGACGCAAATGAAAGACAACTAGCGCTGTATAAAATTCCATATGGATCAAAAATTTTCTATCAACATGGGGATAAAGTTGGAAAAGGTAAAAAAATTTGTGAATGGGATCCTTACACATTACCTGTTATTGCTGAAACTGGAGGTGTAGCTAATTATATGGATCTTGTAGAGGGTGTTTCACTAGCAGAGACTCTTGATGATGCAACAGGTATATCTGTTAAGTCAGTTATAGATTGGAGATCACAATCTAAAAATTCTGATTTAAAACCAAGAATTACTTTAAGAGATTCAAGTGGCGAGGTAATAAAAAAAGCTGATGGAAATGAAGCTAGATACTACCTTGTTCCTGACTCAATTCTTTCTGTTAAAGATGGTCAGAAAATATCTGCTGGAGATGTACTCGCAAGATTGCCAAAAGAAACCTCAAAAACAAAAGATATAACCGGAGGTTTACCTAGAGTCGCAGAACTTTTTGAGGCAAGAAGACCAAAAGATGGTGCAATAATTGCTGAGAATGATGGCACGATTCAGTTTGGAAAAGAAGTAAGGGGCAAGCAGAAAGTTTCTATTGTTCCTCCAACTGGAAAAGAGTCAAATTATTTAATACCAAAAGGCAAACACATAAATTTTAACCAAGGTGAAAAAATTAAAAAAGGCGAGTATTTATTAGATGGAAGTCCAGCACCCCATGATATTTTAAGAATTCTTGGAGTTGAAGCTTTAACAGAATATTTTGTAAGCGAAGTACAAGAGGTTTATAGAATGCAAGGAGTAGTTATTAATGACAAACATATTGAAACAATAGTTAGACAGATGTTGAAAAAAGTTGAAATTAAGGAATCAGGAGACTCTAGTTATTTAGTTGGAGAACTAATTGATAAAGTTCAATTAGAAAAAATAAATGATGAATTGAAAAAAGAAAACAAAAAGCCAGCTACAGGGGAAAGGATTTTGCTTGGAATAACAAAAGCCTCACTTCAAACCAACTCTTTTATTTCAGCTGCGTCTTTCCAAGAAACAACAAGGGTTTTAACAGATGCTGCTATTAGAGGAAAAACAGATAGCTTGGATGGATTAAAAGAAAACGTTATTGTAGGAAGATTGATACCTGCTGGAACCGGATTTACTAAAAACAAACTTAATAAACTTGCTGCGGAACAAGATAAAATTAGAATATCTGAATTGGAAAAACAGGAGCTTGAAAACCAGCAAACCGAAGTAAAATCTTAAGATAAAACCTTATATTCTTTAGTTTTTTTACCCTATTACTTATTGACTTTTTACTCTTCAATGTTAGTTTAGCGCAATTTTGAAAGTTAAAAGTAAGGTTTTTGTTGACCTTAAACATTAACTGTAAATAGGAAAAATTCCTTTCCTTTATCACTTTTCACAATCAAAATTACAAAATTATGCCGACGATAAATCAATTGCTGAGAAAGCCTAGAGTTCGACCTTTATCAAGAAATAAAGTACCAGCTCTTGAAAAACAACCTATCAAGAGAGGTGTTTGTATAAAAGTTTATACAACTACTCCAAAAAAACCAAACTCAGCTTTAAGAAAAGTTGCTAGAGTTAGATTATCAAACGGATTCGAGGTAACAGCATATATTCCAGGCGAGGGCCATAATCTACAAGAACACTCAGTAGTTTTAATTAGAGGAGGAAGAGTTAAAGATCTTCCAGGAGTTAGATATCACATTCTTCGAGGTAATTTAGATGCACAAGGTGTTTCTGCTCGAAAAAAGAGACGTTCTTTATATGGAGCTAAGAAACCTAAATAAAATTTATTATGTCTAGAAAAAGAAGAGCCCCAAAAAGAAAAAATTATTCTGATCCAAAATATGGATCTTTAGTTATTTCCAAATTTATCAATTCAATAATGTACGATGGTAAAAGATCTACCGCTGAAAGAATTTTGTATAGTGCGCTTGATAAAATAAAAAGCAAAAATGAAGATCCTCTTAAAGTTTTTAATTCAGCAATAAGCAACGTAAGACCAAATTTAGAAGTGAGATCAAGAAGAGTTGGTGGTGCTACTTATCAGGTTCCGGTTGAGGTAAAGTCGAACAGATCTCAGGCATTGGCTTTACGATGGCTTCTAGCCGCATCAAGAAAAAGAAAAAATAAAACAATGTCAGAAAAATTATTTTTTGAATTAATGGATGCTTCTCAAAACAAAGGCTCAGCAGTTAAAAAAAGAGAAGACACCCACAAGATGGCTGAGTCTAACAAGGCCTTCGCTCATTTTAGATGGTAATAATATGCCCAGAACACATACATTAGAAAAATATAGAAATATCGGTATCATGGCTCACATTGATGCTGGTAAGACTACCACTACTGAAAGAATTTTATATTATACCGGAAAGAGTCATAAGATAGGTGAAGTTCATGATGGTGCTGCAACAATGGACTGGATGGAACAAGAACAAGAAAGAGGAATAACAATAACCTCTGCAGCCACAACTTGTTTCTGGAGAGAGCATCGAATAAATATTATAGATACTCCTGGACACGTAGATTTTACAATTGAAGTAGAAAGATCACTAAAAGTATTAGATGGAGCTGTTGCAGTTTTTGATGGTGTAGCGGGCGTAGAACCACAATCAGAAACTGTATGGAGACAAGCTGATAAATACAAAGTACCAAGAATTTGTTTTGTCAACAAATTGGACAGAACAGGCGCTGACTTTTTTAATTGTGTTGAAATGATTAAGGATAGACTTGGAGCCAAACCTCTCGTAATGCAAATTCCTGTAGGTATGGAGTCTTCCTTAAAAGGTGTTGTAGATTTAGTTAAAATGAAAGCAGTTATTTGGAAAGATGAAAAATTAGGCGCAGAATTTGAATATGTAGACATACCAGCTGATTTAAAAGAACAAGCAGAAAAATATAGAAAAGAATTAATAGAAACAGCAGTAGAACAAGACGAAAAACTAATGGATGACTACTTAAATGGAAAAGAAATTTCAGAAAAAGACATAATTTCATGTGTACGAAAGGGATGTTTAAAGTTTGATTTTGTGCCGGTGCTAACTGGTTCAGCTTTTAAAAACAAAGGTGTTCAACCACTTCTTGATGCTGTTGTAGATTTCCTGCCTAGTCCAAAAGACATAAACTCAATTAAAGGAACAAAACCAAACTCAAAAGATGAAGTTGAGAGAAAATTTGACGATAAAGAGCCCTTTTCAGCTTTGGCATTTAAAGTTGCAAATGATCCATTCGTTGGTTCTTTGACGTTTATAAGAATTTACTCTGGAACTTTAAAGTCAGGAACTGGAATTTATAATACAACAAAGGACAAAGAAGAAAGAGTAGGAAGAATGTTATTAATGCATGCCAATAGTAGAGAGGATGTAAAAGAAGCAAATACAGGTGATATTGTTGCATTAGCAGGACTTAAATACACAATTACAGGACATACTTTATGTGATGAGGATAATCCTGTTGTTTTAGAACCTATGGAATTTCCAGATCCAGTTATTGAAATCGCAGTAGAACCAAAAACTAAAGGTGACCAAGAAAAAATGGGAGAAGCGTTAGGTAGATTAGCCAAAGAAGATCCGTCTTTTCGAGTTACTTCTGACGAAGAATCTGGGCAAACAATTATAAAAGGTATGGGTGAGTTACATTTAGATATTATCGTGGACAGAATGAAGAGAGAATTTAAAGTTGAAGCCAATATAGGGGCACCACAAGTTGCTTATAGAGAAACAATTCTTAGACCAGTTTCTAATGTTTATATTCATAAGAAACAAAGTGGTGGAGCAGGTCAGTTTGCAAAGGTAGAATTAAATGTTGAACCTATAGAACCAGGCAAAGGAAGAGAAGTTGAAAATAAAATTAAAGGAGGAGCAATACCGAAAGAATTTATTCCTGGAGTAGAAAAAGGTGTAGAAAGTGTTGCAGATAATGGAATATTAGCTGGATTTCCTTTAATTGATTATAAGGTGACTATAGTCGATGGATTACATCACGATGTTGACTCGAGTGTTTTAGCATTTGAAATAGCTTCAAGATACTGTTTTAAAGAAGCCTGTACTAAGGCTGGACTTAAACTTTTAGAACCAGTTATGAGAGTCGAAGTGATAACTCCTGAAGATTATATGGGTGATGTTATAGGAGATTTAAATAGTAGACGGGGCCAAGTATCTACAACAGATAAGAGGGGTAATGCTACGGTTATAAGCGCAATGGTTCCTTTAGCCAATATGTTTGGTTACATAAATAATCTTAGATCAATGTCACAAGGCCGAGCTCAATACTCAATGTTTTTTGATCACTACGCAAAAGTTCCTCAAAACGTACAAGATGAAGTTACAAAGAAAATGGCATAACAATGGATAAACAAAATATTAGAATACATTTAAAAGCTTATGATAATAAAATCTTGGATATATCTACCCAAGAGATTGTTAATACAGCAAAAAGAACCGGTGCACAGGTTAAGGGACCAATTCCTTTACCAACCAAAGTTGAGAAATTCACTGTTTTAAGATCACCTCACATAGATAAAAAAAGCAGAGAACAATTTGAAACTAGAACACATAAAAGATTAATAGATATTGTTGAACCAACTCCTCAAACGGTTGAGGCTTTGATGAAATTAGATTTAGCCTCAGGAGTTAATATAGAAATAAAAATATAAATATGGCACTAGGATTAGTAGGAAAAAAAATTGGTATGACGAGAGAGTTTTTTGACTCAGGTATTTCTATTCCTGTAACTGTTGTTAAGATTGAGAAAGGTAGAGTTATAGATGTATATACAAAGGAAAAAAACGGCTATTCAGCTGTAAAATTGGGCTTTGTTAAATTAAAAAATTCAAAACTCACAAATCAAATGAAAGGTTTTTTCGCAAAAAAAAATACAGAACCTAAAAAAATTATAAAAGAATACAGAATTGAAAAACCCGAGGAATTTAAAACTGGAAACGAAATAGGATTAGAAGCATTTAAAGATGTTAAGTTTATAGATGTTAGATCTCAAACAATAGGGAAAGGTTTTGCGGGTGTTATGAAAAAATATAATTTTGCAGGTCTAAGAGCAACACATGGAGTATCTGTTTCTCATAGATCACATGGATCAACTGGCCAAAGACAAGATCCTGGAAAAGTATTTAAAGGTAAAAAAATGGCTGGTCACATGGGAGCAAAATTTAGAACTATTTTAAATCTCGAGGTAATTAAATCAGATCCAGAAAATTGTCTTCTTTACATTAAGGGATCAATACCTGGGTCAAAAAACTCTTTAGTGTTCTTAAGAAAATCAACAAAATCTTTTAACAGAAAAACATCTGTTGAAAAATTCGCACAAGAAAGCAAACAAACAGTAAAAAAAGAGAATAAACCTTCAGACAAAAAAGTAGAAACAAAAAAAACTGAGCCTAAAAAAACAGATGTACAAAAACCTGCTGCAAAGGAGCAGCCTAAAAAGAAATAAATTATGAGTATAAAAATTTTAACTATCGATGGCGTAAGCAAATCTCAAAGTCTTAAACTGTCTGAAAGTTTAATAGGTCTAAAAGTTAACAATAGACTTTTAAAGTATGTAGTCGACTGGCAGTTAAACAGATCTAAAAAAAGGATTGCTAAAACAAAACAAAGAAACGAG
>CACFKO010000024.1 GCA_902566925.1 uncultured Pelagibacteraceae bacterium | reverse complement strand
TTTTTCATCAATATTTTTACGAAGCGAAAAAAAATAAAAATTTTTTTGAAAAAGATTTAAAAAAAAATATATTTTATCATGGAAAAAGTAAAATAGTATCTTTAGCTAAATTTTATTTTATTTCTCATCCAAAAAAAAATTATGCAAATCTAGTAAATATTTTAAAAAAAATCGAATTAATCAATATTCCTGAATTTCCTATCACTGGAAAGTATCTTTTGGAACAAGGTCTCAAAAGTGGGAGAAAAATGGGGGAGATATTAAAAAAAATTGAGCAAAAATGGATCGAAAATGATTTTAACTTAGGGGACGAAGAATTAAAAAATTTGATAAAAAAATATACTTGAGCTAAATATATTTTACTTCTAAAACTTCAAAACTTTTCTCTCCAGAAGGTGTATTTACAGTCACTAAATCTTTAATTGTTTTCCCGATTAAAGATTTTCCCATTGGCGACTTAAAATAAATCAAACTTTTTTCAATATTAGCTTCGTCTTTTCCTACAATTTTAAATGATTTTTTTTTTTCACTCTCTATATCTTTTACTGTTACTGTTGATCCAAAAATAATTCTACCATCATTTTCCATTTTTGTTACATCAATAACATTTGCTAAAGCAATAATATTATTAATCTCTAAAACTCTACCTTCAATATGACCCTGCTGTTCTTTGGCTGCATGATATTCTGCATTTTCTTTTAAATCACCATGAGCTCTAGCTTCAGCAATAGCCGCAACCACTTTTGGCCTCTTATTATTTTTTAGGTCCTCTAATTCTTCTTTAAGCTTTTTTAAGCCCTCAACTGTAATTGGTTCTTTTTCCATTCATTTCCATTTCGCTTTCGGGGGAAGTGACATAAAAATTGCATCAAGATTTCCACCGGTATTAAGGCCAAACTTAGTCCCTCTATCGTAAAGTAAATTGAATTCTACATATTTACCTCTTTTGATCAACTGATCTTCTTTCTGTTTTTTTGACCAACCAGAAAAAGTTTTCTTTTCTATCATATTTTTTGAAACATCAATAAAACAAATGCCAAGTTCTCTTATAAATTTAAAGTTTTTTTTCCAATCTTTGTAAAGATAATCAAAAAAAATTCCACCAATACCTCTGGCCTCCTTTTTATGCTTTATATAGAAATACCTGTCACACCATTTTTTGTAATTATTAAAGTTTTTATTATTATTTTTACATAATTTTTTTAGTTTTTTGTGAAGCAGTTTTTTTTCATTTCGATCTGAAAAACTTGGCGTAACATCCATGCCACCTCCAAACCAACCTTTTGAAGTTATAACAAACCTTGTATTAAAATGAACAGCTGGCATTTTAGGATTTTTCATATGGGCAACAACCGATATCCCTGAGGCCCAATAAGAATTACTTTTTTTTGTTCCAGGTATGTTTGATTTAAATTTTTTTGGAAACGAACCTTGAACTGTGGAATGGTTAACACCAACTTTGTCAAAAACCTCTCCATCTTTAAGAATATAGAATATACCCCCACCGTCATTAATATTTTTCTTTTTCCACTGATTTTTTTTAAAATATTTAGGTTTTAATTTTTTTCTTTTTGAAAATTGTTTTTCAATATTTTCAAACTCTTGACAAATCTTGCTCTGTAAAAACTTAAACCATTCACTGGTTAATTTTTTTTGTATTTCTTGGCTTATTTTCATAAACAATATTTTTTTTGTGTTTATAACTGGCTGATTCTTACAATTACTTGGAATTCATGTGTCATTCTGGCCTCTGGCAACTCTTTTAAATACTACTATTTTATATTAGAAAGCAATATTAATATAGTTTTATGGATAGTTCAGAGAAAAAAAATAATAGAAGAGATTTTCTTTTTACAGCAACCTATACAATTGGTGCAGTGGGAATAGGTGCAACAATTTGGCCATTTATAGACCAAATGAACCCAGACAGTTCGGTAAAAGCATTAGCTACTACGGAAGTGGATATAAGTCAAATCGAGCCAGGAAAATCAATTACAGTTCTGTGGAGAGGTAAACCTGTATTTATTAAAAGAAGAACACAAGATGAAATATCTGAGGCTCAATCAGTAAGTTTAGATGACTTGAAACATCCTGAAAAAGATGAGGATAGAGTTAAAAAGGCAGAGTGGTTAGTAATGATGGGCATTTGTTCTCACCTTGGATGTGTACCTCTATCTGACAAGGGCGAATACAACGGTTGGTTTTGTCCATGTCATGGATCGCATTATGATACATCGGGACGAATTAGAAAAGGGCCAGCACCAACTAATATGGAAATCCCAAAATATGCTTTTGTTGATGAAAGTACTATTAAGATTGGATAATTTATTAAATGAGCGAACATACATATATACCTAAATCTAAATTTGGAAAATGGTTTAATGACAGGTTACCATTATTATCATTAGCTTCACATTTAACAGAATATCCTACACCTAAGAATTTAAATTACTGGTGGACCTTCGGGGGAATATTAACATTTTGTTTGTTATCACAAATTATAACTGGATTAGTTCTTGCAATGCACTACATAGCTCATGCCGACATGGCTTTTGGCAGTATTGAACACATCATGAGAGATGTAAACTATGGTTGGTTAATTCGTTACATTCATAGCAACGGGGCTTCAATGTTCTTCCTTGCAGTTTATATACATATTTTTAGATCCCTATTTTATGGATCATACAAATCGCCCAGAGAAGTAATATGGATTTTGGGAATGTTAATTTATATTTTAATGATGGCAACTGCTTTTATGGGTTACGTATTACCCTGGGGGCAAATGAGTTTTTGGGGTGCCACAGTAATAACCAACTTATTTAGCGCCATACCTTTAGTTGGAGACAGTATTACTACATGGTTGTGGGGTGGTTATTCAGTAGACAATCCAACTTTAACAAGGTTTTTTAGTCTTCATTATCTGTTTCCTTTTTTAATTTTAGGTTTGGTAATTCTACATATATGGGCGCTTCATGTTCCGGGAAACAATAATCCAATTGGTATTGATATTAAAAAACCATCAAAAGATACTGTTCCTTTTCACCCTTATATTACTATAAAGGATCTATTTGCATTATTAGTATTCTTAATAATTTTTTCAGGTTTTATATTTTTTGCCCCCAATATTCTTGGTCATAGCGATAATTATATTCAAGCCAATCCCTTGGTTACACCAAAACATATTGTTCCCGAATGGTATCTACTTCCTTTTTATGCAATACTTCGATCTGTCCCAGATAAACTTGGGGGAGTAGTTCTTCTTTTTGGGTCTATATTTATCTTAATAGCACTTCCTTGGCTTGATAGTAGTAAAGTTAGATCTTCTATTTTTAGACCTTTAAATAGAATGTTTTTCTGGATACTTGTTATAGATGTTTTAGCTCTAGGTTATGTGGGCGCAATGCCAGCTGAGGGTTTATATCTTCTTGTTGCAAGAGTAGGCACAGTTTATTACTTTGCTCATTTTCTAATAATACTACCTTTGTTAAGTAGGATAGAAAAAACACAGCCCTTGCCATTAAGTATTACAGATCCTGTTTTAACAGGCATGCCAAAAGCAGAGCTAATAAAGAGTGACAAACCACATGTTTAGATCAAATAAAATTTATGCAAAAATTTTAGTATTTTTTTTTATATTTATTAATTCTTCAGCAAGCGAACAAATAAAAATACCAAAATATGATTGGAGCTTTAAAGGAATAACAGGGAAGTTTGATAGAAGCTCTTTGCAGAGAGGGTATCAAGTATACACAGAAGTTTGTTCATCTTGTCATTCTATGAACCTTTTAAGTTACAGAAATCTTGGAGAAAAGGGTGGTCCAGAGTTTTCTGTGGAACAAGTTAAAGCTATAGCTGCAAACTTTGAAGTAACTGATGGACCTAACAACGAAGGCGAAATGTTCACAAGACCAGGAAGACCTTCTGATAAATTTGTTTCACCTTATCCAAATGTTCAGGCAGCAACAGCTGCAAACGGTGGTGCTTATCCTCCAGATATGTCTGTTTTAGTGAAAGCCAGAAAGGGAGGAGCAGATTACATATATTCTGTTTTGACCGGTTATACAGAGGCTCCTGAAAATTTTGAGCTAGAAGAAGGCGTTTATTATAACAAGTACATGGATGGAAATAAAATTAAGATGTCTAACCCATTATCAGATGACCTAGTTTCTTATTCAGATGGAACGAAAGCCACTGAGGCTCAAATGGCTAAAGATGTTACAACATTTTTGACTTGGGCTGCTGAGCCGCACCTAGAGGAAAGACACAAGCTAGGTTTTAAAGTTATAATCTTTCTTATAATCTTGTCTATTCTAGTTTACTTTAGCATGAGAAAATTGTGGTCAAGGATTGACTCTAAAGAATAAAACATCCCCATCTTTTACAAAGTAATTTTTGCCTTCTACTCTTAATTTTCCTCTTTCTTTTGCTTTCTCAAAACTTCCATATTTCTCAAAGTCATCATAAGAAACAACCTCAGCCCTGATAAAATTTTTTTCAAAATCGCTATGTATAACACCAGCTGCTTTTTGTGCCTCAGTGTCTTTTTTGATTGTCCATGCCCTAGATTCTTCTGGGCCAGAAGTAAAAAAAGTTTTTAAATTTAGAATATCGTAACCAGTAGTAATTAATTTGTTTAAACCAGTTTTTTCGAGACCTATATTTTTCATGTAATTTTCTCTTTCCTCAGGTTTCAAATCTATAATTTGGCTCTCAATATCAGCACAAATAACTATGAATTTTTTACTAGGATAATTTTTTTTTAAAAGTTCAGTGTATTTATTTCCAGTTTTCACACTTTTTTCGTCGACATTACATACAATTATATATGGTTTTGTAGATATTAGACCAATTTCCTTAAGAAACCTTTTATTTTCAATATCGTGTTTTTCTTCTAAAGTTTCGTTTTTATTTAGTTTTTCAAGTGCATTCTCAAGTAATTTAATTTGTTTATTGTTTAATTTTTTTTTTATATTTTTTTGAAGTTTTTTTTCTATCTGGTTAATATCTGCTAGCAGTATTTCAGTTTTTATAGTTTCTAGGTCATTGACTGGATCAATATTTTTACTAACATGCTGTATATTTTCAGAGTCAAAGCATCTAACCAAATGCACTATTGCATCAACTTCCCTTATATGAGAAAGGAATTTGTTTCCTAAACCTTCGCCTTTGGATGCTCCTTTTACTAACCCAGCGATATCAACGAAAGTTATATTGGCATTTATTTTTTTGCTAGATTTTGAAAGAGTTGAAAGCTTGTTAAGTCTTTGATCTGGTACGTCTACTATTCCAATGTTTGGGTCAATAGTACAAAATGGAAAATTAGCAGCTTGTGCGTTTTTTGATGAAGTTAATGCATTAAAAAGTGTTGATTTTCCGACATTAGGCAAACCAACTATACCACACTTAAATCCCATTCAAATTTTGATTTACCTTGCTTGAAAACGAGTCCATTTCTTTATTGATGAGTTCAGGGACTAATTTTACTATATGGTCCGTGATATCTTTAATTTTTTCTTCTTCATTATCACTAAAATCTTCAAGAACATGGTTATTAACTTTACTCTTACTTTGAGGACGCCCAATCCCAACCCTTACTCTTGAATAATCTTTTCCAATAGATTTATCTATTGACTCTATACCATTGTGTCCAGCACTAGTCCCGCCAAATTTTGCTTTAACTTTTCCTAAATCAATATCCATATCATCATGAAAAACGATCACATCTTTTGCATTTATCTTGAAATATTCAATTAGTTCTTTAATACAAACTCCTGAGTTGTTCATGAAAGTCAAAGGTTTGATTGCATAGACTTTCTTATTTTCGATGTTACCAGTAGTTAAAAGTCCTTTGAATTTAGGTTTTTGTTTTGAAAGACTAAATTCCTCATTAATGGCGTCTATAATTCTAAAACCAATATTATGTCTGTTATTATTATTGTTGGGGCCTGGATTTCCTAAACCTACTAGCAAAAGCATATAATCTTATTTTTTCTTCTCAGGGGGTTTTTTTTCAGCAGCAGGTTTTTTATCAGCTGCCCCCTCTTTAGATTTTTCATCTTTTTTGGCAGCTTCACCTTCTTTAGCTGGAGCAGCAGCTTCACCACCTTCAGACGCAGCAGCAGCCTCACCTTCAACACCACCTTCGGAAGTCTCTTCAGCAGGTTTTTCAGGTTCTTTAACAATTGTTGGAGCAGCAATGGTAGCTACAACAAAATCTCTTTCAGTTATAGTTAACTCTGTGTTCTGTGGCAAATTTACTGCGGAAATTCTAATACTTGCACCAATATCTAAACCACCTAAATCAACCTCAATATCCTCAGGTATACTTTCTGCTTCACACTTTAGTTCAATTTTTCTTCTAACAATGTTTAGTACCCCACCTTTTTTTAATCCAGTGCAATCTTCATTATTTTTAAATTTTACGGGAATTTCTAAAACAATTTTTGAACCTTTGACTACTCTCATAAAGTCAATGTGAGTAGGTTGTTCAGACGTTACATGATAAGTAACATCTCTAGGTATAACCCTCTCTTTTTTTCCGTCAATATCAATGTCGAATACTGTTGAAAGAAAGTTTTCAGATTTTAAAACATCTTTTACAAATTTTTCCTCTATACTTAATTTTAAATTAGGAGTTTTACCGCCATATAATACTGCGGGTATAAAACCTTTGGATCTTAAGATGTTTAATTCTCCTTTAGTTTTTGTCTCTCTCTTAGCAGCCTTTAAATTATTTATCATTTGAGTGTGCAATTTATAACTTAACTTTGAAATAAAACAAGCGTTAATTAAACAGATCTGATACCGATGTAGAGTTTGAAATCCTTTTTATTGCTTCGGCCATCAGCGGCGCTATGGATAATACTTGTATTTTACTAATATTTTTTATTCTTTGTGAGTTATCAATGCTGTCAGTTATCACTAATTTTTTTATTTTTGATTTTTTTATCCTGTTTATGGCTTCTCCACTTAATACGGCATGTGTTATAAATACATAAACATCCAGAGCACCCTTCTTTTTTAAAGCTTCAACAGCATTAACAATTGTTCCTCCGCTATCAATGATATCATCAACTATTATACAATTTTTATTTTTTACATTACCTATAATATTCATAACCTGAGATTTTCCAGCCTGAGGTCTTCTTTTATCAATAATTGCTAAGTCAGCATTTATTTTTTTTGCTAGACCTCTCGTTCTTTCAATTCCTCCAGCATCAGGTGAGACACATATAAAATTTTTACTTTTTATATTTTTTTTTATATATCTGGCAAATATTGGAGTAGTAAATAGGTTGTCTACAGGCATATCAAAAAAACCCTGAATTTGTCCAGCATGTAAGTCTACTGTTACAATTCTATGTGCACCTGCATGTGTTATTAAATTTGAAACAAGCTTAGCAGAGATAGAAGTTCTAGGAACTACTTTTCTATCTTGTCTTGCATAACCAAAATAAGGAATCACAGCAGTAATATTTTTTGCAGAAGATCTTCTTAGCGCATCAATGCACAAAAGAAGTTCCATGAGATTATCATTAGCGGGCGTTGATGTTGATTGAATGACAAAAACACTATTTCCTCTAATATTTTCATTTATTTCAATATAAATTTCACCATCTGCAAAATTTTTAATATTTGTATTAACCAGTTTTAGCTTGAGTTGCTTTGATATGCTTTTGCTTAAAGATGGATTGCTTGTTCCTGATAAAATTTTCATTAGGACAATTTATTTATACATCCATTAAGCTGAGTTTTCAATTAATTTTGTGAAGTAATTTTTTTAATTACCGATATGCATCTTCCGTAGTCATCATGACCTAACTTTTTGGCCCTTCTATGGCTAAAATATTCGTTCTCAGAGGCAAAGCTATCAATTATTACATTATCTATTTCTGAAACACCAAGATCCTGAAATTTTTTGTTTACAAATCCTCTTAAATCAAAATTAAAAGTTTTTTTTTCATTTTTTAAAAAAAATGAATCATTATTTTTGGATTTTTTAATAAATTCTAAATAAAAGTCATTTTTTACCTCATAGTTTTTTTGTGAAATACAGGGCCCCACAGAAACAATTAATTGTTTTATATTTCCATCCATTTCTGTGAGTTTTTTTAAAGTATTTTCAATTATTCCATTAAGTGCACCTTTCCAACCTGCGTGTGCACAACCAATAATTTCTTTACTTTTTTCATAAAATAAAATTGGTACACAATCAGCTGTCAAAACAGACAAAGCTACACCACTAGTTTTAGTGAGCATTCCATCACATTTAATTTTTTTTAGTTTATTATTTGTTTCAATGATTTCAACCTTATTACTGTGAGTTTGATGCATCAGTATTAGTGAATTTTTTTTAAT
>CACFKO010000023.1 GCA_902566925.1 uncultured Pelagibacteraceae bacterium | reverse complement strand
GAGTCGTTCGACTTCATCTGCCGGCAGAGCTACAACATTTTTAATTCCTAGCTTCTCGTCAATATCTAGGTAAAGCATAAAGTCGCCAAACTTACACATTGAGCGACACCAGCCAAATAAGTTTGAATCGATATTCAATATATTTGTATAAAGATTGTTGAGAACCAGTTTGATTTCGTCATTTGGGCATTTTATCTTCAACATCTCACTCAATGATGTAGATGTAGTCATTTCGTCTGCATAGATGTCTAACGCAGAAGCAATCTCTGGTGTATATTCCATTTGATCAAAGTCAATATATCTTTCATATCGATTCTGATTGGCCATTATGTTGGCTGTTAAGTTTTCATATGGGTTGTATGAGGTCTTCTTAAAGTCCAAACCCATTGCTGACTTAAAATTGTACTTGTCTAAGTGCGCTCTGCGATATCGCCGCTGCATTTGAGATCTTCTATTAACAATTGGCCCTGAGAGAAGTCTGGTTAGCTTTTTATATAAACTAGACTCCGGGTTCCTAGGGTTTTTAATGTTTTTATTATTTCTGTTATTATTGTTTGCCATGTTCTATCCCTTGTAAATCCATGAAAATTCTTGTTGATTCTTTTTAAACTTTTCCAAATCCTCTCCTTCGTTGAATACTGATTGTCTTTTGTTGTATCCCTGTTGACCTTTCATCTGAGTGTTGAATCTAGTTCTAGTATACACCATTGAGTTTAATATTGCCCTTTGATAAGCTTCGCTTCTTTTGTTAGATATAATGGCCGTGTCTCTCACCCAACATGCAATTGCTAACGATATTACCAAGTCATCGTTATAGCCTCGCATTGCTTGAGGTTTACCATGATACCACACAAAAGTTTTTATTTCGTTGAGAAGCCTTTGTGAATTAATAGTAATTATCTTGTTCCGAACGAATTCTTCCAATTTGGCCAATATTAATGGTCTAGTTTTCATTGTGGTCGTAAACCCCGGAATTGCACTAGGGTTACCTATGGCTTGTATTTGGTCAACATATTCATGCGTTGACTTGATACTGTGATATAAATTCGGATATTCTGAATCTATTAATTTTTCTAGCACTGAATAGCCAATATTGTTGTTTTCTACGACTAAAAGCGCTCCACCATACTCGGAGCCTACCGAGTGTAACATACCAGCAAAATCATCGATATTGGGCTTTCCTTTATATTCTGCTACGACATTCATAGAAGTTAACTCTATAATGTGAAATACAGAAAAATCCGCACCATCACCTCTAGCAACATCAGCAACTAATAAATATTTGCCTTCTGGCTTGTATTCTTCCCATATCCAGAAATTGCGATCAAAGCCGGTCTTATACTTTGGCTCAGAAAGGTTCTTTTCAATTCTAGTTATATCGTCCGGATGTATAACAGTTTCACCAGAAGCATTGAAATTACATTCATATTCCTGTGCTATCTCTCGCTTAGACATATTTTTAGTTTCGTCTTCGAACCAATCTTGATCTCTATCCGGGTGTAAACTCCATATGAGTTTTGTTGGGTAGAACATGTTAACATTCTGCTCTGCGTTGACATATGTCTCATGAAACCAGTTACCCACACCATTAGGGGTTGATAGGGCTATACAGCGTCCACCAGTAGAAATTGTAGGATATAGGCCAGTCCACAGTTCTTCTAAGCCGTCGACGTGAGCAGCCTCGTCAATTACCAACAAAGACAGCGCTTCAGAACGACCGGCACCTCCAGAAGTGGAAGATGCTTTGACTTGTGAACCATTGGAGAGTTCGAACGATGTTCTGTTGTCAACTTTAATTTCTGATATCTGGATCCATTTTGGCAGATTCTTCATAATTGCCTTGGCTTTTCTTACCAAGTTTGTTGCAGTTTCATGCTTTGTAGCTATAACAAGTACATTTTTGTCTCTATGAAACAACATAAGCCAGACAATATAGGCAGCTACAATTGTAGATATTCCCATCTGTCTAGCTTTCAAAACTACATTAAAGCGTTTATCAGAAAATTTATCCAAAAGATCATCTTGAAAGTCATATGTGTTAAAACGAATTAAGCCATGAACAGGGTGAGATATCCTGCAAAAATTATTAACAAAGTATGTCGAATTTTTGCCGCACTTTAAAATTTCTTTGACGGCCTGTTCTTTGGTTAAATTCATTATTTCTCATTTTTTGCTGTGTAATTCGAGGGCTTCTTAGCTTGTTCTCTACCCATGGCGAGAAAGTCTTTAATGCTCTTATCTAGCCGCTTTTCATCACTTTCCTGAGAAACTGCTTCGGTTGATTCGTCCATGCCTTTAATTGGGAATCCTTGGCATGCAACAACAGAAACTCTTCTTCGAGAAATAAAGTCCATGGTGATGTCCATATCCATAGCAGTGCCGAGAGAGAGTGATTCTCCGTTGATCTTCCTATATTCACTCTTAAGGTATTTAACGATGTCTGCGATATGTTGTTCCATGTCTGACTTCATGGAAGCACGGTGAGACTCTTTAGAGGGGACTTCGGTATGATAGTAGACATACAAGTCTGTACCATGGATTTTGACAAAGGCGCCATCCACAGCCCTAGAGTCCATAATAGGACAGCCTTCTTCTCTGCGAAGTCCGATCTTCTTAACTAGGTCTTCTCCATCTACAAGACGGGCATCGTGCGCTCCATCATAAGCGTTAGCCATCGCTTGCTTAATTCCTCTAACTATTTCTAAAGTTGTTGCCATTGTTTATTTCTCCTTAACTTTGACTTGATGCTACAAAAATTTCTATATCAACCGGTTTTCCGCCAACGGAATCAGCTTGAGCATTTATTGTCTCAATATCTTCAAAAGCTGTTGACCAAACAGCACCATTAACATTTGTTTCCAGTTTTGAATTATTAAAAATCATGGTGGCGCCTTTTTCTAATTTAAAATAAGCACTCTCATTGTTGGTTGAGTCTTTCATGCCCAATGTGATGTAGTTGGTGTCATCCAAATTAGTAATTCGAATATACTTGATATCACCAGCCACATATGTACCAGCAGCTACAGCAGCACCAAATGATAACACAGTCACTAGTGAAGTAGGTACTCTAACAATTCTCTGAGATATCATGTTGACACTAGAGACAGTATTGTCGCTCTCATATACATGTCTGACTCCGTTGAGAGTTATCTCTTCTCTGACTTTAGTTTTTAAGTCCGCAGCAGTTACCGTTGTAGCCATTGTTTATTTCCTCTTGTTTTTTCTCTTTTTAGACTCTTGCGCCATATCTCTTTTCATCGCCTGTTTTTTTGCCTGCTCTATATTGCCTTCAAAATTTATAGGGTCTGCGCTGTATAATTCTTTCATTAGTGCTGCTAGTTCAGAAATCTTTGTTTCATACCAACCCATTGCTGCCCTATCTGTTTCCCCGGCCATATGTCTGCCGAAACCGGTTTCGCTCAGCTTTTCTATCTCTTCCGCTATAATCTGTTTAAGTATTTTTGTTGTTATTTTCATTATCGGGCCTCCATCCTTTTAGCCACCTTTCTTCTCTGCCGTCGACCCATTGTATATAACAGTTACAACAGCATTCAAATTTATTCATATAAAAGTCATCTTTCCTATCAAAAGAATACACTTCACACACAGGACATGTCCTATTGGCGTCGATACTAATTAGTTTCTTAGATATCAAAAAACCATTGTGTTCTACCATATCCTTTGACTCATTATTTTTGTTTATTTTTCTTTGAAGATTTTTAGAATGTTCTACGTACTCTTCTTCTTTCTTATCAGTCCAACCGGCATGAGGATTCTGTATGGCTTCTTTGCCATATTTCTTTGATATTTCCTTCTCAACACCGGCAATATAATCAAAGTTTCTTTTTTTCATTAATTCTCCCGAGATCGATCCCAAACAGCAAACAAGCTAGCTGTTAACAATGTACCAATGGCTACTCCGCCAACTAAATACCATTCTTTGTTAACACCATTTCTTTCTTTGAGTATCTTATTGAGATCATCGATTTGCCTATCTCTACTCTTAAGAATCAATTCGTGTTGCTTATTTAGGTAATCTATATCAAGTTGTAAATTCTTCTTTTCCAAGGCATGCTCAGTTTGCAGTCGATCCATGGAAAACTCTATATCTAAATCGCATTGTAGCTTGTATTTCTCTGGTAGTGCTAACAAGTACGAGGTTGCATCTTCATCGAACAAAACCCCTTTAAAGGGAGCTACTCGACCTTTGGGCATCAATGTAAACTTCCCTTCATCTGCTAAAGCAGATGAAGAGAGCAACATTATTAATATACTATTCAACATGACTAAATCCGAATGTTTTTTCAATATCTTGGATAATTTCTTCTGGTTTGTCGTTGAACTTCCTCTTGAACTTCTTTTTTGATTCTTGGTTCTGTTCTTCGATTTCTTCAGATTTGTTTTTATATTGCTCTTCTAGAGCTTTTATTTTATCCTTGTATTCTTTAATTGCATGATTTTTCTCCAACGTACTCTTGAAGTGTAGATCTTGTAATTCATTCAGTTCTTCTTTGTGAGCTTCACTAGTCTCATGATACATCTTATATAAGGTAGCATAGTCATATTGGGTTTTAACAATATAGATGGCCGACAATAATACAGCCAGTATATGTTTCCAATAAGCTTTTAGAAATGTTGAAACTAGTTTCATTAGTTTCCTCTGAACCTAGCAACAGCATCAATCACTGATTGACCGCCAATGTAAAGTGCTGAGAGTACTACCCAATCGGAACTCTCAAGCGCTCCCATACCCATAAGGGCAGTAGAAGTAATCCATACCATTAGTTTTCTAGAAGTTAGTTTCTCTAACCAAACATCTACAATGCCTAATTTGTCTGATTTCTTTTGTGGTGTATGTGACATATTATTCTCCTTTATTGATTAACATATGCGTAACCGTCTTTCTTGTCAATTTCTATTTGTGTGTCAACACAATCTTTTAGGGAATCTAAATGGGAAATTAATAAAACGGTTTTAAAGTACATCTTAATTAGTTCCAACATGCGAATAAAACCCTCCATATTTTCCTCGTCTAATGCCGTCCCCGGCTCGTCTAAGATAAAAATATCGCCCTTTGGGATCGAAGAAACAGTCAACAATGCCAAACGAATGGCCATAGCAGCTATTGTCTTCTCTGCGCCGGAACCCATCTCTAGGGGTCTAGGGTCGTGCTTCGGATGTTTAATGAAAATATCAAATTTATTGCCTTCAACTTCAAAAAATATCTGGAAATCAACGATATTTGATAGAGTTTTCGATATTTCCTCATTAATAACCGGTAATTTCTTCTTAATGATGTCAAATGCTATGCCATTCGAGTGCATGCAGCGCATAAACAGGTCATATGCCGAGAAATCCTCTCTTAAATTCTTATATTCTTCGTAATCTTCTTCTAAGTTGATCAATTTCTGCTCAATTGAGCCATTTTGTTTATAAAGTTCTAGTCTTTCCTTCTCGCATATGTTTAAAGACTTCTGGCATGTCTTAAGAAGCTTCTCTGTCTTCGCTTTTTGTGTCATAAGTTTCTGAAGGTTCTCAATTGCTTCCTTATTTTGCTCATAAACGACCAATTTCTCATTTAAATCCTTAAGATCGCGCTCTATAAGCTCCACAGAGCCTTCATTCCTCTCTATTTGTAGGCTTATCTCTGTGCTTCTAGTCGATGTGTTGACTTTCTTCTGTAGTAACTGTTCATATTTGATCAAATGTTCATTAACCTTGTCCGGATTTAGCGCATCTAGTTCTACTTTGTACTCCGATATCTTGTTGTTTGTGTCTTCTATGTTTTTCTTAATGACCGGGATGTTGGCAACGGATACATTTGCGTCCCTTATGAACTTACAGTTGGGGAACGATGAACCACAAGGTATACCCTCTAATAACTTCATCTTGGCTTGATTAGAGCGATGGTCGGACTCCATCTTGTCTAACTCAGCGTTAAATTCCTCGATTCGATTCTCCAATCTTTCGATTGTACCCTTTCGTTTTCGTAATTGCTCAACATCAAACGCACCAATGAACTCACATATCTTTGAGTATAACGCGTCTTTTTGTTTCTTTTCTAATTCTAATTCTTTATTCTTAGATATCAGAGAGACTAGTTGATTATTTTTAGTTTTAATCTTCCTGTTCGTATCTGATATGTTAATAATCTCTTCTGGGATATTATCAATCTTGGTTTTGATACTTCCCAATGTTGATCGGCACTCCTCTATGTCATTCTTCAAATCAACACAATCTTTCTCATGACCGTCCAATGTTAGCTTATTGTTGGCCAAATCAATGGCGGCTTGCTTGATATCCTTCTGGTAGTCTTTCCCTTCCAATTTCTTGAGAACTGCTCTAATACCGGCAGACTCTTCCTTAGCAAACTTAAACTTGCCTTCAAACTGCTCTAAATCGAGGAATTTGGCGAAGATCTCCTTTCTCTTGGTCGAACCCTCATTGATGAAGTTTAAAGCTCCATGTTGGCTCGACATGGACGTTAAGAGGAAATCATCGATCGATCCGAAGTGATTGCGGATATTCTTGTCTGTCTCGTTTCTGGTTAGTCCATTGAGACTAGTGCACTCGCCGGTCACTGTATCTTCAACATAAAAGTCAACAGCAGTCTTTGCTTCTAAGGTTTCAACCCCTTTTAACTTCTTTGTATACTTTTCCGCATCTCTTTCAATTGTGTATATCTTGTCACCAACAACAATCTCAATCGTTGAGTTAGAGCTTTTCCTGTTCTGATTTATAACATTGAGATTCTTTCTTTCATTCTTTGAAGTTGAGTTATACATTGTAAACAATGCGGCATCTATAATGCTGGACTTTCCGGAGAAATTCTTACCGAAGATACCCACGATACCATTTAAGTTATCAAATTTAAGCTCATTACCTTCTCCGTAATTAAACAAGTTGTCCCAATTGAAATTTCTTATTTTCCAATTTACATTTCTAGAAACATCATTTTTATTAATCTTATCATTGCACTTCTTATTCAAGCGTAGTACGCGGTTGATGATATCATCTGATAGATTGTAGTCTTCTAAATACTCCCTTATCAACTTCTCTTGCACTTCAATGTCTCTCAAGTCTTCATTGATTCCCTTGCCGGTCTTTATATCAACAGAGGTTCTTTCGCTAGCAGCACGGTTTAGGAAATTAACCGAAAACGGTTGCCACTTGTGTTTTGCAATATCACATGCCGATTTGAACTTATCCAATGATATATGTGTGTTCGATATCAACCTAAGTCGACATCCTTTCGGAACTACGATCTTTTCGTCATCTGGAAGCTGACCGGTGTCATCCAACGTAATTGTTACAAAAGGGCGAGGATTGGCCAATTTAACGTGTTTAATCGTATACTTTGTCTTGTCCTTTATATCCCACAGCAAGAATCCCTTATCATCTGATTCTCCAAAATTTTGTTGTACAGTTGAGCCAGCGTATCTAATTGTGCCTTCCTTGTTTAATATTTGGCATTTATGAATATCTCCCAGCATTGCATAATCAAAGTTGTCAAATATTTCAATATCATGTTCCCCATGCTCCATCCTCCAGCCGGTATCTGTTCTACAGTAAGATATCGAACCATGATACAAAGCTATATTAATGGCTGAATCATCAGTTGGTTGTACCCAATTGTCTTCATCGAAGACCGATAATACATTCAAACATATGTTATTGCCTATTTTTGTCTCGCCAGCATTCTTAAGTAAATGCAAGTTCGGGCTATTTAAAGCTTTGATGATGGGAGATATAGCATCTTGTCTATTGCTGTTCTTGAGGTTGCCGTCATGATTTCCCAAAATAATATAAGTCGGAGCTATAGCTGCCAAATTCTGGAAGAAATCTCTAGCCATATCAACAAACTCCGGAGATATCTGCGTCTTTGTGTGAGCAATATCTCCACAATGTACAATGTAGTCCACTTTTTCATTTTTTAAATGTTCGTACATCTGTTGAAATACAACCTTATACTCGTCGTGATACTTCAAATTTCTAATATGTGTATCCGCTATGTGTGCAAATTTAGTCATTAACCCTCCTATATTGACATTATTTGATGTTTTAGATAATAGTACTCGTAGTTCATAGGAGTAGCTTCATCTTTCAATTTTCGACACTCTTGGCGCGTCATAGAGCCTAGATCTTTACCATATGGAACATCCATCTTCCACACTTCAATATCGTATTTTAAAAGATTAGCAACTAACCTCATGGCTTTCTTTTCTGCATCTGGGTCGAGCGCAACGAAGATGCTGGAATCATTTAAGATGATTTTCTGAAATAGCTTTGAAGACTCTCTCAAAGTACTGCCTAGAATAGGTACTCCATTCCCCGCATTAATTGCGTCGAATACTCCCTCTGTCAAAACCACATCGGCATCCCAATCAACGTTAAGTTCGTTAAAAATAATATCCCTAGAGACATTTGGGTTCTTGTACTTTATTCTATCGTCAATAAATGATCGCGCAATGAAATAGTTTAAATAGCCCTCTTCATCAAATGAAGGGATAATTATTCTATTTTTATATTCACCCTCTGTGCAATAACCTATTTTGTGCTTGAGGATATCTTTGTCGCTTAAACCTCGATTTAGCAAATAATTATAAGCCGGATAGTCTGAGACTGTTTTATTTCTTTTTGTAAGTGTGCGGAAGCCTATAGGCATATCGATAACTTGCCTGACTTTCACTTCTTTGTCATCAAACAACAGCTTCTCTAATGTATCGTTAGAGTTTGCAAAGTCATAGCCGTTGAGAGCATCCCACGCAGACAAGTCATTAATATCGCCAAATCTGCGGACTAAGCGACGAATGTTCTTGCCTCTAGAATCACATATCCAACACTTGTATACATTTGCATCAAAGTTAACCGATAGTTTATTTTTGTGATGCTTGCAGTAAGGACACCTAAAAAGATATTCATCACTTTGTTGTTTATAATATCCTAGGATATTTTTAACTACCTTCACCTTCTCCGACAACATCTATACACTCCCTATAATCTGAGTAACCAGCATATGCAACAACAATCGCATCCGCCATATCATCAGTTCCGGGTTTGGGATTTCCAAACTTAGTCATCTGATATGTGAATTTTGGATAGTGCTTTTGCACCTCGTTGATCACATAAACCTTCTTGTCTTTGACGGACCTAGGTATTGAGATATTCATTTTTTTTCTAGCTGTGTTTGGATGTACCATAACTGCCGGCATTTCAAAAACGCGCATGCATGCATAAGAACACATGCCATTGAACCTCTGAAGTTTCGCCATCGTAAAAGCTGTGGTTTTCCCACCCTTAAACATCATCGCTGGTTGTTCGATATAAACACTGCTTATGTTATAGTATTTATCCATTTTTAATATTTTGTTTTCAAAAGAGATTGCTTTCTCTTCCAGCGTATGATCTTTCTTAAATTTAATTAAATCATACGTCTTAAG
>CACFKO010000022.1 GCA_902566925.1 uncultured Pelagibacteraceae bacterium | reverse complement strand
AACTAACAAAATTGATTTAAAGAAATCTCTTACAAAAAATGATATTGAAAAAATTATTAAGATATTTTCTTTTAGCGATGTTCAAAAACAAGATGCAGAAAATCTAGTGAATGCCCTTTACAATATCTTAATCACAAAAGATGCTTCATTAATAGAAATAAATCCTTTGATAATTACAAAACAAAAAAAACTTATTTGTTTAGATGCAAAAATGAATTTTGACGATAATGCAATGTATAGAAGACCTGAAATTTTGAAACTCAGAGACTTAAATGAAGAGGAGCCCGCAGAGATAGAGGCAGGCAAGTTTGGTTTGGCATACATAAAGTTAAATGGATCAATTGGATGTATGGTTAATGGTGCAGGTCTAGCAATGGCAACCATGGATATAATTAAATTGTACGGAGAAGAACCTGCAAATTTTCTTGATGTTGGAGGAGGAGCCTCAAAAGAACAGGTAGCAGCAGCATTTAAATTAATTTTATCTGATAAAAAAGTTAAAGGTATTTTAATAAATATTTTTGGTGGAATAATGCGATGCGATGTACTTGCTCAAGGAGTTGTAGAAGCAGCTAAAGAAGTTAATATAAAGGTTCCTTTGATAGTTAGACTCGCAGGAACTAACTTTGAAAAAGGTAAGGAGATTTTGAATAAATCAGGATTAAAAATTTTGTCAGCATCTGATCTAAATGATGCAGCCAAAAAAATTGTGGATGCAATAAAATAAATGTCAGTACTAGTAAATAAAAATACTAAAGTTATATGCCAGGGATTTACTGGAACTCATGGAACCTTTCACTCTGAACAAGCAATAAAATATGGAACACAATTAGTGGGTGGAGTCACACCAAAAAAAGGAGGACAACAACACCTTGGTCTTCCTGTTTTTGATACTGTTATTGAAGCAAAAGAAAAAACAGGAGCAAACGCTTCAATGATTTATGTCCCCCCTAAATTTGCAGCAGCAGCAATACTGGAAGCAATTAATGCAAATATAGATTTGATAGTTTGTATAACGGAAGGTATTCCAGTTTTCGACATGATGAAGGTTAAGGAAGTTTTATTAAAAAGCAAAAGTAGACTAATCGGACCTAACTGTCCTGGAATAATAACTCCTGGGGAATGTAAGATTGGAATAATGCCAGGAAATATTCATAAAAGAGGTTCTGTAGGAATTGTATCTAGATCAGGCACACTCACTTACGAAGCAGTTGCTCAAACGTCTAAAAATGGTTTAGGACAGTCTACATGTATTGGTATAGGAGGTGACCCCATTAATGGAACAAATTTTATCGATTGCCTTGAACTATTCCTCAAAGATGATGACACACATTCTATAGTGATGATCGGTGAAATTGGCGGTTCAGCTGAAGAAGAAGCGGCAGAATTTTTAAAAAAATCTAAATTAAAAAAACCAATGGTAGGGTTTATTGCCGGGTTAACAGCTCCACCAGGCAGAAGAATGGGCCATGCTGGTGCAATCATATCAGGAGGCAAAGGTGGAGCAGAGGATAAGATAGAAGTCATGAAATCATCAGGAATTACAATATCCAAATCCCCAGCTGATATTGGAAAAACACTTTATACAAAACTGAAAAGTTAGATATGCAAAACTTAAAATTTTAATATAGGATTTTTATGTTAATATAGTATTGATAAATAATGTCTTATAACAAAAACAATAATATTTTTGAAAAAACCTCTTTCTTAGGAAACAATAGTTCTGAATTTGTAGAGACACTATATTCAGATTACTTAAAAGATCCTGAAAAGTTACCTGAACAATGGAGAAAATTTTTTGAGGGTCTTAATGACAAGAGAGAAAAAGTTATAAAAAATGTCAATGGACCTAGCTGGTCACGTAAAAAAAAGCTCAAAAGGACTGTAATCGAAGACTATAAAGATTCGGACAATACAAAAAATGGAAACTTACAAGAAACATTTGGTGCTGAAAATATTTTAGAAGCTGCAAAAGACTCCGTCAGAGCCAACATGTTAATCAGAGCTTACAGAATAAGAGGACATCTTATTTCAAAATTGGATCCATTGGAACTCCAAACTCAGAGGGAGCATGCAGAGTTAAAATTAGAGACTTATGGATTCACAAATAAAGATTTAAATAAAAAAATATTTTTAGATGGAGTGTTGGGCCTAAAATCAGGTACCTTAAAGGAAATTATTGAAATAGCTAAAAAAATTTATTGCCAAAATATTGGGTATGAGTTTATGCACATGGGAGATCCAGAAGAGAGACAATGGATCAGGGATAGAATTGAAGGGAAACATAAAGGAATTCATTTTACTGAAAATGGAAAAAAAGCAATATTAAATAAATTGGTTGAAGCAGAAGGATTCGAAAAATTTCTACATGTTAAATTTGTTGGAACCAAAAGATTTGGTTTAGATGGCGGAGAATCTTTGATACCAGCTTTAGAACAAATAATTAAACGAGGTGGTCATTTAGGAGTAAAAGAAGTTAAAATTGGAATGCCTCACAGAGGAAGGTTAAATGTTTTAGCGAATATGATGCAAAAACCCTTTAAAGCTATATTTAAAGAGTTTTTTGGAGAGAGAATTAAATCAAAAAAAGATTTTGAAGGAGATGTAAAATATCATTTAGGAGCATCTGCAAATAGAGAGTTTGATGAAAACTTGGTTCATATTAGTTTAACAGACAATCCTTCACATTTAGAAGCTGTAAACCCAGTCGTCCTGGGTCAAGTAAGAGCTAAACAATTCTTTCATAAAGACAAGGAGAGAAAAAAAGTTGTTCCAGTTTTAATACATGGCGATGCAGCCTTTGCTGGACAAGGAGTTGTAGCAGAGTGTTTTGCAATGTCGGGTTTACCTGGCCATAATACTGGGGGAACTATACATATTATTGTTAATAATCAAATTGGTTTTACTACTGCACCAAGATTTGCAAGATCATCACCGTATCCCTCTGATTTAGCAAAAATGGTTCAAGCACCAATTTTTCATGTTAATGGTGACGATCCTGAAGCTGTCGTTCATTGTGCAAAAGTTGCTACTGAGTTTAGGCAGAAATTTAATAGAGATGTTGTTATTGATATGGTTTGTTATAGAAGATTTGGTCATAATGAAGGCGATGAACCGTCTTTTACTCAGCCATTGATGTATAAAAAAATTAGATCTCATCCAACAACTTTACAAATTTATGGAAAGAAACTTTTAAGCGAGGGTTTAATTTCAAATACACATCTAGATTCAAAAAAAAAAGAGTTCAGAAATTTTTTAGATAAAGAGTTTTCTGGAGCAAAAGATTATAAAATCAAAATGAAATGGTTTGATGGAGTTTGGTCCAGATTCAAACCAGAAATAGGTAAAGATAGAAGAGGAGTTACTGGTGTAGAAAAGAAACAACTATTATCTATTGGAAAAAAAATTACTGAAATACCAAGGAATTTTAATATTCATAAAACTTTGTTGAAAATATTCGAAAATAAAAGAAAAATGTTTACAGAGGGCCACCAGATTGATTGGTCTACAGCAGAGGCATTAGCATTTGGAACACTTTTAAATGATGGGTTTTCAGTAAGATTGTCAGGGCAAGATTCTGGCAGAGGAACTTTCAGTCAGAGACATTCCGTATTAAGAAATCAGGACAATCATGATAGATATGTTCCATTACATCATATATCAAAAGAACAAAAAAAATTTGAAGTCATCGACAGTCTTTTATCTGAATTGGGAGTCTTAGGCTTTGAATTTGGTTATTCTCTATCCGAACCTGAAACATTAGTGCTGTGGGAAGCGCAGTTTGGAGATTTTGCAAATGGTGCACAAGTTGTTATTGATCAGTTCATTGCTTCTGGAGAGTCTAAGTGGTCAAGAGCAAGTGGCCTTGTGATGCTCTTACCACATGGTTACGAAGGCCAGGGTCCAGAACATTCCTCAGCACGACTAGAAAGATTTTTACAGCTGTGTTCCCAAGAAAATTTACAGGTAGTAAATTGCACAACACCCGCAAATTATTTTCACGTTCTTAGAAGACAGATGCATAGAGATTTTAGAAAACCCCTTGTGGTTATGACTCCTAAATCTTTGTTAAGACACAAGAGATGTGTCTCAAATCTTGAGGATTTTACAAATAAAAATTCTTTTCATAGAATTTTAGAAGATCATGCTTATTTAGAAAACAGTAAATTAGTTAAATTAAAAAAAGATAACAAAATAAAAAAAGTAGTTATGTGTTCAGGAAAAATTTATTTTGATTTAATTGAAGCCAGAGAAAAAGTTAAAAATGATAGAGTTGTTTTCTTAAGAATAGAGCAATTATATCCTTTTCCAGTAAAACAGCTTGGTAAACAATTAAAAAGATATGATAATGCAAAGTTTTATTGGTGCCAGGAGGAACCTATGAATATGGGTGCATGGAATACTGCGCGACATTATATAGATCGAACTTTGGAGATTATTCGAGTAAAAGGAGAAAATGTAAGATATGTTGGTAGAAATGCTGCTGCATCGCCAGCTACAGGGAATTTAAATAAACATCTTGCAGAACAAAAAGAAATATTAGAAAAGGTTATAAGTAATTAAATGTCAGAAAAAATAGTAGTTCCAGCACTAGGCGAATCGGTTACTGAAGCCACAGTATCCAAATGGTTAAAGGCCGTCGGCGAAGAAGTCGCCTCAGATGAACCGCTTGTAGAATTAGAAACAGACAAAGTAAATGTTGAAGTTCCATCTCCATCCAGTGGAATTTTAGAAAAAATAACTGTAAAAGAGGGAACAACTGTAGAGGTTGGTGCTCTTCTAGGAAGTGTCAATGAAAGTGACTCAAAAACAGTTGATGAAACCTACGAGAAAAAATATATACCCCCAGAAAAAGAAGAAAAACCAATATCTCTTTATGAAGAGAAAATTGATAAGCCTAAAAAAATTAGCAAAAAGCAAAAGAAAAGCACTAATGGTGTGGAGCCACTAGTTTTAGATGATGTAAAAGCTGAACCAGCTCTCATTTTAGAAGAAGAGCATGAACCAGATAAACCATCTATAAATAAAACAAAAAAAACTGTATCTCCATCAGCTAGGAAAATTGCTCAAGAGCAGAATATAAATTTAAGCGAAATAACAGGAAGTGGAAAACGTGGAATGGTCATGAAAGGTGATCTCTTAGATCTTATGGGGTCTAAACCTGGTCCAAATCTTAAAAAAATAAAAAGTGGACCTGAGGAAAGAATAAAAATGACCAGACTAAGGCTGACTATAGCTAAAAGACTTAAGGAAGCACAAAATAATGCAGCAATGCTAACAACTTTTAATGAAGTTGATATGTTTAACATAAAAGAAATAAGAAAAAATTATCAAGAAGAATTTCAAAAAAAATATTCTGTAAAATTAGGCTTCATGTCCTTTTTTGTGAAAGCCTGCGTTGCTGCACTAAAAAATTATCCTGCAATTAATGCTGAAATTCAGGGAGAAGAAATAGTTTACAAAAATTATTATAATATTAGCTTTGCAGTTGGTACAGATAGAGGTTTAGTGGTTCCAGTTTTAAGAAATCCAGACGAAATGTCATTTGCTGAAATAGAAAAAAATATTTTATCTCTCGGAGAAAAAGCAAAAGATGGAAAAATTACCATTAATGACTTACAAGGTGGAACTTTTACTATAACCAATGGAGGTATTTATGGATCAATGCTTTCAACACCAATATTAAATCCACCTCAGTCTGGGGTTCTTGGTATGCATAATATAATAGACCGTCCAGTAGTTGTTAATGGAGAAGTAGTAATTCGTCCAATGATGTATCTAGCTTTATCCTATGATCATAGAATTGTAGATGGCAAAGAGGCAGTTTCATTTTTAAAAAGCATAAAAGACTCTCTGGAAGAGCCTAGGAGACTCTTTTTAAACGTTTAAACCAATGGAAGAAAATTTTGATCTCTTAGTTATAGGCGGTGGGCCTGGAGGTTATGTATGTGCTATAAGGGCAGCACAATTAGGGCTTAAGGCAGCATGTATAGAATCCAGAGGAACTCTAGGCGGCACTTGTTTGAATGTGGGATGTATACCTTCCAAAAGCCTTTTGAATTCATCTGAACTTTTCTTTAAGGCAAAAAATAATTTTGAAAATATCGGTATAGAAACAGGCGAGATAAAATTGAACTTACAAAAAATGATGACAAATAAAAATAAATCTGTTCAAATTTTAACTAAAGGAGTTGAGTTTTTATTTAAAAAAAACAAAGTATCTTATATTAAGGGCAAAGGAGTTCTCTTTTCAAAAAATAATGTTGTAGTCTATCAGGACAACAAAAAAACATCTTATAAGGCAAAAAATATTGTAATTGCTACTGGATCATCACCTCTTCCATTGCCAGGAATCAATATTGATGAAAAGAATATAATTTCATCCACTGGGGCACTAACTTTAGAGAAAGTTCCTCAAAACTTAGCTATAATAGGGGGAGGGTATATAGGGCTAGAGATGGGTTCAGTGTGGGCACGATTAGGCTCAAAGGTTACAGTTATTGAATTTTTAGATCACATTACTCCCGGTATGGATAAAGAAATATCAAAAGAGTTTGAAAAAATTTTAATGAAACAGGGTATAAAATTTAAATTAAACAGCAAGGTAACTGCAGTAAAAAATCTAAAAGATAAACTGATAGTGCAATTAATTAACAACAAAACTAAGGCACAAGAAAATTTAGAATGTGATAAAGCATTGGTTTCTGTTGGTAGAAAGCCTTATACGGAAGGTCTAAATTTATCAAAGATCGGTGTTAAGAAAGATGATAAGGGTAGGATAGAAATTAATAAAAAATTTCAAACTTCTATTCCAAATATTTTCGCTATAGGTGATGTTATTAAGGGTCCAATGTTGGCCCATAAAGCTGAAGAAGAGGGTATTGCAGTTGCAGAAATATTAGCAGGACAATCTGGTCATGTAAATTACGATGTCATACCTGGTGTAATATACACTTCACCGGAAGTTGCTACTGTTGGAAAAACAGAAGAGCAACTTAAAAAAGCAAAAATTGATTATAAAGTTGGAAAATTTCCATTTCTCGCTAATTCAAGAGCTAAGGTTAATAATGAGTCAGAAGGATTTGTAAAAATTTTGGCAGATTCAAAAACTGATAAAGTTTTAGGGGTGCATATAATAGGCCCGCATTGTGGAGACATGATTGCTGAAATGGGTTTAGCTATGGAATTTGGAGCTAGTTCAGAGGATATTGCAAGAACTTGCCATGCACACCCTACTCATACAGAAGCAATAAAAGAGGCTGCATTAGCGGTCGATAAAAGACCTATTCATTTTTAAAAAAAGTTAATTTTTATTAAAATAATGAAATTACCAGTTCTTATTCCAAGAATTTTCGATCATCCTCATACTTATTCATCGGGAAAATTTGGAAAACTTAAGCCAGGATCAATAGTGCTTGTTCCTTTTGGTAGAGAAAAAGAAATAGGTGTAGTTTGGGACAAACAAGAAGAAACTAAAAGAAAATTTCAAATTAAAACTATTTTAGAAAAAAAATCAGCCCATTTTAATGAAAACATAATAAAATTTGTTAATTGGTTTTCACTTTATAACCTAGTACCCAAAGGAATGGTTTTAAAAATGTTTTTGGGTGATAAATCTTTTTTTTCTAAAAGCTTTAATTTATCTTCTGATATTGAAAGTAAAAAGAGAATTAAATTTCATTTAAACTCTCAACAAAAAAAATGTTTAAAGGATATAAATAGTTTTGGTAACAAATTTAATGTGACTTTACTTCAAGGAGTTACCGGCTCAGGAAAAACTATTGTTTATTTTGAGAAAATTAGGGAAAAAATTATAAAAAATAAGCAAATATTAGTTTTGTTGCCTGAAATATTTTTAACAAGCCAATTTAACAAAAGATTTGAAGATTATTTTGGATTTAAACCAGCTATTTGGCATTCAAAAATAACAAAAAAAAATAGAAGGATTATGTGGCAAAATATTATGAATGGAAAAATAAAATTGGTTGTGGGTGCTAGATCGTCTTTGTTTTTACCTTTTAAAAATCTTGGGCTTATTGTTGTAGACGAAGAACATGACTCTTCGTATAAGCAAGATGAAGGTATTAAATATAATGCTAGAGATATGGCAATCTATAGAGCTTCGATAGAAGATGTACCAATTTTATTATCAACATCTATTCCATCTCTAGAGACATATAGAAATGTAAAAAATAAAAAATATAATATTACAAAATTATCAAAAAGATATAAAAACTTTTCACTTCCAAAAGCAGAAATTATTAATTTAGGTTTAAATAAAAAAAATAAAAATATTTGGTTAAATATTAAAACTTTAAATTTGGTAAAAAAATATTTACAAAAAAAAGAACAAGTTCTTTTTTTTATAAATAGGAGAGGATACGCCCCCTTGATGATTTGTAAAAACTGTGGAAGCAAACTTTCTTGTCCAAATTGCTCAATTTTCTTAACATTTCACAAGCACCTTAACAAAGCGATGTGTCATCACTGTGGATATAAAACTAACTCAAAACAAAAATGTAAAAAAACAAATTTAAATTGTGAATTTCAAATGTATGGTCCTGGTGTTGAAAAAGTATTCTTAGAATTAAAGCAAATTTTTCCGGACAAGAGCATAAAAATCTTATCGAGTGATTTTCTCAATAAAAAAAAAGAAACTTTGAATTTATTAAACGACATAGAAAAAAATAAAATCAATATACTAGTTGGCACTCAACTAATTTCTAAAGGTTTTAACTTTCCAAATTTAAATTGCATTGTAGTTGTAGACGCTGATTTTTCTGGAATGGGTTTTGATCTAAGATCAAATGAAAAAAACATACAGCTTTACAATCAGCTAAGTGGTAGAGCTGGTCGTTTCAGTAAAGATTCACTTATTATATATCAAACATTTGATCCATATGACAAAACCTTAAATAGTATAACTGAAAATAAACAAGAAAAGTTTTTTGAGGAAGAAATCTATTTACGAGAACAAAAAAATTTACCTCCATTTTGCAGGTTAATTGCTTTTATAATTTCATCAAAAAATGAAAAAGAAAGTTATTTGGAAGCTCAGAAAATTAAGCGGGAGCTATCACAATTAAAAGACGTTGATATAATGGGTCCAGTTTCGTCTCCAATATTTAAAATTAAAAACAAATATAGAACAAGATTGTTGTTAAGATCGAAGAGTAATATTTTTATTCAAAAAGATATTAGCAAAGTCCTAAAAAAAATAAATATTTCAAAAAAAATAAAACTTACAGTTGATGTTGATCCTCTAAATTTTAGTTAATCTGCGTTCCAATCACGCTTGAACAGACCATTTTCCTATGATACGAAATCTCGTAAATTCATAAATCAAATCTAAACAAAAGGTAAACATTGAGTAAAAATAAAACTTTTTCATCAGAAATATCTCAAAGGTATGCATTAGCTCTTTATGAATTGTCAAAAGAAAATAATCAAACTGATGAGTTTGTAGCAAACATGACTAATTTCATGAAATTGTTTAATTCTAACAAGGAATTAAAAAACTTTGTTAAAAACCCAACATACTCAGTTGAAAACCAAAAAATAGTTTTTGATAAAATACTAAGCCTTATGAATTTTAATAAATTGGTAAAAAATTTTTTTTCAGTATTAATTACAAAAAAAAGAATATTTTTTCTAGAC
>CACFKO010000021.1 GCA_902566925.1 uncultured Pelagibacteraceae bacterium | reverse complement strand
AATTTATAATTTCCTCTAAATTTGCTTTCTTTAGGCTGTTAAAGAAAGAAATTACTTTTTTGTTAGTTTCTTTATTTATTTGTTCGCCAAAATCATAATAAATTGATGCGTCGCCAAGATTTAATATATTTTTGATCATCCCATGTTATACTTTATCAATGAAAGGTATGGAAATTAATATTAATTGTGATTTAGGTGAAAAATCAGAATTACATTCTATAGAAAATGATCCTGAATTACTTAAAATTGTCAATTCAGCAAGTATAGCTTGTGGTTATCATGCTGGAGATGAAGAAACAATGCACTCTACAATAAAAATTTCAAAACAAAATGGTGTAAGCATAGGAGCTCATCCATCTTTTAAAGATCTTGAAAATTTTGGGAGAAGAAGAATAAACTTATCTGAAAAAGAAATAATCAATTTAATAATAGATCAGTATAATATACTTCAAAACATAGCTGGTCAGCATGATGAAAGAGTTTCTCATATAAAACCACATGGGGCGCTAAATAATATGGCATGTGAAGATATTGAGCTTGCAGAAATACTTGCTAAAACAATAAAAAGCATCAGTAAAGATTTGATCTATTTAGTACCTACTGGTTCAAAAATGGAAATTGCTGCAAAAAAGTTTGATATGAAAATAGCTTGTGAAATATTTGCAGATAGAAATTATGAGGATGATGGAAATTTAGTTTCTAGATCAAAAAAAGAAGCTTTGATAACTAACCCTGAAATAGCTAAAAAACATGTTTTAGAAATGGTAAAAAATCAGGCGATAAATTGTCTCTCCGGTAAAAAAATACCTTGCGAAATAGACTCGGTCTGTATACATGGTGACAATCAAAATTCTTTAAAAACTGCTAAAGTAATTAAGCAAAATTTAATGAATAATGATTTAATGCTAAAACCATTAAACAAACTAGGAAAATTTAATTAATGAAAAAACTTTTTATAATTATAACAATATTTTTTTTAAGCACTAATCTATATGCTGCTGGTGGGAGTTCTGGAGGAGATGGACAAGAAAGCAAACAATCCAATTACAAATCCGCAGTAAACTATGTTAAAGCTGGAAAAAAACTTGAAAAAAAAGGCAAGATTGAAAAAGCAAAAGTGAAATATGAAAAAGCTTTTAAAAGATTGCTAAAAGCAAATGATAAAGATCCCTCTAATCCTGATGTTTTAAATTATCTTGGTTTTACTTCTAGAAAACTTGGGGATTTTAAAAGTGCAGAGAATTACTACCTCTCAGGTTTAAAAATAAATCCTAATCATAATGGAATAAATGAGTATTTAGGTGAATTATATTTATCCACTAATAGACCAGAGAAAGCAAAAGAAAGATTGGCGGTACTCCAAAATTGTAATTGTGAGGAGTATGAAGAGTTAAAAGCTATCATAGATGGAACAAAACAATCTAAGTATTAAAATTTTCTTTTCTCAATATTGAAATATAAAAAAATTTAATTAATATAGATTTATTGATTGAAGAACTAATTATACTCACACAGATTATATTCATAGATATAATACTAGCAGCTGATAATGCAATTATTATTGGATTAATTGCTGCTAACTTTGTTCCTAAAAATAGGAGAAAAATTATACTATGGGGTGTTGCAGGCGCCTTAGTTTTTAAAGTCATATTTGCATTATTTGCAACCTACTTATTTAAATTTTATTTTATAAAAATAATCGGTGGTTTACTATTAATTTGGATTGTAAACGATTTAAGAAAAGATCTTTTTGAGATTAAAAAGGTAAAATCCCCCACAAAAAAATCTAAAGAACCTTCATATATTCAAAGTATTTATAAAGTCTTATTTGCCGATATAACAATTAGTTTTGATAATGTAATTGGTGTCGTAGGTGCTTCCAAAGGTCATTTTGGATTTATGATTTTTGGATTAGTCCTATCGGTAATTTTAACTGGTGCTATGGCAACTTATTTAGCTAATTATATTCAAAAGCATTTATGGATTGCGTATGTAGGACTAGGTTTTATTTTAATTGTAGCTCTGCAATTAGTAATTGGAGGATTAGTAGATTTGGAAGTTTTATCAATTAACGAAAATTTCAAAAAATATTTTTAGTAAGAATATTTTTTTGTCGGATATTTCTTAGATTTTACCTCTTGTTTAAATTTAAGTACCGCTGAATTTATTATTTTTTTTATATCAACGTATTTTTTAACAAATTTAATTTTAGCATCAGTTAAACCAATAATATCATCTGTAACTAAAACTTGACCATCACAATAAACAGAAGCTCCAATTCCAATCGTAGGTATTTTAATAAGATTAGAAATTTTTTTTGAAATATCACTATAAGTGCACTCTAAAACTATTCCAAAAGCACCATTTTTTTCTAGAGCTTTTGCATCTCTTATTAATTTATTTTTTTCTTTTTGTGATTTACCTACTGATTTAAATTTTCCTTTAACAGTCTGTGGTGTTAAACCTATATGGCCTAGAACTGGTATTTTGTTTTTGACTAAATGGCTCACTATATGTTGCACCCTTTCTCCACCTTCCACTTTTACTGCATCACACTTAGTTTCTTTAATAGCAACTTTTGAATTCTTTAAAGCCTCAGATTTATTTCGATATGTATTATAAGGCAAATCAATTACGAGAAGGCTTTTTTTAACACCCATTCTAACACTTTTAGTGTGTTCAATCATCATTTTGAGATTAACTTTTCTTGTTGTTTTGTAATTATAAAGGACTGAACCCAGAGAATCGCCAACCAAAACTATATCAGCATGATTATCAACTATCTCAGCAATATTTTTTGAGTATGCTGTTAAACATACAATTTTAGATTTATTTTTTTTATCAATAATTTTTTTAATTTTTTTATTCATTATTCTAATTCAATCGTGCTAGGTGGTTTTGATGTAATGTCGTAAACTACTCTATTTATACCTTTAATATTATTTATTATCTTATTTGAAACAATTTGCATAAATTCTTTTTTAAAATAAAAAGTATCTGCTGTCATTCCATCCTCTGATGTAATTGCTCTTAGTAAGCACATATATTCATATGTTCTGTTGTCACCCATTACTCCTACAGTTTTAACTGGAAGTAAAGCTGCATAAGCTTGCCATATTTTATTATATAAACCGTGATCCTTTAATTCTTTTATAAATATATCATCAGCCTCCTTTAAAATATTCACCTTTTCTTTAGTTATTTCCCCTGGCATTCTTATGGCCAACCCTGGGCCTGGAAATGGATGTCTCAAAACAATTTCTTTCGACAATTTAAGCTCTAAACCTAGTTTTCTCACCTCATCTTTAAATAATAATCTCAATGGTTCAACCAATTTTAACTTCATTTTTTTTGGTAAGCCTCCTACATTATGATGTGACTTAATTTTTGATGTTTGGCTTCCTGTAACTGACTTACTCTCAATTAAATCGGGGTACAGAGTTCCTTGTGCTAAATATTTTACATTTTTTATTTTTTTAGCATGCTTTTCAAAAATTTTAATGAATAGGTTGCCAATTATTTTCCTTTTTTTTTCAGGGTTGGATATTTTTTTTAATCTATTAAAAAAAAGAGTTTTGGCATCAACATAAACAAGATTTATTTTGAATTTTTTTTTGAAAGTATTTAAAACTTGATGCTCTTCTTTTTTTCTTAGTAAGCCAGTATTTACAAAAATACATATAAGTTGCTTTCCTATTGCCTTGTGGATCAGTTTTGCAACTACACTACTGTCTACACCACCTGATAAAGCGCATATAACTTTAGATTTTCCTACATTGTCTTTAATTTCTTGAATTAACATTTTTTTTTGATTTTTTGAGGACCAATTTTTTTTTATTGTACAAATTGAAAATATGAAGTTTCTCAAAATTGTTTTTCCATTTTCTGTGTGCGTTACCTCAGGGTGAAATTGTATTCCATAAAGTTTTTTTTTTGGATTTTCTATAATGGAGAATTTTGAGGTCTCAGTTTTTGCAACAACTTTAAATCCTCTTGGTAATTTTGTCACTTCGTCAGCATGACTCATCCATACATTATTAGATCCTTTTTTATTAAAAAAATTATTAATGAGTTTACTTGGATTTAATTTTTTTAATTTAGCCAATCCAAATTCTCTGTGTTTGGCCTTTTTAACCCTACCACCTAGCTCTTTCGAGATTATTTGGTGACCAAAACATATTCCTAAAATTGGAACATTTAGTGAGAAAAGTTTTTTATTAAATCTAACTTTTTTTGATTGATAAACATTTAATGGTCCACCTGATAAAATAATTCCCTTTATTCGTTTTTTTTCTAATTTTAGATTTAATTTTTTATGGCTGATAATTTCAGAGTAAACACCTAACTCCCTTACTCTTCTTGCTATAAGCTGGGTAAATTGGGAACCAAAATCAATAATTAAAATTTTATTAAAATTATTGTTTGATATCATTTTGTGGTTCTATATCTTTTAAAGACTCTTCTATATTTTTTTTTTCTTTACAAAGATTAGTACATATCATGGAGAAACTATCTTTTAACTCCTTTACTCTATTATAATTTGATTTTTTAAGTTCATATTTAATTAAAATAAACATTGCTTCCTCGTTATTGGGTTCAAGAAGAAGTGTTGTATTTATATTTTTAATTTGCTCTCCCTCATTTTCTTCATTTTCAAAGATTTTAGCTAAATATAAATATGACTTTGCATCCTTCGGATTAAAAACGATATTTCTTTGGAATAAAAATTTTGACACCTCATAATTTTTTTCCTCATATTTTTTTTTTGCTTCATCAAAAAAATTTTGGGCATTTGAGGAATTAGCAAATAAAATGATGCTAATAAAAGTAATGTATAAAAATTTAATATTTTTCATCTTTTTTAATTTCATCTATGTTATGTACCATACTCTCGTAAAAACCAGCTTTTGTAATCTTAACAAATTTTGGTTTTTTTCTTAAATAAATAATTTTTCTTGATCCAAGATATCCCATCGAAGACTTAAGACCACCTATAAGTTTAAAAATAATTTTTTCAACCGAACCTTTGTATTTCACATATCCCTCTACTCCCTCGGGAACATATTTGGATTTATCTTTTTGTTTTTTTTGAAAATATCTGTCTGCCGATCCTTTATTCATCGCGCCTATTGAGCCCATTCCTCTGAAATTTTTGAATAGTTTACCATTTTTTTTTACTATTTTTCCTGGAGACTCGTCTGTCCCAGCAAATAGGGAGCCTATCATAACCGCATCGGCTCCTGCTGACAAAGCTTTTGCTATGTCGCCTGAAAATTTAATTCCTCCATCTGCAATAATTTTTATATTTTTATTTTTTAAACCTTTTTTTACATCTAAAATTGCACTCAGTTGAGGCACTCCAATGCCTGCAACCAATCTTGTTGTACAAATTGAGCCAGGTCCAATTCCTACTTTTATAATATCAACACCTAATTTTGCTAAAAAATTTGCTGCGTTTGCAGTCGCAATATTTCCTGCACATAGTAAAGTATTTTTATTTTTAATTTTTTTAATTTTTTTTATTATGTCTGCTACTTTTTTAGTATGACCATGTGCAGTATCTACTACTATTAAATTTACTTTTTCATTTATTATAGCTTTGGCCCTTTCATATTCTAGTGGACCAGCTCCGACCGCTGCGCCAACTAAAAGATTTTGTTTTTTAACTTTTTTAATCTCTAATATCTGTTTTTTTATATCTAGGTTTCTATGTATTACTCCAATACCTCCAGCTTTAGCAATTGCTATCGCCATTTTAGATTCTGTGACTGTGTCCATCGCAGACGATATAAGAGGAATTTTAAGTTTAAATTTTTTTGATAAAAATGTTGTAGTATTTACGTCAGAGGGTAATATTTCAGAATAATTTGGTGCAAGTGTTACGTCGTCAAATGTAAGCGCTTCTTTTATAGGACCCATAATCTTATATATACGATTCTTTTAAAATATAAAGGGTCTATCTTAAAAATTTACAAATTATAAAGCTTTCTTTCGAATCTTTTCTACTTGATAAAGGCTTAAAAATATTAACTTCTCTAAATTTTTTTTTTGCGTCTGCGACAATTTCATTAAAACTTGATCCCATAAAAATTTTTGAAACAAATTTACCTTTTTTATCTAACATTTCGAAGGCAAACTCCATAGCCTCAATACATAATTCTCCAGTGACAATAGAGTCTAAATTTTTATTTCCTGTTGTGTTTACTGCCATGTCGGAAATAACGACATCTACTTTTTTGTTGAAAAAGTTTTTAATTTTTTCTTTATTCTCTGATTTTGTAAAATCTCCGACTATTTTATTAACCTTATCAATATGCTCAAAATCTAATAAATCAATTGCTAAGACTAGACTTTTTTTATATTGCCTTATGATGTATTGAGACCAACTTCCTGGAGCAGCACCAAGGTCAACTATTGAAGTTGTATTTTTAAATATTTTAAATTTTTCATCTATTTCTTTTAATTTGTAAATAGCTCTTGATCTATAACCCTCAATTTTAGACTGTCTTACAAAGATATCTCTCTTCTGTCTAATAATCCAATTTTTTGAGATTTTATTCTTTTTCAATTAAAGGCCAAACCGCAAACTTTTATTTATGATATTATTGTCTAAAGTTTTAATTTTAATTGTAATACTTTTGTCAATTCTCATATCTTTATTATCTCTCCAAATTCCAGCTGCAAGATGCATTATTCCAATTTTGTTATTAGGTAAATAAGGTTCTACAAATGTATTATTGTGGTTATCGTACTTTGGTAACAAATTACTTGCTATCCAATTACAATTTAAAGGTAAAAATTCTGTATTTACATTATCAATATATACACTCATATTAATCGCTAGTCCTTCGGAACCAAATATTTTTCCAGATTTTAGAGTTTTCTTTAAATTATTTTGCCAAATACTCCAACAATTTGAATTTTTTTCTAAAGAAAAAACTCCGATATTTATATGAGGTGCAAATGCTAATTTTCTTGCTTTATCGATACCAATTTTTGAGCTAATTGCATGTTTAAAGTTTTGAGATTTTATAATAGCTAATTTTCCAAGTAACCAACTGACTTTTGACATAATTTTATAACCAGGGCCCATTGTTTGAGTAATTCCTAATTTTCCATCATCACAAGCCCTAAAATATAGTTCAATTGTTGACCAGTCGTTTACCCAGGCATCACAATCAATCCAGAGATATTTTTCGTAATTAGGAAAATAGTTTGTTAAAAATGCTCTCGATACTTGACTCTTCAACCACTCCTTACCCTTAATTTTATATTGTGATACTTCAATGTCCCATTCTGCTTTTTTAATCTCATCAACTTTAGAGTTTAATATTTTAAGCTGGTCTTCGTTAAGGCCTGCATCTAAAACGCAAAACGCAACCTTCTCACTTTCTTTGAAACGTTTTATAGAATCTATTAATTCGTTTAATAAATCAAAATATTTTGAATCGGCTAATGAAATTATTACATTTTTTTTCATTATAAAACATCTTCTAGTTCATCGTCCTCATTACCAGATGTTATAGAATATTTTTTTTTAAGTTTCATAAAGTGATAAATACTTATTGGAATTGATAGTATGTATACCATACAGCTAATTACTATTACCTCAAAAGTGAATACTAATAGTAAACCAAATAATAAAACAATACTAAAAAGTAAAAATACAGTCGTGCTTCTAGGCACAACAATCTTTTTCATTGAGTAAGTAGGAACTTTACTGATCAATAAAATCGAGACTAAAATAAATATATATGGAGTAAATATCTCAAAATTTATATTAAACAAATTTACACCACTTAAATCCAAAACTAATGGCGTCAATACCAATATACCTCCAGCAGGTGATGGTACTCCTTGAAAAAAATTATCTTTCCAAGATACGTCTCCTCCAGAACTTATATTAAATCTAGCTAATCTCAGTGCAACACATACAACATAAATTAAAGACAACAACCATCCAATTCTTCCAAGTGTATTAAGTGTCCAGAAATACATAATAAAAGCAGGGGCTACTCCAAAACTAATTACATCTGTAAGAGAGTCTAATTCCTTTCCAACTTTTGAAGTACCTCTTATAAGTCTTGCGATTCTTCCATCTAGGCCATCTATAATTGCTGCAAATAAAATTGCGATTATTGCTATTTCATATCTTTGATTAAGTGCAAAATTTATTGAACTTAAACCTACACAAACTCCAATCAATGTTAGAGTATTTGGCAGTATCATTCTTGCTTGTGTATCTGTTACTAGTTTAAATTTTTTCTTTGGTTCGTTCATATTATACTTTTCTTGCTATTAATGTTTCGCCTGCTACTGCCCTTTGTTCTAATTTAACTAGTGGTTTGTAATTTTCAAAATAAAGATCTGCTCTACTTCCAAATCTAATCATGCCTATTCTATCACCTTGATTTAAATCATCATTTTCTAGAGTTTCACATACTATTCTTCTTGCAATAAGACCTGCTATTTGAACAACTATTATATCTTCACCATTTTTGTTGGTAATTTTATAATAATTTCTCTCATTATCCTCACTTGCTTTATCAAGCGAAGCATTTACAAACTTGCCTGGTTTGTAAAGAATCTGTGAAACTTTTCCTGCACATGGTGTTCGATTGACATGGCAATCAAATACATTCATAAAAATACTTACCTTTGTAAATTTCTTTTCACTTAAATTAAGCTCTTTTGGACCAGTTGACTCTTCAACTTTTATAATTAACCCGTCTGCGGGACTAACTAAATAATTATCATCATTAATTGATATTCTTTCTGGATCTCTGAAAAAATAGTAACACCAAACAGTTAAAACTAAACCTATTAAACCAAGGAATGTACTCAGCAGATATAAAATTATAGTAATAAAACCAAATATTACTAAAAACTTATAACCTTCGCTGTGAATTTTAGGAAATACTTTGTCTATCATAATCGCTAATTGATAATTTTTAATTAATATGTATATAAACTGTTTAAATTCAATTATTAAGATAGCAACAAAAAATGAGCAAAATTAAGGTAAAAAACCCAATTGTCGAGTTAGATGGTGATGAAATGACCAGAATTATATGGGATTTCATTAAAAAAAAACTAATTTTACCTTATTTAGACCTAGGGATTGAATATTACGATTTAGGGATGAAGAGTAGAGACAACTCCAATGATCAAATTACAATTGATTGTGCGAATGCAATAAAAAAAAATGGGGTAGGTATAAAATGTGCAACAATTACTCCTGACGAAGCTAGAGTAAAAGAATTTAATTTAAAAAAGATGTGGCGATCTCCAAATGGTACAATAAGAAATATTATTGGTGGAACTGTTTTCAGGGAGCCAATAATTTGTAAAAATATTCCAAAACTTGTGCCATCCTGGACCGATCCTGTTATTATAGGTCGTCATGCGTTTGGAGATCAATATAGAGCTACAGATTTTCAAGTTCCTGGTAAAGGTAAGTTAGAAATTAAATGGACATCAGAGAATGGTAAAGATGAGAAGAAGTATGAAGTCTTCAATTTTCCTGGTCCTGGTGTTGCTTTATCGATGTATAATCTTGACAGATCCATAGAGGATTTTGCCAGGTCCTGTTTCAACTACGGTCTAATTAAAAAATGGCCTGTTTATCTTTCTACAAAAAATACAATTTTAAAAACCTATGACGGAAGATTTAAAGATATTTTTCAAAAAGTTTTTAATGAAGAATTCAAAAAAGATTTTGATAAAAATAATATTACATATGAGCATAGATTAATTGATGATATGGTTGCATGTGCTATGAAGTGGAGCGGAAAATATATTTGGGCTTGTAAAAATTATGATGGAGACGTTCAATCGGATACAGTTGCTCAGGGATATGGGTCTTTAGGATTAATGACAAGTGTATTACTTGCTCCAGATGGAAAAACTATGGAAGCAGAGGCAGCACATGGAACTGTGACTAGACATTATAGAATGCATCAAGAAGGTAAAGAAACTTCAACAAATCCAATTGCATCAATATTTGCCTGGACAAGAGGGTTAGCACACAGAGGTAAATTAGATGATAACCAAGACTTAATTAAATTTTCAAACATATTAGAACAAATTTGTGTTGGCTGTGTGGAAACTGGATCAATGACAAAAGACTTAGCAATATTAGTGGGATCTTCACAAAAATATTTGACTACTAATCAATTTTTAGATGAAATAGATGGAAATTTAAAAAAGAAACTAAATTAATTTTTTAAGACTTTCTATAGCATCCTCTATTTTATCTATATGCTGTCCACCCGCCTGAGCAAAATCTTTACGACCACCTCCACCTTTTCCTCCTAAAATTTCAGAACCTACTTTTGCAAATTTAACTGCATCAAAGCTTTCTGTAAGTTTTTCAGTAATACCTACCGCAAGACCAACTTTTTCATCTTTGCTTGCAAAAACAATTATAATTCCTTCTTTAAGTTCTTTCTTTCCATTATCTA
>CACFKO010000020.1 GCA_902566925.1 uncultured Pelagibacteraceae bacterium | reverse complement strand
ATATTATTTTTCGGTCTGTATTTAAGAATTTGGTGGCTTGCAAATCGGTATAATAATCCTGAGGAAAGAAACTTTAAACCATATTTTTTAGAAATTTTCTTTGCACCTGTTGTTTTCCCACTTGCTGCTGAACCATCTGCAGCAATTATAAGCTTATGATGCTTTTTTAATTTCAAATTTTCCACCTAATGCTTTTATAACTTTTAAGAAAGAAGGCGATGAAGTATTAACTGTTTCAAAACCCCTAATTTTAATTGGACAAGATGTAACAAGTGACAGGACAGCAGAGCTCATACAGATTCTGTGGTCACCTAGACTTGAAATATTAATTGATTTCTTTTTTATCTTATTTGTTCCAAAAATTTTCATTTTATCTCTAGTCAATTTACATTTTATTCCGATTTTGTTCAGTATTTTTTTTATCTCATAGGCTCTGGAACTTTCTTTGTTTGATAGATCAGAGATTCCTTTAAATACATGAACACCAGGAGTAAGTGCTGCAATTATAAATAAGATTGGGTATTCATCTGGCATTGAAGGGTATATTTTAGCACTTGCTCTAATCGGTTTAAGCTTACTACTTTTTATGCAGATATCTCCTACAAGTTCATTAATATTATTTTTTCGTAAGTTTTTGTATACTATTTTAGCTCCATGCTTTTTCATTAGTCGGTAAAAACCTGTTCGTTTCGGATTAAGTCCAACATTTTTTATTTTAAGGTAACTATTTGGAGTAAGCATTGTTAATGCAGCAGGAAAAGCTGATGAAGATGGATCCCCAAAAACTGAAAGCTTCAGACATTCTACATGGCCTTTACCAGAAATCTTCATAATACTTTGATTTTTTTCCTTTCTAATTTTCAAGATATTAGAATTTTTTAACAAAATATTTTCAGTATGATCACGGCTTTTAAAATTTTTATTTTCTATTACAGTTGTTTCTCCAAAAGCATTCATAGAAGCCAATATTACTGCAGACTTCAACTGACTACTAACCCCAGCTTTGTAAAAAATACCTGTTGGCATGGTAGAGGAGATCATTTTTAAGGGCAGGTTGAATTTTTTCTTTGGGTAAAACTCTGCACCAAATTCACTCATTGCCTCTATTAATTTAACCATATTTCTTTTGCTAAGCGATTTATCACCTTTTATTTTTACCTGAATGTTAGGTGTGGTTGATAAAATTCCAATTAACAATCTTGCGCAAGTCCCTGAATTTCCACAATTTAATAAACTATTTTTTTTTGCATATAATGATCCTAAACCCTTACCGTAAATACGGTAACTTTTTTTGCCAAGTCTCTTTATTTTTACACCTAATTTTTTAAGACAATCAATTGTAGAAAAAATATCTTCAGACTCTAAAACATTGCTAATTTCTGAAATACCATGGCCTATAGATCCAATCAAAAAAGATCTTATAGAAACAGATTTATCTGGATCAACACTTGTAATTTTTTTGAATTTTTTAATTTTATTTTTGAATAATACAGAGTAACTTCCCGTTGGCATATTTACTTAGTTTTCGTAAGAACCAAAGTACAACTCTCTAGCTTTGTTGGATTTTAATATTTCTTTAGGTTTTCCAGATGCAATTATGGTTTGTTCGCCTATAACATAGGCTCTATCTACAATTTCAAATAGGTTTTGAACTTGGTGATCTGTAATTATAACTCCACACCCATAAGTTTGTAATTTCAAAATATAATTTTGAATATCCTGAACAATTATAGGATCCAAGGCAGCCATTGGTTCATCCAATAAAATTACCTTAGGACTATTTATTAAAGTTCTAGCTATTTGTAATCTCCTAACTTCTCCCCCAGACAAAGAATTTGCATTAATATTTCTTAAGTGCTGTAGATTAAATTCCGTTAAGAGTTTTTCTACCATAAGTCTTTGTTTTTCATTTTCTTTAATCGAAATCTGACAGACTCCAAGAAGGTTGTCATAGACACTCATATTAAAAACACTTCTATACTGACTTAAATAGGCAATACCAAGCTTGGCCCTTTGGTGGATAGGTTTATTAGTTATTTCTTTTTGATTTAAAAAAATACTTCCAGCATCTACTTTATGCTGACCAATAACAACTCCATAGAGCGTAGATTTTCCAGAACCATTAGGACCAATAAGCCCGACAATTTCACCCGGATACAAATCTAAATTGATTTTCTTTAATATCGGTCTTCCATCAAAAGATTTGCTTACCCCCTTGACTTGCAAGGCAGGTTTATTTTTTTTAAATTTTATAATTCTAAAACTTTTTTTCATTTAATAATTAACTCTTATATTTACTTTATCTTCATTGTACATAGAAATTCGCAGTTTTTTTGCAGTTAAGTCAAAATTCATCTTATCTGCCATTAAATCTCCATCTGAACTTTCTGCCACAACATTTCCTTCTACGAATAGATAATTTTTTGAATTAACAAAATCTGCTTTTTCCGCAAACAATCTGTTTTCTAAATAATACATTTTAACATTTTGTTCAAATGACATGTCATTAGTAATGTTGTCATAAACACCAAAATCACTGATAATTTTTAAAACAGTTCCGTCTTTAAAAAAGAACTTGCACACAATATTTCTCATATCGATTATATTTGGCATATCATTCTCAAATTCAGCATATTCAGAATTTATTATAAACCTGTTTCCATTTGCGTCTATTCCTTCATATTCAATATTTTCAAATGTGCTCTTATTTTGAAGTTGTTCATTTGTTTTTTCTATTTCAATAACCTCAGTTTTTTTTACAATTTTTTGCTTGTCAGTGTAAAAATACGTAAAAAAAATTATCAAAATCCCCAATACCAAAAGTGTTATTTGAAAAAAAATTTTTTTATTTAATTTATATTTATTTGATGCCATATTTTAACAGTGAGTGTATATGCAATATTCCTATTGGTTTAAAATAAGCTTTATTTTTTTTATAGTTTCTGTATGAAGACACTAACAAACTTGTAATTTTTTTTTCACTCATAATAGATAACGCTTTTGAAGCAGGAGTATCCTCACTTGTATAAAGTGGTTTTTTTGTCATTAGCATCGTTATTTTATTTTTTACAGAAAATTTTTTTGCACCTCTTCTTATATCTCCATCGGTCACAATACCTATTGCAAATTTATTTTTTATAACTATTCCAAGACCCAAGTTTTTTTTACTAATAACCTGAATTGCTTTTAAAATATTACTCTTGTGACTTATTAATGGAAGTTTATTACCTTTAAGCATAACATCTTTTACCAAAAGCAAAGTTTGCCCAATACTTCCGCCGGGATGAAATACTTTAAATCGTTCCTTAGAGAATTTGAATTTTTGCATTAATGCCGAACACAAACAATCGCCGAAAAGCAAAGTTATACTTGTTGATGTAGTTGGCACTATACCGGTTGGATCAGACTCTTTTACTTTCGGAAGTAATATTGGAATATCGCTAGCTTTTAAAAGCAAACTATCTTTTTTTGAGGAAACTCCAATAATTTTAATATTAAATCTGTTTGCATACTTTAACATATTTGTGAGTTCAACTGTATTACCTGAATAAGAAAAAACTAAAAGTACATCTCTTTTATCTATTTGTCCTAAATCTCCGTGATTAGCCTCTCCTGGGTTTAAATAGAACGAGGGAAAACCTACCGAAGAAAGGGTTGCAGAAACTTTTCTAGCAATCAAACCGCTTTTCCCAATACCTGCAGCAATAATTTTTCCCTTAGAGCCTGAGATCAGATCGATTGCTTTAATAAAGTTTTTATTAAATATTTTGTTTATCTTTCTCAACTCAGAAATTTGAACTGATGCTGATTTTTTTGCTATTTTTATATAATTTACTTTAGTCATTTTTAATGCTCGAATACGTCGAATTTGAAACCATTTTGATCAAGCTCTATTCTTGTGTCTAAAAAATTAATACATCTTTTATACAAATCCATTCTTTTTTCTCTGATCAACATTTTTTCTAATTGATTTTTAATTCTGTGAAGATAAACGACATCATTAGCGGCATATTCTAATTGTTTGTCGGTCATTTCGTTAATATCTTTATTCCAATCGCTACTACCTTGTCTTTTGTCTAAATTTTTATTACAAAATTCAAAAACCAAGTTTTTAAGTCCATGTTGATCAGTGTAAGTTCTCACACATTTAGATGCAATTTTTGTATCAAATACATTTTTGATTTTACATTTTAAAAAATATTCTAACGCACTTTTGTCAAATCTTAAAAAATGACCAATTTTTAAAATTTTCTCATTTTCCAGAACAGAAACTAAATTTGGTGATTTATAACTTTTTCTATCAGGTTGAATAATATGGACATCTCCATTTTCAGCGCAGATTTGTATTAAACTTAATTTATCGCGTTCAGGAATTTGAAGTCCTGTAGCTTCTGTATCAATAGCAACAGATCCCTTAAATGATTTAGCAATATCCGAGCTTATGTCACCTTTTAATCTGTGTATTTTTACCATATTATCTAAATACCATGAATAATTACCCGATAGCAACAATTCTAGGCGGTGGTGGATTTATAGGCCGGTATCTTGTCAGAAATTTGACCAAGAAGAACTTTAGATGCATAGTACCGACTCGAAATCCCTTTGCAAAAGGCTATTTGAAGACGCAAGCACCCCCAGGAGCCATAGAGATTATTGATTTTAATTCAAAGAATTTTTATGAAATAAAAAATGCTATTAATAATTCAGATATAGTTATTAACCTTACGGGAATTTTGTATGAAACTAGAAAACAAAAATTTAACACTATTCATGTAGATTTACCAGAAACGATAGCAAATTTATGTTCTCAATCTGATGTAAATAAATTTATTCATGTAAGTGCTATCGGTGCTAACATAGAGTCTAAATCAAAATACCAGCAGTCAAAATTTTTAGGAGAAGAAAAATCACTAAATAGTTTTAAAAACACCGTTGTAATTAGACCAAGTGTTGTTTGTGGTAGTGAGGATAATTTTACCAATCTATTTGCAAAATTAAGTTTTTCACCATTCATACCTATTGTTAATATGAATTATAAATTTCAACCTATTTTTGTAAACGATGTCGCTAAAGCTATTCTTAAAGCTATTGAAGCAAAAAACAATGAAGGAAAAATTTATGAAATCGGGGGAGAAAAAATTATCAGTTTTGGAGATATGGTAAAACATATTTTAAAAATAATTGGAAAAAAAAGATTAGTTGTGGAAATGCCAATGACTCTTGCCAAAGCCCAAAGTATGCTTCTAAGCCTGCTTCCTATTCCTCCAATTTTGACAAAAGATCAGTGTGTAATATTATCTGAAAAGGATAATATAGTTTCAGGTGATCATTTAACCATTAAAGACTTAAACATAAAACCAACAGATGTCGAAAAAGAAATGGAAAAATGGTTATGGCGTTACCGTTCAGGTGGAGAATTTGCAAAAGTTTAGATAAATAAAACCTGCGGTAGAAAAACTTTTAAATTAATATCATTTTTCATCAATTTATATACTTCAAAATAGACAGTTTAAATCTTTACAGTGGTTAAAATTTTTAATCTTATATGGGATATAAAATAAAAAGGGGGAAAAATGTTAAACCTAAAAAAAATTTTAGCAGCACTTTTGATAACATTATTTGTTAGTTCAAGTGCCTACGCTAAGGTTGAAATACAATGGTGGCATGCATTCGGTGGACGTTTAGGCGAACTTCTAAATGAACAAGTCGAAAAGTTTAATGCAAGCCAAGACAAGTACACAGTTGTACATACTAGAAAAGGTAACTATTCAGAAACTCTTAATGCTGGAATAGCTGCATTCAGAGCTGGACAACATCCAAATATACTTATGGTATTTGAAGTCGGTACTGCTAGTTTGATGGCAGCTAAAGGAGCTTATGTGCCAATGTACCAACTAATGAAAGACGCTGGTCAAAAATTTAAACCAAAAGGTTTTGTTTCGGCGGTAAGTGGATACTATACCACTACAGATGGCAAAATGTTATCTATGCCATATAACTCTTCAACGCCGGTTCTTTGGGTTAATAAAGACTTAATGAAAAAAGCAGGTTTGGATCCAGAAATGGATTTAAGCACCTGGAAAAGAGTTGGAAACGCACTTGATGCCGCGAAGGCAAAAGGTATTAGTATGCCTTTTTGTACTTGTTGGCACAGTTGGGTCCACCTTGAGAATTTTTCAGCTTATCACAATATACCGTTCGCAACTAAAGCTAATGGATTTGGTGGCTTAGACACTGAGCTAACTTTTAACAGCCCAGTACACATCAAACATATCCAAACTTTAGGAAAATGGGCTCAAGAAGGTAAATTTACTTACATGGGAAGAAGAAACGAAGCAGGTAAAAACTTCAGAGCTGGCGAGTGTATGTTAATGACAGAATCTTCTGCAGGTTATGCTGGGATTAAAAAAGCTGCGAAGTTTGAGTTTGGTATCAGACACTTACCTTACTACGGCGGAACAGGGGCACCTCAGAACACTATAATTGGAGGTTCTTCTCTATGGGCGCTTTCTGGAAAATCTGCTGAAGAGAATAAAGGTACTGCAGCATTTTTAGCTTTCCTATCAGGAACTGACATTCAAGCTAAGTGGCATCAGGACACTGGTTATTTAGGTGTTACAACGGCTGCCGCTAAAAAAACTAAAAGTTCAGGTTTCTACAAAAAGAATCCTGGAACTGATTTAGCTGGAATACAGATGATGAGAAATAAAGTTACTCAAAACTCTAAAGGCTTACGTCTTGGATCTTTTGATCAGATAAGAGGAATTATCGATGAAGAGATGGAAGGAGTTTACAGCGGTAAGAAAACTGCTCAAGTAGCTTTAGATAATGCTGTAAGAAGAGGAAACGTTCTTTTAAGAAGATTTGAAAGAGCAAATAAGTAAATCATTTTAATACTAGGGGCTATTAAGCCCCTAGTATAATTTATAAAATCAAATGGAAAAAAGAGTTGTATTTAAAGGCTGGAAATTACCAATTCTTTTGGTTACACCACAATTAATTATATCAGCTGTTTTTTTCTTTTACCCTTCTGGCCAAGCAATATGGAATTCACTTTTTTTACCTGATCCATTTGGTTTAAAAACTCAATTTGTAGGTTTAGATAATTTTAAGTTTTTATTAACCGATCCTTATTACTTAGCTAGTTTTAAAACTACAATTACTTTTTCAATTTTAGTTACAGTCTCGTCTATGCTCATCGGACTTTATCTTGCTGCACTTGCAGATAGATTAATAAAAGGTTCAGGGGTTTACCAAACACTTTTAATTTGGCCGTATGCTATTGCACCAGCTATTGCTGGTGTACTTTGGCTTTTTCTTTTTAATGGAAATATAGGTCTAGTTTCTTGGTACTTACAAGGCCTAGGCTACGAGTGGAATCATAATTTAAAAAGTGATCAAGCTATGTTTTTAGTTGTTTTGGCATCTGCCTGGGGAAGAATTAGTTATAATTTTTTATTCTTCTTTGCAGGATTACAAGCAATACCTAAAAGCGTTATCGAAGCAGCTGCTATTGACGGAGCAAGTTTTTGGAAGAGATTTGCAACAGTTGTGTTACCTCTGCTTTCACCTATAACTTTTTTCTTATTAGTAGTTAATATTGTTTATGCATTTTTTGATACTTTTGGTGTAATACACACCATAACTTCTGGTGGTCCCGAGCAATCTACAACAATACTTGTTTATAAAGTATTTAGTGATGGTTTTGTTAGTCAGGACCTTGGTTCGAGTGCAGCTCAATCAGTTATTCTTTTAATTTTAGTCGGAATTTTAACGGTGGTTCAATTCAAATATATTGAAAGAAAGGTTCATTACTAATGGTCGAGAAAAAGAAAACTGCTTATTGGTTAACTCACCTCGGTTTGATTGTTGGAGTATTATTTATATTTTTTCCAGTTTGGGTGGCATTTGTCGGTTCTACGGTTTCGCAAGATGATATAATTTATCCGCCTATACCACTATTACCTGGACCACATTTAATTGATAATTATGCAAATGCATTATTTCGTGGTGGGCCCGAGGGTTATGCTGGCGCAAGTCAAGTTCCAGTTATAAGAATGCTCTTCAATTCTGCAGTGATGGCTTTTGGTATTGCATTTGGAAAAATTGCAATTTCTTTATTATCTGCATTTGCTTTTGTATATTTTAGATTCCCATTTAGGAATGCATGTTTTTGGCTAATATTCATAACACTCATGTTACCTGTTGAAGTAAGAATTTATCCCACATATGAAGTGGTAGCTAATCTGGGTATGCTTAATAGTTATTCTGGATTAATTTTGCCATTAATAGCTTCAGCTACCGCCACTTTTTTATTTAGACAATTTTTTATGACAATACCAGACGAGATGGTTGAAGCAGCTCGGATGGATGGATGCAAGCCTATGCGCTTCTTTTTTGATATTTTAATACCAATTAGCAAAACAAATTTAGCAGCTATTTTTGTTATTATGTTTCTGTTTGGATGGAACCAGTTTTTATATCCCATGTTATTGACGACTGATCCAAATATGAAAACTATTGTTATGGCAGTAGATTCAATGATACCTACTGGAGACGATTATGCACACTGGCCAACAGTTTTTGCAAGCGCAATGCTAGCAATGCTTCCACCTATTGTTATTATTATAACTATGCAAAAATTCTTTGTTAAAGGGCTATTGGAGAGCGATAAATAAGATGTCTGAAATAAGTTTAAAAAATTTAAAAAAATCTTTTGGATCAACCCAGGTTATTCATGATTTAAGTATTGATGTCAAAGATGGAGAACTAATTGTAATAGTAGGACCGTCAGGATGTGGAAAATCAACATTATTAAGAATGGTGGCAGGCCTTGAAGATGCTAATCAAGGTGACATCACCATAGATGGAAAAAAAGTTAATGAACTCGAACCTATGGAGAGAAATATTGCAATGGTATTTCAAAATTATGCTCTTTATCCGCATATGAGTGTTTTTGATAACATGGCTTATGGTTTAAAGATCGCAAAGGTTTCAAAAGAAGAAATTAATTCAAGAGTTCAAAAGGCTGCAGAAATTCTTGAACTACATGAATTATTAAAAAGAAAACCCAACCAATTATCTGGCGGTCAAAGACAAAGAGTTGCTATGGGAAGAGCAATTGTTAGAAATCCTGTGGCTTTTTTATTTGATGAACCACTCTCTAATCTTGATGCAAAACTAAGAGTGCAAATGAGATTAGAAATTAAAAAATTACAAACACAACTTAAAACTACCTCTTTATATGTAACTCATGACCAAGTTGAAGCCATGACCCTAGCAGACAGAATGATAGTAATGAACGAAGGAAATGTTGAGCATATTGGAACACCTTTAGAGGTTTATACTAAACCTAAAACTTTATTCACCGCTCAATTTATTGGAAGCCCAGCAATGAATATTTTAAATGCTGAATGTAAAAACGGGAGCGTTATTTTAGGTAAAAATATAACATTAAACACAAATATTAAAAATCAAGGTAAAGTTAGCGCTGGTTTAAGACCAGAGGATTTTTCAATAGATGACAATGGACCAATTAAAATAAAAATAGATTTAGTTGAACTAATTGGATCTAATTCTCTTCTTCATGGAAGATTAGAAAATAGTAATGAAATTTTAGTGGCGAGTATTTCAGGTGTAGTGGATGACAAAATTGTGGGCAAAACTATTGGTTTAAGTTTTAATGATAAAAATTTACATTTATTTGATTCTAACTCAGGTCAAAGGCTAAATTGAAAAATTCTTTTTTAACAAAACCTAACTATATTAGGATTTATGGTCATCGTGGAGCCAGAGGGGACATCGTTGAAAATAGCTTAGAGGGTTTTAAATATACTTTTGATTTGGGTATTAAAGCTATCGAATTCGATGTGGTTGTGACTAAAGATAATATTCCAATTTTGTTCCACGATTATCGATTAAATAAGGACATGGTAAAAGATAGCAATGGAAATTGGTTGGATAAACCAGATCTTAAAATTATAGATTTAACTTACGAGGAGATAAGCACTTATAGTATAGATAGTTTAAAACCTGACAGTGCCTACTCTAAAAGATTTAAAAAACAAAAACCAGCAAAAGGAGCCAAAATTCCTAGGTTAACAGATTTATTTAAGTTAGTGGCTGAGAAAAAAAATAAAGATGTTTTTTTAAATCTTGAGATTAAAACAACGCCTACCCAAGATGCAGTGACACCAGATAATAAATCCATGGTATCGTTAATTTTAAAGGATATTCAAAAATTTGAGCTTGAGGACCGAATTGTTGTCACTTCCTATGATTTTAGAAATTTATATGAGCTTAAAAAACAAAATTCAAATGTATTAAGAGGTTTTATAACGTTACAACAAGATCTTTCTACAACAAAAAAAAATGTATACGAGGGATCACCTTGGATGGCCAAAACATTTCCCTTGGAGGATCTTTTTCTTTTACCAAATCTCATTAAGTCTTTAGAGGGGCATGTTTGGAGTGTTTTTTACAGGGATCTTACAAAACAAAATGTTGAACTAGCTCATAAACACGGTCTGGCAGTAAATGTTTGGACCGTTAATAGAGAAAAAGATATTATAAAAATGATCGACTATGGTGTTGATGGAATCATAACGGATTATCCAAAAAAAGTTCAAGATATTTGCAAATTAAAAAATATTGAGTGGTTTTAAAAATTTAGTCTCAAGTCTTGAAATCAAGTTATCTTTTGTATATTAAGCATTATGGCAAAAAAAAAATATCAAAGAAATTGGTTGGAAAGAAAATTGGACGAATACAATCACACTATGGAGTTAATTAGAACAATACTGCCATTTATTATTTTGCTGCTACAAATATATATACTTCTTAAAATTGTATAGTTCCCCTTCTTAAGTTATATTTAATAATGGATTTACTCTTTATATTAATAGGCGCAGGTCTTGCTATATTTGTCATATTCGTATCTTATAAAAGCATCGGAGCAGGTATAGCTGCAAAATCAGAAATAAATAGACAAAAAGACAAACTAAAATCAGATAAAATTGAAGAAGAAGAAGAAGAAATTTTGGAAGAAGAAGAATTAAATGGTAATGAAAAAGGATTATCGAGCAATACTTTTAATCAAATAGATGATGTTTTATTTGAGATTGATAAATTTAAAAATATAAAATTTTTAAACACAGCAGCTACAAAAAAATTTGGAAAAAAACTTCAAGGCAAACATATAGCTACAGTTTTAAGGGTTCCTGAAATTTTGCAAAATATTGATGTTGTCTTATCAACAAAAAAAAATAAAAAAATTGATATTGAACTTAATAATCCAACTTTTCAGTTCTTTTCTTCCTACATAATTTTAAATAATCAAAATTCAGTAGTAATTTTTCTAAAAGATTTAACAGAAATTATTAAGACGCAAAGGCTAAGATCTGACTTTGTTGCAAACGTATCTCATGAATTAAGAACACCTCTTCAAAGCATAAAATTAGGCCTAGAAACGATAAATAAAGGACATGCATCAAATGATTTTGAAAGCCAAAAGAAATTTTTACCTATACTTTTTCAACAGACGGTTAGAATGGAGAATATTGTTAGAGATCTACTCTCTTTATCTAAAATAGAATTACAAGAGCATATTAGACCTGAAAAAAAGGTAGATATTAAAAAAATTATATCTTCAGTTATTGAAATGAACAACGAGATACTAAAAAAAAATGAAATACAGGCTGAATTAAAAGCCCCAGATAATGAATATGAGATTTTAGGAGACCAAGATAGATTAACAGAAGTGTTTTCTAATTTGATCGATAATGCTGCAAAATATAGCAAAAAAGGTAAAAAAATATTTGTTAATGTTGAAAACAATGAAGAGTCCGTAATCGTTTCAATCAAAGATCAGGGAATTGGTAT
>CACFKO010000019.1 GCA_902566925.1 uncultured Pelagibacteraceae bacterium | reverse complement strand
AATAATACCATCTATTAGGAATGTAAAAATTATCATTTAGCAGTAAGGAAAAGAATTGATAGTGAGTTATAACCATTTTTATTTCCTTGTCTTTTTTTAATAAATTAATTGCTTCTTTTAAATAATTTATTTCTTCTATGGGGTTATCTTTGTAGTTAGTAGTGATCCATCTTAAATTAGCGAGTTTCGCATCTAGTATTGAAGCTTTGACTGATTTATTAAAATCGACATCTTGTAGGTCCATAAATTTTCTTTCTTCATTAAATCGCAAATGATATTTTGCTGTTAATAAAATTATAATAAAAACGAGAGCGATTTTAATAGAATTTTTACTTTGGAATATATTTTTTATTCTTAAATAAAATAAAGCAGAAATAAAAGGTATTTGTGAAAAAATAAAAATTTGATTTGCAGTAATAAGTTGATGAAAAATAAATGCAAAAGATGAACAAATTACGGTTAAGTCTATAATTAAAAATTCTTTATTTTTGAAATAAGTATTTCTTTGAAAAAAAATTAGAATTAAATGAGAAAATAAAAATAAATGTATAAATTTAAAATCTAAAAAAATAGATTTAAAATTTAATTTATTTACTAATTTGGCACTCTCAAAAGCGGTACTTGAATCTAGCAATCTTCCTGCTCCCAAAGATAGAGGGAACAGTACATATTGTTCTAAAAAATCTTTAAGGGATATTTCAATATAAAATAAATATAAAATAAAAAGTAATATTGAAATAAAAAACCCGCCCAAAAAGTGTTGTATTATAAGAATATTTTTTTTTGATATAATAAAAAAAATAAATAAAGATATAATTAAAATAACGTTAATAATACCTGATGGAAGTTGCATTGATAAAAAGGCAACAAACATTGAGAATGGTAAAATAAAGAAAAATGTTTTTTTTTTTGAAATAACGCCAAGAAGAAATATTATAATTGAAATAATGCTAAATACATAAGAATGTAGATATGTAAAAGGCGTACCAACAACAGGGTAACAAAGAATTGATAGGGAAGCAGAAAACAAAAGACTTTCAAAATCATTCAATCCAAGCTTTTTTAAGTAATAGAAAAAAATTACAGCAACTAAAGCATTAAGAAACGATGAGTGGTAAATATATGCATTCCAATTAAACCCAAATATTTTAAAAAATAATGCTTGTAAATAGTCTCCAATAATACCGGAAATAATCCAGGTATCCTTGATCGGGTGCTCTCCTATTGTAATATTGAAGCCAGTATCAAAAAAAGTAAAAGTGTCTATGGGAAGCAAACCTAAATTTCCGTAGTAGAAATTTATATAAAAAGCGAAAATTGCTAATAGTGGGTAAAAAAATATTTTTAAGGTATTATTCTTTATTTTCATTCAATTTATTAATATCATTAATTTTAAATATTATCTAAAGGTAAAATGCTCAAAATAAAAAAAAAAATTAAATTCACACATTCTCAAAATAGGATGCAACAAGAGGGGGATGTAAAATTATCTATAAATAGCTTTGATAAAAATAAAAATAAAAATCTTTTTGCCCTTTTAAAAGAGAGATTTGATTGGATGAATGATTTTATACAAAAAAGTGACAAAGGTATAGAGGTCGGGGCAGCTGCAGGATTTTCTAAACTTTTTATAAAAAATGAAAATTTTAAAATAAGTGATTACTCAAATCATTCACATCTTGATTATAAAAATATTGATGCCCAAAATACTAATTTTTCTGATGATGAATTTGATTATGTAATAGCATCTAACATGATTCATCACCTGCCGTACCCAATAAAGTTCTTTAATGAAATGAATAGAATTCTAAAAAAAAATGGGAAATTAATTATTTTTGACGCTCACTGTTCAGTTTTATTACAAAGCATCTTAATTTTAATGAGACATGAGGGTTTTGACTTTACTAAAAATGTATGGAGTGAAAATTCCCCTGCTACAGATGAAAAAGACCTATGGTCAGGAAATAGTGCTATTCCATATTTATTATTTAATAATGAAAATAGTTTTGACTCACATTTAGGAAATAAGTTTGAAATAAAATATAAAAAATTATGTGAATGTTTCCTTTTTTTAAATTCTGGAGGTGTAACTTCAAAAACTTTTTATATTCCTTTAAATTTTTTTATTTTAAAATTTGTTAAGTATATCGACAAATTTTTAACTCTTTTTATGCCAGGTATATTTGCTTTAGGTTATAAAATAGTTTTAATTAAGAAATAGATTTAGCTTAAACTCTTGTCGATTTTTTTGGCAGCACTAAATAAATCCTCTACTGCCTTGATAGATTGAAGAAAGCCCTCTTTTTCTTCATTGTTTAATTTAAGTTCAATTATTTTTTCTACTCCAGATGCTCCAATAATTACTGGAACTCCAGCATATAAATTTTTTATTCCATACTCACCTTGCAAGTATGCAGCACATGGTAATTGTTTTTTTTGATCTTTTAAATAACTTTCTGCCATTTCAATTCCTGATGCTGCGGGGGCATAAAAGGCTGATCCCTTCTGTAAAAATTTTACAATTTCTTCCCCTCCTTTTCTAGTTCTATCCAAAATTTCCTTTAATTTTTCATTATCTATTTTTTTATTTTTTAAAAATTCTGATAAAGAATTTCCATTAATTTTTGTTTGTCCTGGCATGGGTACCATAGTATCACCATGACCCCCTAAAACTAACGAACTTATTTTATTAACTGAAATATTTAAATGTTTTGATAAAAAATATTTAAATCTTGAAGTGTCCAGTATACCAGCCATACCAACAACCATATTGTGAGGCAGGCCTGAATATTTTTGTAATGCCATCACTATTACATCTAAAGGATTAGTAATACATATGACAAAAGAGTTAGGTGAATGATTTTTAATTCCCTCTGCAACTTCTTTAATAATTTTAAGATTAATGCTTAAAAGATCATCTCTAGTCATACCTGGCTTTCTCGGAACACCAGCTGTAATTATTATGACATCAGAGTTTTGAATATCTTTATAATTATTTGTGCCAGAAAGATTAATATCAAAACCACTTACTCCAGATGATTGTGCAATATCTAATGCTTTTCCTTTGGCTAAACCCTCTGCAACATCAAATAGAACTACATCTGCAAGATTTTTTAATGCAATTATATGTGCTAAGGTTCCTCCAATTTGCCCTGCTCCAATTAAAGAAATTTTTTTTCTCATGCTACTTCATTGTTGGCATAACAAATTCTGGATCAGATTTTATTCCTGAAGGCCATCTAGATGTTATCGTTTTTAACTTTGTATAAAATCTTACACCCTCTGGGCCATGCATATGTTGATCTCCGAAAAGAGACCTTTTCCATCCCCCAAAACTATGAAAAGCCACTGGAACAGGAATAGGAATATTTATACCAACCATACCGATTTTTGCATTACTAGCAAAAGATCTTCCTGTATCACCGTCTCTGGTAAATATACTAACTCCATTACCAAATTCATGATCATTAACTAGCTGAAGAGCTTCACCATAATCTTTTGCTCTTACAACAGATAAGACAGGGCCAAATATTTCTTCCTTATAAATTCTCATATTCTTTTTTACATTATCAAATAAACATCCGCCCATATAAAAACCTTTTTCATATCCTTGTAATTTTAAACTTCTGCCATCAACTACTAATTTTGCTCCTTCATTCACACCTATATCCACAAAACCTTTTACTTTATCTAAATGCTCTTTGGTAACTAATGGACCCATTTCAGATTTTTTATCTAACCCTGGTCCTACTTTTAAAGATTGAACCTTCTTTGCTAAATTTTTTACTAAAGGATCTGCTATCTTTCCTACGGCTACAGCAACTGATTGAGCCATACACCTTTCTCCTGCAGAGCCATATGCAGCACCCATTAAGCCATTAACTGCTTGATCTAAATCACAGTCAGGCATTACAACACAGTGATTTTTGGCTCCACCTAAAGCTTGAACACGTTTTTCATTTTTTGCACAATTTTCATAAATATATTTTGCAACTGGAGTAGAGCCTACAAAACTTACAGCTGAAATATCTTTATTATTTATTATGGCATCCACAGCTTCTTTGTCTCCATTCATAACATTAAAAACTCCTGGAGGTAGTCCTGCTTCTAAAAATAATTCTGCTAATCTCATTGAGCAACTTGGATCTTTCTCTGATGGTTTTAGTAAGAAAGTATTGCCGCAAGCTATAGCGATTGGAAACATCCACATGGGTACCATCGCTGGAAAATTGAAAGGTGTAATGCCGGCACAAACGCCTAACGGCTGTCTAACTGACCAGCTGTCAATGTTTGTTCCAACATTCTCTGTGAATTCACCTTTTAATAATTGAGGTATACCACAAGCAAATTCAACTACTTCTAATCCCCGTGTTAAAGAACCTTTTGCATCTTCATAAACTTTTCCATGTTCAGAAACTATAATTTTTGTTAATTCATCTGAATTTTTTTCAATTAGTTCTTTAAACTTAAATAATACTCTTGCTCTAAATAAAGGAGTTTTCTGAGACCAACTGATAAATGCTTTTTTTGCTATAGATACTGCTTTATTAATATCATCTGCTGTTGCTAAACTAACTTCTGCGCTTTGCTCTCCAGTAGCTGGATTAAAGACTTTTCCAGTTCTTTTTGATGCCCCTTTAAATATCTTTCCTTCAACAAAATGTTGGATAGAATTCATTGCCACAATGATTAATTAAGCTTTTAGCTTGTTGCAAGCATTTTTTTAATAGAGCCAATGGCCTTAGCTGGATTTAAACCCTTGGGGCATGAATTTGTACAGTTCATAATAGTGTGACACCTATAAAGTTTTAACTCATCGGCAACTTTTTTTAATCTGGCTTTTTTCTCTTCATCTCTACTGTCATTAATCCACCTGTATGCCTGTAATAAAACTGCAGGTCCCAAATATTTTTCCCCATTCCACCAGTAACTAGGGCATGCCGTGGAACAACATGCACACAATATACATTCATAATATCCATCTAGTTTAGCTCTATCTTCTTGAGATTGCTTTATTTCAGCAGAAGTTTTTTCTCCCGCTTTGGCTTTTAGCCAAGGTTCAACTGATTCATATTGTTTGTACAGCGTACTGAGATCTCCTACTAAATCTTTAACAACCTTTAAATGAGGAAGAGGATAAATATTTAACTCTCCTTTTATATCAGAATGTGATTTTATACATGATAATGTATTAACTCCATCTACATTCATCGCACAAGAACCACATACACCGTGTGCGCAAGATCTTCTAAAAGTTAAGGTAGAGTCAATTTCATTTTTTATTTTAAAAAGAATATCTAGAACCTTTGGTCCGCACTCATTCAAGTCCACTTCGAAAGTATCAATTCTAGGATTTTGATTTGTGGAGGGATTCCATCTATATATATTTACTTTTTTTATATTTTTTGATCCAGAATTATTTTTGTAGTAATTGCCTTTTAAAATTTTTGAATTTTGGGGAAGGCTAAATTGTACCATTAATAAACTCTCTCTCTTGGTGGAAAATATTGTACATCATTAGTCAAAGTTCTTGAATGTACTGGTCTGTATGCAATCTTAACATCATTTCCCTTTTGCCAAGCTAATGTATGCGTCATATATTTCTTATCGTCTCTCTTCTTAAAATCTTCTCTGGCATGAGCTCCTCTGCTCTCTTTTCTGTGATATGCTGAATCTATAGTTGTCATAGCTTGTCTAATTAAATTATCAAACTCTAGTGTTTCAACTAAATCAGTATTGAATAATAGTGATTTGTCTGAAACCGAAATATCTTCCATTCCCTCAAAGGGCTTTCTTATATGTTCCATTCCTTCCTTAAGAGTTTTTTCAGTTCTAAAAACTGCACATTTAGATTGCATAGTTTTCTGCATAGACAATCTTAATTCTGAGGTTTTTGTTGAACCTTTTGAGTTGCGCAACTTATCAAATCGATCCAAACTTTTTTCAGTTTCACTCTCAGAGAGTTCCTCATGAGGAGTACCTGGTTTAACAATTTCTGCTGCTCTATTTGCTGCAGATTTTCCGAATACAACTAAATCTATTAAAGAATTTGATCCTAATCTATTTGCTCCATGAACAGAAACACATGCTGCCTCACCAATCGCCATCAAACCTGGAACTGTTGTTTCCTTTCCGTTAAGTGTTAAAACTTCGCCTTTATAATTTGTTGGTATACCTCCCATGTTATAATGAACTGTAGGAACTACAGGGATTGGATCCTTTCTTACATCAACTTCACAAAAAGTTTTTGCCGACTCAGCTATACCCGGTAATCTTTCCTCTATAACTTTTGGATCTAAATGATCTAAATGGAGATTTACGTAATCTTTATTTTTACCAACGCCTCTTCCCTCATTAATTTCCACGGCTATTGATCTGCTTACTACATCTCTTGAAGCTAAATCTTTTGCTTTAGGAGCATATCTTTCCATAAATCTTTCTCCTTTTGAATTTAAAAGAAAACCTCCTTCTCCTCTAACTCCTTCAGATATTAATGTGCCAACTCCATAAATTCCAGTTGGATGAAATTGTACAAATTCCATGTCTTGGAGTGGCAATCCTGCTCGTAAAGCCATACCATTTCCATCACCAGTGCAAGTATGTGCAGAAGTTGCGGTATAATAAACTTTGCCATACCCGCCTGTAGCTAATATTGTTATGTGAGATCTGAATCGGTGAATCGTTCCATCATTTAAGTTCCATGCTATCAAACCTTTGCACTCTCCATTTTTCATTAATAAGTCCAATGCAAAATATTCAATAAAAAATTCTGTATTATGTTTTAATGCCTGCCCATACAATGTGTGAAGTATTGCATGTCCTGTTCTGTCAGCGGCTGCACATGTTCTTTGTACAGATTCATTCCCATAATTTTTTGTCATACCACCGAAAGCTCTTTGATAAATTTTTCCCTCTTTTGTTCTGCTAAATGGCACACCATATTTTTCTAATTCAATTACTGCCTTTGGAGCTTCTTTGCATAAATGTTCGATCGCATCTTGATCTCCCAACCAATCGGAACCCTTAACTGTGTCATACATATGCCATCTCCAATCATCCTCGCCCATATTTCCAAGAGCAGCTGAAATTCCGCCTTGTGCTGCTGAGGTATGACTTCTTGTTGGAAATACTTTTGATATACATGCAGTTTTTAACCCAGCTTCTGATAGCCCAACTGCTGCTCTTAGGCCTGAACCCCCGGCACCTAATACAACAACATCATATTCATGATCAATAATTTTATAAGTACTCATAATTTAAATTTTTATTAAAAATATAACTAATATTAATGTGGTTAGTATACTAAATAAAACAAGCAATCTATTTGCGGCATTTTTGAGTTTTAAATCTGTTATATAATCCTCAAAAACCTCACTAATTGTAAAAGTGAAAAATGTAAAAGCTAATATTAAAAATAGTGAAAATATGACTTTGGTTGAAGTGCTTGAAAGAAAAGAAGCTATTTGAGAACTATTTGCATCATAAACTGAAACAAAATTTAAAATAAACCAAACCATAAAAGGAATGAGCAAGCCAGAAGAAACTTTTATTACTAACCATTTTTTTGTAGCTTTAATCATATTAAACCAAACTTCTTCCTAACAAATAAAATAAAACTGCAAGTATAAAAGAGCTAATTATGGTTATAACGCCGGATATTTTAGAAATCTTTAAATCAAAGCCAAATCCCATATCCCAAAATAAGTGTCTTATCTCATTTAAAATTTGAAAACTAAATGTCCAGCAAAATGATACTATAAAAAATTTACCGATAAAGGATTGAGAAAATTTTTGAAAAATTACTAAATCTAAATTATTAAAAATTAATAACACAGACATTAGAATTACGGCAAAAAAATTTAAAATTCCAACAATTCTATGAGTAATTGATAATAATGATGATATGTGCCATCTATAAATCTGTACGTGTGGTGATAAAGGATTGTTTTTATTTTCCATAATAATTATCTAATAGTTTTTCAGCTATCTGCACAGTATTCAGTGCGGCACCCTTAAGTAAATTATCAGAAACAACCCACATATTTATGGCTTTATCATTAGAAGTATCTTTTCTAATTCTAGAAATAAAAGTCAAGTGGCTATTTTCTGCTTCTACTGGTGTTACGTATCCCCCATTTTTTCTCTCATCTATAACTTTGCAGCTATCTGCGGCGTTTAAAATATCTTTAACTTTTTCAATATCGAATTCTTTTTCAAACTCAACGTTGATTGATTCAGAATGAGAGACCATTACAGGAACTCTAACACAGGTTGCTGTTAATTTTATTTTTGGATCTAGAATTTTTTTAGTCTCCTTTTCCATTTTCCACTCTTCTTTTGTATAACCTTCTTCTACAAATTCATCTATATGAGGAATTAAATTAAAAGCTATTTGTTTAGTAAAATTTTTAGACTTAATTTTTTTTCCTCCTAAATAATCTTTTGACTGACTAATTAATTCATCCATGGGCGCTTTCCCTCCACCAGACACTGATTGATACGTAGAAACCACAACTCTTTTAATATTAAAGTGATCATGTAATGGTTTTAGTACAAGAACCATTTGAATAGTTGAGCAATTAGCATTGGCAATTATATTTTTCTTTTTATACATTGATAATTGTTCTGGATTCACTTCAGGAACTACCAGAGGAACATCTTTATCCATTCTAAAAAATTTTGAATTATCAATTACAATTGTTTTTTTACTTGCTTTAGGAACCCATTTTTCAGCTATTTTGCTTCCAGCAGCAAAAAAAGTAATTCCTGCATTAGAAAAATCATATTTTTCAAGACTTTGGATTTGAATTTCATTACCTTTAAATCTGATTTTTTTTCCTTCGCTCTTTTCAGAGGCAACTAAAAATAGTTTTGAAATTTTAATTTTTGATTTTTCTAAAATTTCAATAGTTTTTCTTCCAACGTTGCCGGTGGCACCAATTATAGCAAAATTCATTTTGGGATTATTTTAATTTAAATTTGATATAATTGCATCACCCATCTCTGAGGTTGATACCTTTTTCTTTCCTTTTGACATTATATCTAGAGTTCTTAAACCGGCTTCCAAGGTCTTTTCAACAGCTTTGTTTAATAAATTTGACTCCTTTTCCAAACCTAAAGAATATTTTAAGGCCATAGAAAAGCTAAGTATAGTTGCGATAGGATTAGAAACATTTTTTCCAGCAATATCTGGTGCCGAACCGTGAACTGGCTCATATAATGATCTTGTTCTGCCGTTTTTGTCTTTGTTTCCTAAAGAAGCGGAGGGCAACAGACCGAGTGAACCTGTTAACATGGCTGCCTCATCAGATAACATATCTCCAAATAAATTATCAGCAAGAATTACATCAAATTGTTTTGGATTTCTCAGTAATTGCATGGCACAATTATCAGCCAACATATGATTTAATTCAATTTTTTTATACTCTTTATCTTTTAGGGATTGCACTTCCTCTCTCCACAAAACTCCTGCTTCCATTACATTAGACTTTTCACAAGATGTAACTTTATTTTTTCTTTTAGCTGCTAATTCAAAAGCCACCTTTGCAATTCTTTTAATTTCCTTGGTAGTATATACGTGAGTATTAACTCCTCTCCGTTCGCCATTCTCAATTGGCTTTACGCCTCTAGGTTCTCCAAAATAAATTCCTCCCGTAAGCTCCCTTACTATCAAAATATCAAGTCCTGAAACTATTTCAGGTTTTAAACTTGAGGCATCAACTAGCTCCTTAAAACAAATCGCAGGTCTCAAATTAGCAAATAATTTTAGTTCTTTTCTTAATTTAAGCAGAGCTCTCTCTGGTTTTTTTGAAAATTCTAATTTATCATATTTTGGGCCACCGCATGCACCAAAAATTACCGCATCACTCTCCAATGCCTTATAAAATACCTCATCAGTAATCGGTACACCATGTTTATCAATAGCAGCTCCTCCTATTAAGTCCTGATCAATTTTAAAATCTAAAGATTTTTTTTTATTAAACCAGTCAATAACCTTTTTTGTTTCGCTAACTACTTCTGGACCTATACCGTCACCAGGTAACAATAATATTTTTTTTGTATTTGTTGCCATAATTAAACCCAAGGTTTATTTTTTTTCATTTTTGTTTCAAAATTTTCTATAGTTTTTATTTTTTCAAAGGATAATGCAACATCATCTAGCCCTTCTAGTAGACATTTTTTTTTGAACGAATCTAATTTAAATTTATATGATTTATTTCCGTAAATAATTTCTTGGTCTTGAAGCTTAATTTCAATATTTTCTTTTCTATTAGAATACTCAGCCAATTCCTGAATAATATTTGCATCAGCAATAATTGGAAGAATACCGTTTTTAAAACAATTATTGTAAAAAATATCAGCGAAGCTTTCACTCACAATAGCTTTAATTCCGAAGTCAAGTAAGGCCCATGGGGCATGCTCTCTTGAGGATCCGCAGCCAAAATTTTTTCCTGTTATTAATATTTTTGAATTCTTGTATATTTCATTATCCAATATAAATCCTTTAATTGGAGCACCTTTTTCATCAAACCTCATTTCATAAAATAAACTCTTACCCAGCCCAGATCTTTTAATAGTTTTTAAGAACTGTTTAGGTATAATCTTATCTGTGTCTACATTCATTAATGGTAGATGTGCGGGAATACTGTTTATATTTTTAAATTTTTCCATTTTAATTATTAAATTTTCTTACATCAGATAAATGGCCTTCTATTGCAGCAGCAGCAGCCATTGCGGGACTAACTAGGTGAGTTCTTCCACCTCTTCCCTGACGTCCTTCAAAATTCCTGTTAGAAGTTGAGGCACATCTTTCTCTTGGGTTCAGCTTATCTGCATTCATAGCAAGGCACATCGAACATCCTGGTTCTCTCCATTCAAAACCTGAGTCTTTAAAAATTTTATCTAAACCTTCTTGTTCAGCTTGGATTTTAACTAAACCTGATCCTGGTACAACCATTGCATTAACATGTGTTGCGATTTTTTTATTTTTTAAAAGTTTTGCAGCTTCTCTTAAATCTTGAATTCTTGAGTTCGTACAGCTTCCAATGAAAACTTTATCAATTTTTATATCCGTTATCTTTGTATTTGCTTCTAAACCCATATATTCTAAAGATCTTTTCATAGAAGCTTGTCTATCTTTATTTTTTTCTTTATTTGGGTCAGGAACTGAGCCGTCTACTGGAACTACATCTTCTGGCGACGTTCCCCAAGTAACTTGAGGAATAACATCATTTCCGTTAATTATAACTTCTTTGTCAAATTTAGAACCATAATCTGATTTTAATTTGCTCCAGTAATCTAAAGCTTTATTCCATTTGTCTTTTTTTGGTGACATAGGTTTATTTTCCAAATATTTAAAAGTTTTTTCATCCGGTTGGATTAATCCAGCTCTTGCTCCGCCTTCTATAGTCATATTACAAACGGTCATTCTCTCTTCCATGCTTAAATTTTTAATAACATCTCCTGAAAATTCTATAACAGAACCTGTTCCTCCTGCAGTACCTATAGTTCCAATAATTTTTAGTATTACATCTTTTGCTGTAACTCCAATTGGAAGTTTACCAGTGACTTTTAAAAGAAAATTTTTTGACTTTTTTTGAATTAAAGTCTGGGTTGCTAAAACATGTTCAATTTCTGAAGTACCGATTCCAAAAGCGAGAGACCCAAAAGCACCGTGTGTTGCTGTATGGCTATCACCACAAACTATAATCGTGCCAGGCTGAGTGAATCCCTGTTCTGGTCCAACAATATGAACTATACCTTGTCTTTTATCATTCATGTCAAATAACGGAATACTAAATTCCTCACAATTTTTTCTTAGTGTGTCCACTTGTATTTTTGACTCTTGATCATTAATACCTTTGGACCGATCTGTTGTTGGAACATTATGATCTGCGACTGCAAGAGTTAGGTTGGGCTTTCTAACTTTTCTTTTATTTATTCTTAAACCCTCAAAAGCCTGCGGACTAGTAACCTCATGTATCAAGTGCCTATCAACATAAAGTAAAGAAGTCCCATCTTCTTGTTGATGTACAAGATGTTCTTCCCAAATTTTATCGTATAAGGTTTTTGACATTAAAAAATTACTTTAAGTTATCTGATTTTTTAACTTCTTTTTTTTCTGTAATTTTTTTAGCTAGAGTGGTTTTTGTTTCTTCTTTTTTTTCAGAAGCCATTTCCAAGCTAGACTGTTCTGGTGTAGAAGTTTTGACTTCTACATCTATTCCAATATTTTTTTTAATTTTTTCAGCAATCCTTGCCGATTTTCCTTTTCTATCTCTTAGATAATATAGTTTAGCTCGTTTCACTTTTCCTGATCGAACAACTTTTATAGAGCCAACTACGGGGCTATAAAGAGCGAACGTTCTCTCAACGCCTTCTCCAAAGGAAATTTTCCTTACAGTAAAAGAGGAGTTGATATCTCTATTTTTTTTTGCAATGCAAATGCCTTCAAAATTTTGAATCCTTTCCCTTTTCCCCTCTACAATTCTAACACCTACGCGAATGGTATCTCCTGGAAAAAATTCAGGTATCTTTTTTTTCGATACAATTTTCTGTACGTATGCTCTGTTAATATCTTCTATATTTTTCATTTTTTATCTTTATCTAAATATTTTTTCCACAAATCAGGTCTTCGGCGTCGTGTTATATCCTTTGATTGTGATAAACGCCAGTCCTTAATTTTGGCATGATCGCCCGATAATAGTACTTCCGGAATACTTTTTTTTTCCCAAATTTGAGGTTTCGTATATTGAGGGTACTCCAATAATCCATTTTCAAAACTCTCATCATTTTTTGACATGGCATTTCCAAGAACATTAGGTAATAATCTTAATACAGCATCGATTACCACAAAAGAGGCTGGCTCTCCTCCTGATAAAATATAATCTCCGATGCTAATTTCTTCAATATTTCTTGTGTCCAAAATACGTTCATCAACTCCTTCAAAATGTCCACATAATAAATTAATAGTTTTTTCTTTAGACATTTCTTTTGCAATTTTTTGATCAAATTTTTTTCCCTTTGGAGATAGATAAAAGATCCTTTCACCTTTTTTTATATTGTTATCTATAGATTTGCCTAAAATGTCAGGCTTTAACAGCATACCACTTCCACCACCAAAAGGAGTATCATCCACCTGTTTATGTTTATCTTCAGCGGAGTCTCTAATATTTATAACTTCCAAGTTCCAAATTTTTTTTTCTAGTGCTTTTCCAAATAGACCCTTGTTTAAAGGACCAGGAAATATTTCTGGATATAATGTAAATACGCGAGCTTTCCACATTATGCTTTTTACTTTGGTTCTTCTTTTTTAGCTTCTTGTTTAGGAGCTTCCTTTTTTGGTTCTTCTTTTTTAGCTTCTTGTTTAGGAGCTTCCTTTTTTGGTTCTTCTTTGCCTTCTTTTTTTCTTTCTTTTTTTGGAATTGCTTTTTTAGGATTATTTCCAGGCTTTGGCATAGGCATAATATTGACTTCTCCTAAAATTCTGGAAACTCTTACTGTTGGTTTTGCTCCTTTGCTCAGCCAATGTTTAACTCTTTCAGATTCTATTTTAATTCTTTCTTTTTTTTCTTTTGGCAAGAGAGGATTGAACGATCCAAGTTTTTCTATAAATCTTCCATCTCTTGGAAATCTGCTATCAGCAACAACAATTTTATAAATTGGTCTTTTTTTTGCTCCGCCTATAGATAGTCTTATTCTTAACATTTTGATCCTTTCATTTTAAGTTGTTTAAAAGTTCATCGGGTATTTTGCCCTCTGGCATATTTCCTTTTGACATTTTCTTCATCATCTTTGACATCATTTTAAATTGCTTTAATAGTTTATTAATTGTCTGCACATCTGTTCCTGATCCCAAAGAAATTCTTTTTCTTCTAGAGCCACTGATTATTTCGGGGTTCTGTCTTTCCTTTTTTGTCATAGATAAAATTATTGCCTCATTTGCTGACAAAAGTTTTTCATCTACATTTGCATTTTGCATTTGTTCTTTTATTTTTCCTACTCCTGGTAAAAGAGAGAGAACACCTTCCATACCACCCATTTTTTTCATTTGTTTTATTTGCATTAAGTAATCTTCAAAGCTAAATGCACCTTTCTTAAGATTTTCTTCTGCTTCTTTAATTTTTTCTTCATCAAGGTCTTGCGATGCTTTTTCAACTAGGGAGACTATATCTCCCATTCCAAGAATTCTGTTGGCTAGTCTATCTGGATGAAATGGCTCAAAATCATTTATTTTTTCGCCGACACCTATAAATTTTATTGGCTTTCCAGTTGTTTGCTTCATACTTAGAGCCGCACCACCTCTACCATCTCCATCTACTCTTGTTAAAATAATACTTGTAAGTTCAACAGCCTTATCAAACTCAGAGGCTAATTTAACAGCAATTTGTCCTGTTAAAGAATCTGCAACTAATATTGTTTCAACAGGTTTGGTTTCTGACTTAATATTTTTTATTTCAGTCATCATATTTAGATCAATTTGAGTACGTCCGGCAGTATCGAAGATTATAATATCTGAGCCGCTCAAGTTTGCTGCATTATTAGCTCTCTTTGTTATATCTATTGGAAGTTGGTCTTTTATGATTGGAAGAACATTCAAATTATTCTTTTCACATAAAACTTTTAATTGTTCCTGAGCAGCAGGTCTATATATATCCAAACTAACCAGTAAAATTTTTTTCTTAAAATTTTTTTCTATATTTTTTGCAAGTTTTACTGCCGTAGTTGTTTTCCCAGATCCTTGTAGTCCAACTAATAATATAGATGCGGGTGGTACAGCTTTTAGGTTAAGTTGTTCAGCTTTGCCACCTAGAACCTCAACTAATTGATCATAAACAATCTTTACCAGCATTTGGCCTGGGGATGTAGATTTAATAATCTCCTGACCAACAGCTTTTGGTTTAATATCTTCTATAAATTTTTTAACTACAGGTAATGCAACATCCGCAGCTAAAAGTGCTTGTCTAATTTCTTTTAGGCCGATTTCTACCTGGCTCTCATTAAGAGAAGGGGCTTTCTTTAATTTATTAAATATATCTTCTAATTTACTTGTTAAATTTTCAAACATTTTTCTATCATCCAACACCAATCGCACTAGTGGGCGAACCCTCGCTGACTAGTGTCGATCCCTTTATTTCTAAAGGCACCGCAAAATCTAATATTTGCGGAAGTGACGAGAAACTACAATTAAGGGTTTTAAAAGTCAATGAATAAAGATACTAATCAAAATATGGCACTTATTAACGCTTACAAAATGGATGG
>CACFKO010000018.1 GCA_902566925.1 uncultured Pelagibacteraceae bacterium | reverse complement strand
TCTTTTTCTAATATTGCAATAGCTTGTTCACTACTTTTTATTCTTTGTGCTGCTGTATTATTAACTACGGTAGCCATACCACCTATATTTAAAATAGTTTTTTCTTGTGATTCTTGTTCTAATTTAAATAATTCTAACTGCTCTCTTTTAAGTTCTGCTGTTACTTGTTCTAATTGTTCAGCAAAAATCATAGATTGGATACGTTTCTCCATTAAAGCAACTTGGTCTGTTTGTAGTTTATTAATATCTTCAATAGATGCTTTTTCTAAATCTAAATCACCTAAATAATCAATATATTCTGTTTTTAATGTTTGTATTGCTAATTGTCTTGATGATGTTGAGCTATTAACATTAGTTAAAACACCTAATAAAGATTGAAATTGTTCTTTTTCTTTTTTTGCTTCTTCTGAAGGGTCTAAAATAATTAAATCTGTAAATGCTTGTGATAAATCTCTAATTACTGGAGCAAGTTTTTCACCTATTCTTTCTTGTAAATCACCAAAAGCATTTGATGCTTGTGATAATGCTCCTGCTAATGTTTGTGTTTCTTCTTCAGCAGTACCTCTAAATTGTTCTCTTATAAACTTTATACCCTCACCTGCTTTTAATTGTTCTGCTGTAAGTTCTTTAAATGCAGCAGGTAATTTTTCACCTAATTCACCCTGCATACCACTTAAAGTTTTGGTAGTATTCATTACAGCAGATTCTAAAGAAATACCCATAGCTGCTGCTAAATCAACTGATGCAGCTATAATCTCTTTAGTTTGTTCTGTTGATATTCCTAAAGATTTTACATAAGCCTGTTGTGCAATTATTGCTTCATCACCAAATCTGGTAGATTTTTGTAAAGCAGTAGCCTGTTTAATTAATTCATTTGTAGATTGACCTGCTGCAAATCTTAATTTTTTTTCTGCTAATTCTTGTTGTGCAAATAAATCAATAGATTTCTGTATTGCATCTAATAATGCTTGTGAGCCAAAATAAGCACCAGCAGCTAAAGCAGCAGATTTAGCCATACTTTTTAAGGAATTAGAAACATTTTTAACTTCTCGTTCAGATTTTTTAGCACCTGTAGTTTTAACTTCTATAATCTGTGTATTTTTAGCCATTATTTTTTCTCTTTATATTTAACATTATATTCTCTATCTGTAAAAAATCATCTACAACTTGTGCAGGTGTATCTACTATTGAAGGATATGGAGGGCAGTTGAATGCTTTAGAATAATTATATTCTTTTATTCTTTGTTGTATTTTAGCATCAATTAATTCAGATGTATTGCAGAAAAAGAAATGTTCAACATATAATTCTTCAGACCCATTTTTTATACCCTTATCTTCAATTTCTTGGTAGCAGTTCAATAATTCTCCATATACATCATCTATTGAATTAAATTCTTTCTTCTTTCCATCTACTGGTGATAATGCTTTATATGGATAGTCGAACCCATTATAACCACCATTACTTAAACCCTTAATTGATACCCAAATATTTATTAAAAATATTACTTCGTCAATTTTTTTTTATTCATTTCAAATAAAACTTTACCACCTATTGAGTATATTTCATCATTTGAATATTGATGTATATCCTCATCTTTAAGGGTCGTACCTCTTTTTATAATATCAATCCAAAAACTAAAGTTCTTTTTAGTATTTTCATCATAAATAAGGTCATTAATTTCTGCTCTTTCTGTCAGGTTTAATTCCTTAAATTCTACTTCAAAGGATTTAATACCTTCTCCTTCCACTTTTACCTTCTTCATTCCTCTACCTTTCTAATCAGTTTACCAGGCTGATTGAGATTCTCCATTAAATAACTCTATTTCTAATGCTTCATTGTCATCAGATGTTCCAATATCAACACATTCAAAAGCTAATGTATGAAATATACCATTTTCACTTATATCTTGTGCAGGGTCACCAGTATATTGAATATTCATTTGCATATTTAATTCACCTACTGATGATAATGTACCATCACCTATATTGATTGCAACTGCTAATGTATCACCATCAAGAAAATCCTGAACAACATTTGCACCTGATGTATAATCAAAGTTATCATCTAACTTAATAGTCATATCACCTGTAATTGCATATTCAGGTATTGAATACATTTCTGCATCACCATTAGTATTAAATCCAACTCTATTAACACCATTTGCTATATTAATATTCATAGATTTTAATACTAAATCTTTAGCACTTCCATCTGATACTAATGTTTTAGTAGACATATCACCAATATTATAATAACCTGTCGCTTCAGGTGCAGTCCAATTAGCTAATGTAAAATCAGTTTCTAGTGATGTAGCACCTGCAAGTGGATTAGAGAAGCCACTAAAATAATTACCACTCATTGTCATAAATCCACCATTAGTACCATAATCAAGTGATAATGCTAAATCAGATACCATTGCACCTGATATTCTAGTTCCGCCTGATGCTTGTGCATAATATGCTAAATTAACTGTATGTGGGATATTATTAGATATTGTTCCACCTATTTGTGCAGTTTCTGAACCTTGCCCACCTACTTCAAATAAATGCTTATATGAACCTGATTCTGAATGCTCTTGTAATACCAATGCTAAATGCTGTGCAAGTAGTTTAGGTGTAGCAATACATTCAAAGGGCATAGTAACAGTACCACCTCTTGTATTAATAACTGTATCATCTTTATGTTTTACCAAGCCTCTGCCTGATAATAATCTTGATTCCCTAGTAACATTGAATGTTGGTTTTTGAACCTGCACTACTGGAAGTTGCCTATAAGCTGTTCCATCAGTACCATCATTATCTAAACCTGCACCAAATGATGATTCAGCTTTTATTCCAACTCTAACATCACTAATAGGACGTATAACTTTGCTTATAGCCATTATTCTTTCTCCTTTTTAGCTTTCTTTTTATTTTCTATTAACTCAACCAATCCCATTGATTGCATTAGTTCTGCATTCTTTCTAGGTAATGCTATTTCTTTCCCATCTTTTAAATCATCAAATTCTTTTGATGTGCAAGGCATACCAACAGCACTAAATTTTCTTAATTTATCTTTTAATGGTTTTACTTTCATAATTCTCCTTAAGCTGTATTTCCAAAATGCGTACAAGTTAAACTCCATTGTGCTACCATATAATCCTCATAGCCTTCAACTTCTACATTAAAATCTAATTCACCTAATGTTACATTAACTGCTTTTGTATTGTCTGCTAAATCTAATGTTATATTATCGTGTATCAATGCTTCTAATATACTAACTTGATTTAGTACATAGTCTTGAAATTGTGTATTATTTCTTCTAATAAAATAATATTGACAATCCATTTCAAATTCTCTTACTTCTAAAAAACTTGCTTTATCTACTTGGCTAGACCCTGTTGGTATAACTCTAATAAATTGATTACCTTTAATTTCAGTATCCCAATCACTATAAACAGGACATTTCATCTCTGCTCTAATTTTACTCATTAAAGCCTTTAATATATTAGCCCAATTGTTGGTGTATGTGACGCTCATTATCTAACCATTTCTATAGTTGAATTGCTTTTATTAGTTTGTTTAACATGACTTCCATATACTTCTACTTCCCATATATCACCATCAGTTGCACTTGCTCCTTGAAATCTACCATATAATCCATTATGTATGTGTTGCAATCCACCTGTTATTTTTTCTGCATTTGTAGTTGCACCAAATAATTGGTCATTAGATAAATAATGTACTTTAAATGTTCCTGTTCCATATGCACCTGTTGCTTCTATTTCTATCTTTAATAAATCATAAGATTCACCATGATAATTCCCTGATAATTCTACCAAGTCCATAGTTCCTGATACATTTCTATATTTAATTTTACCATTCTTATCTTTATCATCTACTTCACTAGATAATTTAAATATTCCATCATTAAGTTTATCTATTAAACCTGTTCTTTCAGGATTAGTAACCAAGCTATGATAATAATCTGCTTCTTCACTCATTCCTTCTTTTGCTCTTATTAAATTAGCAGATGCTATATAACAAGTTGCTTTAACTATAATAGGGTCATATTCTTCTGCAACTGATACTGTTGCTGTGTCTATATCTATTTGTTTAGATTTTTCTAATGGTGTTGAATATCTTGCATCTAAATAATTATGTAATTCTAAACTTGCATCTACTAATGTTTGGTCTATAAAAGTAGTATAATCAGTTCCTGCTTCCATATTTAAAGCATTAGGATTAGTATCATTAGGCACAGCCACTACACACATATCTAAAGCACTATCATAGAAAAACCAACCATAATCAGCAAAATCTATTGCACTTTCATCTACAACTAAAAACACATCATCATCTGCTACACCACCCTGTGCTAATGTTCCAAATAAATTTCTTTTACCTGAATATGTAATTGTATCGCCATCACTTACTGCTGCTATTTGTATATATTCATTATTAATTTTTAAAATATCACCTGCACCCATATTTGTTGTGCTATCAACGTCCATAGAAGTACCTGATGCTGTATATGATGATGATTTAACTTCAGTATCTTTAGTATCTAAATTTGCAGATAAACTTGTTAATTCTCTACCATCTTGATATAGTTGTGTTACTAATCCAGTATTTGTTGCATACCATATATTAACATTTGATGTACCACCAAAATCATCAAGGGTAGATTCTTGCTCCCAGGTAAATATCTGTCTTTTATTATCATAATCTACTGCTCTATTAAAATACTTTTGTAAATCTGATACACCTGCATATTTAAAATTAGTAGCCATTATTTTCTAACTCCTACTCCTGTCATACCCCAAGACCCTGCTCTAACTTTTTTAGAATTACCTTTTTTAGCTCTTACTTTTACTTTTCTACTAGTTACTTTATATTTAGCCATAATTATTCTCCTTTATCCTAATAATAATAATTCTACTTTACCATCTTGTTTTGCATTAACACTTCTTGCTTTTATTTCTTGTATTGAATTTTGTGCATTATTTGTAAAAGATACACCACCTGAATGTGCTGATAATGTATTTGCATACACTTTAAATTCAGCATTAGGTAAATCAGTCCATTCACAATGCCCTTTAGCATAGTTAATAGAGCCAACAACTGTACCATTATGTCTTAAGTTACCATTACCATCATCAATTAAAAAAGCATCTGTATTTTGTATTTCTTTACCTGTTACTGGGTCTTCTATTGTTTCTTGTGGTAAACTAGATGCAGGACCAAATACAATATCATCTGTTGTTCCACCACCATGTTCTGAACCAAGTAAAACTGGTACACTACTAGATAATGCAGGGAATCTACCAACACCAAATGGTGTAGTTCCTGATATATTTGCTATACCAACTCTAGTTTCACTATGATTAGAATGTGATGTAACCCTAACATCACCATTATGTAATCCTATTGTTACTTTTTTATTAAATAATCCTGCTGAAGCATCATAAAATTTTTCATCAAATACTGCTTGTATTTTAGGTAATACTGCATTACCTGAACCTGCCCACGTTGTATCTGAAGCATCTGTTGTAAATGCTATTGCTACTTCACCATTAGGTGCATCAGCTAAACCATCAACACCATCTGTTGAATATTCATCTATTGCAATATGGAATGTATATGTTGTTGAAGCAGTTAATCCTGTTTCATCACTTGCTTTTATATTTTGTAATCCCCAATCTAAATAACCACCTTCTGTATAACCTCTTAAAATTGCAACACTACCTGGAACAATCCCCTTAATCTTTTTATCTGCAGTTCTACCATAATAAAAGAATGCACCACGTTGTTTAAATTTACCATTTTGGTCGCTTTGACATTTACCATTATTAAATGCTAAATATTCATTACCTATAAAAAAGTTTAAATCATCATCATCTGAATGTGTTGTTTGTACTGAACCTAACAAACCTCTTTTAACATTTAATGTATTTGTTGATATAGATTCTACTTCCATAATTTCAGTACCAATAGCAATTAAATCACCTACTTCAAACCAATCACCATCATCAACATCAATAGCAGTTTCATCTATTGCTACATCTTCTGTTACTTGTAAATCTGCACCACTACCATAAGTTGTTCCTGAAAATAAATGTATTGGTATAATTTCAGCACCACTTGCTATATCTTTAGGTTCTATTGCTACTGCACCTGGAACTGAATATGCTGCTGATTCGTGTACTAAATCACTACTACCATTTAATGGTGAATATCCTATAACTCTTGATGTTGGTAAATACATAAACTCACCAACAGGTAGTAATGTAGATACCCATCTATAAATTGTTTCTTCACCTGTTGAATTTTCTTCATTCATATCAACACTATTAACAATATCAGTATCTGCTCCATCACTATCATCTCTCCAATCAGGATGTCTTAATGATATTTCTAATGCAGTTTGACCTACGTTTTTAATAACTATTACTTTTGCATTATGCACAGTTAATGCACCTAATGATTTACTAAATGATGATAATGTAATAAAAGAATCAGTATTATCTACGTCTTGTATTATACTAGATTTATCTGTGTAAGATTTATTTGTAGTACATAAATAATTACCATCAGGTGTATTAATTTCTAATTCAACATTAGCAGATTCATTACCTCTTTTATTATCTACATTTTGTACTATATTCATATTTGTTGCTTTTGTATAAGCCATAAATCTATCCTTCCTATGTTAAATGATATTTTACTGTTATTGATACTGATGGGTCATCTGTACTTGTATCCATTCTAAAAAATGCTAATATAACCTTACCTGCTGATACACTTGCACTATCTACTGTCCACGTTGATAAATATGCTTGTTCACTACCTGCATTAGTAACATCTGAATTATGTGCTAATAATGTTCCATCTGCTAATGCTGATGTTGAACCTGATGTAAATGTATAGCTATATAAATGACATCTTGTTGTTATTGTACTAGATGCTTCTAATCCTTCTAATGAATAAACTGCATCTATTGAAATATTATCAGGAACATACCACATTACAGGCACTAATAAACTTGCATCTGTATTCGTTCCATCTGCTGTTGTAAATGATGTTGCAGGTTCTGTACCTGAACCAAAATCTATATCATCTTGTTGTAATACAGACCCATTTGTTATTGCAAAAAATGGTAATGGATAATGTTTATCTGCAACAAAATTACTTCCATCTGTTGCACCTATACCAAAATGTGCATACATTGTATTAACGTGCGTTCCTAATGCTTTAACTTGGTCATTAGTAGTATCAACTAATAATTTAGTTGTTCCTGATGAATTTTTAACATCAAATGCAGATGTATTGTTTGTGGCCGAAGTTACAATGCAACTTCTATCGGATACTTTTAAAGATGTAGATGCACCATTACCTGTCTTAACATCTCTTGCTGTGCTATCAACACCACTATTACTATTGTCTATTTCTAGTAAATCTTTGTATGTATCTTTAGGTGTTTTTCCTGTTAAAGCCATAAATTTATCCTGTTATTTGTATTATAATATAATATAATATTTGAATTTTTAAACATATATTTTTAAGAAGTTATATCCCATTTAAAAACTAATATAGTATTTGTATCATAGGGTATAGCAGCAGGTGTCCAACCAAAAGCATAGATTCTTCCTTTTGTTAACTGTATTGGATAGCTACCAACACTAGGTGATGTTAAATCATATTCTGTATATGTATCATCAGCAATATTTAAACTTGTTAAATCTTTTCTAAATAAAATAGTTCCAGGTACTTCTGTATCGTCTTGTGATTCTAAAACAACAAATCTCATTGTTCCACTACCTGTTCCTTGCTGTGCTTCACTCCTAAAAGCAAATTTTTCTATCGTACAATCATATGGTGCTATCATAGAAATAAATTCATTTTGACTTGCTGTAGATGTTCTTTCTATAATATAACCTGCAATAGGTAAATAAACTTCATTGGTTACACTAGAATAAAAATTACAAATTTTAGTTTCATAATGATATTTACCAATACCTACTATATCTGTTCCTGCATCATCTGTAAATGCTAAACAATTAGGTGTTTCATTTTTAACCCATATTTGACCTTGCCCTGCATTATCTGCTTCAGCATTTGCTATTTCTTTAATAAAATGATTACCTTTTGTATAAAATTCTGTTCCTGAAATAGATGCAAGGGTATCAGTATCATCTTTAATTGTTACATCACCACCATCAGCATTTAGTTCAATATCACCTGTAACATCTAATGTTAAATCACTACCTGCTACTATTGTATCTAGTGAGGATATAGTTAAATCCCCACTAGAATACGTTACATCTGATAATTCATTAAGTTCTGTTGCACCTGCTGAACCTGTTGATACATCTACACCATTTACTTTTAAATTACCTTTAACATCTACTGTATCTTCTGATATTTTTATAGGTGTATTTTTATTAGAAACCTTTAATGATTTCAGTTTAGATTCTAAATTACTATCATTATCTAACTGAATTGGATTATTTCTTTTTCTTTCAAAAATACTCCTTAAATTTCTTATAATATCAGATAATCTCATTAATTACTTATCGCTTCTTAATCCATTAATAAAACCTTTAACTGCTGCACCTACTGTATTATCAATAAGGTCGATAAAATATGGTTCTATTGTAGCATTCCAAACGTTTTTAGTTACTTTCCATTTGCTTAAGCCAAGGGTCATAGTAGTCCCTGCACAGTATGCAATAGTTTCTACCCAGCTATATATGTCTTCATTTGGTATTTTTTTAAGCAACCATAGCACTAATCCACCTGTTGTTCCACCTGCTAATAAATTTAAGTTGTTCATTATAAATTCCATATTATTCTAACTCCTCTTTATCTGTTGTTATTTTCTCTATACTGGTAAAAAATTTTTCAAATATTTGTAATCTAGCATCTAATAATTCATTATATTCTTCTAACCTACTTAATCTAATTGAATATTCATGGATAGTTAGTTCTAAATCATTAATAATATCTTTTGTTTTTTTAGGCATTATTTAAATACTCCTATTATAGATACTGCTAATGTTAATATAGTTACCATTGTTATTCCTACTGCTCTATGTGCTGATAAACTATTTTCAGCACTTCTTAATCTACCATTCATATACTCTAAATGTTTAACTACTAAATCTACTCTTTCTTTAGTATATTGAACGTCACCTGATATTCTAGTAAGATGTACAGTAATATCAGTTTCAAATTTTTTATTATTTTTTGCTGTCATTATGGTATCTGTTTAATCAAATTATTATTTAATCTAACTACACCTTCAGGTGGGTCTGCACCTTCAAATGTAATCTCTAAATTTGCATAATTATTTCTAGTAGGTAAAATGGAAGCACCTAAATCAGCACCTATTGCACCTGCGTCTTCTTTGCAAAATATACCACCACCTAATCTTGATTTTCTTTTACCAAACTTATTCAATCTAACTTTTAAACTCATTTTAAGTTCTTTAATTTTAATTGAGCTTTGTGGTGCTAATGTTGCTAATGGTATATCAACTTTTTTACCATCAATAACCATTTCTAAACATTTAGGTGTTCCGTCTTCATTGACATACTTACTTAATGCTTCTATATGCTGATTTTCTGCTAATGATTGAGCCTGTACCACAGCATCATATAAGCCTTTTGTTAAGTGGTCTAAAAAGTTACCTTTTTTAACTTTATCCATTAGATGGTGCAGTTTCTTTTTGCTTACCTATTGAATTATTAAGCATATCTAATACCTTCATCAATCCTTCAGGTTTTTCTTGCTTTCCTTTAACTGATACTGAATATTTAGCAGATGTATCTGACTTTCTGCTATTTTCTGAATGATGTGATACTTTACCCTCAAATGATGCTTTCCAGCAACCCCAACCAACTGATGCACTTGCAGTAGCACTTGAATCTGTTGATGATTTACTTGCTGTTTGTGTTGATACTTCCATATCAAAATTAACATCAATAGTATCTACGCATAAACTTGGTATATTAATTATTGATAATAAAGGCACATCTAATGCAACTGATTCAGACCCATCCTCATATTTAAATGCAACTGATTTAGTATTACCATCTTTATCCATACCAACTTCTTGTATAAATGAAGCAGTAGTTGCTGCTAATGTTTTTTGTCCTTCTGCTGCTGCTACCAATGGTGCAGATATTAATTGTTCTATTGGTAAACCAGTAAACTGATTTGCTATTTTATTCGCCATCTTTTTTTTCCTTATTTATTATCATTGTTTAACATATTCATAAACTTGTGTTTCAATCCATTACCACTTAATTTTGCAATAATTTCAACTAATGTTTTATAGCTTCTTTCTAATCCTTTTTGTTCTATCTGCATTTTCTTCTGCTGGTCTATTAGCTTTATAATTATCATTTCTACTCTATTAAAACTTTCACGCATTTCTTTAGATAATTCTTCCTGAATATATTTGTTCTGTTTCTGAATGAACCACCAAAATGCTGCAGCTACAACAATGGGGACTCCATATTGCTCTAATAATTGCAACCAGTCCATTATACTACCACCTTAAATATTGTTGTTCCTTTGTTAATTTTATCACTACTCTTTGCATTATACGCAGATAATGAATCATCTATATTATAACCTTCACCATAATTCTGTAAATCAATCTTAATACCATCTCTATTACCATTTTCATAAAATATATAACAATTCTGTGACGCTCTACCTGATAAATTTAATGCTTTTTCTGAATAATCATTAGCACCTACCATACTACTACTTCTACTATAATTATCACCTACTCTTGCAGAATGAACGTGTCCGAAAATGACGTAATCTATATGTGTTCCCCGCATCTTATACCGACCTACCATTTGACTTATTGATGATTCTATTCCAGTTCTTTTAACTGCACCATTACCATGCAATACTAATAAATTCTGTCCAGCTACTTCTACTACTACTTCAGTAGGGTCACCATCTATAAAAGTTATATCAGAATCTTTAAATAAATATTTTAATGTTTGAAATATTGTATAATCATAATTATCTGATGCTATTATTGATGCCCAACCCCAATCTTTCTTAACTCTTGATTCATTACCTGTTACCATAGCCACAGAAACGTTAAAATTGCTGTTTAAATGAAGGATTACTTGCTGTAGTATATCAACAGCCAGGAACGTTGCTTTTGCTCGATTAGTAGCCATTTGTAATAATTCATCTAACCTTCTATCTGAATTAAGTAAATCACCTGATTGAACCATTAATACATTGGTGATACCCATAGCCTTGAAATATGTAGTAGCTTTATCTACAAATAACTTACATCTTGCAGATGCAATACTGAAATCATATTTATTATGTGGTAAATTTACAAGTTCGTTAAAATGTACATCAGAAAATTGTATAACACCAACTGCACTATTATCTTCTTTATGCTTTACAACATATTTAGATAGGTTATTATTGTCAAAAATCTTTACTAACTTTTTAGTATATTTAGATACTGCATTTTCTATTCTTGCATGTTCTCTAAATGCCTTGCGTTCTATCCTGTTCAGGTCCTGTGCAGATTGCTTTTGTTTAGCTAACTTTACATTCTCTTTAAGTAAATCAAAATCCTCTATTACATTACTACTTCTATGCCCACAAACTTTGCATTCATATCTCTGTCTATCCTTATACCAACCACTTTTAATCATTCCTGGATTGTAGCATTTAGGACACACTATTTGATTAGGCATATTACCCCACTTTTCTTAATCTATCACTTAATTCCTTCGCACGTCTAGGTGTATCTGTTCTAGCCCATTTACTTTGCAACATTTCCGTGGATGCAGATTTGTAATCTTTATTTGCTAGTAGATATATTGTTTTCTTGAATTTACTAAATGCAGTAACACCTAATTGATAATTCATATTCATAACTATATCTTGCACTTCTGTAGGAGCAGGTAAAAACCAATCATATTTATCTGCTAATATATATCTTAAATTTTGCAGTTCTTCTTCTAACCATTCTTCTGCTTGTTCTTGTGTAACCTTTAGATACTTAACACGTTGTCCGTAACCAATCGTGTCATACCCTGCTGTGCATTGATATACAACAGGGCTGAAACCTTCGTGTTTCTTAATATCATCTATTAAAGCCATTTACTAACTTGTTTCTATAATAACAATAGTAAATACTTTAGACCCAAACTTTGTGCAACTGTGTGCAACTTTAGCAGGTGTAGTATCTAGGCTATCAATATAATCCTGGATGTCTTCTGCTAATGTTCCATCTGCATCACCATCTGCACTAACAATTTTATCATCATTGTGTAAAAAACTTTTAACCTTAATAGCCATTATTTACCTTCTTTCTTTTTTGTTTTTGGTTTAGCTTTAGGTTTTTCTTTTTTAATTTCATTACCCTCTGCATCACATTCTACAAATCTTGCTTTTAAACTTTCTATATCATGGTTAGGCATTACTTTAAATACCATTCCATTTGCTTTTTTAAAAAATTCCATAAAATTCTCCTATTTAAAAAGCAGGGTAGTATCCGACATACTACCCCACTTTACGATTATTAATTAATCAACTATTAAGAAACATCAGATAGAATATAAACACCAAATGCATCTTTAATTTCCATTTCTGCCCAAAATCCAACTGCGACATACTCTGTACTTCTAAATGAAGCATTTCTTTCTGTTTCTATTCTAAATAATCCTTCAGGTCCAATGCCTAAACCAACAGCACCTTTACTGAATGCGAATCCTGCTGCATCACCACCTGATGAAACATCCTCATCAATTTGGTCTGACCAGTAAACATCAAATCCTGCTATTGAACCAATCATTCCAGTAGCCATTGCTTCTTCACCTTTCATACCAAGTAAAGATAATGGTTTAGCATTTGACCCTGTAACTGCTGCATCATTAGTTAATGAAACCAAGCCTTTAGCACCCCATACTTGCTTTGGTGATAAAACCAAATTATATGGGAATGGAGCACCTGCACTTCTTAATTGACGCATAGAACCAAAAACGTGTGATAATGCTAATGCTGTTCCTGCACCACATTCAGTTTGTGAGAATGATTTACCAAGTTCTACTAGGTCATCATCAAGTTTTGCAGCAACTGCATTACCTAATATATTACCTACATTACCTGTTAAGTCTTCAGCGTTACCCATTTGTGCTAAATCGGTCACATCTGCTCTAATAACGTGTTCTGATATTGTAGCACTTCTTGCAGCTGTTGTAATTGATGTTACAGTTGTATAATCTGCACCATCTGTACCTGCTCCAACACTACCTGAACCAACTTTAGTATAATCAGGGAATTGTACTGTAATAGCACCTTTTACTGCTTGTTTTGTTGTTACCAAAGGTAGCATAACATTAGTATGATTAAATGCAATAACTGCATCTCCTATAATCTTTCCTAATCCACCTTCTGCAACGCCTGTATCTGTTTCAGCCATTTCATAGCCTCCGTAAGTTTAATGCTCTTTCAACTGCTTGTTAGCCTTCATTTTGAGCATTTTTTTAATCTGTTTTTGATTGTTTTATTTAATGTTCCTTCACCAAATCCTGAAAAAACACCCATAGAATTAGATGTTAATGATTTACCTTCAGAATGTCTAGTTGTTCTTGATTCCATCTCATCAATATATTCATCAAAAGTCATCTTACCATTCTTATATCTAACATCAACATCACCATCTGCTTTAGGTTTTAATTCCATATCATTATTAGGGTCAAAATCAACACCTGCTAATTTACTATGTTTTTTAGTAGGCAATTTTAATACCACTTCCTGCTATAGAATTATTTGCTTTCTTATAACCTTCAGGGTCTTTTTCAGCCCATTCAGCATAAGATGAATAACCACCCATATCACCTGCTTTACCAGTAGTAGCTCTAGCAGTTGATGTTGAAGGTGCATTAATTGTAACAACCTTATTAACATAAGTTTCTAGTTTATTCAAATCAGTCAAACCTTCTGCAATAGATTTATCATCATCATTAGTAAGTTTAGACATTAAAGATTCTCTCTTTTCAGCTTGATAAGTATTCCATTGTTCAGATGATGCTTTAAATTCATCTCTTTCTCTAGTTACTATATCAAGCGCTTCTTTTAGTTTACCGTCTTCAACTAATTTAGCTTCTGCCTTTGACTTATTATCTGCATTCATTTTATCTATCTGTGCTTGTAACTTACCAATTTCTGAAGCCATTTCATTTTTAGATGCAACAACTTCCTGGAATCTATCATATGGTACATTTTTATTACTAGTTTCTGTACTAGGATTTGTTTCAGTATTTTCATTACTGTTAGTTTGACTTTCTACTTTATTTTCTTCTGACATTTTAACTCCTTATGTGGATATTTATTGAAAATTCTTAATCTTAATATAATTTATTTTAAATATTATCATAGTATTATTATTTACCAATCTTATGCCTCGTTGTTTTATTTGGTATTCTTTTATTTAATTTTTTTCTATTATATTTACTTGCATCTGCGTCTAAAATTTTTAAAACATTATCAGGCAATGGTTTATTACGTCTTGTTAAAACTCTACCCATTTTCTCTAAAGCCCTTACAACAGCACCATATATGGACCAACCAATTTGAAATCCTGTTGATGTTGGGTTGCCTATCATTCCATAATCTCTTAATAAATCAGTTGTTAATACAGGATTAGTTGAATTTTTAAAGCTAGATGCTTGTCTAGCAAATTTATCTGCACGTTTCCTTTGACCATATTTAGTTGAATATTGTTTAAATTTTTTACCATCTATATCTCTAGCAGGTTTAATATAACTAGCACTTGCATCAGCCCCAAAAATATGTTCTCTATATTTATCTCTAATTTTAGGAGCAACTTTTAAAAAAAATTTTAAATCAAGCATTTTCTTTTTTTCCTTCAAATAATTCTATACCTTCTTCTGATGCTATTTCCCATTTATGCCTACAATTAAAACCACCACCATCTATTAATGTTGTACGCCAACCTTTCTCAATAATCTGTGCTTCTGTTAATGCTCCTGCACTTGCATATTTTCTACATTCATCTCTAGTTTTATCATCAACTGGTCCTATATAAACATATTTAGTATCATCAGGTGCAACGTCCATCATTTGATTAGTAACCATTCTTGAATATGTATTTAATGTTGTATTAATTATTGTTTCCATTTGAGCAAAAGATATAGATGATTGTGATACTTTTTCAGTTATTTGTTTAGCACTTAATCCTGCTTGTAATCCTTTAGCAACTTCATTTCTAATGTTTTCTGCTATATTCCTTATAATAGCACTATCAAATAATTCTTCATTTAATCTAGCAAATGTAGATAAACCTTTACCATCTATATCAGCAAATCCAATAGTAGATTCTAATACACCTCTGTGTGCTTCTGCATATACTGATGTTGCTTTTATT
>CACFKO010000017.1 GCA_902566925.1 uncultured Pelagibacteraceae bacterium | reverse complement strand
TCAATTGACTTAGATATCCAACCTGTGGAGTATAAGAGTCGGCATCCCATGTTCCAGTGCCAGAATCTCTAGCGTATTGGTAAATATAGAAAACAGCCAATTCAGGCAAATCTTGGATAAGATCTTTTAACATAAGATCGTTGTTTTGCAATTGTGATTGTAGGCTACCCATTAATAATTCATAATCATGAGAAAAGTAATTGTATTCATAGGCAACCGTATATCTTAGCCTTTCCGCCATTGTTGAAGTTTCGTCTAGACCATAATCTTTTGGTAAATAATAATCCGCAACAGGAAGATTGACATTGATTGCTATATCATATGCAACGTAAGGTGGGTTGTTTGGCCAAGAGCCGCCACTGTGTGACCAACTACTAGCGTTGTATACGTCGATGATGGAGTCCGGCATTATCTCTTTAATCTTGGTATATAATACAACACTGTTGTCATAAAAATCAGCCATTATACACCTCCTTCGTGATCTTTAAGCAAATCTAAAATGTTTATCGATGGATTGCTATCTATTATATCGGACTTTGTGCATAGCACAAAATATTCGTCCAATGCTGATAAATTTAAACTAGTATTTATATTGTCTATCTGTAAATCGGTATTGTTGCGCAACTTGATTCTGCACAATATTCCTTTTGGGCTAGCATACATCAAACCTTTCATGTTTGTAAAATTAATAGGTTTCCATTGTGGCTTCATGTCAATAGTAAAGCCACCTAAATATTCTATTCTATAGATTCTATGTAATTGTAATATCAAATTCAATTGATATAGATAGGATAATTCTCCACCTTGCTCCACTATGCTATAGGGATCTAGATCTGCTTGAAAAGATAAGTGTTGTTTTACGCTGTCATTAATGAACATTCTAGAATTATAATCATCTAAATCAAATTTAGAATATTGATTTCCTTGTATAAAATCTGGTCGACGGAGTATATTATATCCTCTCATGTTGGCTAATGCCCTAGATGTTACATAATCTATCGTTGCTTCACATAGCGCGTCCTCTTCCTTGGCATTCAAACTTGTACTCTCTTGAAGAGACTTTTTGCCTACTTCTACGTCCAACATAGTTGGGGAGTCGACCAATTCGCTTGTCACAAACGTTTCATTGAATTGTAGTGAAGGAGTCGTTTTTCCTTCTATGACAGCTAGATCTGGTGCGCATGATTCTTCATCATTGACATTATCAATAGAATCCAATATACTGATGTTTTCGCTATTGCATGTAACAGTAGTAGCTAGATTGTCATTGATGAAGCTAGCAAAGTTCTTTTGCTTATAGAATGTATTATCACGATTGAAAGAATTCATTGTGCTAACCGGAGTGTATGAAAGTGTTACTTGAGATTCTGTTTTGTATGAACCGATCATTGCGTTACCTAATTCAACCGCATCATGATTAAATTCTTGCGTTACATTGAACCGGTTAGGAGAATTGGCATCATGCAAAGATCGATCAACATCAGTGATATACATCGACTTTGAGCGATGGCCTACATTCGTCCAGTTGTACAAATTGTATTCTTCGATATCCGGCCTTATAACTTGGCGTACACCTAGGTCTGTATATAAGGAATACCCGGTGTCAGGGTCATCTCTAACAATCGAAGTTGTGGTTACGTTAGTTGCCGCCGGCATGGCTGTGACATAATCATTATTAATGCGGCGCCACTCCTCTTGGTACCTGAGTTCTAGACTTTTTATTGTACAATAATTTGGACTTCGGGCAGTTCCGTAAGTCGCATGTTGTGTAGCCCTCAAGATATTCGGATAGGCACCGGCGGTCTGACCCTGAACTTCAGACTTTACTTGTCTGGTGCCCATAATCGTATATTTTAAATTCTGCATGGGGGACATGTCAATCACTTCTTTAAAGTTATATTTAAGAGTATTATACTTGGGTCTTGAGAAGCGACCTTCGTTTCCTGTGTTCGAGCCGCCTATAGGATATGCTGCGTTGCGAGGTGAGCTGTTGACCCCTTTGGTCCGACCAGATCCAGAAAAGCCTAGGATGCTATCAACAGTACGCAAAAATGTTGCGATGAAATCTCTTACAACATATATCTCTTCCAAATCCGCAAAGCTCAGATTATCAATCATTGACATGCTATACAAATTTTTGCCGGCTATCATAAGATACAGATCCCTTAAGTCTGATTTATGAGACTCGATTTCAGTTATTAAGTCGGCATAGTAGACACCCGAGTCTGTGGAAGCATCAAAAAGGTCCGGATGGATTTGATTTGTTACATAGAAATAATTTGTCGATAAACCACTAGTCGGGTAGTTGCCACCCAAAGCCCAGCTAACGTCTGGTGGGATCTTTGCGTTCTCGACAAAGTTTATTAAGTTGTCATAACCCTTGAGCATCATTTCTGTACCATAAAACAACTCATTGATTTTTTCCGGAAGATGATCTGCTACGTCTATCTCTACACGGTATTTGTATTTTCCAGTTGATTTAGTCATTATGTCAGTGTCAGCGAAGCATACGTTTCTGATTCTTCTGTATTCCGCATCCTCTCCAGTGCCATTATCAAAATATAATCCTAGTTGTCGTATCATACTCACAGGGGTGCCGGCTGTCTCTATAAAAGCTTTAGGGTTCAGCGCAGGAATGTTCGGCAAATTGGTGCCACCAAGATTAGAATCTGAAGTGTGGCAAATCATTTGCTCTCTTTCGTTAACAGTAAATTCCTCTTGTCCTCGATAGTCCAAATCAGTTGATGCGATATATCCGTTGCTTACTCTTTTTCTATAGACTCTGAGGGATAAAATATTGCATCGATGCAGCAAGTCATCTAAGATTGGCTTGTATGCCGGATTGTAGCCGGTGTTATTCGGATCCGAAAATTGATGTAATCTTTGGTATATTGGCGCTAGTGTCGACCTTAATCTCAAATAATTTAATATATTAAAGCTAAAATAATTAAATAAGTGTTTATTAATTTTACCTTGGTCGTCTTGATACTCTTCATGAAATGCAGAAAAAAGATTAGATACAAAGTTATTGTCTTCATAGCCACTAGGCTTGTTAAGTTTATATGTCAAAGTGTCAAGCATAACTTTAAAGTTGTTGGCATAAAAATCATGATTTAAATTACTTAATCTCTGGATTTCTCTAAAGTCTTGTATGATTCCTGTGTTCTGACCAGTAATTCCACCGGGTTGATCAACCGACTTATTATCAATCAAGATTCTTTGATATGTCCCAAAGCCAGAGAATATCGGCTGCATAGCTAGAAACTCATTTTTAAAAACAACCTGTACTTCACTAGGGCTAGAAACGGTACCGCCGTGTTGCAATCTAAAAGATGGATCCATGCCATAGTGCTGTGTTAAACCAACATCCAAAACATCCGGCGACACCTCTGGAAATGTATAGATCGCGCAGTTTCTAACATTAACATCAGATTCTCGGATTCGGAGGACTCCTTTGCTTTTATCATATGACAGGTCTGGTGGATTGGGCATATTGGCAAACTTACTATTTGAATCAGATGGCAATATACTGTATATGAAATTTCCATCTTCATTGTACCTTCCATAGCCTTCGTTAACTAAATCATTTATTGATTTTTCGTCAAATACCAATTGGGTAGGAATTATAAACTGCTGTGCGTCATCCGAGTAAATGGTTTCCATATTGTTCGAAATCCAATCAAAGAAAGCAGAATCGTCGATTCCAAGATCAAAAAAGTACTTTTGTATAGCAACGGCGTTCCATGGGGCCGGCGCAGAATTGCTAGCAAATTCATATGCACCTTGAGCGCCTGTCATGGGCGGAGCAAAAACATTATGTCCGACCAAAAGAGATTTAATAAAATATTGTATCCTCCATCCCCATGACCTATTAGCCTTAATGTTGAATCTTCTGTCAATTTCTTCTATCAATCTTATAAGTTGACCACCTAAGTCCGTTGTTTTATCTGATTTTATATAAAACAAATTTATTTTAAAATGATTTGTAAATTCTCTATTTGCAAAATATTGACTGAAGTTTAAATCATTGTTTACAATTGATCCTACCACCTCTTCTGGAAGTGCTTCAGTGTATGAAACATACCCATTGTCATCTGCTAGTGAAGGAAAGTACTGTTGCACTATAGGATTTGAAACCGGGAAGGCTGCTGAACCAGAAAGGCCGGAACCGATTATTCCGCCGGCTCCTTGGGAAGCTTCCACATTTGGGTTAAAAATAATATCTTCCGCACAAAGATGTACGTCGATTGTCAATTCATCAATTGGTGTTGTAGTAAATTCAGTCATCGCTGAAGACCATAAAGTTTGTGCATTAGCAAGGCCGGAAGATGTCTGTGAGCCAACAGCTTGCCACAGCGAATTTTGATCATATGGATGTAAGTGAGGGTCGACATATGCCGAATTATCGAACAGAGAAAGATCTCCTACTTTGTCTCTAATCGTTACTTTCTTAAGCTTAACAACTGGTATTAGATCTGTTATTCTACATTGGGTCATTCACATTCCTCTGGTTCAAAATCTTCTGGTGGGTATAAGCTACTGCCGGGATCTTGAGAATAGTCTTGGCATTCTATGTTGCTATCAAATACACTATTTTTCTTTTCTAATGATAATATATATTCGCATCTGGTTTTGTTATCGATGTATTGGTCGACACGAATGTCAAACCAATAGCTAACATAATTAGAATCAACTTCCAAAGAATTATTTCTTAATTGTTCATTAATTTCTTCTTCATCTAATAAGATGCCATTTCTAACATATTCAATCTCTTTTTTAAATTTCTTCGGTATTAGAATTCTTTCGTTATCAACACTCTGTGTGACTTCAAAAACTTCAACAGAAAACCCCTCATTTATAAATGGCACATTTTCTTCTTCTACTCTGAGTAGTATAAAATCATCATCGATACTGACATATGTCTTGTCATCATATACATGTATGTATTTATTAGTTTTTGGCTCTATAGGGCCACAGAAATCTGCTGTCTTAATTCTCATGCTAGCTGTGATGTCACTTTGAATACTTGGGATATTAATAACCGGTGAGCTAGCTGAGTCTGTTGTACTTACATGTGTTATGTCTCCAAACCCATTTTTTAATTCAATGACATTCCAATATGGCAGTTTTTGGCTTCCCAAGTCAGAACTACCCAACGGCAAAGCAGCGGAAAAAGAATTATACTTTTCTTCAAATAAATTATCGCCATGCAAAACATGTTCGAAATCTCCAATCTTCTTTGTGTTTAATAGAGGGAAAGGATGAATCTTTATAACTTCTTTCTCCAAATCTCTAAAACTAGTCTGAACCCTGAGACTAGGAGAATTCTCTTGTATTCTGGCTTCCGCATCTCCAGAAGACTCTGTAAAGCCGTAAAACTCTGAATCGTAAACTACATCATCATCAAAAAATTTATAATACATCGGCTTAAAATCACCTCTAGATAACAAGTACTTTCCATAAGACGTAAGTTTGATCTCTAATATTTCTTCTTTTTTGTTAAAAAATGTCATTAGTATTTACCTCCAGTGTTGCCGAAGCCGCGCCTTGCGCGATTTCGTCGGCTTTCTCTGCGTTCTTGATCATTTGAAAATGAAGTGCTAGTGTCTTCTGCTGTGCCCGGAATGTCCTTACCAGAGTCTGGAATGAATTCTTCTCTTTCTCTAGGAGGAAGCTTGTCAAGGTCATCAGCCGGCACGTAACCTCCGGGACCAGTAGGTGTGGTACCTTCATTGACCAGATGTGTTGCTCTTTCTGGAACTTCGGTTAAGTTTGTAAGATCCAGTTCGGGGCGATCTGCGACTTCTTCCGGTGTAAGATCTGCGGAGATCTCGAACGTTGCGGTTAGCTTTGCATTCTCAACGAAAGAACAATAATCATACGGCCAGTTGAATACTGGCTCAGGGTCTACTTTTATGTTATCTAGAAGTCCTGTGCCATGATCATTCATGAGAGCGCGGAAGTCCGGACCTATCAAAGACTCTAAATCTCCTTCGGCGCCAACGTATATATTCTCTAAAGCTTTTTTAAGGTCGACAGGATTGTCAACATTAACATTAGCATTTCTAAACATATCTAAAACTTTTTGCTTTCTAAAGTCATGATTTGCTTTTCTTTTAACTTTGAATACGAACCATTGAATGTTGGCTAAATCATCATCAAGCATAAGATACATATCTTTAGCTGATATTTGATCGCTATTTAGAGAATCCGGGGTGTCGTCTTGTTGCATGCCTTCCATTGCACCAACATGTGTTTGTTGAAAGTCATAAGGCAATAGACTGTCGACTGTCAATTCATGCGTTATAGTTCTGGGACTTAAGTCCCTAGGGTCAGAACTAGTTTTACCGACCATGGAACCTCCGGCTCTTAATCTTTTAGGGATAACTCCTTGCCATAAATCTCCTAGATCTTGCTGGGTCAAGTCCATGTGAAATTCAAATATGTACATTGGACAATATATTGCATCAGAATTATTAATAAAGTCCAAATGCGGTGGGAGCATATATTTTTGCATTTTTTCAATCTGTTCTTTTACAGCGGCATGTGGCTCTCTTATTGCTGGCTGAGTTTCCCAAGTGCCATCGTTGTTCGGGTCTGGATCATTTGTAAACACGCTAGAAATTGTTGGTCGATATCCTTGGTTTTGATCATGGTTTACATAAGCGCCCGGGCGCGATCGATTTGTGATAATGCCCTTGTTCATTAAATATTGATCGATTTGAGGTTTGTAGAGTCTCAAATATGGGTTTGCAGCATCATTATTAAACGCGCCATCTTTGTTTAAAAATGGAATTGCAATAATTGCTTCAGACAATCTTCCAGTTTCTTTTAGAACGCCCATCTTTCTTCTGCTAGCTTTAGAAAATCCTAGGAATTTTCTTAAACATCTTTGTTTTCTTTTTCTATGTAATGTGTCATCATTTGTAGCCTTCATAATGTGGCCCCATCGAATCGTTATCGGACTAAAAGTGTGAGGACCAAAAGCAACATATCCTAACGCAGGAGTAGCAGTCACTACCGCATTGTCAACTGTTGAAGCATGATAGGTACGATCAAAGCCGCTTGGGCCGGCATACAAATCCAAATTGTTATTATTTGAAAGATTTCCACTAGGATGAAGTGTGGCTAGCTCAACACCACCAGTCGGCATTGTACTAGCTGTGTGGGCTGTTGAATATTCGACTCCCAATACCTCTCTGGGATATGCGCTGTATTTTAGACTGCCCCTAAACCACTGAGGTTGGTGTACGAAATTTGAACTGGGATCACGCCCACTAGTTGAATCCGCGTATGTGTAAGCAGAAGAGCCTGATATATTCGCCGTAACATTGCCTGTGGTAACAGTTGGCAATGGCGGTAACATAGCTAACCATTTTTTCCCGGAAATTGAATTACAATTATTAATTCTATCACTAGTATTTTTGAGTGTGATAAACTCATGACCAGCGTTACGAATAGATTCTCTAGCCAAATTCGAATAATATTTGCCCGGCTCGGTAATTGTATCGCCATCAATGATATACATCGTAATTAACGGAACGTCAGCTTTTTTTCCATAAGCTCTATGATTAATATATGTTGATTGCCTATGATATTTTACGCCTACCGCTAGTCTTCTTAAGAAGCCAAATTGGTCAGCATCCTTTGTCACATCAGCTAGCGATCCAAATTGATTCGAGTTAATATGCATGTAATAGCTGGGTAGTGGTATGGTTGAGTTTCTTACAACAGGTCCTTCCGGATAACGAGCAAAATCAAAAGTGTGATTTCTTCTACTGTTTTGCTTAATTGCCCAACCATCAGAAATCCATGTGTGAATCAGTCCATAATAAGATCTTGTTCCAGCGCTTGGAAGCACACCACCAGCATGACAATGATCTTTCAAATAGTAATTCAACGCAAATGAAGAGTCAACATTGGTAAACGATATCGGGTCATCAGCAAGGGAGCCAAAATCTGCCATTCTAGCTATTTTTACGCCGCCGTTACCACTGGAGATGCTACTAGTGTTGGTATAATAAGTGCGTATCCAATTTTTATGAAAGTCATTAGTCCCGGCCATTCCGCCAATACCAGCGGCGCCGTCAGTGCTATCGATCTTGAACACTATATCACCGCCATGGGTAAGGGGGAGAGTTCCGGGGCGTTCTTCATATGAATGAGTCACATCCATAACCAAAACTTCTGAGTCTATGATCTCCATGTGACGACTAACATCTTCATATGTTCGGATATTAGTGCCTACTAGATCGCTAGTGTCGTTAATGAATCTTATTTCATGATAATGGAAAGGATTAGGGTTATGAACTACTAGTTGTAGACGACCACCAACAGCAGAGTCTTTTTCTATAGGTATGTTTGGCGCGGTGGGGTTTGGTGTGGAGGTACCTAATCTTCTCATTAATTTTTGCCGAGGAAAGTATGGCTTTATGTTGCTCAATGGATTTGAGACTACGCTATACATGCCCTTAATTGTGTCAGATATTTCATTATTGCTAGAGAGACTTGGGATCCATGAAGTTCTTTCCGCAATATTTGGCTCAACCAAAGCATATTTTGGATTGCAAATTGTCATCAATGTGCCCTTCTCTTCATATGGGGAATCTACATAATCATAAACACCCAAATAGATGCCCTTCGGTTCTTGTCTGGTAATTACATCACCATATTGGTGCCACATGCCTATAGGGGTCAAGGCTCCTGTTACTTTACAAATAGAATCAATATTGGTATTATCCCAACTAGATGTGTGCGGCAAATATGTCACTCCATATGGTGATGGATTTTGAACTCTTTTTTTGTAGTTTCTCTTAATCGAGCCAAGCAAATTCGCAACTTCAAAAGATCCAGAGGTGGTTAGCTTCTTAAATGGCAGTTCATCAGATGTGCCATATTTAATCGCGACTTCCTTTTCATTATCTAAGTTCCAATCTCTCAACAAATATTTTGAAAAATCTAGTATTGGAGTTTCAAATTTAGATTGGATTACGATTCCTTTACCATATCCGCCATTTGGAGTTGGTACAGGGCCGTATTTCATTTCAATCGATGCGTCTAATTGCATAGCATTTTCATTAAGCGTAAATCCTTGAGGACCCCTAGTTCCAACATCACCATAAGATCCTGACTCATGATTTAACTCAAATCTTATATATTCTATAGCTATGTTATTAACTACATCTTCTGGTGTACATACAATTTCAAAGGTGCTCTGCGGGCCGGGTTCAAAGGGAGTATCCGCTGAATCTCTTCGATTTGCCGGCTGGTAGCCAACGTTGTTAACAATTCCTTCGGGGGGATCGGGATCCTCCGTAGGGGGAGTTACGTTCGTCATTTCCCTAGGGTTAAAGGTTACCACAGCCCATGCACCACCGTCATAATAAGGGGGCGTAAATGGGGCATTAAAGCCGTTTGTCGAGTCGTACATTCTATATGTTGTGTTATTGTACTTTTCGACAATATGAGTTGTGCGATCAGCCGAAGCGCCGTCACATGTATTTGTCGCATGTTGTGCTGCAACTCCGCCGGCACAAGGAGGGCCAAACGCTAGTGGTTGAGAATACATTGTGACAGTTTCTACTTCTGTATAATGATTTGCTTGTGGTCGATCATAGTCAAAATCAGATACTTCAAAGTTCAAAGCGCTACTAGTGTAATACAAATATTCAGAATGGAAGTAATTTGTACTCGAAGTTGGTATATTTTGTATCTGATTGAACGCAAAACTGCCAGAATAAGGATCTTCATTTAGAAGTGCTTCGTAATATGGGTCCGGGTTTCCATTTCCGTCAGACAACCATGGATGCCTTTTGGTTGTTTTATTCATTTTTATAAACATTTTAAACAACGGCACATCATCGACAATGTTATCGCCGGTTGTAGATTGTGATTTACCATCAAATCTAATAGAGTAAGGGCCGGGTCGGGAAGTTAAGATCGTTGTCATACAATCTTCTAAAAAGAAATTTGGCACCTCAGCAAAAAAGTTGTTTGCTGCCTTTTCATATCTTTGGTGTTTTTTAGCCTTGTCCGGACTGAGTGTGTCTTCGTATTTCAGCCTTATATTCATAGAGGCGCTTGGGTGTGGATTAGCATCAATAATACCGTCTTTAAGCATATCGCCTAGTATTTCTCGCGGATGAACTAATGCATCAAATGGTAATCTTTTGTCAAAAAATTCATTATTGATCATATGATTTGTTCCACCATATGGATCAAAATAAGAGCCTGTCTCTAACTTACTATTAATAAATGGATAATCAACGGCTATACCAGACTTTATTGTATTATACATCAATCCGGGAGCCATAATAGCATCTACCAATGGCCTAAGTTGTGCGGTTATAGATTCTGGGTATGGCCTATCGCTATTAATGTCTGCCTCTACAGTTCTGCAAAATTGTAAGTGATCATACGAAAACATATCGCATAATTGTAATGTTCGAAGCTGAGGGAAGAATCCATAATATGGAAGAAATTTATAAAGTGCATCACACCTTAAAGACAAACTTATTCTATCAGATTTCTTTTTGTGATCTACAACAAATTTGTCTAAATCCCTAACTCTAGTTGTTGTAGAAAAATTATCAATAAAGCCATTTTCATCTGTTTTGACTAAATCATCTCCATCGATGGTTATGTTATCTGTCATATTGGTCATCTCTAGAGGATCTTTAGTGATAGAGGAGCCAGTTATATCTAACCAACTGCTGGGGACATCATTACCGATATCACCACCCCATGCACGACGCGTCAATTTATCAAAATATTTATACCATGACGAACTTAAAGAACTTTTTAAGTGCCATCGATGGCAATGACCGGACACTCTGTATTCTGGGATTAGCGCAAAGTCTTTACTATGCCACTTAAGAGTTTCTTTGTACCAGTGATCATATGATTGTTCAAATGGCTCTAAGCCAGATACAGTTGGGGTATCCCAAAATGCTGTGGAATCATATAAGCCATCTGTTGTTTCCCCTAAAGATCGAGTTAACCAGTAATGATTAGATCTTAGAGGGTACGGTCCAGTGTCTTGGCCTGTTTCGCCGGCTAAAGTTGGTGACATAATCCCCAAGCTAGATCGACCGGTTGGACATCTTAAGGATCCCGGGGATTGAAGTGTATGAGTGTATCCGTACTTTGGAGAAACCTGAATGTAATCAGTTCCGGAAATAACAGTTCCGGCATTGTGAAATAAGTGTGAAGTACTTTGCAGTACACCATCGCCACCGGAATTTATTTTGGGATTTGTTCCTCCGGAGAAATCTCTCTTTGTCATAGACACAGAATCAGACAAAGTTATTGTTCCATTCCCAGCAGTGCCAACATATTGTTGGTAAATCACTGCAACAGCATTAGTGGCAGAAGCGCTTAACTTTGAGTGTGCGTTTATACATGCCGCTAAGTTTGCCGCAGTAGTGTTATTATCTCCATCCACTTTAGTAAAATCACGCGCAGTGCTGGTGGAATCAGATGTTTGACTACCGGCGGTTCCTCTGATTACAAACGCAGTGCCATCCGTACTAGTAAACTGTATAGTGTCGCCGTTAGTATCTGCTGCTGTTACAATTGTCACTGTTCCCCAAGCCCTTGCACCGTTGCCGGCAGAGGAAGAGGCGTCAGAGCTAGTAAAATTCATTCTTGCGTCCATTGGCCAAATTGATTGACTTAAGACTAGTCTTGTGGGCGCAGCTTCTTTATGTGCATCACTAGAATCGGCTGAGGCGTAATTTTTAGCGGCGCTGTTCGGGAAGACATTCCACCATGTAGTTGAATCTTTCCCTAGAGCATCGATAACAAGATTGTTTGAATTATAGAACAATTCTGTATCTGGCACCATGGTGTAATTGTCGTATATGTGATTTAAGTGACGGGTCGCAAACAGCACAGAATAGCTCCCAGTGCGAATTCTACCAATTTGATCTAAGCCATTAATATACGGCAATGTTGCGCCTCCCAACATAGATTGGAAATTTGCAGTTAATTTTTCTATAGATGTATCACCTCTAGAGGAACTTAAGACAGTGTTTTTATTTGTCGCCCAGAAATTGTTAACGAAAAACCTCCTAGATCTAACAGAATATTTGGTGTGTTTTACCGGCTTTGGATACACAATCTGGCTAGCCTGCAATTGTGCAAACTTGATTCTGAAGTGGTTGACATCGTAATTCTCAGTACAATAATAATCATACAAATTTGTATAAAACGATTCATTATTGTTGAGGTTCATGTCTTCTAAATCGATATAAAAGTTTTTATTATTAAAGTGGAATTTGATATTGTAATATGGATATTTATAAGTCAAATATCTTTCTACATCGCCTTTATAAAGTATACTAGTTTTATTTGGTAGCGCAAATACTACTCTAGATTCGTCGACTGTTTTGGTTTTAGTACGTAAAAATCCACGATGTGGCTCTTCCATGTTAAATGAGGCCGGGATTGCACGGACTCCACCAGCAAAATTAATTATTTTGAAAAATGTTCCCGGGGATGTTTCCGAAACATTTATTATATTCCCTGTGTTGCCGTAGTTACCTAGCGTATGATCAGCGGGATCACTTAACTGTGTGATCTTAATATATGAATTCCCATATAATTCTGCTTTGACATTTAAAGTAAGATTAGGCGATTGAGTGTATGTATTGACATTGTTGATCGCATTTACAAATCTTTCCGCTATCTCAGAAGTTGAATTGTTGGTTAAGTTCTGGGTACCGTATACAACATATCCACTGCCATTGCTATCAGTTTCTCCGGTACCGGTATTAACAGCATCTGGGCCGGCTCTACCATTCTCAAAAGTAACTGAATTGCCAGCATAATCTTTTATAGTTATCAACTTTTGATCGTTTTGATATCCGTCCGGATCACTTAAAGCTAGCTTAATATATCCAACAGCAGCAGATCCTACTATCGCAGTATTAAAATCAGTGTATTTGTATCCAAATCTCTTCTTTACTTCTACATTTTTTGGATGATCATTGTTTCTAATTTGTTCCCACGATGGCCATCCGTAAGACGTCATGCCAATATAAAGAGTTCTGCCAGTGTGTGACATGTTATGTAAATCATGATCAACGCGAGAAGTGTTATCAATATATATGTCCGGGTTCGTGTCGCCTGTATTTTGATCTTGATAAGTTCCAACGGAATTCAAAAACCTTCTTTCATGTAAACTTTGTGATACAACGGTAGCTACATCGCCTAATTCGAGATAAGGAGAAATAGATGTGGCGCCACTAGGTATCGTCAGGTAATCCAAAATATGCTTATTTAGGGTCGCTTTATCGTCTGGAGGTGGTCGATCTCTAAACAAGGCAGAATCATAAGCGTTTTTCGCCCATGCGTATTGCGAATCTGATCTAGGAATCTGATGTGTGACCCAATAGTTGTCTCTTTGATAAGCTAAATCATGATTAGAAGTATTAATATATTTTAAAATACTGTATTTTGCATTTCTATTTGTTTTATGAAATGATGCTGATGGCCAGACGCTGGCGCTTCCATTAGATGTATATACATCACTGGCACTTTCAGTTACTGTACTGGCTGGGCTGACGCCACCAAATAATGAATGTCTAGTCAAGTGCGCTCGAAGACCAACACGAAATCCTTCCGCATCATTTACACGTACAGAATTGACTGATGTAGTCAGATTGTGCTCTCCGCTACCACCAATAGCTATTCTATCAGCACCGAATCGAATTTTATTTCCTAGTACAGATAAGTTTCGCCACGGAAGGGCGTTATATACAGACATCTCTTTTCCACGCATATCCATAAATGTCTCTCCCATCACTTCATAGCCACCGGGAGCGGAGAATTTTGATGCTATAACACTATTAAATTTTCTAGCATAATAATCATCATACGCCCGGCTAGATGATTTTACATCTCCATGGTATATGTTTGAGCTATGAAAATTAGAATACGTATTTCCGTTAACTGAGGCTGCTATACCTATTATAGTAGCTTCTTGGGTTGTTTGTGGTAAATCTTGGTATACTCCCTGCAATATACTACCCATGTATTCTTCATAAACACCAATCGTTGATTTGGGGTTTTGACGTCGGCCGACAGTGTGCACAACTTGGTAATTGTGAGAGAAATTACCCATAATCATAGATCCAGTTTTAACTTGAGAAACAGTAGAAACTGAATGGCTATGCACATACGGAGGAGATTGCATATGCATCATGGTGCTAGAAGTTGCATATGCTCCAGCCGAATTAAATTGCGGTTTTACTGTCTTTATATTTGCAATGTTGACCGGTCTTTTTGCTTTTTCTGACCGGTAATATCTGACTCTGGGTCTATGTGAAACAGGATATCCTGTGTTTGTCAAATTTGTTGCTGGTCCAGTTGGCAAAGGATAGTCCGGACCAACGATTGCAAGGGCACCTTTGCCGCTAATAATGTCATTATAAAGTATTTTATAGCCTTCTGGACGGTCATCTTCCGAGTCTAAATACTTCTCCAATATGGTTGGGTTTTCGCCAACGCCACCGTCAAAGTCAACAACAGTTACATTTGATAAATTAATATTTGTAATCTCTGTATTTCCGAGATATCCTTTTGTGTCTTGCGTGAGATTAACTTTAAAGCCTGACCCTACAGCCGTCATATCTAAAGTCAGGCTAGAATTATTGATGGCATCCCTTAGACGTGCGACTATACTAGCCTTGTTGGTCAAAGCAGACTGAATTCCAACGTTAATGGCATAGGTGCTAGCAGTGTGAGCAGTGCCGTCGACAATGTTATTGAATCTATTAATAACAAATTGTACCCCATTCCCGGCAGCATCATATAAAGAAAATGTGTCACCGTCGAGTGGATCACCAGTGACCTCCATACTAGCAGAAGCAGCGATTGGTGTTAGCCTTTTGGTATAGTACCTATTTAACTCTACGTGCCTAGATTGGTGGCCACCTACCCATTGATTGCCAAATGGCCCCTGTAGGCCATATCCGCCGTCTAATCCATATGAATCTTCGTGCAGGTTAACTAAGTCAACTCCGCCTTGCAGACCGTCTGCTGGTGATACACCGCCGCTGATTAAAGCTGTGTATCCAGAGTCAACAGTTGAGGACATCAAGTTAAATGGCATTATCAAATGACCGCGAGATCTTGCAAAATCATATTCTGTCGACTGAGTAAAGAATGAATGGAATCCCTTATATCCATCGGCCGCGGCGAAGTGTCGTTTAACCTTCGTATTTGGCGTTTTTTCGCATTGTAAGTCACAAGCGCTTGTAGCCTCTAGCATGTCTTCAGTAGTGATCATATAGCGCATTGGGAAGGCACCAAACTGATTGTATAGTAATGGTGTTTCGCCAAAAGGTTTTGTTGCGCCCCAAAGGTATTCCCTGTTCTTTGTTTGTGAATAATTAATTCCTATTCGGTACTCTCTCATAGAAGAGATATCTAGGTGTTGTGCTGTACTATAACTTCTAGTCAACACAGATTGTTTAGCTTGCCATATGTGCTTGTGTGTCTTGTTAACTCCTGAAACAGAGTGCGACAATGGTGGTAGATAAGTTTCTGCTCTAATTTGCCACCAATCGCAGTTAACTGTGTCATATGAGCCAGTCGTTAGCGGGTTGACTGTTGGGGCATGTGCACATTTCCAATTATACAAATGATGATTAATTGTTGACATTCCGCCTTCTGGCTCGGGTGCGACGCGTTCAACATTTGGAAACTTGCTCCAATACTTATTTCTTTCAAAAACATGGTTTTCTACAACATTGCTGATTCCATCTGAATGTTTTATGCTTGCCGGAACTAAATCAACAAGCATGGCGCCCAAAGAATCATCAAACCATTTATAGTAATCCCAAAACTTATCGAAATCCATTTCATCATTTTGGACTGTTTCGAAAAATAGTTGTCGGATTTTACCTAACGCTTTATATTCTGTCCGGTATCTATCGACAGAACGCCCTATAAGATTACTAAAATCAGAAATAGATGACATAAATTTAATCATTTCTTCTGAAATTACTCTAGCAGGACTCTTCTCGAAAGCAATATAGTAATCGATTGGCCTTGTTTCTTTAGTAAAAGCAATATCATCAGTAGTTCGAATGTCAACTAAGTCATGACTATCAACAACATCCGGATATGAATTCCTAGCTACTGGGTGGTAGATAACGTCAATCGATTTATTATCACTAGCTGGGAAGAAGTGGCCTTGTCCTGTATAAAACTTCTCTTTGTAAGACTTAAAGTTTGCATCATATCTAGATGCTGCTTTGTCTTGAGAACCAGAGGAAGCATCTAGAATGCTAAATTTCCCAGTAGAATCGGAAGTGCTTAGAGTATCGAAATTCCAATTAAGTATAAGAGTATCAATTCTTGGAATTCTCTCTGTCACCGCTGAAGGATATATAAGTGCTGCTTCATATGGATTGTCAATACCAAAGTTATTAATATCATATGCATGATATTTGACTACGCTAGAGTCTAAATCAGTCAACCAATATCTAATATTACCCACTTTAACATCAGAATAGTTCAATAAAGTCCCGGTAATATGTGATCGTCTAGCGCCAGCAAATATTCTTTTAGAATTTATTAAGTATTTTCTAGCATTAGCTTGAGTAATTGTTGCAGTTTTAGTAAATTCTCCAACAGCATAATCTTGTACAACGCAGACTCCATAAAATTGCAATGTATAATCTGTATTTCCAGTTGAGCCATGGATAAGATCCGGGTTTGTGCCGTGCTTAAGGCCAACAGAGAAATTCCATTTCTGATTATCGTATACATCTTCGTAGAAGTCAGTTACCAAATTTACATTTAAAGCAGAAGAGCTTAATCTAAATCTAGCTCTCTTTGATTCCATTTCATCGCGTTCGACATAAACTTGCAAATTGCAGTTATTGGCGGAGCCGGTTGCAGTGTCTGTGCCGCTACCCGCAACATCTGCTATACCGAACACTGAAGCAGTTACGAACGGCGTAACATACCCATACTTGGTTTTAACAGGCATCTTGTCTGGGAATACGATTTCTGCTTCGATGGTTTGTGGTATATAGTACTCATAAGTTGCAGCAGAGCCAGAAAGAAATCCTAAACTTCCGGCTGGAGAACCGGTGTCATATTGATATATTACCGCTTCGAAGCGATCCGGATTGTTGAAGTCAACGTATTTTGTTTTATCTGTTAAGTATCTTCTTTTGTCTTTTATTGTATATTGAGTATTGTCAGCATAAAAGTTAACCTTAACTAACTCTTCATCAATACCGAAACAGTGAAGTATGTTTCGAAAAGACTTGAGAGTACCTTTCTTTTTATATATATTTGCAATATT
>CACFKO010000016.1 GCA_902566925.1 uncultured Pelagibacteraceae bacterium | reverse complement strand
GAAGTAGAAACAAAACCCGAAACAATTGTTACGGAAACACCAAAGCCGAAAAGAAAGCGAGCAACACGCAAAAAGACAACAGCAACTTCGGAAACAAAACCAAAAACAACAAGACGCCGACGAACAAAGAAAACAGCTTAATAATGTTACTTCCTTTATTGTCGCATCTCCCTATTTATAGTATCGGAGGGAATTATGTATGTCATATCCAACATTGACACCAGAGTCAAGTGCCAGTGCTATAACATTGCCAATAACAGGAAACGTAGATAATGTCACAGCACCGGGTGTTTTACCATTTGGAATATATTCTTCAGAAACAGATTTTTTATCTGGTGCAGTAGACCAAGTGGCTTTTACATATAAAAGACTTGGCGGCGATGTCTTAGATTTAGAAATAACAGAAGAAAATGTATACGCAGATTATGAATTAGCAGTTTTAGAATATTCATATATTGTTAATTCACATCAAGCAAAGAACATTCTATCAGATATCCTAGGAACAGCAACCGGAACATTTGATCATGATGGAACAATTAAGTCCGGCTCTCTTTCCGCATCATTAGACGGCACAGGATTGGCATTACGCTACCCTAGGTTTGAATTTGCGTATGCTAGGCGCATGGCAGAAGGTGTCTCATTTGAGGCCGGTGTGGGCGGCAATGTCGATATCTATTCAGCCTCATTTGATGTCGTAACATCTCAACAAGATTACGATTTGCAGGCTATATTGGTCACGGCATCTAATGGCGGAACAGATCCAGCCACCGGAGACACTCCGGCATTTGCAGGTCTTGTAGGGACACCAACGGCGAATACAAAGGTCGACATTAGAAAGGTATACTATAAGACACCCAATGCAATGTGGCGATTTTATGGTTATTATGGCGGATTGAACACTGTCGGAAACTTATCTAATTACGGTCAATTTTCAGATGACTCAACCTTTGAAGTATTGCCGGCTTGGCAGAACAAAGCGCAGGCCATGGCATTTGAAGATGCAATATGGACAAGAAACTCTCATTTTTCATATGAATTAAGAAATAATAAATTAAGAATCTTTCCTCCACCAGTGGCAGGCGGCATATCTCCGAAGTACATGTGGTTCGAATTTACAATTCCGGGTGGACCGTACACAACTGGGAGTACAGACATCGGTATTGCTGGTGTTAATAACATGAACACCGCACCATTTGAGAACATCCCATTTGCAAACATAAATGCAATTGGTAAGCAGTGGATTAGAAGATATGCACTGTCTCTCTCAAAAGAGACATTGGGTCAGGTTCGTTCAAAATTTGGAAATACAATACCAATACCCGGAGAAAGCTTATCTTTGAATGGCAGCGACTTATTAAGCCAAGCAAAAGAAGAACAAGACAAATTGAGAACAGAACTCAAAGAGCTTCTAGACCAATTGACATATAGCAAATTGGCAGAAGATGATAAGAGCTTGGCAGAAAATGTCAATGCTGTACAAAAGGCAATTCCTTTGAAAATATTTGTAGGATAAAAAATGAAATTTAAATTAATAATGGAAAATTGGAGAGGATTTTTAAAAGAAGAAAAAGGATCCCTCGGACAACAGACTTTAACACTTCTTCCGATGCTTATAAACATGAAAAAGTTTAAAGACGTCGATGATTTTTTAGTAAGGTCAAAATTTATAAAGATGGATGACCGCGGCTTGGTTGTACAATATGTCTTAAAGATAGATGATCAAATCGCCGGAACTGTTACTTACGATCGAGTTAAGAAAGGTTGCAGCCCTACTTTCAAAAAAGGGAAACAACCAAAAGGTACAATGATGCTGATGACAATTGCAAGAGATCCTGCCTTTAAGGGCTGGGGAGTTGGCAGGTTGATAAGTTTCTTGTCTGCTTGTGACATTAACTCCATGGGACTATCCATAACATCAGATAGAAACACAAGCGATAAAGCCGGCAAACAACTAGTTAATACGCTAAAGATGATGGGCGCAAATGAATCAGAACCTTTTGATTATGTCGGGTGGTTCGTTAGTGCAATAGAAACAACTTACATGTACAAAGGGAAGATCGACTCTGAATTAGTACCTTACGCACCAGAAGTATATAGTAGCGATAGGGAGGGTGTCAAAGGACAAAAGGCCGATAATAAAGAACAACGTGCATATGTCAAGGTATTCAAGCCCATGATTAAAAAACTATTAGACCACTTGAGGCCGATGACGCCAGAGAAAGACGACGATTGTCCGCCATCTTCCAATATAGTTTTCGGTGGCGAATCTATAATCGGCGTCCTCAAAGGACATAAGTTTTTAGACTTAGCGGCCAAGTTTTTAGAAATGGACAATAAACAAGTAAATGATTTTTTCAACTCAGATAAAAGAGTTCAGGGGTACACATTTACAATGCCGGAAATGATGTTAGATGCCGCCCAGCAGATTATTAAGGCGATAGATGTTTCTTCCGAACTTTCTGATAATCAATTAGACATCACATCTCAGGAAGCTGATACTGTCTTTTCAAAGGTATACTCTACCGAAATAGGAGATTTGGGTAGGGCAGTAGCAGAGCAGACAAAGAAAAGCCAAGCGAATCTAATAACGGAAAATTGGAGAAGGTACATCTCAGAGGCCGCTCTAGGTATGGGGTCGGGTGGTATTTCCGAACTTGGAGACATGAATTTCGAAATTGCTGAATATGGCAATGGCTATATTATTTATGCGTTAAGTGGAGATGGAGAAGAATTGGGAGAAGTTCAACTAGATTCTCAATTCTACAAAAACTGCGGAATATTTATGACCCATTCAGAGATTCTAAATCCGGAAGTTGGTTCCTTTGGTCCATTTTTATATGACTTAGCAATAGAGTTGGGAAGTTGGCTGGGAACGGGTGTAACTTCATCTGATAGCCCTAGTGGATTAGATGATAGAGATTCTGGATCTTCAAAAGAATATGCGATAAACGTTTGGTTATACTATTTTAAAAGAAGAAAGGACATAGATAAGCACCCGATAACATGCACAGCAATGATTAAGTCCAGAAACCTCCCTTATATTGATGGAAACTATGCGTATAAGGCATACCCAGATCACGAATACAGGCATGTGCACAAAGGTCATAATAAGAGAGACGCCGCTAAAAGTCCACCGCAGGACATACAAGATAAGGTTAACGCAATTAATCACTTTTATCGGAAGGATGCTGTTTTGCTTAACAAACTTAAAGACGCTGGTAAATTAGACGACAATGGGATATTATTTTAGGAGAAGATAAAGCATGTCCGATAACGATAACAAATGGAAACAACCGAAAAAAGCACCTCCTCCGCTGTTCGCAGGGAAGAAGGAGCGAGATCTCGTTAAGCAAGTCAATGACGAATTGATAGAAAGAGTTATCGGACAGACAGTATTGTACTATGCTATTGACTATGAAACAACAGCATATCATAGTTTATACGGAGAAGCAATAGAAAAGAACTTCTTGCCTCCTGTAAGAGTTCAAGCACTAATTGAATGGAATGGAATAAGCACAAGCTACTCAGAGAAGATAGGGATTGATAAAGTATCTGAAATTACAGTTCACTTTCACAAGAGAAGGCTAACAGAAGATCAAGACCTATATGTTCGTGAGGGAGACTTTGTGTTATATGGCGATGTACTATACCAGATAATGACATTGGGAGAGCCAAAGCGTCTATTCGGTCAAGTTGAGCACAAATTAGAAATATCAGCTAAATGCGTGAGAGCAAGAGAGGGGTTATTTGATGGAAGATGAAAAAGAAGTAAAATATAAGATAAAGCCTTCGACTATAGAAGATGTTGATAAAGCGATATATTATTATTTAAATGAAAAGCTGAACTTGCATACTGATACAAACAAAGGCTTTAAGAAAGTGCCGGTCATATGGGTTGGTGCGGAACGCTCTTATCAGATCAAGCATGATGTCGACTTAAGAAACAAGTCCGGACTCTTGCATTTGCCATTAATGTCCGTAGAAAGAATTAGCATAACTAAAGATCCCACCAAAGGGCCAGTACCTAGCAATATACCGGACATAGGAGATGGCGGGTCAGTTATTATAGCAAGAGAACAGAACATCGAAAAAACAGCAGATATTCGAAGGTCTGAGGCTAGCAGGAAATCTGGTGTTGATAGAAATGTAGGCTCTTCTCAAACTACCGGCAGAACAAAGCCAAAGAAGGTCGCCAGAATGTTTGACACAGCATCTAGAATACCAGATAAAATCGTATACAAAACGTATTATGCTCCCATTCCAGTTTATATAACAGTTAAGTATGAAATTACAATACGCACAGAATACCAACAGCAGATGAATGATTTGATGACTCCGTTTATTAGCGGCTTTTCTCCAATTGGAAGAAACCATAGATACTTCTTTGTATATTCAGATGGAAGTGAGGGACATAAGTATGAAGCCTTTATCGATCACAATTACACTTCAAGTAATAACATTGGCACACTAAATGAAGAAGAGAGAAAATTCGAATCAAAAATATCAATTGAGGTTTTGGGGTACTTGATTGGCGCCGATAAAAATGAAGACTCGAATGTAGTAAAAGTAGTCGAAAATGCAGTGGTTGTCAGGATTCCTAGAGAAAGAGTAGTGATGGGTGATTCATTTGAAAGAATAAATAAAAAAGGTACCAATCCTTTTTATAAGGAATAGTTCTTTTCTAGATATTTCTAACTATTTACTCTAGAAAACGTAATAAAGTGTAGAAGGCACAAATACGAAATAATGTTTTTTATTTAGAAATTAAAGGAGATAAATTAATATGTCTAGAATTGGTGTAGATAAATTTAGGTTTGTATCACCCGGTGTACAAACTGCGGAGGTTGACCTTTCTCGTCGACCCGCAGAAGCAGGAGATGCTGGACCATGTATTATAGGTAGATTTGCAAAAGGCCCAACAATGAGGCCAACAGCAATCCGAGATATGCAAGAGTTAGTAAAGGTTTTCGGAGAGCCTGTGACTGGTTTGGGAGCAACTGATGTTTCTCGATACGGTACCCCGACTGCTCCCTCGTATGCAGCTTATGCTGCCATGGCATACTTAAGAAATTCTTCTGATATCACAGTTGTAAGATTGGTAGGAAAAGAGTATTCTAGTGCATCTACCGATGGTGCATGTGGATATAGTGTTGGTGCCAATGGTGCGGCAGGACAAGGGGGCGCATTTGGCCTTTTCTTGATTCCTTCCGGAAGTACCCTAGGCGCATCTTCGGAGGCCCTGACTGGTACTCTTGCTGCTGTCTGGTATGTACAAGATAGTGGCTCTGTTGTATTAAGCGGTAGCATGGAAAACGGCGCTAGCGCAGGCAATTATACTGTCGAGGCTCAAGGTAACAGCATTCTTTTCCCATCGCTAGGAAGTAACGCTGCTTTTAAGGGAATTGCAATGAAAAATGAGGGCACCCCTGCCGCGTATTTCGATAGCACCGGTATAAAAGCAACAAACGTGATTGCAAACCCATCTACTCCAGACGCCCATAACCAAACAATTATTGTTGCAGTTGGCGGATCAACGGTATTAACGATTACCACTGATGATGGAACAGCATATACAGCAACTCCAACATTAGTCGGAACAACCCACACGCTTGGAATTAGCGGATCTTTGAGCGCTACTCAAGTCTACGCCGCACTGGCTCACTTACTTAATCAACTTGATAACGTTTCTGCCGCAGCCAATGGAGCCACTTCTGTCACCATTACTGCTGATGCAGCCGCGACATCGACTTATGATATAACAGTAACTGGTACTTATATTACTGGTGGTCATTCTTCTAGTACGGCCACAGCCGGCCTCGCCCCGTCACATTATGAAGCAGATGATACTGTCGTCTTTGACTTAAGTCCATCGTCTGACATGTTTATTCGAAAAGTTTTCAATACGAACCCAACCTTTACAAATAGCAAGGTGACAGATAACCAAGGTACCAATTACAAAAGATATTGGCTTGGCGCGTCATACGAAGATATGGTTTCCGAAATGTTTTCATCCGGAGATGGAACGAACACATTCAATCATAAAGTAAAAGTTGCTGGGGGAGGAGGCGCTGTTGGTGCTGCCAAAGAAGACCTCTTTGGTGTTATCTTCCCATTAGTTGATGCAACAACTACCTTGTCTGACTTCACATACGAAGCCCAGCCGGCAAAGTCTGGTTGGATATTTGGCCAAGATTTGAGCGCATTAACTGCTAGTTATTCACCAGCGTCAATGCCAAAACTTTTCCGTTTTGTTACACTTGAAGAATCGGAAAACGTACAAAAACAAATTAAAATCTCTATTGCCAATATTAAGGCCGGCAGAGATGGTATCCCCGGTGCAGAATATGGCAAGTTTGATGTTGTTGTGCGCAAAATAGACGACAACGACAGAGACATGCAAATCATTGAGACTTTCACCGGTTGCAATTTAAATCCACAATCTCCCGGATATATCGGAAGAAAGATTGGAGATCAAAGATTTGTCTGGAATGATAGCGAAAACCGTTACAGAATCATGGGTAGCTATCCAAACGCTTCAAAATATATTCGTGTGGAACTGAACGCTGAAGTTCAAGACGGTGCACTCGATGCTTCTTTATTGCCCTTTGGGTTTTACGGAGTACCTCGATTCAGCGCCATTTCTCTTGCCGGAGGTGCAACAGCTATTAGTAATAGTGATGCGATTGGTGGCGGAGAAGAAGGAATGGCAACTGCCGGCGGTGACGCCACTACGAGCGTCTGGACAACAGTCGCCAATGGAGCGCAACACCTTGCTAGCTCAACTACGGGTGGCCATCTACATAAATACCTCACAGCATCCCTAGAGTTTCCAAGACATAAATTGGTAGAATCTGCTAGTGTTGGCTGGTTGGCTGATCCTAAAGATAGATACTTAGGTTTAGATGTCCTTAGACATGAATCTAACAGTGTATTTGATGATTCCTTACATGACGTTTTGTCTCTTAAGCTTAGAGCTAAGAACAAAGGATCCGGAAGTTGGGACGCAGGAACAGGCGAAGAGGTAAGTAACTACTTTACATTGGATGATGTTCGTCCACAACTTAATACAGGCTTAGGCGGTGTTTATATCTCTGGCTCTAGAGCAGAAGGAAAATCCTATACAGCCGGTTGTGTGGATTCAACCAATGGCTCTTTGGCGGTCAATACTGATACAAGCAAGGCAGGATATCAAAAGGTTCTTGACGCTGGATATGACAAGTTTACACTTCCACTTTACGGTGGATTCGAAGGAGTCGACGTAACCGAGCGTGAGCCTCTTATCAACAATAGAATTCTTTCTGAGTCAAATGATAGCTCAAAAAGAACCATTCGAGATAGCTATGAGTACTACACGCTTCGACGAGCAATCGATACAATATCAGATCCAGAAATCGTCGACATGGACATGCTTCTCATGCCCGGTATACACGATGATGCGATTACAGACCACATGATTAACACTTGCGAAGCGCGAGCAGATGCATTGGCAATCATTGATTTGACTGCATCTTATACTCCTAGACATGAGACAACCGGTAGCTCTGAAACAGTTAACGCATATGCGGCCAATGGAAACATTGTTGACACATTGATAACTGAACTTAAGAATGAAAGAAAGATTAACTCTAGCTACGTATGTAGTTACTATCCATGGGTTCAAGTGAGAGATACACGCAACGGCGCAAACATCTGGATGCCGCCATCAGTTGTAGCACTTGGTGCCATGTCATACTCACAAGCCGTTAGTGCACTGTGGTTCGCACCTGCTGGCTTTAACAGAGGTGGCTTGAGTCAAGGTAATGCTGGACTTCCAGTACTACAAGTTTCGCAGAGACTTACCAAAAAAGAACGCGATAAGCTTTACGAAGAAAACGTAAACCCAATTGCTCAGTTCCCAGCAGAAGGTATTGTTATCTTCGGTCAGAAGACCATGCAACAAGTACCATCAGCGTTGGATAGGATTAATGTTAGAAGAATGCTTCTTTACATGAAAAAGAGAATTTCTAGAATGGCTTCTACAGTTCTTTTCGATCCTAACATTCAAATAACTTGGCAGCGGTTTATGTCTAAGGCTCGTCCATTTATGGAAACTATTAAAGCCGGATTTGGTTTAGAAGACTTCAGAATCGTTCTTGATTCTACCACTACTACCCCCGATCTAGTTGATAGAAATGTAATGTATGCTCAGATTTGGATCAAACCAACAAGGGCTGTAGAATTTATTGCACTCGACTTTATAATCACTGGTGCAGGAGCGTCTTTCGACGATTAAGATATAAAAATAAGTTAAATAAAAAAAATAAAATACTAGTTAAATAGGTACATGATAAATTGGAGGATTTTTAAACATGGCTCATACAGGGAAAAGCGGATTTTGGAATAGCGCTTATACAGAACCAAAAAGAAAATATAGATGGATACTAAGCATTGATGGGATCCCATACTGGACAGTCAAAAAAGTTGATAAGCCTAGTTGGACAATTACAACAGCAGAGCATGCTTTTATTAATCATAAATTTTATTTTCCGGGACGAATGGAATACAACGAAGTTAGCTTCACAATTGTAGATTCAGCTAACCCGGATGCAGCCGAAACTTTGAGACAAATAATCTCTGCTTCTGGTTATAGACTTCCGAAAGATGATAAAGTCTCAACACAGTCAATAACCAAATTTGGTGCCGTTAACGCATTAGGAGATATTGTTTTAATGCAAATTAGTGGTGGTGGTGTCGATGGACAACAACCAGTCGGCTCGCCAGACGGCTCTTCTATCGTGAAAGATATGCACAAACAAGGTCATGTTTTAGAAGGGTGGAGACTGCATAATGCTTTTATTACTAGTGTTGAATTCGGTGATTTAGATTATACCTCAGACGATCTTAATGAAATTACTGTTAAAGTTAGATACGATTACGCAGAAATGAACAACGAAGCTGATTTCGGAGCTAGCAATCTTCACGTTGAAGTTGAGAAGACATTCGCTACTTCGGTTAATCAAGGTGTTCCGGCTGGTGCTAAGTCATACAAAGTTGGCGAAACAGTTGATCGACAAGACTAATATTAAAAATTTTAAAAATCCCATATTGCTAAATACATTGGAGGATAAATGGCAAGACGTAATAATGAAGAAAGGGCTGGCTCTCCCGCACAGCATGCGGCCAGCGCTGCCCCTTTAGCTGAAACCCAGCAAACAACTACCAATAATTCCGGAGGATTGAGTTTCATTGTGCCAACGGAATTTGTAGAATTGCCCTCAAAGGGTCTTTTCTATCCAGAGGGTCACCCTCTTCATAAACAAGAGACTATTGAAATTAAGCATATGACGGCAAAAGAAGAGGATATCTTGACTAGTCGCGCATTGCTTAAAAAAGGAATTGCAATTGATAGATTGTTGCAATCCATCATAATCAATAAAAATATCAGACCACACGAAATGCTCATTGGCGATAAAAATGCAGTAATGATAGCAGCTAGAATATCAGGATATGGGCCTGATTATAGTACTAGAATAACATGTCCTCATTGCGGTACTGTTAACGAGCCTGAGATCGACCTAGAAGAAGTTCAAAGAACTAAACTGAATGTTGATTGTACGCACATTGACGGAGTTGAAGGCCCAACGGCAGTTGGTACTTTCTTAATCACTGTTCCTATTACCAAGGCTGTGGTTGAAGTCAAACTGATGGATGGCGCAGACGAGAAGAGATACACTGATCGAGTCAACATGCGCAAAAAGAATAAACAAGGCGAAGCAATATTGACAGACCAACTTAAAACATATGTTACTTCTATTAACGGTAACGTTGTAAAGCAAAAGATGTTCTCTTTTATTGATAACATGCCAGTTAGAGATTCTAGATTTTTAAGAAAGGCATATGCTGATCTTTCACCCTCTGTTGAGCTTAAGTATGATTTTACATGCGAAGGTTGTGAGTTCGAACAGGAGGTTGAGGTGCCCATCACGGCACAGTTTTTTTGGCCTGACGCATGAGTATATGGAAAACGTATACGAGCAATTCTTTTCACTAAAGTACTTTGGTGGATGGAGTTTCTACGAAGCATACAATTTGCCTGTCGGTTTAAGGAAATGGTTCGTCGAACGATTGATCAAACAAATTGAAGACGAAAACAAGGCTCACAAAAAAGCTATGAATAAAGCAAAATCAAAACGATAATTATTAGAAGCGGTTGTTAATCAACCGCTTTATTGTTTGTTTGACTATTTATAATATAAATGGATATACATACAGCATGCAGACATTTAAATTCGTATTCCCGCCAAAAAATTTATTAAATGAAAGATACATTGCCACCTTTGGAATAACTTTAAAAAAATTGATTAAAAAGATGTTCGGAGGTGACAAAGTGCCTATCTTAGTAAAAGGCAACAAGAAACAAATAAAAGCTTTTGCAAAGGCTTTGGTTCATGAGAAGGATTACTATAAGCATTATAAAAAATATGGCTTAAGTGATCCCAAGACCTATAGAAGCAAGTACAGACTTAAGCTAGCCATAAAGAATTTCGAAAGAAAGACTGGCATCAAATGGCCATTAGAATTTAGGCAGTAACAATAGGTAGTTATATATGGATAGCAACACGATTCAAAAGCTAATTGATCTTATCAATAAATCTGATGCAGATGGCAAAGAAGAATTAATAAATAAATTAAATAATCTAAATACAGAATCTAAACAATCAATTGAAGATGCCAGTGGCGCATTGGAAAAATATAAAAACTCTTTGAAAGCCAATGTTATAGAATTAGAAAGGCAAATGAAGGCTCAAGAAGAGTCTAATAATTTGTTTCTCGAAGGGGCCGAAAAAAGATTAAAAATTCTTCGTGACATGGGTGCAACACACACAGAAGAATTTCAGCTAATAGCAGCTAAAATTGAACAGCGCAAAGAAGAAATTGCATTACAGCAACAACAAAATGCCGGAACAAAACTTGTAATTCAATCCATGGACGGATATATGAAGAGGTTGGGCCTAGGCAAAGATCTCTCTGATTCGTTTGTCGGACAATTGCTTCTCTCCGGACCGCAAGGATTCTCTGCTATAGCCGCTTCTCTCAAAGATGCTCTCCAGCCACAGGCATTGTTCGCTTCTGGTTTAGCTCAAATGACGTCCGCAACAACGGATTTGTTTTGGAGACTTGATGATGCTGTCTCCGGCTTAAATAAGGCCACCGGTGCAACTGGTGAATATAATGACATGGTTTACGACATGCAAGAGTCAAACAAAGCATTCAATGTCACTGTCAAAGAATCAGCAGAAGCAGTTGGCGCCTTGCATAAACAGTACGCTGGCTTTACCAGCCTAGGCAAAGAAGCGCAACAGCAAATCGCCACAACAACCGCAAGGATGCAAGCGTTTGGCGGCTCTATCCAAGGCACAGCCCAGAATTTTGATATCTTGATAGAAGGTATGAGCATGACCACCGCTCAAGCAGATGCTGCTCAGATGGATCTATTGGCGCTCTCTAAATCAATTGGTGTTGGGTTCGAGCAGATAGAGAAAGGCTTTGCAGAGTCAGCCCCAGAGCTAGCAAAATACGGCCAAAATGCCGTAGAAGTTTTTAAAGGTGTAGCAGCCGCAGCAAAGGCAACAGGGATCGAAATTAGCAAGCTAATGGGCATTACAAAGCAGTTTGATACCTTTGAAGGAGCCGCACAAGGAGCAGCCAAATTAAATGCTGTCTTGGGTGGTGGAGTGATCAATTCCATGGAACTCCTAAACGCCAACGAAGAAGAAAGAATTAGGCTTTTAATAAAGTCTGTTGATGCTTCCGGAAAGAGTTGGGAGAACATGAACAAGTTCGAACGACAGATGGTTGCAAACGCTGCTGGTATTTCAGACATGACAGAAGCAAATAAATTATTTACTATGTCATTATCTGAATATGATAAGATGCAAACGCAGGCAGCACAAGGTGACATGAATGCAGAGGAGATGGAAAGAAGAGCACAAGCAGCACAATCATTCTCAGAGAAATTAGATCGTATCAAAGAAGCATTTGCAATTGGGTTTATGCCAATCTTGGAAGGGCTGCGAGCCGCAGCCGACTGGATTATTCATATGAATGATGTCACCGGTGGGATGTTTATTCCAACCATGGTTGCCTTGCTAGGTGTCTTTGCGTTATTGCTAAATGCACAAAAGATAATGAATGTTGTAACCGGCATTGGAATGGGTCTTAGGTCTGCATATGCCTTGATTACGGGAGGCTTATCAACTGCACAGGGTGTCTTGGCTGGTACCACAACCATGACTGGTATAGCAGAAACAAAAGCGATTGTTCCGACGGCCGGCCTGACCACAGCATTTGCTGGAATGGCCACCGTAGTACTACCGTTAACGCCGGCTATTGCTGGGTTGGGATTTGCTTTCGGTGGCTTAGGGCTAGCCATAGCTGCTCCTTTTTTAGCATTTACAGCTATGCTGATTGTGCTTTATAAGGTTTTCAAATTAACACTACAAATGCCCGAAGCTTTAGGAGCCGCAGTTGCTGGTGTTATTATGTTTGCTGTTGCAACTGCTGCCGCAATGATGATTATAGCTGTGGGTATAACCGGGGCTGCTATGATTATGGCGCCCTTTGCGCCAATGATTATGGTTGCTGCTGAGGCATTAGGTGCTTTTGGTATGGCTATGATTAAAGTAGTGGCACCTCTAATTTTGGCTGCATATGGATTGAAGGTGTTAGGTATAGCACTAAGAGAATGGGCTGAAGTTGAAATTGGCATGATCCTCAAGGCTGCGTTTGGTCTTTGGGTGTTTGCTAAAACCATGGTACTGGTTGCAGTTCCTTTGGGGGCAGCAGGGTTGTCGGTTGGCCTAGCTGCATTGGCTTTGGGTTTTGGTCTTCAAATATTGGCGGACGGAATCACAGCCTTTAGTGATATAGGGATGGGCTTGATGATTAGTGTCGCCGCTTCCTTGGTAGCCTTTGGGTGGATTTTGATAGCTGGTGCTGTACCCCTAACATTGGCCGGGATTTTGGTCGGCATTAGCTTAATACCGCTAGGGCTAGGGTTGCTAATATTTGCAAAGGGTATTAAAGAATACGCCAAAGTAGCTGAAGAGATCGATATTATAGGAACTCTTTGGGAATTGGCAATTGGTTTGCTAGGTTTTGCCTTGGCTTTCATATGGATTGCAAAGCCGGTTGGTATTGTTAGTGCAATTATTGGAGGCTCTTTGTTGTTGATTGGCTTTGGGCTAAAGATATTTGCAAAGTCTTTAGTGGAATTTGATAATATCGGAAACATCGATGAAATTCTCTCTAGAGCTACCTCTGCAATTGCGTGGGCCGCATCTCATTTGTTGATGGCTGCACCGGGGATATTCTTGGCTGGTATTTTGGTTGGTATACCTCTTATGTTGTTGGCATTTGGGCTAAAACAATTCGCTATTGCCATGGATGAATTTGCATATCTCGGTTCGGAGTCTATACCCAATGCCACAGCCGCTTTACAATTTTTAGTTGACAACATCGGAATGGGTTTAGCGATAAAGATCTTTATGTTAGGCTTGTTGGTTGCGGTGCCATTAATTATGTTTGCGTTGGGGCTTAAATATTTTGCCGAAGGCTTGCAAGAGTTCAACCGAATTGGAAATTCAGAAATTGAGACAATGGTATATGGGTTAACCTATCTAGCTGATGAAATAGGGTATCTAGGTTCTCTCAAGTTAGCTGTTGTTTTTGGAGCAATATCGATACCGCTTTATCTATTTGCCATGGGTCTGTTGAAATTTGCTGAGGCATTATATGAATTTAATTATATAACTGGGACAGAAGTTGATAAGGCAGTCAATGGCTTAATGGGATTCTTAACCAAGATAGGTGCACAAGAGGCACTAGTCGGCATGATCATGGGTGCGGTTGGGTATCCATTGTATTATTTTGCTGTTGGGCTTTGGGCGTTTGGTATAGCGTTACAGAAATTTAACAACTTAAGTCAAGACGAGATCGATCTGGCAATCAGTAGCTTAAGCCAATTCTTGTGGTCAGTAGAAGATCTCCCCATATCATTATATATGGGCTTTGCCCTATCCAGTTTAGGTTGGGGTATGATTAGTCTTGCCGAGGGTTTAAACGAAGTTGCTGGCAACGAAGATACTATGATTGCATTAGGACAATTTATGTCCGGCTTGGGTGCCATGGCAAACGTTTCAACTTTAAGTTTGCTAGGTATTGCATATGGAATTCATAAAATTGTAGATGCGGTTGAAGATATGCCGTCAAGAAAAGGGATAGCATTCCAAGCTACCATGAACGGAATAGTCCCAGCCATCGAGGCAGCACAGAATCTAACTCCGGAAACAGTTGAACTAACAAAAGAGTTTGTAGGAGATCAAATTGCTCTTCTCAGAGCTAGAACACAAGCCGTTAAAGCTGAAGCACAAGCAGCCCTCATGGGTGCTATATTCAAGCCATTTTCGGATATGTTTGGTGGCGGTGATGATAAGGGCGGTGCCGGAACGAAAGAAGTTGTCTTGCAATTAAATGAAAGAGAGTTTGGGCGCGCAGTGATTAACGCAGTTGAAGGACAATACAGTACAAAAACTGAGTAGTGACATATATATTATTAAGGAGAATATGAGTGACAACGTTTATACCTCAATCAGTCCGTATGGAATTAGCCGGCTTTACTATCATCGATGGTGAAAGGATTCCGCATGATCCGAATCAATTGGCCCTAGCTGATAAGTGGGGTCAGGTGATAGAGATTTGGCATGTACCCACAGATATAACAATTAAATTTTATGCCTTTATTAATGACTACTCAGATCAATTCGAATCAGATTGGCAATCAGAAGATGTATATGGAAGGATGGATCCAATCATGCAATTCCAAGGCACCAAGCGAACTATATCATTAGACTGGGCTGTTCCGTCTTTTTCTCGTCTAGAGGCCAGATTAAACCAAAGAAAGTGTGATGTATTATTCAGACTTCTATATCCAATGTACGATAAACAAGTCTCAAATGCCATGACCATTAGTACATCTCCGTTATTTAAATTAAGGTTTGGCAATCTAATTGTCGACAACAGTATCGCCCCGGGCGATGGGTCTGGAGGAGGCTTAGGCTCTGCCAAAGAGACAGGCTTGATTGGTGTCATCTCAGGCTTTACTTATGCGCCCGATTTTGATCAAGGGATGATTGCAGAGAAGGGCGATGAAGTCGCATCAATGGGATTAGGTAGCTCAACTGGACTTTTGTTTCCAAAGGCTCTCAAGTTGTCATGCGAATATACTGTGTTGCATGCCAATCGGCCGGGCACAGTTGCGCTCTATGGAGGGACTAAAACCAGAGATTTGGTGTTGCCGGAGTACGAAGGAGAGTTCCCACCTGTTGATGCATTTGAGGCGGATGAATTAGAAGAGCTAAGCGCAGCACAATTAAATCAGCTTTTTGGTTTTGGTACAGGTCTTAGTAGTGAATCATAAATGGAGTAAACATGTCAAGAATAACTAACAAAAAGAAAATTATTAACTCTCTAGAGATGTACAGACCTTTGTTTGAAGACAGGGGTGTTAACCATATTAAACATTATGGTACCCCTGAGATGTCATACCCTACTGCTGAGGAGTTACAATTTGTCGACACCACTACGCATATATGGAGTAAGGGCGACAAGTTGTTTAAACTAGCTTATGAATTTTATGGCGATCCAAAGTACTGGTATATTATTGCATGGTTCAACAAGAAGCCAACAGAGGCTCACTTTAAATATGGCACTGTTGTTTTCATTCCAGAGCCTTTAAGTTTGGTCATGAGCCTTTTTAAAGATAGAAGATAGGAGTTTATTATGAGTGGGGCAATCCCAAGTTCACCGGAAGAATTTGCAAAATTAATGGAAGCGGAGTCGGCCGGGACATTCACAGATCAATGTTATCTTTTGGATTATGTAGATGTCCTTGCGGCGCACAATCGCTGCTTAGGTACTAAATACAAGTACTTTACGCCGGTCACAGTTAACTATGGCTCCGGGCCATTCGAGGTGATTTCTAAGTTAACCTCGCGAGATGGACTACAAGAATTGGTTAACATCAAGCCGGCAGATATGGCATTGCTACAGCCTAGAGTTAGGTTGTTTAAATGTGTATATGAAAGCATGGATGACACGCAGCCCGAACTCAGGGAGTTTGTTTTTCCGGAACATATTGACACAAATAGCCTTGCGCAAATTACAAGCCCAGAACATAAAAGACAACGGTCTGGCGGGATTGGCTTGAAAGAATTTAGTTGGAAGTTTGCTGGTACAAACCCGGCGGAAGCAGACAAGTTAATTGAAGTTCAAATGAAGATCGCTTGTCAAACGGCGTTGGATTGGTTTGGAGAACATTATGATGGCATGACAGGAATCTTTAATCATACAGCATACGAAGCCTCAGATAGACCTTCATTCATGGACTTAATTTTACATCCACCAACTTCTGAACAAATAGATGAAGCAAATAGGATGGGCGAATATATAAGCAAGTTTTATAGGATCAAAGCAGATGTTGGCTGGAGTTTACCACAAAACAATAAGTTCCCGACACTAGGTTCCAAAGAATCCGAGGACTTAAGAGGTAAGCTGGCTAGCATGAAGTTGTCTATGTTTTTAAATTTAGTTAAGCATGAGTTCTCAGTTAAAGAAAACGGTGGCTTTGAAGTAACAATCGACTATGTTGGTTCACTAGAGACAGTCTTTGATTCTAAATCGACTGATATATTGCATGCTGCAAAATTGTGGACAGACCCTAGATATGCTGCTCCGGGATCCGGGAGAGTATATACAACTTCTCAATGGAACAATCTTCAGGACCAATATGATCAAGAATTCATAATGAAGCGATCTAGAAATGTAATAAAAGATCTAGAAGAGATAGAAGAGTGTGCATCGATTTTAGGATATGGCGAAGAGGCACAAGGTATCTCAGCCCGATTAGCGGAGGAGCAAGAAGTTAAAGATGAGGCTTTGGGTGAATGGAAGAGAGTAACGGCATTCAGTCGACACAAGATATATCAAGAATTTTTAAAAGCTTTGGTTGCAACAGACTCTATTCGCGCATTGCCAAAATTGAACAAAAGTAGAATTGCACAATGGGAAAACTCCACCATATCGTCTAACAGGCAGGGTGGATATCAAGGGGGACGTCCACCTCTGCGTACAGATTTAATACAGCAGGTTTCTGATGTTAGGAAATTTGGCAGAGCAATTAATAAAATTGCCACAGCAGAGAAGGACGGAAATGCCGAGCGCGCAGCAAGTTTAGCTGATAATTATATATCTAAGGCTAAAGAAAAGGCTAGCTCGTCTGATGCTAGGAGAATTCACTATCTTTATTTTGGTGATATATTAGAAATTGCATGCAAGTCCCTAGACCCAAAGCACAATAAGAACGCCGGGAAGCTAGCTGTACTAACTGGGCCTGTCTCCATAAAACACCCTAGGGATGGCGCTATTATTGACTTTAACTTGGCTGATTTGCCAATACCGTTAGAATTATTTTTGGCATTTTTTATGGAAACTGTAATCAAGCCAATGCGTGACGCGGTACCCTTAAGGGTTTTTGTAAAAGAGTTATTGGAAAAATTGGTACGGCCATCTCTTAAGCCATCTGAATGTTTTCCCGGAAATAAAGAAGGAAGAAGTATCGAAATCGGCCAATCATGTTTCACAATAAGCAACACTACATATAATACTTTAACCGGGTTTGATCCATTTCTTAACGATGGCATCGTTAACGTTTCCCAAATTGACGACTCAGGTATCGAACCTGTGGAAGACAATGAAGATGGCTGGGAAATATTATTTCTATATTTAACTTCTTATTCGGCTTCTGAATTGATAGGAAACCCAATTGAGGATATGTCAAAGGGTATATACCATTACTCAATTGGTCAATCGACAGGGCTGTTAAGAAAGATGGACTTTAAGAGAACAGATATCCCGGGACTTCGAGAAGCTAGACAAGCAGATAATAGAACTATGGGTCAAATTAGCGACACATATAACTGTAATGTAACATTAGTGGGCAACAACATTTACATTCCCGGTATGATGGTATTCCTTAATCCTCCATATGGTTTTGGTCCGTCGACGACCAAAGGTTCTTTAGCGGAAACTTTAGGCATCGGAGGCTATTACAATGTAATTAAGGTAGAATCAGTTATCTCTAGAGGAGGAGCCTATACAACAGATCTAGAATGTGTCAGATCTCACTCTGGTGCGATTGAGGAGAGCAATGAAGAAAGGTGCGAAAAGATATTAAGCTCAGATAAGGCTAGGTCATATGATGCCGATTTAAATTCCCTAGAAAGCAACGAGCATATGCTTGAAGATAGCTTTAGGGAGCAAACTGCCATTTTTGATCAAATGTCTCATGGTGAATGGAATAACATTTCGGATCCACCACCACCAAGAGAAATGCCGGATTCTGGCTGTACTACAAAAGGGCCAGATTACGCCGCCGAGCATGCGGAAGATGGTGGCTGGTGGACAGACTATATTTAAAATCAAGGAAGAAATATGGCCAATACAAAAAATCATAAACCGATTGTAAACTATAAAAAAGCAGCAAAGCTAAAAGAGCTTTCTGAGAAATTTGATTTGCCTTTTGATAAAGAGATAAGCTCTTTTGGAGAAGCCGACTTATCCTATATAGATGATGAAGCAAACAACGAAATCATCCGCGAACTAATGCAATATGACACAGACGTTAACAACGTCAACAATCCAAATAAAATACCGCCCATTGCCGAGAATAGCACAGATACGATGGATTTATTTCATCAAAGAAAATATTATAAAGAACATTTTATGGCCGGCAACACCAGTACGCTAGCCGGCTGCGAGCAAGAGTACGGAAAATATAAGGGAGTCTCCAAAACTTTAGCACCTCCCGTAAAGACTGTTGACTTCTTATATAATAAAACATTTTATGGGAGAGTTGACTATTG
>CACFKO010000015.1 GCA_902566925.1 uncultured Pelagibacteraceae bacterium | reverse complement strand
CTTTATTTACAAATTCTTCAATACATTTTAAATCTTTATAATCTCCAAGGATAAAATCATCACAATAATTTTTTGCTGGAGCATCTTTATCGTCACAAAAAATTATAGTTTTAATATCTAGCTTTTTGGCAGCTATTGCTAATAAACTACCTAATTGACCTCCGCCTAATATTCCAAGATTAACTTTGGTCATCTATTTAGGCTTTTTTTTTACAGATTTAGTTTGTTTTGTCTTCCAATTATTAAGACGTTTTTTTAGTTTTTTATCAGAAAGGGAAATTATAGATGCAGATAAAAGAGCAGCATTAATTGCTCCATCAACTCCTATAGCCACCGTACCTACAGGAACTCCTTTTGGCATCTGAACAATTGATAATAAACTATCAAGACCTTTCAGTTTTTTACTTTCTATTGGTACTCCTAATACTGGTAAATTTGTTAAAGAAGCAATCATGCCCGGTAAGTGAGCCGATCCACCGGCACCAGCAATAATTACGGAAAAATTATTTTTCTCAGCAGTTTTTGCAAAATCAAACATTCTTTTTGGAGTTCTGTGGGCTGAGACTATCTTAATCTCATGTTTTATTTTAAGTAATTTGAGTACGTTCACAGCATATTTCATAGTTGAATAATCAGATTGACTACCCATCACAATTGCGACTTTATGGTTTTTATTCTTAATCATCCGCATGTTTTAATATCAAAAATTTTAACACTATTATATATGTATTTATATGAATTATAAAATTGATAATCTTCAATACTGTAATTGGTCAAGAGAGGTATTTCAAATAAATAGAGAAGCAGAACTTGATGCAGTTCATGTAACAGTTGTTTATCATGAAGATTATGATGAGTTTTTAGATAGAGTAAAAGAGTGGGATAATCATTTTAAAGAAAATTCAGATTTAATTTTTCTTGGAAAAAACTTTAAGGATATTGAAAGAGCAAGAAAGGAAAATAAGACTGCTATTTTCTTTGGTTTTCAAAATTGCTCACCAATTGAGGATGATATTGGTTTAATTGAAAAAGTTCATGAAAAAGGATGCAGATTCATGCAACTTACTTACAACAATCAATCATTACTAGCCACAGGATGTTATGAAAAAACTGATAGCGGTGTTACAAATTTTGGAAAAGAAGCTATAAAAGAAATGAATAGATTAGGTATTGTAGTTGACATGTCTCATTCAGCTGAGAAAAGTACTTTCGATGCAATTGATTTAAGTAAAAAACCAATTGCCATAACTCATGCTAATCCAAATTTTTGGCATAAAGCTTTAAGAAATAAATCAAATGATCTTTTAAAAGCACTGGCAAGTAACAATGGAATGTTAGGTTTATCATTGTATGCTCACCATCTTAAAGATAGTACAAACTGTAAACTAGAAAGTTTTTGTGAAATGGCTGCAAGAACAGTTGATATAATGGGAATAAACAATGTAGGTATAGGCTCAGACCTTTGTTTAAATCAACCTGATTCTGTTGTTGAATGGATGAGAAATGGAACATGGACAAAAACAAAAAATTTTGGAGAGGGATCAAAAAATAAACCTGGATTTCCTCAACAACCAGATTGGTTTTTGGATGCCAGAGGTTTTAAAAATCTAGAAACAGGATTAAAAAAAATAGGTTTTAACACCGAGGATACAAATAAAATTTTAGGTAATAATTGGTATAATTTTTATAAAGGTATTAATTGATGAAAATTAATCTTAGAGATCCAAAGAAAATAATGAAATTATCAAAACTTGGATGTTTTCATCAATCCAAATTATCTTTCCTACGTTCATTTTTAAAAGAATTTAAAACCTGGAAATATAATAGAGATTTATTTGATTTGGATGAAAATGGATTTGGAAGAGCAGTTTACTCATTTAGCAAAAACAAAAGAATTTATTCATTAATATGTTTTGCTAATAAAATAGATGACAAAGAAAGATCTGATAGAGTTATCGCAACGAAATGGGACGCAGCATTTACTTTACACGATGGTATTCCTAGTAAAAATGATTTAGATCGCTTAAGCGAAAATGTTCCTAAACAAGAAGTTGGTAGAATGTCTTACAAAGAACTAACTTTATCAAGAGCAAACAAATCAGTCAGAATTTTTGATCACGTGGTTGACAGTCTTTCGAATGGAAGACAACCAGATAAGTCCAAAATTTCAGAAGTTGGTTATTTATATAGAACAACAGCTGTTTATGGCTCAGGAAAATTTGGTTTAGCTGATCGCTTTAGAATTAAAAATAGAAATGAAATTTTTGGTCCATTTAGATTAGAAATGATGTTAGTTTACTTAGTAAGACAATTTACTTTTGACCAAGTTAATCATATTGCAAAATATAAAAATCCAAAAAAAGCTATTAAGTTAGATAATGAAATCTGTAGAAATTTAGGAATCGGGAACTCAACAGGTTTAGGTATGGCACCTTTTATTGTAAATCATCCAACGCTATTAAATAATTGGATAGCAGCAAGAGAGAACGTACTAAAAAAAATTAGAGAGATCAAAGTAGTTGAAAAAAAAAGTGAGAATATCTTTAAAAATTGTCTTAAAAAATCTTTAAAAAATATATCTTCATGGACAACTGACAGTGAATTTCAAAAGAAAAAAATTTTAAGTTTAAATGAGGATTTAATAAAATTTACAAAATTTTTAGACGAAAATTCTTTATTTCAAAATGAATATCCTTTCAATGAGATTTACTTATGGAGTGAGAAAAACCTCAAAGATGAGTGTATCGAATATATTGTTTCGATGATGATGGAACCTTTTGATGAAATTGTTGAGCCATATGTTTATAAAATGAGCTCTGAAGAAGATAAGTTTTTTACAATACCAGCAAGTCGTACTATTCAAGATTTAAGGAGAATTTTAGAAGAAAAATATTCCGATATACTTAAAATTGACTTCTCAAAAAAAGAGAGCCATCAAAATTTTTGGTTTATATCTAAAAATAAAGAGGAGCCGAGGCTTGCTGATAGATTTCATGATAATGGTTCTGAATTAGAACAGCCCTTAGCAATAGCCAGAGATATTAATGAATTATATTCAAGGATTTCTAATGTGAAAAATAGTTTAAAGGTTGGTAAATTTCTTTTAGAAAATAATGATCTCAGACATGTAGTAAGAAGAGCATTTATAATTGAAAAATTTCCTTACGCAGAGATACAGGATAACACAATTGGATCAGAATTAGTTGCAATTGACATGTTAAGACTTAAATTGTCTTTTTTTGGTGCAGTTAAATTTGATCCACGATCTGATAAATGGTTGAGAATTTCCATGTTTCAAGGCGCTCCTCTTCCAGAGGATTTAAATTCTTTTAATGATCATTGGGTTTATAATTCTTTAAATTGATGAGAAGTTTAAGTGAAATAGATACAATTGTTAAAAGAGCTAGTAAGGGTGTCGGTTATAGCTGGGGAATTGCAGAAGAAGTTGGAAAAAATATTAAACTATTAGAAACTTATGGTTTATCTGGTTTAAAAAACTTAAATGATTATTTTAACTCATTAAAATCAAAAAAATTTCAACACCTTACTCACATATCTACCGAAAATCAGTCTAAAATTCCTTATTGTCCAATTATAGCTGGTACAAGTTTTCTAGATCAAATCGATGAGCTTAAAGATTTGGTTAATATTAAAATTGAAAATATGTCCTATCCAATTTTATTTTTACCCTTTTTAAGTAGAGCCTCAGAAATAGTTGGAAAAAAAATATCGCTTAAAATTGATGAAAAAATTTTTTTATTAAATTTTAATCAAAATATATATTCAAATTATTTTGCTAATGAAATATTAAAACATGCAGATTTAATTCAAATTTCTTTTATCAAAAATTCAAATACATTTGATCAAAATGAATGGGATAATTTATATAAGTTATCTACAAACACCTTTGTTGAGGAAACAGATGAGCTTAAAAAAAGTGCAGCAGGAGCCGGACTAACGGATAATGATTAAAAAATCTTTTATAAAACCTGATAAAAATGATCCGACTGACGAATTAAACAATGTTTGTGAGGAATGCAAAAAAGAAGACGAAAGTGTAAGGCAAAATTTAATTCTAACAGGTTTTAAATTATGTAAGTCCTGCAGAACTTCAAAAACTATATTTCCCATTTAAGTAATATTCCCAGCTGGGAGCACATTCATTTTACTCATAACAAAAGAGATTGATAAAAAAGCAATAATTAAAAAGGATAAAAATATTATACCAAACGATTTAAAATTTGATTTTAGGTTAAGCACCTGTTTCATAGAGATAATTAAAGATGCAAATATCCAAAATTGCGTTAAAAAAATTATAGGAAATACCATTTCAGGAACTACAGCAAAAAACCTGAGCAAGCCAGGTGCATGCGCGTATCCCACTCCAACTAAAATATTTTTGAATGAAGCTTTAGTGTTTTTATCAGGAAATAGTTTGACACCAATGACGTAAATTAAAATTGACCAAAAGAACCAAGCAAAGATTGCTGTAATTCCCGAAACTCCTATTGATGTTTTGATAACTGTGTTCGCGGCAATTGCACCAGCAACCCCATCTAATATCATAATTAAACCAGCAAAATAAATTCCAGCCTCACCAAAATATTTGCTGTTAGTATATAAAGATTTATCTAATTTAATTGATTTGAAAATTATATCTAAAAAAAAAGCAAACATATTATTTTTTATTTCGTTTTTTTTGTGCCTTGTAAGAAACTAAAAGTGGAAAAAGTATTAAAACAATTGTTATGATTATGCAAACACCAATTAAAAAAACTTTGGTCATTTTTATAGGGGGAATTATATCCCCCCAAAAATTATTTAGCCTTTTACAACTTCTCTAGTATTTGCATGGTAAGATTCAGTAAAAGGTATATCTACAACCACTGCATCCACAGGTTTCCCTGGTTTTAAAGAATATTTTCTTGGTAAATGCACTTTATACCTGGTTCCAACTCTACCTTTTGGAAAACCATTAGGATTTTTTGTGCCATCGTATGGAACATATCCCATTGCTATATTTGTTCCCTTTTCAGGATGATACCAAGGAGATGTTACAAAACCAACTGGCTTACCCCCACTAGCTTTTGAAATTAACCAAAAATCTGGAGCATATTCAGTTATTGGTTTACCACCAAGCTCTAAACCAACCAACTGAAGTTTATAAGGTTTCTTACCAGACTTAAGTTGAGATTTCATTTTTTCTAATGCAGCTTTACCAACATAATTAGCTTTCTTTTTCCACTCACCTTTTCCTGAAAGTGAAACCTGATAACCAAGATTACACTGAAAAGGATTGTGTTCATGATCTAGATCTTGACCCCAAGATAAAATTCCTGCTTGAATTCTTCTGTGGTGTGCTGGAGCGATTACTCTTAATTTATGTTTTTTTCCAGCTTTAAGAACAGCATTCCACATATCATCAGCGTATTTAGTTGCATTCTTTAAATATATTTCATAACCAGCTTCTCCGGAGAAACCTGATTGAGAAATAATGCATTCTCTTCCACCAACTCTGGCTTTTGCTAATCCATAATATGGCATGTTATCTAAATCCACTTGTCTTCCTATCAAATCTTTCATTAAAGCTTTAGATTTAGGTCCTTGTATTTGAACAGGACATGCATCTATTTCATCTATTTCGCACTTAAACTTTTTGTTAGCATTAACTCCTTGGAGGTACAATCCAATATCACTATCAGACAAACTAAACCAAAATTCATCTTTTGCTACTCTTAACAAAATAGGATCATTTAAAACTCCACCTTTATAGTTACAAAGAATTACATACCTTGCTCGCATTGGAGAAATTTTAGTTGCGTCTCTAGTAATTACATAGTTAACAAATTTTTCAGCATCTCTACCTTTAACTCTAATTTGTCTTTCAACTGCAACATTCCACATTGTTACATCATTTTTAATTGATTTATATTCTACCATTGCTCCATTTTTGCCTTTTACATATCCTCTTGGATGGTAAATACGATTATAAACTGTTGCTCTCCAACATCCTGCTCTCATTGATAAATGCCAGTAGGGTGATTTTCTCACTCTTGTCGATATTAATAATTCAACTTTTGTTGGACCGCTTTGTCTTAAATTATATGGAACATGTCGATCTGATTGATTTACAGATGTTTCATGTTTTAGTCTTGAATAATCAAACTCTTTAGACATATTTATTCTCCTTCAACCACTTGTTAGTTTCCTTCAAGCCGCCGAATGTATAAATGTGAAAAAAATCGGTGTGCATTTTTAATTTCTCAATTAATTCATTTGGGTCTTTAGGTTTTAATAAATCTAACGCCTTACTAAAATTAGATTTAAGAAAATTTAAGGAATTTTTTGCTCCAACAATATTCGCAAATTTAATTAAGCTTGATATTTTTAGAGGTCCAGTAATTCCAACATGCACTGGCACGCTTTGTTTAGAAATAAAATCTACGATTGGCTGAGGATCTAATAACCACTGGGTTACGATATAATCAGCATAAGGCTTTTTATCTATCATAGCTTTTTCTAAATCTGAATCGGATATATCAGGACTCCCCTCAGGATGTCCAGCAATTCCTATCTTCATCTTCTCAAAATAACCAGTCTCTAAAAGTTGAAACGAGCTATCAAATTTTCCTGCTGGCTCACGACCCCCACCTATAACCAAAACTTGCTTTACGCCCCCGTCCTTGCACATGGACACATATTCTTTAAGTTGATTATTATTTTCAATTGATCTTGCTGGAAAGTGAGGGATTGGATTATACCCTTTTTTTACAAGATTTATTGCTTGCTGAGCTGTCTCTTTATAATCTCCTCCAGGTAGCATTGTAATATAAACATCTTTAAGATTAGGTAAGGTTTCTAGGTCTGTTTTGGGACCAATTTCAACAGAAAATTTCATATCTGGATATTTATTTATTTTGAAATTTCTGTCTATAAAAATCGCTTGATATGCGTTAAGAAAACTATCTTTTTGTGCCTCGGTGTTTTTGAATTCTTCGGCCGTATTCTTGAGTAATTCTATCAAAAATTATCGCCAAAGCCACGATTGCAAGTCCATTAAATAAACCTAATGCTAAATATTGGTTAGATATCGCTCTTAAAATTGGAACCCCAAGTCCTTTTACCCCGATCATAGAGGCTATTACAACCATAGCTAATGCCATCATTATAGTTTGGTTAACTCCAGCAAAGACCGTAGGCAATGCAAGAGGTATTTGCACAGTTCTTAATTTTTGTAATTTTGTTGCACCAAAAGCTTCACTAGCTTCAATCGTTTCTTTATCCACCTCTCTAATTCCTAAGTTAGTAAGTCTTATTACGGGTGGGATTGCGTAAATACAAACTGCAATTAAACCTGGAATTTTTCCAATACCTAATAACATTAATATCGGTATTAAATATACAAAGCTTGGTATTGTTTGCATCATGTCCAAAACTGGAAGCATTGCTCTTTCAACTCTATCTGATCTTGCCATCAGAACCCCAATTGGAATACCAACCGCTATACACATAATTGTACAAACTGTAATTATAGCTACTGTTGCCATGCAATCTTTCCACATGCCGAAGTAGCCGATTAACATAAATGCAACAACACTTCCTATAACTAGCTTCCAACTTCTTGAACCCAACCATGCTAAAGCACCGAGAACTAATAAGATTATTGGCCAAGGTGTTGCTAATAATAACTTTTCTAATTTAATTAAAAAAAATAACAATGGATCGAAAAACGCTTCGATTGAGTCACCATATGATCTTGAAAAATCCCTAAAAGCGAAATCAATTCCTTTCCGCAACTCCATCAGAGAGGATCGTTCCATAACAGGAAATTTCGTTAAAAAATCCATATCAAATTTAAAGATTAACGAGCCTATTTAGTTATAGGCTCGTTAATGAATTTATAAATTACAGACTAGCTTTGATTTTTTTCTTAGCTGCCGAAGATACCCATTTACTCCAAACACCTTCATGCTTCTTTAAAAACTCAACAGCTGCATCCGAACCTTTAGCTTGGTTATCAGCCATATAAACTAACATAGAGTTCATAACGTCACCTGGATAAGTTCGCTTTTTAACATATTTCAAAGCGTCTTTTCCTCCAGTTTTTGCAAAGTTTGCAGTAACGATAGAGTTTACCTCTGATTTAGTCCAAGCAGTTGGTTTTGGATCTGCACAATCTTGTTCAGCTAAAGTAATACAGTTATCCCAGTTATCTCTGCTGTGAAACTTCACACCAAAGTCAACTGATATCAAACCATATTTTCCAACCATTGATGTCGGGTTCCAGTAGTAACCAAACCATGGGCTACCTGAGTCAGCAGCTTTAGATATAGTTCCATCTAAACCAGCAGCTGAACCTGGATCGATTAATACCCAACCTTTTTTCTCCATTTCAAATGCTCGGAAAAGGTTTGCATTAGCTAATTGACATCCCCAACCTGCAGGACAACCAACAAAAGCTCCTTTTGAAGGATCTTCTTTTGATGGAAACCACTCTGGGTGCTCTAAAATTTCCATTGCTGTCATCCCTTTAATCTCTGGATGTTTTTCAACAGTTCCTGGAGTAATCCACCAACCTTCACCAAGACCAGTAATTGGAGCTTGGTTAGCAATGATTAATCTTTTGTCTGAAACTGCTTTTTTTAATGGTGTGTAAACAGCATTTGCCCATTGTTCTGGGTTCATGTCAGGCTCGCCTTTTTCATCCATTGAAGTAAAAGTCGGCATAGTTGCTCCAGGTATAAGCTCAACCTCACAACCGTAACCTTCCTCAAGGATAATTTTATCTACATTAGCCATTAACTCAGCAGAAGCCCAGTTCTGTTCAGCAATAACTAATTTCCCACATGCTGCATTCGAAATTCCACTAAAAGAAGTGAAACCTAAAATGACAAGTGCGGAAACAAGTAAGTTCTTTATTTTCATTATATTTCCCCCTAATTAATTAAAGTAAGTAATGAGAACATATTGAAAAATAAAATGCAAATTTATCTCAACTAAGAGTTGTAGACAAATTGTTTTGCAAAGCTTAATTTCTAGATGTAGTCTTTATTTTTATGTCTAGGGAAAAATGTAACTGTATTAAAAAATTTAGAGTTCTGGGGTATTTTTCTTTTGATGATCTATACCTAAATAGATTTTATTTCAGATTACATTCAAATTATTTTCAGAGTCATTAATTTTATTAAGTTTAATTTAAATAATAAAATTATTAAGGAGGATTAATGACAAAAGATTTAATAACAAGATTAAATGAAGGACCGGTTCTTTTTGCAGAGGGATATTTATTTGCAATGGAAAGAAGAGGATATTTATCAGCAGGTGCATTCGTTCCTGAAGTAGTGCTGGAGCATCCAGAGGTAGTTTCTCAATTACATAGAGAGTTTATTAGAGCGGGCACTGACATTGTTCAAGCTTTTACATATTACGGTCATAGAGAAAAGCTTAGACTGATTGGTAAAGAAGATTTGCTGGAACCACTTCAAAAAAACGCTCTTCAAATCGCAAAAGACGCACGAGATGAGTTTAAAGATTTGGATCTATTAGTTTGTGGTGATGTTGCAAATACAAATATTTATAATCCAGATGATAAAAAAAGCCATATCGAATGTCAAAAAATGTACGAAGAGCAAGTTGGCTGGGCAAAAGAAGCAGGCGTTGACTTTATAGTAGCCGAAACAATTAATTGGACTGAAGAAATGAAGATTGCTTTAAAGGCAATCAAAGATGCGGGCATGATAGCTGTGACAAACTTCTCAATTAAAAAAGGTGATAAAACAAGAGAAGGTCATACTCCGGGTGATGCATGTAAAATTATGGAAGATTTGGGCGCAGATGTTGTTGGTCTTAATTGTTATAGAGGACCTGCAATGACAATGAAACTTTTGCCAGAAATTAGAAAAAAAGTTTCTTGTCATGTTGCTGCATTACCAGTTCCATACAGAACCACTGAAGAACAACCTGGTTTTTTAAATCAAAAGGATCCAGGATGTGACTGTATCCCAGGTGGTAATGCTTTTCCTGTAGCTTTAGATAATTTGTACTGCAATAGATTTGAAATGGCTGAATTTGCTAAAGATTGTCTGAAACAAAATATAAATCTAATTGGAATTTGCTGTGGTGCAGAACCTCATCATGTTAGAGAAATGTCTGTAGCTCTTGGCAGAAAACCAATTGCTTATAAATATTATCCTGACATGAGTAGACACTGGCTTCATGGAAAAGATAAATCATTTTTAGAGCTTAATACTAAAATGAAAGATAAATATTAATGGAAAAAAACGCAAAAGTAGTAATTATCGGTGGCGGAGTAGTTGGATGCTCAATTCTTTATCACTTATCTAAATTTGGATTAAAAGATTGTATTTTACTTGAGAGAAATGAATTAACATCAGGATCATCTTGGCATGCAGCTGGAAATGTCCACGTTATTTCCTCTGATCCAAATATCTCAAGAATGATGGCATATACTATTGGTCTTTATAAAGAGATTGAGAAAGAGTCTGGGCATTCGGTTGGTTTTAAACCTAGCGGTGGTTTTTATTTAGCTTCAAATGATGTTTGGGCTGAATATTTAAAAAGAGAAAGATCTAAAGCAAGATATATGGGTTTAGATCAAGAATTTATATCTCTAGAAGAAGTTAAAAAAAAACATCCGTTAATTGATCCAAAAAAGTATTTATTGGCTTTATGGGATCCAATTGATGGAGAGGTAGATCCATCGGGTGTTACTTATGCTTTTGCAAAAGCTGCAAAAGTTCATGGTGGCAAATATTATACTCATACAGTGGTGAAGGACACGAAACAAAAACCAGATGGTTCGTGGGATGTTTTTACGGACAAAGGAAATGTCAATGCAGAAATCGTTATTAATGCTGGAGGATTATGGGCTAGAGAAGTTGGGCATCTAGCAGGTGTAGATCTTCCTGTTCAGCCAATGGAGCATCACTATTTAATTACTGAGACAATTCCAGAGATAGAGGCAATGGGTGATCAAAGATTACCTATTGGAACAGACTTTGAAGGAAATATTTATTTTCGACAAGAAGCAAAAGGAATGTTGTTGGGAACTTATGAACCTAAATCAACACCATGGAAAGTAGAGGGTACCCCAATGAATTTTGGCCATGAACTTTTAGAGCCAAAATTAGAAAACATTCAAGATAGATTAGCAATCGGTTTTAAAAGAATGCCTGCTTTAGAAAGAGCTGGTATTAAAAATATTGTTAATGGACCTTTTACTTTTGGACCAGATGGCAGTCCGTTAATTGGACCAGTTCCTGGTATGAAAAATTATTGGGTAGCGGTTGGAGTTATGGCGGGATTTTGCCAAGGTGGTGGAGTTGGCAAATGCATAGCAGAATGGATTATAGATGGCGAACCATCAATTGATGTATGGGCTATGGATGTTGCAAGATTTGGAGAATATGCAACACCTCAATATGGAACAATAAAATCTTCTGAAAATTATGAGAGAAGATTTATTATGACCTTTCCTAATGAAACTTTACCAAAAGGTAGAAAACAAAAAACCACAGCTCTATACGATCGTTTTGCTAATCAAGGTGCAGTAATGGGAGACGGTTTTGGTTTAGAAAGTGTTTTGTGGTTTGCTAATGATAAAAAAGATGCATACGAGGAACCAACAATAAAAAGATCAAGATCACATAATTATGTATCCAAAGAAGTAATAAATGTAAGAGAAAATGTTGGGGTGATGGAACTTGCGAATTTTTCAAAACACGAATTTAAAGGGCCAGATGCCAAAAAATTTCTAGATTACGTTATGGCAGGAAAACTGCCAAAACCCGGAAGAATTTCCTTAAGTCCAATGCTAACTAGGAAAGGAAAACTATATGGTGATTTAACAGTTGCTTGCATGGATGATAATGAATTTATGATATTTGGATCTGGTGCAGCTCAAGAGATGCATAGAAGATGGTTTGAAAGCCATATAGGTAAGTTTAATCTAGAATATAAAAATAGATCTGATGATTTTCATGGACTAGCTATTTCAGGTCCAAAATCTAGGGAAGTACTGCAAAAAGTTGTAAGAGATAATGTATCTAATGAAAAATTTAAATTTAGAGATTCTAGAAGAATGTATGTTGCGGGAGTGCCAGCTATAGTCAATAGAATTTCCTTTACGGGGGAACTGGGTTACGAAATATATGTTGCTCCTCACTATCAAATAAAATTGTATGAAGAATTAACTGAGGCTGGAAAAGAATTTAATATTAAACCATTTGGATTAAGAGCTTTAATGTCGATGAGATTAGAAAAAAATTGGGGTGCATGGACATTAGACTACAGGCCCGATTTTACAGCTAAAGAAACAGGATTAGATGCGTTTATTTATTGGGATAAAGAGTTTATTGGAAAAAAATATGCCAAAGAGGATAAAAGCTCAAACAAACTTACACCTATGGTAGTTGAGACAAACGAAATCGATGTAACTTATAATGAAGCCGTATTAAAAGATGATAAGGCGATAGGATATGTAACTTCAGGGGGTTTTGCCCATTTTGTAAATAAAAGTGTTGCCTTTAGTTATTTAGATACAAATAAATTAAATTCAGGAAAAGGAATTCAAGTAGAAATTAACGGAGACTTATTTAATTGCAATTTAATTAAAGAGCCGCTTTATGATCCAGGCGGTGAAAAAATGAGAGGATAAATGAAAAAAACAATTGTTAAAAGTTGGAATGAATGGAGTCCTCTTAAACATGTTATAGTTGGAAGAGCAGATAACTGCTGCATACCTGCTCCGGAGCCTGCTGTGGATGTAAAAATTCCTGCCAACTCAGTCATGAAAGGTAAGCACGGAAGAAGAACTCAAGACTCTATTGATAGAGCTAATGAATTATTAGATAAGTTTGTCAAAACTTTAGAGGGTAGGGGAATTAGAGTCGACAGACCAACACCTTTAAAATTTGATGAAAAAATAGGAACTCCTGATTGGAAAGCCGAGCACATGTTTGGATGTATGCCATCTAGAGATGTGATAATTACAGTTGGCAAAGAAATGCTTGAAGCTACAATGAGTTTTCGTTGTAGATGGTTTGAATATCTTGCTTATAGACCATTAATCCAACAATACTTTATTGAAGATCCAAAAATGAGACACGAAAGCGCTCCAAAACCAAGATTGACAGATAAAGATTATCATAACAATTATTTATCTGATGAGGTTAGCATTGAACAAAGATTAGAATGGGCTGAAAAAAAGTATTTTGTAACAACTGAGGAGGAACCTCTATTCGATGCTGCTGATATCTTAAGATTTGGTAAAGATTTAATTGTTCAGCATGGATTTACCACTAATTTAAAAGGTATTGATTGGCTTAAAAGACACTTTCCAGAACAGCGTGTTCATACTGTAAACTTTCCTGGAGATCCTTATCCTATTCATATAGATGCAACATTTACACCAATAAAACCAGGTCTGATATTGAACAATCCTCAAAGAAAAATTCCAAAAGAACAAAGGAAACTTTTTGAAGATAATGGTTGGGAAATTGTCCATGCCGCACAACCAGCTCACAACGCACCACCATCTTTGAGTTATTACTCTGTTTGGTTATCTATGAATGTATTAGTATTAGATCCAAAAACAGTCTGCGTAGAAAAAAGCGAGGTGTATCAAGCAGATCAGCTTGATAAGCTAGGTATGGAAGTTATTCCAATAGACTTTAGAGATGTATATGCATTTGGCGGAAGTTTACATTGTAGTACAACTGATGTTTATAGAGAAAGTGATTTAGAAGATTATTTTCCAAAACAATAAATTAAGAAAGTAAATAAATATGTCACAAAAAGATGTCGGAAACAAAGTACCCATATATAAATTAAAAAAAACATATGAAGTTATGAAATATTACGATGAATGGGGAGAAGGAAATAAATATGATAAAGATATGGTTGATTGGAATTATACTGGTCCAAAAGAAACAACCGAAGTTTATATAAAGTACGAGAAAAATAAAAATTCAAAAATTTATGATGCTGGGTGTGGCACAGGTTTAGTAGGTGTTGAACTGAAAAAGCATGGTTTTTCTAATTTTTATGGAGCAGATTTATCACAAAAACTTTTAGACTTAGTACCAAAAGGTCTTTATCACAATTTAGATAAAGTTGATTTAAATAAGCCCATTAATGAAAAAGACAATTCTTTTGATGCTGTAATGTGTGTGGGTACTTTCACTTTCGGTCACGTTAAACCTCCTGCTTTAGACGAATTTATAAGAATTACAAAAGATAAAGGGTTAATTTGTTTCACGATAAATGAGGGAATTCACGAAGAATATGGTTTTGATAAAAAAATTGACCAATTAAACAAAGATAATAAATGGAAAGAGATTGAATTTTTTAAATCAGATTATATTGCCAGTAAGGACGTAAACGCTTGGCTTGGGTTGTATGAAGTGATAAAATAAGCTATGTCTGATATTTATAATATTATAAATAAAGAAAAACTTGATATTGTAAGTAAGCCTATTAAAGACGCTCACGGACTTCCAAATGAGTGTTACACTAGTAAAGAATATACTTTAATTGAGAGAAAAAAGTTATTTGAAGATAAATGGATGGTAATTGGAGTTGCAAGCTCATTACCAAATGTTGGAGACGCAAAACCCGTAGATATTTTAGGTATGCCAATACTTCTTGTTAGAGGTAAAGATAAAAAAATAAGAGTTTTTCATAATGTTTGTAGCCATAGAGGACTTAAATTAGTAACCAAACCAGGAAATATTAAAAACGTTATTAGATGTCCGTATCATTCTTGGTCTTATAATTTTGATGGTGAATTAGTTGCAACACCACATATTGGTGGGATGAATATCCACCAAACAAAAGATTTTGAAAGATCTAAAAGTAATCTTAAAGAAATACGATCATATATTTGGCTAGATTTAATAATGATTAATATAAATAATAATGAAATGTCTTTTGAAGAATATATTAAACCTCTCAGCGATCGATGGGAGGAATTTTGGCCAATAAAAGATAGAGAGCTCATTAACCACTCAAATGACTTTGGATATTTTAAATTAAATGCAAATTGTAATTGGAAGTTTGCAATTGAAAATTATTGTGAAAGCTATCATTTGCCATGGGTACATCCAGGCTTAAATTCATATTCTAAAATAGAAGATCATTATCATATTCAAGGGTTGCCAAATCGTTTTGCTGGACAAGGAACAGTTGTTTATAATCCAAGATTTGAGGGAAAAGAAAAATTTCCGTGTTTTCCTAATTGGCCAAAAAATAAAGAAAACATTGCGGAGTATGTGGCTTTATTTCCAAACGTAATGCTAGGTATACATAAAGATCATTATTACGCTTATTGGTTAGAACCAATTAATCATGAATTCACACTTGAACATATGGAATTGTATTATGTTGGAGAAGAAGCAGCCAATTCAAAAAAATTCGAGTCATTAAGAAAACAAAATCACAAACAATGGGAAGATATTCAAAAAGAAGATGTTGATATTATACAAGGTATGCAAATTGGAAGAAATTCGCCTGTTTATAATGGTGGTAATTTTTCTCCAATTATGGATAATCCAACTCATCATTTTCATAAATGGGTAGCACAAAATTTAATTTAAAATGAAATTTAAAAGAAAAATTGCTCCAGAAATAAAATCCTCACCAAAGTTTATTACAAAAAAAAGATTAAGAGAGGATGAAATTAATTTTAGTAAATTAAGATCATATCGACTAGATCGAGTTAAAAAAGAACTTGAAAAGAATAATTTAGAAGCTTGCATATTGTTTGATCCAGTGAATGTTCGTTATGCATTGGATACAGTTAATATGAGTGTTTACAATATGCATAATCTGACTAGATATTGTTTTGTACCGGTTGATGGACCTACAATTTTATATGAATACTTCAACTGTGAAATTTTATCTAAACATTTAAATTTAGTAGATGAAATTAGACCTGCAATAACTTGGGATTATTTTAGTAATGGCGATCAAGCAAATGCACAATTAAAAAAATGGGTACATGAAATTGAAGATCTCTCAAGAAATTATTTTAAAAGTAAAAAAGTTGCCATTGACGTTTTAAATGGACCGGCAGTAACAGCATTAAATAATGCAGGGATACAAGTTGTAGATGCTAAACTTATTTTAGAACAAGCAAGAGTAATAAAATCAGCTGAGGAATTGAAATGCATGAAAGCAGCACTTGAAGTTGCAGAAATAGGAGTTGCTAAAATGAGGGAAGAGATGAAAGCTGGTATGACAGAGGATGAGCTTTGGTCTATTTTACATAAAACAAATATTGAACATGGAGGAGAATGGATTGAATGTAGAATTCTTTCATCTGGTGAAAGAACTAATCCATGGATGCAAGAGAGTAGTAATAAAGTAATTCAAAATGGTGAAATTGTATCTTTTGATACCGACATGGTTGGTCCCTATGGATATTGTGCAGATATATCGAGAGCTTTTGTTGTTGGACATAAATTTAATGATGAACAAAAAAAACTTTATTCAATGGCTATGGATCAAATAGATCATAATTTTAGATTAATTAAACCTGGAATGACATTTAAAGAATTTGTAAAAAAATCTTGGGTGCTTCCAGAAGAGTATTATGGAAATAGATATTCATGTATGGTTCATGGAATTGGTTTATGTGATGAGTGGCCACAAATAAAATATCCAACTGACGGAGGCGAACAAGGTGGATCTTTTGAAAAAAATATGACAATTACTCTTGAAAGTTATATTGGAAAAGTTGGTGGCAAAGAAGGTGTTAAACTCGAACAACAATATCTAGTCGGCCAAAATGGTCTAGAGCTGATGTCACATCATCCTTTAGAAAAAATTTAATGAAAATTATTCTAATAATGGGATTGCCTGGTGCTGGCAAAACAACATTAGCAAATGAACTTGCTCCAATGATTAATGCAAAACGATTAAATGCTGACGAAGTTAGGAAGGCCGCTGACGACTGGGATTTTTCTCCAGAGGGAAGAAAAAGACAAGCAAAGAGAATGGCAGATTTTGCTCTAAAACTTAAAGAAGAGGGAAATTATGTCGTTGCTGATTTTATCTGTCCAACACCAGAGGCAAGAAGCTTATTTCCAGCCGATTACGTAGTATGGGTTGATACAATAAAAGAGGGAAGATTCGATGATACTAATAAAATGTTTGTTAAACCTGATAAATTTGACTTCCATGTTACCTCACAAGATGCCAAGAATTGGGCACCTAAGATATATGAAGATTTAAAAAAATAGATTAAAAACATTTCTAATTTTTATGAATAAAATTTTCAAATTAAAAATAATTACTTTAATTATTCTTATTTTACAAAGTTCAATAGCTTTTGGAGCTGTAAGTGGATTTGTTGACAGCAAAGGTATTACGCAAAAACTCGCACATGGAATAACATTTAAACCAGATGGAACTAAAATGTTTGTTGTTGGAATGAGTCAAAATAAAATTTTCGAATTTGATTTATCTACAGCTTTCGATATTTCAACTGCTACCAAAAATTCTAATGAATATCTTCATCTATCAGAACAAATAGATGCAAAAGATATAAAATTTAATTCTGATGGTACAAAATTGTTTCTTGCTGGAACAGATGATCAAGAAATAAATGAGTATAATTTATCAACTGCCTATGATGTTTCAACCAGTACACATCAGAATGTATATTTTAATGGGGATGGTTTGGATTTTGTAGCTATCGCATTTAATACGAATGGAACAAAACTTTTTATTTATGATGCGACAGGTAATGACTCTATTAAACAATATTCATTGGGTAGTCCCTTTGATCTCTCAAACGCAGTTCTTCAAAAAGAATATACTGGAACGAGCAGCAAAACTTTAAGACAAATAAATGGGACTCCACAAGGATTTGCATTTAGCTCTGATGGAACTAAAATGTACGTTACAGGAACAGGCACACAAAAAATTAAAGAATTCACACTAAGCACACCTTATGATTTATCTAATGTAACACTTGAGTCGAGTGGTTACGACCTCTCTGGCCAAATTGAAGAACCTTCAGGAATTGCATTTAGTGCTGATGGTCTTAAATTATTTATTTTAGATTTCAAAAATAATGCTGCTAATAGAGATGTTAATGAATATGATTTAACTTGTGGTTTTGGTGTCATCAGTTGCATCGATCCAACAGCAAACAAAGATGATGTAGCTTCTATTGAAACACAATCAGAGACAACAAAAAAAATTATACAGCACACAACATTCCCAGTTATCAACCGTATGGAATGGTTAAGACGAAATAGTGGAAGAGTTAATTTAACTAATCAAAACATTAAGATTCAGTTTAATAATGCAATTCTGAATTCCTTAACAGATACTTTAGTTCCAATTTATTTTTCCAATGATGGTAATAGTGGGTCGGATTATCAAAATTCAAGCTGGTCTTTTTGGAGCGAAGGAACTATCAGCATAGGAAGTACGGGTGATACTAATCAGTCTTCATCAAAAAGTATTAATACTTCGGCGATCACTCTTGGAGCAGATAAAAAAGGTCAGGATAATATTATGAGAGGTATTGCTTTAAGATTTGGAACTGATGATGTTGATGTTGGTGACCTTGGAAGTGCTTTAGATATGAATTCTTTTAGTTTAACTTTTTATGAAACAAAGCCAAAAGGTGAACAAAGATTTACAGATCATTTATTTGGCATAAGTTTTATAAATTCTAATTTAATAAATAATAGCGGATCTCAATCAACAAATGGTGATAGATATGGCGAACAATTATACGGATCCTTAAGTTTAAGAGACACGTTTTCAAAAAATCGATTAAATTTTACTCCTAAACTAAAAATTAATTATGGAATAACGCATTTAGGTGCATATAAAGAAACAGGATCTGAAGGATTAAATTTAGAATATGAAGATCAATATATTGGTAATTTTACATCATCTGTAGGAACAAGTTTGGATAATACTTACGATTTTGAAGTTGGATCCTTTATTCCGTATTTTGATTTTGAATATTATGCCGATATGAGTCCAGCCTCAAAACAGACATTCTCTTACGTTTCTAATGGTGAGGAATTTACTTTGAGAGGTATAGAAAACTCTACTCACAATTTTATAGGTGGTATTGGATTTGATTTTGTGTCTGAGAATGGTTTAACTTTTATGACCAAGTTCACAAGAGATCAGACTAAAAATAGTAAGAATGATAGCTTTAATATTGCTTTAGATTACAGAGGTTCTCAAAGGTCTTCTTATGCTATGTCTATTCAAGATACATCGGCTAAGCTTTCACATAATAAAGAACTTAATAATTTTAAAGTTAATATAGATAGTCACTATGATTTTTTAAAAGACGATCCAGATTATGGGATTTATTTAAAAATTTCGAATATAAATTAAGTCAAATTAAATTTAGATAGTACAACTAGTACACAAGAATTAACAAGTTTTTTAGGCAATTTTTCATATAAATTTACCTTTTAATCCATTGTAGATTTTGGATATAAAAGCCCTTTATGAAATTTCTTAAAAAAATTTTACTGGCACTTTTTCTAATATTTCCAGTCACTAATTCCTTTGCAGCTAATGTTACTGAAGTGGACACCGATCAATCAATATCTTTTTCAGATGGAAGTGCAAGTTTCGCAAATGGTATTGCTTTTAATCCTAACGGAACTAAAATGTTTGTATCTTTTCAAAGTGATTTTATAAACGAATATGATTTATCAACTCCATTTGATATTTCCACACATTCATATGCTGGAGATGGCGAGAGATGTAATCTAGCCAATGGTTGGTCAGCAGAAGCATATGATGAAGAACCTACACAGACTGGTGATTTAACTTTTAGTAGTGACGGACTTCATATATTTATTATTAACAGAGGGTTAAACAATGTAGATAATGATGCCTTATGGAGATACGATTTAACTAAACCTTTTGATGTTTCAACTTGCACGCTGGCTCAAGAAAAAGATCCTGATGCTTCCGAAGCTCTTAATGGTTGGAGATTGGGATCTATTGGAACTAATCATAAAAGACATCATGCACAAGGGATAGCTATAAATCCTGATGGTACAAAAATATTTATAAGCTTTAACGGTACTGGTAGCGGAGATGCAAGTGATAAAGATAGTATTAGGGAATATAGTCTCTCAACACCTTATGATTTAAGCACTCTTACCCATGTTGATAGTGCGGGAATTCTTTTAACACAAAGTAATCCTGATGCAATTTTTTTTAGCAACAATGGAAAAAAAATTTTTGTCACTGATCATAACTTATTTACAGTTACTCAATATTCACTTTCAATAGCATATGATACATCTTCAAATATCAAAGATGGAGCGGTAATCATAAAAAATTTTATAACAACTAAAACTGCCAGCCAAACAAGAGCTCTTGCATTCAGTGCAAATGGATTAAAAATGTTTGTCTCTGATGATAATGGTGGTGACTCGATACATGAGTTTGATTTAGTTTGTCCTTTTGATCTTTTTGGAGGAAAATGTCCTTCGATAACAGAAGATAAGAATAGAACTGGAATGGCAGAGGCCCAAATAGAACTTGCGAATAGAA
>CACFKO010000014.1 GCA_902566925.1 uncultured Pelagibacteraceae bacterium | reverse complement strand
AATTATCAATAATAGGAGTTGTTCCTAATTTTCTTGCTGCTTTTTTTATTTTAGGAATAATTGGTATAATGGGAATTCCTTTGGACATGATGACAATTACCATAGCTGCAATTACCATTGGAATAGCAGTGGATAATAGTATTCACTATATATACAGATTCAGAGAGGAATTTTCAGATATTAGAGATTATAACAAGACTATAGAGCGTTGCCACTCTACTGTTGGTGTTGCAATAATTAATACCTCAATAACTATAGTATTTGGTTTTTCAATATTGGTGTTATCTAATTTCATCCCTACTATTTATTTTGGTGTTTTTACTGGAATTGCAATGCTGTTGGCCATGATTTCTGTATTAACACTTCTGCCATCATTGATAATTATTTCAAAACCCTTTGAATATTTAAAAAACTAAATGGAGTTTTTTAAGGAAATTAAAGATTTTTTTTCCTACTTTGATCTTGCTTATATTGTAATTACCCTTCTATCGCTTTTTAAATGTACCAAAAATGGTTTTGTCTTGAGTATTTTGTCTTTATCTAAATGGTTATTGGCTTATATAATAACTTTAATTTTATTTCCTAAAACTAAACCATATGTGAAAGGCATAATTGATAATGAGTATGTTCTTGATATCATTTTAGGAGTTTCAATATTTGTAATAATAATTTTTTTAGTGCTATTAATTAGCAAAGGAATTAGTAGGACAGTCAAATATTCAGGCTTAGGTAAGTTAGATACTTTATTTGGTTTTCTATTTGGATTCGTAAGATCTTATATTATTTGTGTGTGTCTGTTTTCAGCGGTTGATATAGTTTATAATTCAAAAAAATGGCCTGTGGATGCTAAGAAATCATTTACCTTTTCATATGTTGAAAAAGGTAGTAATTACTTAATAAAAGAGTTTCCTAATGAAAAAAATTATGAAGATGCCAAAGACAAAGTTCAAGAACTTTAGGCCTAAGGTTCATGAAGAGTGCGGAGTTTTTGGAATAAGCAATAACAAAGATGCCTCTACCCTAACAGCTTTGGGTTTACATGCTTTACAACATAGAGGTCAAGAAGGTTGTGGTATTGTATCTTATGATGGTAAAAAATATCACTCTGAAAAAAGATTTGGATTAGTAGGAGATAATTTTAATAAAGAAAAAGTTTTGAAAAATTTACCAGGAAATTATGCAATTGGTCATAATCGATATAGCACTACTGGCGGAACAACATTAAGGAATATTCAACCTTTTTTTGCGGATACTAATACGGGTGGTATTGGTGTTTCACATAATGGAAATTTAACAAATGCTATTACCTTAAGAAAAAAATTGGTTGAGGAAGGGGCAATTTTTTACACCACATCAGATACTGAAACTATTGTACAATTAGTTGCAAAATCAAAACGTTCAAAAACGATAGATAAAGTTGTAGATGCATTATTCCAAATTCAAGGTGGTTATGCGTTAGTTATGCTAACCCAAAATACATTAATTGGAGTTAGAGACCCTTTTGGAATAAGGCCTTTGGTAATTGGTAAAATAAATGACTCTTATGTTTTTGCCTCCGAAACCTGCGCCTTAGACATAATTGGTGCTAAATTTATAAGGGATGTTGATAATGGTGAGATTGTTTATATTGAGAATGGAAAATTAAATAGTATCAAACCTTTCCCTCCAAAAAAAATTAGACCTTGTGTTTTTGAGTACATTTATTTTTCTAGACCAGATAGTATTCTTAATGGTGAATGTGCATACGAATATAGAAAAAGATTAGGCGCTGAGCTAGCCAAAGAAACCAAAATTGATGCAGACTTAGTTGTGCCGGTTCCAGACTCTGGCAATGCTGCAGCAATAGGATTTTCAAAATATACAGGTAAAAATTTTGATTTAGGTTTAATAAGAAATCATTATGTAGGTAGAACTTTTATTGAACCAGCTCAAAAAATTAGAAGTTTGGGCGTTAAATTAAAATTGAATGCAAATAAATCTTCTATAAAAAATAAAAAAATTGTACTTATTGATGACTCGTTAGTAAGAGGAACAACATCTCATAAAATTGTTAAAATGCTTTATGATGCGGGTGCAAAAGAAGTTCATATGGGGATTGCTTGCCCGCAAATAAGATTTCCTGATTTTTATGGAGTTGATATGCCTACTAAAAAGGAATTGCTTGCTGCAAATAAGAGTGATGATGAAATATGTAAATATATTAATGCGAAGACATTAAATTTTCTATCAATAGATGGTCTTTACAGGGCAGTTGGTTTTGAAAACAGAAATATTTCATATCCTCAATTAACAGATCATTATTTTACAGGTGAATATCCGGTTAAGCCTATAGATGAACTTGGAGATAATAAAGTAACCCAATTATCATTATTAAGCACTGCATCAAATAATTAAAATGAAAAAAGTTAGTTTTACAGAAATGAAAAAAGGTACAAAAGAAGATTATCTTTTGCTGGATAAGAATGAAAAAGACTTTGCTAAAAAAACTGCTGATAGAATTTTAAAATTTTTATCTTCTTTAACTGAAACATTGGAAGGCTATCAAGTTAGTAGACTAGAACACTCATTGCAAAGCGCAACTAGAGCATTACATGCTGGTGAAAGCGAGGAAATGATAGTTGCTGCGCTATTACATGATATAGGTGATGAACTGGCACCAATGAACCACTCTGAATACGCAGCCTCAATTTTAAAACCTTATGTCTCCGAGAAAACACATTGGATAGTGGAAAAACATGGCGAATTCCAAGCTTATTATTATGCTCATCATTTAGGTGGAAATAGAAATAAAAGAGATAAGTATAAAGGTCATAAATATTTTGATGCATGTGTAAACTTTTGCGAAAAGTATGATCAGTGTTCATTTGATCCTAATTATGAGTCTTATCCTCTTGAAAAGTTCGAACCAATGGTAAGAAAGATTTTTGCAAGAAAACCTTACTCTTCTTAACTTTTTGAATAATGGTTAATTTATCTAATCAGCAGAAAGGTTCGCTGTTAGCTTTTGTTGGAGTTATGTTTATTACTCCAGATTCATTATTTATTAGACTTTCAAGTATAGATACATGGGAGCTTTTGTTTTACAGAGGCGCCATACCTTCTGTGGTTATTCTTCTTGCGCTTATTCTTTTTTATAAGTCAAATTTAATTAAAGTTACCTTAGCAATGGGTCTCGCTGGATTATTCTATGCTCTCACTTTCTCCATCACCAATATTACTTTTATTGTGTCTATACAAAATACAAATGTTGCCAATACTCTTGTTATGATCGCAACAGCACCAATGTTGTCTGCTATATTGGCTGCAGTTTTTCTTAAAGAAAATCCTGATAAGAACACCTGGATAGCGATCTTAATTACTTTCTTAGCTGTGGTTTATATTTTTTTCGACTCTTTCAAGCTTGGAAACTTTTTTGGAGATATTTTTGGTTTAATAACCGCATTAGGATTAGCTGTTGGTGCAAACATTATTAGATCAGTAAAAGATAAAGATTTAGTGCCTGCTGCAGTAATTGGGAAGTTTCTGGTTGCTATATTTGCGTTATTTTTTGTTGATAATTTAACACTTCAAGGAAGAGATAATATTATTGTTCCTTTAATGTGTATTATGTGTGTAGGTATACCGTTTGTTTTAGTAACAATTGCGCCAAGATTTATAACTGCAGCAGAAGTAAATCTTTTTTTTCTTTTAGAGACAATCATAGGACCAATATGGGTTTGGCTTGTAATTAAGGAACAGCCTAGTATAGAGACAATCTATGGTGGCATATTAATAATAATAACCATTGCTGTGCACTCTTTCTATAAACTAAAAAAAGTTTAAACTTGTCACAATTAGGTCTTTATTTGAGAATAGATGACGCTTTAATAGAAAAGATTAATGAATAAAATATTAAAAAATTCCTGGGCTCTTTTTACTGGCATGGGTTTGATTATGCTAGCGCATGGATATCAAGGATCATTACTTGGGGTAAGAGCAGTTGCTGAAGAGTTCAGTCTTACTGCAACTGGATTTATGTTATCGGGATACTATATTGGTTATTTTATAGGTGCAAAAACTATACCAACTTTTATTTTAAGAGTAGGACATATAAGAGTTTTTGCTGCCTTTGCTTCAATTGCATCTATTGCTATACTAATACACTCAATAATAATTAATCCATTTAGCTGGTTTATATTAAGAATTATCACAGGTGTAAGCATGGTCTCTTTATATACCATAGCCGAAAGTTGGCTTAATGATAGATCGAGTAATAAAAATAGAGGCAGCGTTTTATCAATCTATATGGTTGTATTGTATGGATCAATGGCAGTGGGGATGTTTTTTTTAAATTTCAGTTCTCCCTTAAACTTTCAACCATTTATTTTGGTCTCTTTGTTTATGTCTTTATCATTAATACCAATATTATTAACAAAAAGAAAAGCTCCAAATTTTAAAAAAATTACTGGAATGAGTTTAAGAGAATTGTACAAGATATCTCCATTAGGGATGGTTGGTTCATTAATTTATGGAACTACACAATCAGCTTTATTTTCTCTTCTTGCTGTATATGCAGCTTCGATGAATTTCACAATTTTTGAAATATCTATAGTAACATTTTTATTAGCAATTTCTGGTGCTGTTGCTCAATGGCCAATTGGAAAGCTATCAGATAATTTTGATAGACGATTAGTAATCATTTACACTACTTTTGGCGCGTCTTTTTTTGCGTTTTGTTCAATTATTGCTGGTGGTCAAATGTATATGCCTGGAGATCTTGCAACAACTAAGTATTGGTTTTATCTGTGTGTTGTTTTATTTTCTTTTTGCAGTCTTCCTATGTTTGCAATTATATTTGCACATACTAATGATTTTATTCCTAAAGAAAAATTTGTTGCTGCTGGTGCAGGATTGCAGTTTGCCTTTGGAGTAGGTGCAATTAGTGGTCCCTTTTTATGTTCACTCTTAATGGATTTTGTCGGAGCAAATGGTTACTTTATATTTTTAATATTTTTTCATGCATTAATAGGTTTTTTTGCCATACACAGGATGAGGGTAAGAGATGTAAAAGAAAATCCAGATTCACAATTTACAGCTATGCCACAATCAATCACGCCGCTTGGAATGGAATTAAATCCAATTACAGAGCATATAGATGAGCCATATTCTGAAAAAGTTCAGAAAATGCTAATAAGAAAAGGTGTTTCTTTTAAAAAAGACGAAAAAAAGGTTGAGAAAGATATTTAAAATTTTCATTATCTTTAATTAAAATCTACCAAAAGTTGTATCGACTATTTTGAACAATTTCTTACTTGTGCCAACGATAAAATTTTGCTGAAATAAGTTTTTATAAATTATGCCTAAAAAAAAATTAGTTCGAAGAAAAAATGCAAGTGGTATCGCTAAAATTGCATCTTTTACAGCTACTTCAATTTCAAATGCTTATAGCACTTATAAGAAGAAACAAGATCAAAGAAAAATTGAGGAAATAAAATTAAAAAAACTTGCAGAAAATAATAAAGTTATTCAGGAAAGAAAAGAATTACGTTCAAAAGAGGATCAGCTAAAAAAAGATCAAGATAAATTATATTTGAGAGAGGAGTCCATTAAAAATAAAGAAAAAGAATTAAAACTTAAAGAGGAAAAAATTAAGATTGATAATGATAAACTGATTAAAAAAGAGGAGGAATTATCATCAATATCAAAAGATTTAAGAACAAAAGAAAAAGAGCTTAAATTTAGAGAAGAAGAGCAAAATAGAAAAGATATAGATCTTAAAGTTAGAGAAGAGGAACAAAGGAATAAAGATCTTAAAGAACAAAGACGAAGAAGAAGAGAGCAAAAACTTAGAGAGATGAAAGAACTAGAGGCACAACGTATCGAAAATCAAAAACTAAGAGAGTGGGAAGAAAAGTTTGATTTAGAGCAAAAACAAAAAGAGGAAGAGGAAAGATTAAGAGATGAAAAACTTCTTAGAAGAGATCGTGAACGTGCTTCGAGATTTCAAAATAAAGACAATAACGAATTGGATGATAAAATATCTAAAAGACTAGAGAATTTTGAAATTAAACAAACTAGAAAAAACTAAAAATTTCTTTAAGTGTCGCCAATCAAATCCAAAAAACTATGGAAGATGATTCAAGAAGCTGGTGATTATCTCAAAGGTCAGCTGCCTGACCATCCTAATCATCCTAAAGGTAGAAATCCTTATGCTCATGTAGCATTATGTATTAAAAATAAGTTTAGTAATAGCTACAAAGATATAGAAGATGAAAAGTTTGAGGAAGTTGTAAGTTTTATTAATTTTTTAAAAGAAAATCCTAGTTGATTATTGTTTAGGAAAGTAATCTTTTAAATCTCCTTCTCTATAAACATCGGCGGTACAGCAATGAAGTCCACCACCAAATGCATAAGCATCACGAAGCTCGACTGGTAAAACTTCCATTCCAAGCTTGTCTAATTGTTCAGCTTGATATACCTCACTTTTCTCTACACAAACTGTTTTAGGATCCAAAACTAAAACATTCATTGATAACCAAACTGATGAATAGCATAATGGAGGAGGACTGTTATGTGCAGGTTGTGCAGAGTCAATAATTTTCCAACCATTGTCCTCAAATAACTTTCTTTGTTCTTTCGGCAACCTTCTTTGAGGATTATTAATTATTAGACCTTCCTTGATTGGTGTAAACGTTGCATCAATATGTATTGGATATGGATCACCAGGGAAATTTACAGCATGTACCCTATGATCTTTGAAATGTCTTCTTAGCCAATCTATACCTTTTAAATTTGTTGTAAAACCGTGCTGGACTACTAAGTCTTTACCAAATCTTAAAATATCTGCAGCATCAAACAAGGGCTCCTCTTCTGTAGTTACAAAAAACTTATCTTCTGTCCACTTGAGTCTTTTTTGAACACCAATTTTTTCTGATAAATAATCTTTTCTGTAATCTGCATCTGTTAATCTCGGTTTTGGCGCAATTTCATGTCGCATATTTGGATCTTGCTCAAAATAATTTTGCAGAAGTGGTCTATAATTAAGATATTCAAACCATCTACATCTATAACTCATTGTTGCTTCTAACATTTCATTGCCAACTGTTAAAATTATATCTCTTGCTGGCATACATCCAAACATACTATCAACTTCCCAATCTGGTGTAGAAATTTTTTGATTATGTTTTATTGGTATTGGTCTATCAACTTTGATGCCCCTTTTCTCAAGCAAAGAAACAAAATTATTTAGTAATTCATTTGCCTTATCGATTGTATCCTGTGTTCTTTGTCCATGTTGACCTTTCATATCGGAGTCCTCTGGCACTTTTGCATCAAGCGCTGGTTCAGGAGCAGGAATACAACAGCCGTCTGCTCTTCCAACAATAACATGTTTTAATGGGTCCCATTCATTCCAACTATTAACGATTGTTTTTGAGGAATTCATAAATCAGTTTAAAGCTATAAATCTTCTGTTATGTTTTATTATCAAGCTATAATAAATGATAGCCAAGAATATTAAAAAACCACCAATAACAGTAGTATTTGATGGAACTTCATTAATACCAAGTATAGGTAGCCAAACCCAAAATATACCGCCTATTACCTCGGTCAAAGACAATAAAGTTAGTTCAGCTGCTGGAATTGCTTTTGATCCTATTGAATACAAAATCAAACCTAAACAAACCAATGTACCATGAACTGCAAATAGAGATTGATTTCTACTATTTGAAATTAAAGCACTATCAGTGTTGATCAAAATAAATAATGAAATAATTGCACAAAAAAAGCCTGCAAATGCAACAGTTGTAAATTTTGGAGTTTCTTTTCTCCATCTTAAAGTGACTGAAAAAATAGAAAAACCTAATGCTGATATAAGACCAAAAGTAAGCCCAAATAAAGAACCTGTCTCAAAATTCCCAAGAGCCATAATGACTATACCAACCGCTGCAGTAAATATCGCTACCCAAACATTAGTGGATATAATCTCTTTCAAAAATAAAAAACCCAATAATGCTGTCATAAAAGGCATGGCGGCAAGACAAAGCAAAGTAATTGCTGCACTTGTATGAGTAATAGACCATATGAAAGAAATCATTGCTGTTCCAAGTCCTGCGCCTCCAATTAAGCCTGATAAACCAATTTTTTTATAATTATTTAAAAAATCAAGTCCTTCTTCAAAAAATAAATAAATATTTAAAAGAATAAATATAGTTATTCCCCTTGCAAATAAATATTGCCAAGGTACAAGCTCAGGCTGATCCATGTAACGAACAACTAAGGGACCAAAAGACCAAAGTATTCCTGCAATTAGAACAACTGGAATAGCAACATTTTCATTTTTAAGTTTAAACATTGAGTGTTTTTATTAATAAATTTGACTTACTACAATAAAAAATTAAATTGTTATTGATATTTGAATAAAATTAAATTTTACCTCAACTTAAAGTTGTTAACTACTTAATTAATGGATTTAAAAGTTTTTAAATTAGCAGCAAATACAAAAAATCATAAATTATTAAAAAATTATGATTATGTTTTAAGGCAAAAAAATACTTTTTGTGGAGATGAAATTACAATATCAATTAAAGCTAAAAGTAAAAAAGTTTATAAAATTGGTTATAGCTGTAAATCATGTATTTATACTCAAGCCTCAGCAAGTCTACTTTCAGAATTTTTTAAAAATAAATCATTCAAGGAAATAGATGATATAACTTTAGAGCTGAACAAATTTTGTAAAAAACAAACAACTAAACTCCCAAAAAAACTATCAGTTCTAAATAAGATAATAAATGAAAAAAATCTTGCCAGAAAAGATTGTTTATTGCTTCCATTTATTACTGTCAAAAAAATGATAAAAAATCTATAGTATTGTTATGAATAAAGAAAATACTCTAAAATCCTCTATAGCCGCATTGTTCTCTTTTTTAACTATAGGTGCATTAACTTTACTAACTTATAAGACGGAATATGGTATTTTTTTAATTGCATCATTTGGATCTACAATGGTGTTGCTTTATGGATATCCTGAAAGTCCTTTCGCCCAACCAAAAAATATTTTCTTTGGTCATCTTTTAACAGCTTTGGTTGGAGTGCTTTGTTTATTGTTTATCCCATTACCAAATTATATTTTAATACCACTGGCTGCTGGTCTTGGGGTTGGGTTAATGATACTTTTTAATGTTACTCACCCACCTGCAGGGGGCAATCCAATCATTGTGATTATTGGAGGTGTGTCTTTTGATTATTTATTGAGCCCGATAATAACTGGTTCAATAGTTATTCTAGTTTTTGGTGTAATTTTAAATAGATTTATATTAAAGAAAAATTACCCAAAATAGCCACTATTTAATTGCTACTAAATGTCAAATTCTATAGATTGTCTGAAAAAAAAATCTTTAGTTACAATTTAATAGGAGATTAAATGAAAATACTATGTGTTCTATATGATGATCCAAAAAATGGAATGCCTAAAGCATATCCATTATCAGATTTACCAAAATTAGAAAAATATCCTGACGGGATGACTTTACCAAGTCCGAAAGGAAGAGATTTTACACCAGGTGAGCTACTTGGATGTGTATCAGGAGAATTAGGTTTAAGAAAATTCTTAGAAAGCAATGGTCATGAATTTATTGTTACTAACAGTAAAGACGGAGATGGATGTGAAGCCGACAAGCACATCGTAGATGCAGATATAGTTATATCTCAACCATTTTTTCCTTATTACTTAACAAAGGAGAGGATTGCAAAAGCCAAAAACTTAAAAATGGCAATAACTGCAGGAATAGGTTCAGATCACGTTGATTTACAAGCTGCTATGGATAATAAGATTGATGTTGTTGAAGTAACATTCTGTAATTCAAGATCAGTTGCAGAACATATTGTTATGATGATTGTATCTATGGTTAGAGATTATCATAATCAACACAGAATTGTTAACGAAGGTGGATGGAATATCGCTGATGCAGTTCAAAGAAGTTATGATGTTGAAGGAATGCACATTGGTACAGTTGCAGCTGGAAGAATTGGGCTTGATGCATTAAGAAAAATGAAACCATTTGATGTTCACTTACATTATTTTGACAGACATAAATTACCAGATAGTGTTGAAAAAGAATTAAATCTTACTTTTCATGATTCTGTAGAATCTATGGTAAAGGTATGTGATGTTGTAACAATTAATTGTCCTTTGCACCCTGAGACAGAAAATTTATTTGATAAAAAAATGATAAGTAAAATGAAAAAAGGTGCTTACATAGTTAATACTGCTAGAGGAAAAATATGTAATAGAGATGATATAGCAGAGGCATTGAAATCAGGTCAATTAAGTGGCTATGCAGGAGATGTGTGGTTCCCTCAGCCTGCGCCAAACGACCATGTATGGAGAACAATGCCTAATCACGGTATGACCCCACATACATCAGGTACTTCTTTGTCAGCTCAAGCAAGATATGCAGACGGAGTAAGAGAAATACTTGAATGTTTCTTTGATAAAAAACCTATAAGAGATCAATATTTAATAGTTAAAGACGGTCAGCTTGCTGGTATGGGTGCTCACTCTTACAGTAAAGGATCTGCAACAAGTGGATCTGAGGAAGCTGCAAAATATAAAAAAAAATAAATTCTTAATTTTTAGTAACAAACTCAAGTTTATATCACCTTGATATAAACTTGAGTATTAACTATATCTATTTAATGGCAGTTGATAATAAAATTGAATGGAATTTCAATAATACATATTTGAGTCTTCCAAAGATAATGTTATCTGAACAAAAACCAGATATTGTTGAGAAACCAGAAGTTGTTATAATTAATCACGCTTTATCAAAAGAACTTGGTTTAAATTTATTAGATTTAGATGATAAGTATCTAGCTTCAGTTTTCTCAGGAAATTCATTGCCTGATGGATCTAAGACTATTTCAATGGCATATGCTGGTCATCAATTTGGACATTTTACTATTTTAGGTGATGGCAGAGCAATAACAATCGGTGAACATGTAACTCAAAATAATCAAGGATTTGAAATTCAATTTAAAGGTTCAGGTAAAACTAAATTTTCTAGAGATGGTGATGGTAAAGCTGCATTAGGTCCTATGTTGAGAGAGTATATTATTAGTGAGGCAATGCATTATTTGAATATACCTACGACAAGAAGTTTAGCTGTAATTAAAACTGGTGAAAAAGTTATTAGGGAGACAGAATTAAAAGGAGCAATTCTTACTAGAGTAGCTACTAGTCATCTTCGTGTAGGAACATTTCAATACTTTGCATATAAAAAAGACGATTCAAATTTAAAAACTCTAATTAATTTTACAATAAATAAACATTACCCATCTTTAAAAAATAAAGAAAATTTATATTTAAATTTGATTGATAAATTGATGGAAAAACAGATTGATTTAATTGTGAATTGGATGAGAGTAGGATTTATTCATGGAGTAATGAACACAGATAATATGGCTTTATCAGGTGAAACTATAGATTATGGTCCATGTGCTTTTATGGATCAGTACGATCCAAAGAGTGTGTTCAGCTCAATAGACCATTTTGGTCGTTACGCATATTACAACCAACCTACAATAGCAAAATGGAACCTTGCCAGATTTGCCGAGTGTTTAATTCCTTTACTTGATTCAAATAAAGATAAAGCAATAAAATTAGCTACAGATAAGATAAATGAATTTGATAGTAATTACGAAAAAAAATGGCTTGGAATGATGAGAGATAAGCTTGGGATGATAAGCAATCAAAAAGAAGATGAAGTATTAATCTTAGATTTGTTACAATGGATGCATATAAATAAAGCTGATTATACTAATACATTTTGTAATTTAACTTATGAAAATATGATTAACGATAAAATCTTTCATAAAGATGACTTTTTAAAATGGAAGGAAAGATGGAAAATTCGTCTATCAGTAAATAATAATGGCAAAACTGCAGAAAAGACTATGAAAAAATCAAACCCTGTAGTGATACCACGAAATCATCTGGTTGAAGATGCTTTGAAAACTGCAGAGACTGGTGATTTGAAAAAAACAAATAGATTACTGAAAGTCTTGAGTGAACCTTACAAAATACAATCCTCAATTCAAGATTTACAGACATCTCCTAAGCCTAGCAAAATTCCGTATAAAACTTCTTGCGGCACATAATCTTGAATTTACATGTACGAGAAATTAAAGAAATTTTATAAACCATTTTTGATTACTTATATTTTGTTTTCGGTGGCAATCGGATTTTATCCTTCTTTTGAATTTTACTCGTTAAAAGGACAATCTATTATTATTTTTGTGTCTTTTTTTAATGGGTTGCTTGGAATTTATTTAAAAAAAAATTAAAGTACGTAAGGTTCGGGCCTTGCATTCTTGTCTAAAACTCTCTCGACTGCAAATTCACTTATATCAATAGTTTGATATGAGCCTGTTGTTATAAGTTCAGTCAATGCTCTACCAATTCCAGGCGCTTGCATTAATCCTCTACCAGTAAAACCTGAGGCCAAATATACATTCTCATATTTAGGATGTTTTCCTACTACGGCGTTATTATCTAATTTATTGCAATCATAATACCCTGCCCAGCCTCCTGTAAGCTTCAATTCCTCAAATGCAGGTATTCTTTTTGCTAAAGCAGGCCAAACCAATTCTTCAAAATCATTCCAGGCTGGCTCAAGATCGTCAGCATCAAAAACAGATATTGGGGAGCCTGCTAAATATTCTTTTCCCTCTGGTCTCCAATAAACTCCTGTAGTTAAATCACCAGTTAAAGGCATATCAGCGTAATGTTTTGGGCACTTAACCCTAAACACAGTATGTTTTTGTGGAACAACGGGAATATCATCTAAAAGTTTTTTTGTCCAACACCCAGCGGCAGATACAATTGTATGAGCCTTAACTTCAGAAATATTATTTATCTCACCTTTAATGAACTCAGCGCCAAGTTCCATGGCTTTACTTTTCAATGCTCCATGAAACATAAAAGGATCAATCCATCCCTCAGTTTTATTATCTGTATATGTTGCAGTTTCGATACCCTCATTGTTAATATAAGGAAAAACCTTTGACAATTCTGAGCCTTTAATATTTTTAGTACCAGCATCACAAGCTTTATGATTTTCAAGCGCTCTATACTGTTCCTCTGCATGCTCAGGTCCAAACATCAATAGATATCCATTAGCTACCATACTAGCTGTTGGATTGGGATTTTTTTCGGTTTTTAAAACATTGGGTAAATCAAAAATAAATTCTTTTGCAAATTTTCCAAGAAGGATATTTTCTTTTTGAAAAAATTGTCTTCTAAACCCTCCAAGCGAAAGTGGGAAAGATGCTTGTTTATAGGTTGGGTCTCTCTCAATTACTTTAACTTTTCTTCCTTCTTTTGATAAAAAATAAGCAGTAGCAGTTCCAATGATACCCCCGCCAATAATTACTACATCATCCATATTAATTTAAATATAATAAAGTTGCATTTAGTATTAACGCATAACAACTCCATAACAAATATGGAATCATTAAATAATAACTTATAATACTTATTTGTTTAAATTTTACAGTAAGAATTACAATAAATAAAATCAGCACAATCAAATTTACTAATGCTAAAGAAATATTATGGAAAACAAAAAAAACTATACTCCAAGTTGTATTAAATAGTAAATGAATAAAATAAATTAAAACGATATTTAAATTTTTATAATTTTTGTGCCATGCTAGCCATATGGCAATGGTCATAAACAAATAAAGTGTTGTCCAAACAGGTGCAAAAATCCAGTCAGGTGGGGTTAAAAACGATTTGTTCAAGCTTGAATACCAGGGCTCTTTTGAATTGATAGTTGAAATACCCCCAATAAATGACGCGGAATAAGTCGCAATTGCGAAAAGCATAAACGATATAAATTTATTTTTTAACATATAAGTATTATACATCAGTATAGGATGAATAAAAAAACTATTTGGATAACGGGTGGCAGTACGGGAATTGGAAAAGCTCTAGCTATTAAATTTGCAAGCATGGGATGGAATGTTGCTATTTCTGCTAGAAGAGAGGGTCTTCTTAAAGAAATATCAGAAAATAATAAAAATATTTTTTCTTACCCTCTAGATGTAACAGACAAGTCGAAATGTTTGGAAGTTTTCAATGAAATTCAGAAAAAATTTGAAGATGTAGAAATATGTTTTTTTTCAACAGGGACATGGAATCCTAAAAAAGAAAAGGATATTGACGTGGAGCAAATTGAAGAGGTATTTAAAGTAAATTTTTTTGGAACATTAAACTGTATCAAAGCTGTTGAAAAATATTTTAAAGAGAAAAAAAGTGGTATAATAACAATTGTATCCTCTATCGCAGGATACAGAGGATTACCAAACTCAACTGGTTATGGTCCATCTAAATCAGCTTTAAATAACCTTGCAGAAAGTTTATTTTTTGATTTTAAAAGATCTAATGTTCGTGTCAGTTTAGTATCACCAGGTTTTATAAAAACGCCAATGACAGATAAAAATGATTTTAAAATGCCTTTTTTGAAAACTACCGATTATGCTGCTGAGAAAATATATGATGGGCTTGTAAATAAAAATAATTTTGAAATTCATTTTCCAAAATCCCTCACAATAATTCTGAAAATACTAAGTTTTTTACCTAGTAAAATTTATTTTAGTCTTGTAGGAAAGATGACAAAGCATCAAAAAAAAAATTAATCTTTTACAAAAACAACTGTCAGCTCTGCAACTTTAAATCCAAATTTTGTCATTGTTGCTCTATTAATGGCTACACGTTCATCTTGTTTAAATATCCAGTCGTCAAAAGTAATTTTAATTTCTTTTCCTTTAACAGGGACTAAAAGAACATATTCAAATTTAAAAGCTGGTCCATAAGAATAGCCTTTCGCTTTTCCTACTACATCTCCAGCTGTTCCCTCATAATTATTTTCATCAATTTTATTTATTTGCCATTGTCTTTTTTGAATCTCGCCATCATCCCAATTAAATATTTCATCAAGAATTAGTTGTTTTCCATCCCAGTTTCCATTTAGCTCTGCTGAAAATTGTCTGATTACTTTACCAGATCTGTTTTGTAATACTCCCCAGGCTTTTACATTTCCGGAAAGATAGTTTTCAATAATAAGTCTTGGTTCTTTATTTTTAAAATCTTCTGGTTTCATATTGTTAGTACTGCAGCTTGTATTAAATGAAAATATAATAATCAACAAAAAAGGAAGTATTATTTTTTTTATATTTTTCATAATTTTATTTATTTTGAAGGGAAAATTGTATTAGGTCAATATTTTTAGATTTAAAACCAGCCTCACAATAAGACAAATAAAAATTCCACATTTTTTTAAATGTAAGATCAAACCCTTGTTTTGAAATTTCGTTCCATTTTTTTTGAAATTCATCCCTCCATACCATCAAAGTATCTGAGTAATGCTTGCCGTATGAATAACACTGATTAAAATTTAGATTGTTTTCATTTGCGAGTTCAATGATATTTTTTTTACAAGGCAAAAAACCACCAGGAAAAATATACTTCTGAATAAAATCTTGCTTAGATTTGTACCTATTATATAAATTATCATCAATAGTGATTGCTTGTATTGCTGCTGTTCCTCCAGATTTTAGGTTTTCTTTAATTGTTTTAAAATAATTTTTTAAATATTTTTGCCCGACTGCTTCTATCATTTCAATAGATGCAATTGAATTATACTTTGATTTTACATCTCTATAATCCATCATTTTAATATTTACTTTTTCATTAAGACCTTTTTTAAAAATTCTTTCTTTTGCATAATCAAATTGTTTTTTTGATATAGTTATACAATCAATTTTAACGTCATAATTTTTTCCTACATACTCTGCATATCCACCCCATCCACATCCGATTTCAAGCATTTTATCTCCAGCTTTTGGTTTAATTAAATTGGAAAGTTTTTTATATTTATTTATCTGTGCATCCTCTAAATTATTTTTTCCGTTTTCAAAAATAGCACTTGAGTATGTTAAGGTTTTGTCAAGCCATGTAGAAAAAAACTCATTTCCTAAATCATAGTGTTTTGAAATATTTTCTTTACTTCTTTCCTTGGTATTTTTAATAAAAAAATTTTTAACATAGTTCAATATTGGTAAGTCAAATGCACCTGAGAATTTATGTACAGTTTTAATATTCTTAGCTAAAATTTCTATTAAATTTGTTAAATTGTTTGTTTCAATTTCATCTCTCATATAGGACTCGGCAAGTCCAATACTTCCTTTATTTATAATTTCTAAAAAAAAACCTGGCTTTTTAATTATTAGGTCAGCTTGCAAGTCGGAGCTCTTATCACCAATGATAAACTGTTTTCCGTCAAAGTTTTTAAGATTAATTTTTCCATGCTTAATTTTGGATAAAAGACTAAATACAATTTTATCTGCTATTTTATTCATAATTATTTTTCAAAAGATATGTTATTTTTAATATTAACCTTTTTTTTTACTAATTTAATTCCTTTAAGCCATAATCTTAATGCCTCAAAATGTATCGCCGATATTATTTTAAAAGTCATTAGTGGGTGTTTAAGATAAGAAAATATAAGGTTTTTTGAGTTTAAATTTGATCTTACACCATCTTGAGATGCAAATAACAATTTCCCACTTTTATCCCTTTGATCAATTATTATTGATAGACTTTTATCTGGTTTTAGAACTTTAAAATAATACTCAGATTCTAAATCCATAAAAGGTGATACAAAAAATTTTTTTTCACAATTATTTTTTAGTAATTCTGATTTTTCATCTACTTTAAATACATATGTATGTTGTTCTCCAAATGTATTTTTTACCTCATACAAAATAGATATTAATTTTGATTTAGAGTTATAAACAAAAAAAATACTTAAAGGATTAAATACATAACCTAATATTCTTGGATAACATAATATCTTTATTTTTATTTCTTCATTGTTTATTCCAACTGATTTTAAATTAAATTTTACCCAGTCAGTAAGGGAGGATCCATCTCTTGGACCATGATCTTTATCATAAAAACTCATAAGGTTAAATTTATTATAAGAGAAAAAATTTATATTTTTACCGATAAATTTAATTTCATTTAAATCTAATAAAATTGAAAAAACTTTATACTTAAAAAAATGTTCTTTTGGTTTAAATCTTTTGTGAACTACTTTTCCAGTATAAATACAAGACTCTTTAATCATCTAAATATTTTATCATTTCTAAAGATGATTTTATCCCATCTTCATGAAAACCATATCCAAAATAACTACCAGAAAATAAAAGATTGCTCTTATTTTGTATTTCTCTCAAATTTATTTGGTTCTCAAGAGCATTCATATCGTAATAAGGATGTGTAAAATCTATTTTTTTTAAAATTTTTTCATCATCTAATTTCATAATTGGATTGAGTGTTAAAAAAATATTTTTTTTTATTTTCAAATTTTGAAGAAGATTTAACCAATACGTTATACAACTATTATTTAAGTTTTTGCTGTCAATTGAGGAGTTCCAAGCAGACCATGCTTTAAAGTTTTTTGGCATAACTCTACTATCTGTATGAATAACTGCTGTATTTTTTTTATATTTAAATTTTGAAAGTATTAGTTTTTCTTTATCAGTTGGATTTTCTATTAATTTAATTGCATCATTGGCGTGTGTTGCCAAAACAACTTTATCGTAATCGAAAAACTCATTTTCTTCTCCATAAAAAACTCGAATTCCTTGATTATTTCTTTTAACCTTTTTTATCTCATAGTTTTTATAGTGTTCACCACTAATATTTTTTAAAACTTTATTCACATATGATCTACTTCTATCTTTTACTGTATACCATTGTGGTCTATTTTTAATTTTAAATAATCCATGATTTTGAAAAAATTTTAAAAAAAAAGCAAATGGCATTTGTTTTGCTTCATACGGAGGCATTGACCATATAGCGGATACCATTGGAATTATATGGTAGTTGATAAAGTAATTTGAAAGTTTCTCTTTTTCTAAGTATTGTCCCAATGTTAGTTTATTATCTTTTAAATTTAAATTTGAGCTTCTCTTATAAAATTTAATTATTTCTAAAAACATCTTTAAAAACTTTAAATTAAATAAATTTTTTCTACTTGAAAACATTCCGTTAAGACCTTTTCCACAATACTCAACTTCATTTGAAGGTGTTGTTACGGAAAAACTCATGTCACTTTTTTCTATTTCAACCTTATTTTGTTTAAAAAATTCTATTAAATTTGGATAAGTGTAATGATTAAAAACAATAAAACCGATATCAACTGGTATAAACTGTTTATCATTATTATCTATATTTAGATCAATAGTGTATGCATGACCTCCAAAATGATCTCCTTTTTCAAACAGATCTACTTTGTGTTTTTTTGATAAATAATATGCAGCACTTAACCCGGAGACTCCTGATCCAACTATAGCAATTTTCATTTTAATAATTATTTGTTTAGAATAGTTTGATTTTCATTCTTAATTGAAGTGTAAAATTGAAGCAAAACAGCAATTATAACAATTGTACCTCCTATCAAAACCATAAAAGATGAATTTTCGTTGATAAATAGCCATGCCCAAAATGGTCCTAAAACTGCTTCGGTTAACATTATAATTCCAACCATCGCTGAAGGAGTTGATCTGGCACCAATGGTAATTAAAATAAATCCAAAACCTAATTGAAAAAATCCTGCTAAAAATCCTAAAAAAATATCGTGAGTGGATATGTTTATTTTTCCAGCTATAATATATCCTATTATCATAGCAGTAATTCCTGCATAAAGCTGTAGCGGAACCATATCTACATTTGGATACTTTCTAATTATTAAAATCAGAATTGCAAAAGATACCGGCATAATAAATGCGGCTAGGTTTCCTGACATTTGCCCAGGCTCTAAATCAGATCCAACCATTAATATAATGCCAGAAATTGCAAGAAATATTGAGACAAGAGTTATTTTAGATATTTTTTCTTTTAAAAAAAAATATCCAAAGATTGCTAAAAAAATTGTTTGAGTTTGAATTATGAAATTAGTATTTGCAACTGTGGTGTTGTACATAGCAAAAACATATCCACAAAAACCTGATGATAAAATTATACCTCCAAATATTCCAGGAATTCCAGAGTTATAAAAAGCCCTAAAAATTTTCTTTTTATAAGAAATTAAAAGAAAAATAAATACAACCATAATGAAAAATAAAGATCTCCAAAATAGTATTTGCCACAAGGTTGCTCCCTCAAAAGACTTAACAATTAAACCACCAAAGCTTAAACTACATGCTCCAAAAAATACTAGTAATGGTCCAGGTATTTTAAATATTAAATTCATTTTATTTGGTTTATTAAATTATCAGTTTCTAATCTATATATTTCATAAATTTTTTCTGCTTCTGAAAGATTGACTAACTTAAATTTTAATTTTGTATTTGGTACAAGTTGTACAAGTTTATCATAATCGGCGCTGATAACTACTCCAATTTTTGGGTATCCTCCTATGGTCCCGTGATCTGAAAGCATAATTATTGGGTCACCGTCTGGAGGTATTTGTATCGTACCTTTAACTATACCTTCTGATCTAATATTTTTTTCCTTTATATTTTCAATAATTGGTCCTTTAATTCTCATTCCCATTCTATCTGTAAGTTTTGTGACAATGAATTCTTTATTTAGAAAATTTTCCACTGCTTTTTTTGAAAAAAAATCAAAATTTGTCGCTTTAATTATTCTAATATATTCTATTTTTGTATTAACATATTTAATTTTTTTTTGTGTTTTAAAATCGGATGTTTTATTAATCAATATTTTTTGATTTACAAATAATTTTTCTCCTTTGAATGGTCCAATTTTTGCTCTTGAAAATGTTGAATAACTGTTCAAAATTTTTTCTAATACAAAGCCACCTGATACTGATAAATAACCATATACAGATTTATTTGTTGAAATAATATCTAACTCATCTTCATTTTCTAAAACGTAATTTTTGTAACATTCGCCATTAATTAATTTTTTATTTTTTTTTGTAATACTAAAATTAACATCTCCTGTAACAGCAATTACTGTTGATTTACCGTAATATTTTAATAGCGGTCCTTGATAAGCAAATTCAATTGCGGCCTCATATTTGTTATTTACTAAAGTATTCGATAGTAAATAATTTCTATTATCCATTGCTCCACTAAACGGTAATCCAATGTGATAAAAATTTTCTCTTCCAAGGTCTTGGAAAGTTGAATTAATTCCTGGTCTTAAAACCTCAAAAAAATTACTTTTCATCTAATTTTAAAAATTCATCTTTTGATATTGGAAAAAAATGAACATTATCTCCTGGATTAATTAGAACTGGATTTGCTTTATTATTTGAATTAAAAATTTTGTAAGGTGTTTTTCCGATAATATTCCACCCACCTGGACTTTCAAAAGTATATATATTTGAGAATTGTTCAGTTATTCCAACAGAGCCCTCTGGTACTTTTACCCTAGGTGTTTTTAATCTGTCTGTTCTTAATTCTTTAGAAATATCTCCCAAAAATGGCATACCTGCTACAAAACCTGTCATATAACAAAAATAACTTTTATTAAGATATTTTTCTAATATTTCCTCAGCGCTTAATT
>CACFKO010000013.1 GCA_902566925.1 uncultured Pelagibacteraceae bacterium | reverse complement strand
TCTTTTATCCACAGATAAGGCTGCCTCTTTTACAGCTTCTGAAAAAGTAGGGTGTGCATGACAAGTTCTAGCAATATCTTCAGAACTTGCGCCGAATTCCATTGCAACTGCCATCTCCGCAATTAATTCTCCTGCATGTGGACCTATTAAATGTACTCCGAGCACCTTATCAGTTTTTTCATCTGCAAGTATTTTTACAAATCCCTCGGCCTCGTTAATCGCTTTTGCTCTAGAGTTTGCCATAAAAGAAAATTTGCCAACTTTATATTTAATTTTCTTTTCATTTAGCTTTTCCTCTGTTTCTCCTACTGTTGCTACCTCTGGTGTTGTATAAATTACTCCTGGTATAACATCATAGTTTACATGCCCAGCTTGTCCTGCAATCAGCTCAGCAACTGCAATACCTTCTTCTTCCGCCTTATGTGCAAGCATTGGTCCATCAATAACATCGCCAATAGCAAAAATATTTTTAATACTTGTCTCAAAGTTTTTATTTACCTGAACTCTCATTTTGCTATCTAATTTTACTCCGACATTATCTAAATTTAAATTTTTTGTATTTGGTTTTCTACCTACAGAAACCAAAACTACATCTGTTTCCATTTGAGTTTTTTTTCCATCTTTGCTTTGAATTGTAACGGTAGCAGAGTCACTATTTTTTTTAATATTCTCAACTTTAGTCTCCATATGGAAATTTATTCCTTGTTTCTTTAAAATTTTCATAAATTCCTTTGAAATTTCTTTATCCATTCCTGGTGTAATATGATCTAAAAATTCAACAACGTGAACCTCTGAACCAAGTCTTGACCAAACCGAACCCATCTCTAATCCAATATAACCTCCACCCACAATAAGCATTTTTTTTGGAACACTTTTTAAAGATAATGCTCCAGTAGAAGAAACTATAATTTTTTCATCAAATTTTGCACCTGGTAATTCCGATGCTTCTGATCCAGTGGAAATTATAATTTTATCAGTATCTAATAATATTTCTTTATTATTTAAATCTATTATTTTAACTTGATTATTTTTAGTAAGACTACCTGTTCCTTTAAAATATGAGACTTTATTTTTTTTGAATAAAAACTCTACTCCTTTTGTCAAAACATCAACTGCCTTATCTTTATTTTTCATCATTTTTTCTAAATTTAACTTTATTTGACCAACCTCTATACCTAATTGATCAAATGATTTAGCTTTATGAAAATTTTCAGATAGGTTTAAAAGACTTTTAGAAGGAATACATCCTACATTTAGGCATGTACCTCCCAACGTACCTCTTGACTCAACACATGCAGTTTTGAATCCTAGTTGGGCAAGCCTTATTGCACAAACATAACCACCCGGTCCACCACCGATCACAACTGCTTGAAATTTCTCAGACATCTAAATTTCTAAAAATAACCTTCTTGGATCCTCTAGGTTTTCTTTGATTGTTTTTAAAAAGGAAACAGAGTCCTTGCCATCAATTATTCTATGATCATAGGATAACGCTAAATACATAAGTGGCCTAATTTTAATTTCACCATCAACAACAAATGGTCTATCAACAATATTATGCATACCTAAAACTGCTGACTGAGGTAAATTTAAAATTGGAGTTGATAACATAGATCCATAAACTCCACCATTACTTATTGTAAAAGTTCCACCCTGAAGATCCTCTATATTTAATTTCCCCTCTCTTGCTTTTTCAGACATAGATTTAATATTTTTTTCAATGTCAGCAAATGATAGCTCATCAGCATTTTTTAATACTGGAACAACTAATCCTTTATCTGTACCAACAGCAAAACTTATATTGTAATAATTTTTATAAATTATTTCATCACCTGAAATTTCCGCGTTTACTATTGGGAAAGCTTTTAATGCTAAAATACATGACTTGATGAAAAAAGACATAAAACCTAATTTAACTCCATATCTTTTTTGGAAATCATCTTGATTTTCTTTTCTCATTTCAATAATTCCGGACATATCAACCTCATTAAAAGTTGTTAAGAGTGCTGCATTATCTTGAGCTTGTTTCAATCTTTTTGCGATTGTTTGTCTCAATCTTGTCATTTTGATTTTTTCTTCTTCTCCAAATTTAATTTTTCTCTCTGATGGAGAAGGTTTTATAGACATTAAATCAATTAGATCTCCTTTTAATATTCTTCCATCTCTTCCTGTTCCTTTTACTTTGTCCAAGTCTATCTTTTTTTCAGCAACAATTTTTCTTACAGATGGAGAAAGGTTATTCTCTCTTTTTTTTATATTTTTTGAGACTTTCTTTTCTACCTCATTGGTAAGAACCAAAGGCTCTTCCTCATTTTCCTCAGAAATAATATTTTCGTTAACAACAGTCTCTTCGGCTTTTTTTTGTTCATAAACTTTTACCTCTTTTTTTTCAGGCTCAAGTTCAACAACATTATTTTTTTTCTGTTCTTTTGGCTGCTCATGTTTTTCAACAGGTTTTTTTTCAGTAGCTTCTCCATTATTTTGGATCGAACCTAAAATAGCTCCTACTTCAACAGTATCTCCATCTTTAAATTTTATATCTCCTACAGTACCACTTATAGGCGATGGAACCTCTAAATTTACTTTATCTGTCTCAAGTTCTACAACTGGTTCATCTGCTTCAACCGTATCACCAACATTCTTAAGCCATTTAGCAACAGTTGCCTCTGTTATGCTCTCTCCAAGTGCGGGTACAATAATTTGCTCACTCATATTTAGTTTAATACTTTTTCTATAATTTCTTTCTGTTGTTTTAGATGTCTTTTTGCATACCCGGTTGCTGGAGATGCAGCAACATCTCTTCCAATGTAAGAAATTGTGCTATTATTAGCCTTAATGTTATCTAAAGTCCATTGTATATAATCTCTCACTGAGAACCAAGCTCCCATATTTTTTGGTTCTTCTTGACACCAAATAAATCTTGCATTTTTTGCATACGGTTTTAATGCTTTTGCTAAAGATTTTGCTGGAAATGGATATAATTGCTCAATTCTAAAGATAATTATTTTGTCATTTTTAGCTTTTTCTCGAGCTTCTAGTAAATCAAAGTATATTTTTCCTGAACACATTACAACTTTTTCAATCTTTTTATCTTTTTTGAGTTTAATAAAACCACTTTTCTCATCAAAGGCATGATCTTGAAGAATTCTGTGAAAAGAGTTTTTTTTACTAAAATCATCTAAATTAGAAACACAATTTTTGTGTCTTAAAAGAGATTTAGGTGTCATTATTACTAAAGGTTTTCTAAAATCTCTATGTATTTGTCTTCTTAATGCATGAAAATAGTTAGCCGGTGTTGTACAATTCAATACTTGCAAATTTTCTTGTCCACATAACTGTAAAAATCTTTCTAATCTAGCAGATGAGTGCTCTGGACCTTGACCTTCATATCCATGGGGTAATAGAAGAACTAAGCCTGATGCTCTTGACCATTTTCTCTCACCTGATGCTATAAATTGGTCAATAACAACCTGTGCTCCATTAGCAAAATCACCAAATTGTGCTTCCCATAATGTTAATGTTTCAGGTTCAACTAAACTGTAACCATATTCAAAACCAAGAACAGCCAATTCAGATAAAAAACTGTCTACAATTTCAAATTTTTTTTGTTTATCGGAAATATTATTTAATGGAATATATCTAGAATTATCCTCTTGATTTCTTAAAACAGAATGCCTTTGACTAAAAGTTCCTCTACCCGAGTCTTGTCCAACAAGTCTCACCGGGAATCCTTCATCGAGGAGACTACCAAATGCGAGAGCTTCGGCACTGGCCCAGTCAATATTTTTCTTTTCTAAAACACTTTTATGTCTATTTAAAAGAATTTTTTTGATAGTTTTATGAATATTTTGATTTTCCTGGATATGATTAATTTTTTCTGAAATTTTTATTAATTTATTTATATCCACGCCTGTTTGACCTCTTCTATCTTTTCCTTTTTTAGGTTGATATCTTGACCAAGTCCCTTCAAACCAATTAAGCTTTGGTTTATAATCTTTAGCGGTTTTAAACTGTTCATCGAGTAAATTTTTGAAGTCATTTATATTTTTTTCGAAATATTCTTTAGAGATTGTGCTCTCTTCTACTAGTTTTTTTCCATAAATCGATAAGGTTGTTGGATGACTTCTAATCTTTTTATACATAAGAGGTTGAGTAAAAGATGGTTCGTCACCCTCATTATGTCCAAATCTTCTGTAACATATCAAATCTATAACAACATCTTTTTTAAACTTTTGTCTAAATTCTATTGCGATTTTCGCACAATGTACGACCGCTTCTGGATCATCACCATTACAATGTAGAATCGGTGCCTCAACAATTTTACCAAGATCCGATGGGTAAGGACTTGATCTAGCAAACCTCGGACTTGTAGTAAATCCAATTTGGTTATTTAGTATAATATGAATAGTACCTCCAGTATTATGCCCTTTAAGTCCAGACATTGCAAAACATTCGGCAACAACTCCTTGGCCAGCAAATGCCGCATCTCCATGAATTAAAATTGGTATTACCTTTTCTCTTGATGAGTCTTCATGAAAAAATTGTTTTGCTCGAGTTTGACCTAGCACAACTGGATTTACTGCCTCTAGATGTGAAGGATTATCAGTTAAACTAACATGCACAGAGTTTCCATCAAATTCTCTATCGGATGATGCGCCCAAATGATATTTTACATCTCCAGCTGAGTCCTCTGCTTTTGCATAATTCTCTTCTCCTGCAAATTCGTTAAAAATTCTCTTATAAGATTTTTGTAATACATTTGCTAAAACATTTAACCGTCCTCTATGTGGCATACCAATTTTTACTTCTTTAACTCCTAACTGGCCGCCCCTTTTTATTATTTGCTCTAAAGCAGGTATTAGTGCTTCTCCACCATCTAAACCGAATCTTTTTGTTCCAACATACTTTCTTGCCAAAAATTTTTCAAAACCCTCGGCTTGAACAATTTTATTTAAAATAGCTTTTTTCCCATTTTCTGTAAAATTTAGTTTGTTCTCTCTTTTTTCCATTCTGTCTCTAAACCAAACTTTTTCAATAGGATCAGTAATATGCATATATTCAGCCCCAATTGTAGAACAATATATTTTTCTTAATTTAGATAATATTTCATTAACAGATGCATAACCCGTGTCTAAGTATGAACCTAAAAATATTTTTTTATCATAATCCTCTTTTTTAAAACCATGATCCTCTGGATGAAGTTCGTATAAATATTTTCTTTCCATGAGGTTTAATGGATCAAGATTTGCTATTAAATGACCCCTAATCCTATATGCACGAATTAGAGCAATTGCTTTAATGGACTCACTTTTTGCTGTCTCTAAATCTTCATTATTTGTTACCTTAGTTGTAGATTTTGTGCCTTCATATTTAATTCTTTTTTTATGAGGTTGCCATGTAGGACCTTCAAGTTCTTTGACAACAGATTTAATATCATCATTAAGAGTGTCAAAATAGTCTTTCCAACTCAAAGGTAGATTTGGATCTTTTTCGATATATCTTATGTACATATTCTCAATAAATGCACTATTTGACTTCGTTAAAAATGACGTATTTTTTTGTTCTAAATTTTTTGATGAGCTCATTAATTACTGATTATAGTATCACTATTGATTATTTTAAAGTGACAATTTTTCTAAAAGCGTCTTTCCGATCTCGCCTGGCGATTTTGCAACAGTTATTCCTGCTTTCTCCATAGTTTTTATTTTGTCAGCTGCACCACCTTTGCCTCCTGAGATAATTGCTCCAGCATGACCCATTCTTCTTCCTGGTGGCGCTGTAATACCAGCAATAAATCCCACTATCGGTTTTTTAATTTTATGTTGTATAATAAATGCTGCAGCTTCTTCCTCTGCTGTTCCTCCAATTTCTCCTATCATTAAAATAGACTCTGTTTCAGGATCATTTAAAAATAAGTCTAAGCAGTCTATAAAATTAGTACCATTTATTGGATCACCCCCGATACCAATACATGTAGATTGACCTAATCCGTTTGAGGTTGTTTGAGCAACTGCTTCATAAGTTAATGTGCCTGATCTTGAAACAATTCCAACAGATCCCTTTTTATGAATATTGCCAGGCATAATACCTATTTTGCATTCATCAGGTGTAATTATTCCCGGGCAGTTAGGGCCTATCAATCTTGATTTTGATTTGGATAAATATTTTTTTACTTTAAGCATATCTAAGACTGGAATTCCCTCAGTGATACAAACTATAAGCTCTATATCTGACTCTATTGCCTCAATGATTGCATTAGCACAAAATTTTGCGGGAACATAAATCATGCTTGCATTCGCATTTGTTGACTTTTTTGCCTCAGCCACAGTGTTAAATACTGGTTTATCTAAATGAGTTTGTCCGCCTTTATTTGGCGTTACACCCCCAACAAGATTAGTTCCATATTTAATTGCTTGTTCAGAATGAAAGGTTCCATGTGAACCTGTAAATCCTTGGCAAATCAACCGTGTATTTTTATTAACTAAAACTGACATTCTATTTTATTTCATTAACAATTTTTTCAGCTGCACTATTTAAATCTGTTGCAGAAATTATTTTTAACCTAGACCTATCAAGAATATCTTTTCCTTTTTCAAAATTTGTACCAGCTAATCTAACAACTAGAGGAACATTAATTTTTACTTCTTTTGCTGCATCAACTACTCCTTGAGCAAGAACATCGCATTTCATAATTCCTCCAAATATATTTATTAGAATCCCTTTTACATTTTTATCAGAAATTATGATTTTGAGAGCTTCTGATACTTTCTCTTTTGAAGCTCCTCCACCAACATCTAAAAAGTTTGCTGGTTCTTCTCCATAAAGTTTAATAATATCCATTGTAGCCATTGCAAGTCCTGCACCATTTACCATACAACCAATACTTCCATCTAATTTTATATAAGACAAATCATATTTACTTGCCTCTATTTCTGTAGGATCTTCCTCATTAAAATCTCTGAGCGCAGAAATTTCTGGGTGTCTAAATAATGCGTTATCATCGAAATTAATTTTTGCATCTAAGCAAATAATTTTTCCCTGCTTTGTCAAAATTAGTGGATTTATTTCAACCATACTAGCGTCTAAGTCTATAAAAAGTTTATATATTGATTTTACAATATTTATGGCTTCTAAACTTTGATCTGGTTTAAGATCAAAAATTTTTATTACTTTTTCACAGTCCAAATCTGAAATACTTTTATTAAAATCAACTTTAATAGTATTAATTTTGTTAGGATTTTTTTTTGCTACTTCTTCAATATCCATCCCACCTTGGTCACTGGAGATGAAGGCTATTTTTGAACTACCTCGGTCTACAAGACAAGATAAATAAAATTCTTTATCAATATCTGATGGTTCCTCTACATAAAGTCTTTTTACTATTTTTCCGGATGGTCCTGTTTGATGTGTGATTAATTTTTTTCCTAATAAATTATTTGATTCTTTCTCCAATTCACTAATGTCATTTAATATTTTTACACCGCCAGCTTTGCCTCTTCCTCCAGCATGAATTTGGGCTTTTAAAACAAGTTTTTGGCTATTTAAGTTTTTCGCTTTTTCTAAAATATCTTTTACGGTTAAAGCAAATACTCCATTAGGTACATTTGCACCATATTTTTTAAGTAATTCTTTTGCCTGGTGTTCGTGAATATTCATTATTTAGCTAAATCAGGGTCAATTTTTGATGCAGCTTCCCAAAGTTTTTTTACTGCATTCACAGAATTGATAAATTCTGACTTTTCTTTTTCATCTAAATTAATAACTTCGATTTTTTCAACTCCTTTTTTTCCAACTATAATTGGAACTCCAGCATAAATATTTTTTATACCATATTCACCATTTAAAAAGGCAGCACATGGTAACATTTTTTTTTCATCCTTTAAAAATGCCTGTGCCATCTCCACACCAGATGCTGCTGGCGCATAAAAAGCTGATCCTTTTTCTAAAAATTTTACTATCTCGGCACCTCCATCTCTTGTTCTTTGATTAATGGCCTCAAGTTTTTCCATTGAAATCTTTCCACTTTTAACCAAATCTAATAAAGGTTTTCCAGAAACTTTGGTAAATCTAGGCAAGGGAACCATAGTATCACCATGACCACCCATTACCATAGCATCTATTTCTTTTACGGGAATATTTAACTCAAGTGATAGAAATAATTTAAATCTTGAACTATCAAGAATACCTGCCATCCCAACAACCTTGTTAGTTGGCAGTCCTGAAAACTTTTGAAAAGCCATTACCATAACGTCTAAAGGATTTGTTATACAAATAACAAATGCATCTGGTGCATTTTGTTTTACACCTTCTGCGACTTGTTTCATTATTTTTAAGTTTATACCAAGCAGGTCATCTCTGCTCATTCCAGGTTTCCTTGGAACTCCTGCAGTAATAATTATTACATCTGAATTTTTTATATCTTTATAATTATCAGTCCCCGAAAATTTTACATCAAATCCATCTACAGATGATGATTGTGCAATATCTAGTGCTTTACCCTTTGCTATACCGCTCGCAACATCAAATAAAACTACTTCATCTGATAATTCTTTAGTTCCAATCAAGTGAGCTAATGTTCCCCCAATTTGTCCAGCTCCTATTAAAGATATCTTGCTCATACTAATTATTTCATAGTTGGCATCACAAACTCTGGGTTTGATCTTATCCCAGATGGCCACCTTGATGTAATTGTTTTTAGTTTGGTATAAAACTTTATACCTTCCATTCCGTGCATCGCGCTATCTCCGAACAGAGATCTTTTCCATCCTCCAAAACTATGAAAAGCCATTGGCACAGGGATTGGAACATTTATTCCAACCATTCCAACTTGAATTTTACTTGCAAATGTCCGTCCTGCGTCACCATCCCTGGTATATATACTAACTCCATTTCCATATTCGTGATCGTTAATTAATTTTGTTGCTTCCTCAAAAGACTTAACTCTTACCACAGATAGAACTGGCCCAAATATTTCCTCTTTATATACTCTCATATCTCTCTTAACATGATCAAATAAACATCCACCGATATAAAAACCATTTTCGTAACCTTGTAGCTTTAAATCTCTACCATCAACAACTAATTTGGCTCCTTCTTTTACTCCTAAATCTACATAACCTTTAACTTTATTTAAATGTTCTTTAGTAACTAAAGGGCCCATCTCAGACGCTTTATCCATACCAGGTCCGACTTTTAAATTTTCTACTTTTTTTGAGAGCCTTGAAACTAGTTCATCACCTATATCTCCAACAGCTACTGCAACCGATTGGGCCATACATCTTTCTCCAGCAGATCCGTAAGCTGCTCCCATTAATCCATTAACAGCACCATCTAAATCACAATCTGGCATGACTACTAAATGATTCTTGGCACCACCTAATGCCTGAACTCTTTTTTCATTTTTTGCAGAATTTTCATAAATATACTTAGCAATAGGAGTGGAGCCTACAAAACTTACTGCCTTAACATCTATATTGTTTAAAATTGCATCTACAGCCTCTTTATCTCCATTAATGACATTAAAAACACCATCTGGCAAACCTGCTTCATTTAAAAGTTCTGCTAATTTTATCGAACAAGAAGGATCTTTTTCAGAAGGTTTAAGTACAAATGTATTTCCACAAGCTATTGCGATTGGAAACATCCACATGGGCACCATAGCAGGGAAATTAAATGGTGTAATTCCAGCAACTACACCGAGAGGTTGGCGCATTGACCAGCTATCAACATTTGTCCCTACATTCTCCGAAAACTCTCCTTTTAATAAATGAGGAATTCCACAAGCAAACTCGACAACTTCTAATCCTCGTGTAAGTGATCCTTTGGCGTCTTCATAAACTTTTCCATGTTCAGCAACTATCATTTTTGTTAACTCATCAGAATTTTTTTCAATTAATTCTTTAAATTTAAACATTACTCTGGCTCTTTGTAGTGGGGGTCTTATTGACCAATCATTAAAAGCTTTTTTTGCAATTTCCACTGCGTTATTTAGATCGGACGATGAGGCCAACATTACTTCTGCCTGTTGCTCGCCAGTAGCTGGATTAAAAACCTTACCTTTTTTTTTTGATGAGCCAGGAACAATTTTCCCATCTACAAAATGTTCAATTATTTTCATGAATATGACCTTTTAAATTAAAAATTATTAATAGTCTAATGTTTTAAATATTTGATGTAGCTAACATCTTTTTGATTTCTGCTATCGCTTTTGCTGGGTTTAAGCCTTTTGGACATGCATTGGTACAATTCATAATAGTATGACATCTATACAATTTTAATTCATCTGCTACTTTTTTTAATCTTTCCTTCCTATCTTCATCCCTACTATCTATAATCCATCTGTAAGCTTGTAACAAAACAGCAGGACCTAAATACTTATCACCATTCCACCAGTAACTCGGGCAAGAAGTTGAACAGCATGCGCACATAATGCATTCATATAGACCATCTAATTTTGATCTGTCCTCTCGAGATTGTAAATTTTCTTTCTCAGGTTTTTTTGATGTTTTTAACCAAGGTTGTACTGACTCATATTGTTTATATAATGTGCTCAAGTCACCTATTAAGTCTTTTAAAACTTTTAAGTGTGGAAGTGGATAAATATTAATGTCTCCTTTTATTTCTGCATGTGATTTTGTACATGCTAAACCATTTTTACCATCCATGTTCATTGCGCAAGATCCACATACTCCATGAGCACATGATCTTCGGTAAGCAAGACTAGGATCTATCTCATTTTTTATTTTATTTAAAATATCTAAAACTTTTGATGGACAATTATCCATATCTATTTCATAGGTATCAATTCTGGGTTTTTCATCTGTAGATGGATCCCACCTATAAACATTTACTTTTCTTAAATTTTTGGAGCCGGTTTTATCTTTATAATATTTACCTTTTTGAATCTTTGAGTTTTCAGGTAGATTTATTTGAACCATTAATACACTCTTTCTTGTGGTGGAAAATATTGAACCTCATTTGTCAATGTAGATTTATGAACCGGTCTATAATCAATCTTTGTCTCTTTTCCATCACACCAAGACAGAGTGTGTTGCATAAAGTTCTTATCATCTCTTTTTGGGAAATCTTCTCTAGCATGAGCTCCTCTGCTCTCTTTCCTGTGATAGGCGGAGTCCATGGTCGTGATTGCTTGTCTAATTAAATTATCAAATTCTAAAGTTTCAACTAAATCTGTGTTAAATATCAATGATTTATCTTTTACTGAAATTGCATCCATTCCGTCAAAAGGTTTTCTTATTTCTTGAACTCCTTCTTTTAAAGTTTTTTCTGTTCTAAAAACCGCACATTTTGACTGCATAGTTTTTTGCATAGCTATTCTTAGATCTGCAGTATTATGATCTCCATTACCGTTTCTTAATTTATCAAATCGATCAAGACATTTATCTGTTTCAGACTTTGAAATTTCTTCATGCGGCATGCCAGGTTTAATAAGTTCTGCAGCTCGTTTTGCAGCCGCTCGACCAAAAACAACTAAATCTATCAAAGAGTTAGAGCCTAATCTATTTGCGCCATGAACTGAAACGCATGCTGCTTCTCCGATTGCCATTAATCCTGGTACAGTCTTTTCAGAGCCGTTCAATGTTAAAACTTCAGCTTTGTAATTTGTAGGTATACCTCCCATATTGTAGTGTACAGTAGGAACAACTGGTATTGGCTCCTTAGTTACATCTACGTTTGCAAACAATCTTGAAGATTCTGATATACCGGGTAGTCTTTCCTCAATTACCTTTGGATCTAAGTGATTAAGATGTAAATGAACGTGATCTTTTTCTTTTCCAACTCCTCGTCCTTCATTTATTTCTACTGCAATTGATCTGCTTACAACGTCTCTTGATGCTAGATCTTTTGCTTTTGGAGCGTATCTTTCCATGAATCTCTCTCCTTTAGAATTTAAAAGATATCCTCCCTCACCTCTAACACCTTCCGATATCAAAGTACCATGTCCATAAATTCCAGTTGGGTGGAATTGCACAAATTCCATATCCTGTAATGGTAGTCCCGCTCTTAGCACCATTGCATTTCCATCTCCAGTACAAGTGTGTGCAGACGTTGCAGAATAATAAACTTTTCCATATCCGCCCGTTGCTATTATGGTAATATGAGATCTAAACCTGTGAATAGTTCCATCATTTAAATTCCACGCAATCAAACCCTTGCAAGCTCCATCTTTCATGAGTAAATCTAGAGCAAAGTATTCAATAAAAAATTCAGTATTATGCTTTAAAGCTTGTCCATACAAAGTATGAAGAATAGCATGACCAGTTCTGTCAGCTGCAGCACAAGTTCTTTGGACCGTCTCATTTCCATAGTTTTTTGTCATTCCACCAAATGGTCTTTGATAAATCTTTCCATCTTCGGTTCTACTGAAAGGCACCCCATATTTTTCTAACTCAAGAACTGCTCTTGGTGCTTCCTTGCATAAATACTCTATTGAGTCCTGGTCTCCTAACCAATCGGATCCTTTAACAGTGTCGTACATGTGCCAACGCCAGTCATCTTCTCCCATATTTCCTAGCGCTGCAGATATTCCACCTTGAGCAGCAGATGTATGACTACGAGTAGGGAATACTTTTGAAATACAAGCTGTTTTTAAACCAGCTTCACTCAGACCCACGGCTGCTCTTAAACCAGAGCCACCTGCCCCCAAAACGACAACGTCATATTCATGATCTATTATTTTATATGTGCTCATAATCCAAATTTAAGTAATACCGTTATTGTAATTAAAGGAAATATTATAGCAAAGAAATATAATAATTTGTTTGCGACACTTTTTATTTTTTCATTATGGATATAATCCTCAAAAATCTCACTTATTGTAAGAGCTGTATGAAAAAAAGCCATTATTAGTAATAATGAGAGTATGAATTTTACTATTTGGTCGCTTAAAAAACTGATTACCTGATTATAGTTCTGATCATATACAGACACAAAGTTGATAACAAACCATATCATTAAAGGTATTAAAATAATTGTGCTTACTTTTAAAAATATCCATTTTTTCGTGGCATTGATCATTAAATTATTCCTCTGCCAATAAAGTAAATTAAAACTGTACTTATAAACGATCCAAAAATTACGCAAAGACCTGTGATATTCGAAATTTTTAAATCAAATCCATAACCTAAATCCCAAAATAAATGTCTTATTTCACTTAAAATTTGAAAAGAAAATGACCAAATAATACTAATTACAAAAAACTTTCCAAAAATTGAATTAAAAAAATCTGCAAATAAATTGTAATGTTGTCCAAATAAAAAAACAAAAGATATCCAAATACATAGAAAAATAAAAAATAGATAGTTAATTACACCAGATATTCTATGCGAAATCGATACCAAAGATGAAACATGCCAATTATAAATTTGTATGTGTGGAGATAGAGGGTTATTATTTTTCATTGTAATTTATTATAGTAGGTTTCTGCAATTTCAACAGCATTTAGTGCAGCACCTCTCAATAGATTGTCCGAAACAATCCAAAGGTTTATAGAATTTTTATTTGAGTTATCTTGTCTTATTCTCGAAATAAATGTTTCATTTTTACCTGCGCTATCAATAGGTGTCGCATATATATTATTTAAAGGATCATCAATTATTTTACACCCTGGGGCTTTTGCTAAAACTTTTCTTATCTCTGAGAGTGAGACAGTTTTATTAAATTCAATATTTAAAGACTCCGAGTGTGAGACCATCACTGGAATTCTTACACATGTTGCTGTTAATTCTATTTTGTAATCTAATATTTTTTTAGTTTCATTTATCATTTTAATCTCTTCTTTTGTGTAACCATCATCTAGAAAATCATCTATATGTGGTATGGCATTGAAAGCGATTTGTTTTGTAAAATTTTTTGATGAAACTTTTTTTTTCTGCTAAGATATCTCTTGTTTGTTCAATTAACTCATCCATCGATGCTTTTCCTGCTCCAGATACTGATTGATAAGTAGAAACTACCACTCTTTTGATATCAAATAGATCATGTAAAGGTTTAAGTACAATTACCATTTGAGCTGTTGAACAATTAGGATTAGCTATAATATTTTTTTTTAAATTAGATAAATGATGTTTGTTTACCTGTGGCACAATTAATGGCACATCTGGATCCATTCTAAAATAACTTGAATTATCTACAACGACAGAACATTTGGCGGCTTTAGCAGCGTAGGCTTCTGAAATTTTTTTACCCGCTGAAAAAAAAGTAATATCAACTTTGGAAAAGTCAAAATCTTCTAAACTTTGAACTTTTATTTTTTTCCCATTAAACAATAACTCTGTACCCACGCTTTTTTTCGAAGCTAATAAACATAAATCCTCTACTAAAAGTTTTTTCTGTTCTAAAACTTCGATTATTTTACGTCCAACATTTCCAGTGGCACCAACAATTGCAATTTTCATGACTTATTTAATACTTTATATTAGATGAAGGGTAAATCACAAACTGTTCCGTTCACAGATTTTCCGTTAATACTTATTTTAATTTTAGTTCCTGTATCCCAATTAGGTTTTTTTAGCATTGCAATTCCAATAACTTTATTAAAGTGAGGTGAATAAACTCCTGACCTTAATTCGCCTATATGATTTTCATTATTATCAAAAATTTTTATTGTCTCAGTAATACTGATGCTATCAGACTCAATTTTCACACCCATCAGTTTTTTTTTTAAACCATTTTTATTATATTGAATTAATTTATCTTTTCCTAAAAAATTAATTTCACTATGAACATTTACATATTTATCTAAGCCACATTCGTAAGGGTTGTCTTCATTATCTATATCGTTACCGTAAGAAAGCAGTCCACTCTCTATTCTCTCAATTAAATTTGGACAGCCTGGTTTTACATTATATTCTTTACCCTCATCAAAAAGTTTATCATATAACTGTAAACCTGAATTGGTATGTTCAACATAAATTTCATATCCACCTTGTTTAGACCAACCTGATCTTGCTATTAAATGTTTATCTCCTGCAAATTCAAAATAGTCAAAGCCGAAGAATTTCATTTCAGCGATCTTCTTTCCAAAAATTTTCTCCATCAATTTAAATGATTTTGGTCCTTGGACAGCTAAAATATTTACATTTGGTTCAGTTATTTTTACATTAAGTTTGTTACCAATTGCTAAACCTTTAGCAAATAAAATCACATCCGAGTCAGCAATTGATATCCACCATTTATCCTCTTTTAATTTTAAAATCACCGGATCGTTAATCATTCCACCATTATCGTCTATAATCGGACAGTAATAACATCTGCCAATTTTAGACTTAGATAAGTCTCTACAAGTCATAAGCTGAACTAATTTGTAGGCGTCTGGTCCACTTATTTCTACTTGTCTTTCAGCAGCAACATCCCAAATTTGTACATGCTCTTTTAAATGATGGTATGAGTCTTCAAGTGATCCAAACGCTGCTGGTAAAAGCATATGGTTATAAATTGTGTAAGCCGTGACGCCTTGAGACTCAATTCTTGATGAATAAGGAGTGCTTCTTAATCTTCTTGATTTAGCAATATTAAATTTTTTCATTTTTTTAGTTTTAAAATAAATTCTTTTACAATTTTTCTCATTTCAAAAGCTTTTTCAAAAATTATCATGTGACCACAGTCAGTGATCACTTTAGTTTCTGAATTTTTAATTAATTCAGACATTTTATTACCAACTTTAAGTGGAACCATTTTATCGAGGTCTCCAAATATACATAAAGTCGGACAATTAATTTTTTCTAAAGACTCTTTTCCAGACTTGTAGTTATTACAAGCGTTTAAGTCTACTGATAAAATTTCTATAATTTCTCTAGATGAGTTAATTATCTTTTTTACAGGGTTTCCACCAATAAATGCCTTGGATCCCTCATAGCCCCACTTCATCATTAGTAATATCGCCTTATCATCTCCAGCCTCTGCAAGATCTATCAAATCTTGATTTACAGGCATTTTATATGATCCAGCAACTAATACTAATCCATCAATAAATTCTGGATATTTAGATGCAAAATCTATTCCAACTAAACAACCTTGCGAATGACCAACGATGATAATTTTTTGAATTTTGAGTGTTTCCATGAAGCTTTTTACCCAAGACGACATATCCTCAATAGATTTAAGTGATGGGCCTTCAGAGCTTCCATGTCCTGGTAAATCAATTGATAAAACATTATATCCTTGGGATGCATAAAACTGTTCATGAAGAGACCAAACAATATGAGTTAACCCACTTCCATGCATCAATATAATAGATGGCTTAGCTTTATCAAAATCAAAGCCACCTGTAGAAATAAATACGTTTTTGCCGTTAACGTCTAGGTTCAGTTTAGCTCCTTGGCTAGTTTCCTTAATTCAAATTTTTGGATTTTTCCTGTTGAGGTTTTAGGCAATTCACAAAATTCAATTTTTTTTGGCACTTTAAAGCCTGCTAATGTTTCTTTACAATAAGATATTAATTCTTTCTCGGTCACTTCTTTATCTTTTACTTTTTCTATAAAAGCACATGGTACTTCTCCCCATTTTTCATCTGGTTTCGCAACAACTGCAGCAATTGAAACGCTCGGATGTTTTGCTAAAGTATTTTCTATTTCAATTGATGAAATATTCTCTCCGCCAGAAATTATAATATCTTTTGATCTATCTTTAATCTTAATATAACCATCTGGATTTGTTACAGCTAGATCTCCAGAGTGAAACCATCCATGCGACATAGCCTTATCAGTAGCTTCTTTGTCCTTAAAATATCCCTTCATAACAATATTTCCTCTTATCATGATTTCACCTATTGTCTTTCCATCTTTGGGCACTGGTTTCATTGTTTCAGGATCCATTACCATTGTGTCTTCAGTATTAGGGTATCTTACACCTTGTCTTGCTTTAATTTCATTTTTTTTATCTTCATCATAAGAATTCCACTCATCGTTCCATGCACACTGTAAAATATGTCCATATGTCTCTGTAAGTCCATAAACATGCATTACCTCGAACCCAAGAGCCTCCATTTTTTTAAAGATAATACTCGGTGGTGGTGCTCCTGCGGTTAAAACGTAAACTTTATGATTTAATTTTTTTCTTTCACTTTCAGATGCGCCTGTAATCATATTCAAAACAATTGGCGCTCCTCCAAAGTGAGTAATCTTATGCTTTTCAATTAATTCAAAAATTTTTTTTATATCTATTGCTCTTAAGCAAATTGTTTTCCCATTTAGCATTGGAACAGTCCAAGGATACCCCCAACCATTGCAATGAAACATTGGGACTATTGTTAAAAAATTTAATCTATTTGGCATGTTCCATGCAACTGCACTACCGGTTGACATTAAATAAGAACCTCTGTGATGATATACAACGCCCTTGGGATCACCTGTTGTGCCAGATGTATAGCTTAATGATATAGCTTGCCACTCATCTTTGGGTCTCTTCCAAACATAATTCTCATCACCAGTTTTTAAAAATTCTTCATACTCTTTTTCTCCAATTTTTTTTAAAAGTGATTGATCTGCATAATCATCTTGAACATCAATTATTATTGGCTTTATTTTAGTTTGTGTGAGGGCTTTCTCAATTACAGAGTGTAGTTGTCTATCGACGATAAGTACTTTTGCCTCACTGTGATCAATTATATATGCCACAGTTTTAGCATCTAATCTTGTATTAATTGTATTTAATATTGCACCCGTCATTGGAACAGAATAATGAGCCTCAAAAATTTCAGGTGTATTGAATGCCATTACTGAAACTGTATCTCCCTCACCAATTCCAATTTTTTCTAGAGCACTTGCAAATTTAATGCACCTTTTATAAATTTCTTTCCAGGTAAATTTTTTATCCTCATAGATAAGAGCCTCATAGTTAGGGTATATATCTTTTGCTCTTTCTAGGAAACTAAGTGGTGTTAATGGCACAAAGTTAGCTTTGTTTTTATCTAAGTTTTGCTCGTATTTATTCATTAATTAAATTTGTGACTCATTATATAATCACTTCCACTAACGGCAGTTATATAATGACTTTCGATCCTCGGTAAAACTCTTTCAAAATAATACTTAGCAGTATTAATTTTGTCCTCATAAAATTGTTTGTTCGTTTCATAGTTTTTATAACTAACCTCTAAAACCTTTATCCAAGAATGAGCAACAGCAACATAACCTAACACTTTTAGGTAATCATTGCATGCAGCACTAACATCGTTCTTGGATTTTTGCATTTTATCTTTAATCCAATCAGTAAATTTTATTAAAGTTTTCAAACTGTTTTCTAATTTTTCGTTAAAATTTTTTAATTCTTGATTTTTGCTAGATAAGTCTTTTTTTAAACTCTCAATATATCTATTTATAATATCACTTTCTTTATTTACTAATTTTCTAAAAACTAAATCTATAGCCTGAACTGAGTTAGTACCCTCATATATTGGGGTAATTCTGTTGTCTCTGTAAAGCTGTTCTATTCCTTGGTCTTTTGTATATCCATAACCTCCAAATATCTGCATAGCATCGCTTGTTATTTCCATACCCAGGTCTGTAAACATCGATTTAACTACGGGTGTCATTAATGATACTAGCTCCGATGCTTCCCTTCTTATTTTTTCGTCAGAATGATAAAGGCTTACCTCTGTTTGTTGTGATAACCAAAAACATAATGCTCTTTCACCTTCAATTATAGATTTCATATTTAGCAATGATTTTCTGATATCTGCATGTTCAATTATTAAATCTGCTCCTCCATTTTGATTTTTTCCATTGTGTGCTTTACCTTGTTTGCGTTCTTTTGCATAGTTTACTGAATTTTGATAAGCAATTTCTGAAATGCCTAAACCTTGAATTCCTACAACAATCCTTTCAAGATTCATCATCGTAAACATAGAATTTAAACCTTTATTTTTTGGTCCAATCATATACCCAACTGCATCATCAAAGTTTAAAACACAAGTTGCTGAGCCTTTTATTCCCATTTTACTCTCAATAGATCCAGTTGATACACCGTTTCGTGGACCAATTGATCCATCATCCTTAACAATAAATTTTGGAACCAAAAATAAGCTTATGCCCTTAGTTCCGCTTGGAGAGTCAGATGCTCTGGCAATAACTAAGTGGATAATATTTTCAGTTAAATCATGATCTCCTGAAGTAATAAATATTTTTTGCCCGCTTAACTTAAAACTTCCATCTTTTTGTTCTACAGCTTTTGTTTTGAGCAAACCTAGGTCTGTTCCACATACAGGTTCTGTAAGACACATTGTGCCACTCCATTTACCCTCAACCATTTTTGGTAAATACTTATTTTTAATTTCATCAGAAGCATGATGGTTAATACAATTGTACGCACCGATACTTAACTCTGAGTAAAGCTTGAAAGATAAACATGCTGAAGATAACATTTCATCAAAAAAGGCACTTACAGTTTTTGGCATTCCTTGACCACCAAATTTTGGATCACATGATAAAGAAGTCCATCCATCCTCTATATACTTCTTATATGCTTCTTTATATCCTGGGGGAGTTCTAACAATGCCATTTTCTAATACAGTTGGGTTTTCATCTCCAGACTTTGCTAGTGGTAGTATGATGTTTTGATTTATTTTAGCTGCCTCTTCTAAAATATTTTTTACCAAATCCGGTGTGACATCCTTATACTTTTCTATCTCATTATAATTTTTATTATTTCTTAAGTTCTCATAAAGAAACATCATATCTTCAACGGGAGCTGTATAAATTGTCATAATTTTTATAAAATAATTGAAATTAACTAATTTTGCAAACAAGCAATAATCGCATCTCCAACATCTTTTGTTGATACTTCCTTAGTACCTTTTGAACATATATCCTTGGTTCTAAGCCCATCATCAAGGATTTTTTGTACTGCAGCGTCTAGCTCCTTTGACTCTTTATCCAAATTTAAGGAATATTTTAACGCCATTGAAAAACTTAGTATTGTTGCAATTGGATTAGCGATACCTTTTCCAGCAATATCAGGTGCTGAACCGTGTACTGGCTCGTACATTGATCTCATATTTCCATTTTTATCTTTGGCTCCTAAAGATGCTGAAGGTAGTAACCCTAGTGAACCTGTTAACATCGCAGCTTCATCTGACAATATATCTCCAAATAAATTATCTGTTACAATAACATCAAATTGTTTTGGATTTCTTAAAAGTTGCATAGCGCAGTTGTCTGCTAACATATGTTCTAATTCTACTTCTTTAAATTCTTTATCATGAATAGCTTGAACTTCCTCTCTCCAAAGCTGACCAGCTTCCATAACATTTGATTTTTCGCATGATGTAACTTTATTATTTCTTTTTTTTGCAAGATCGAAGGCTACTCTAGAAACTCTTTCAATTTCGCTAGTTGTATAAGTGTGAGTATTAATACCTTTTCTTTCACCATTATCTATTGGCTTGATTCCTCTAGGCTCACCAAAATATATTCCCCCGGTAAGTTCTCTGACTATCATTATATCAAGTCCTGAAACTATTTCAGGTTTTAAACTTGAGGATTCAACTAACTGCTTGAAACAAATTGCTGGTCTTAAATTTGCAAAAAGTTTAAGTTCTTTCCTTAATTTTAATAATGCTCTTTCTGGTTTTTTGGAAAAATCCAAATTATCCCACTTTGGACCTCCCACAGCTCCTAAAATTACAGCTTCACTTTCTAAAGCTTTATAAAAAACTTCATCAGTAATAGGTGTTCCATGTTTATCATATGCAGCA
>CACFKO010000012.1 GCA_902566925.1 uncultured Pelagibacteraceae bacterium | reverse complement strand
GGAACTGTTTTTTCTGTTTTTCTTTTTCCTTTCGATAAGTTGAAAGGTTTACTACATTATTCTCTTTCACCAGTTACTCGCAAGGGAAATTGGTTTTCTTTAGCAGACTGTAAAACTTCATATATTTTTTGTTCTGCGATTTGATAATCATATACTCCTGCAAGAGCATACCCTAGTTTGTGAACTTCAAGAGTAATAGACTGTGCATCAATCTCTGTTTTGTTGAAAAATTCAATTAATGACCAAGTAACAAACTCCATCGGTGTATAATCATCATTATGATAAATGACTTTAATTTTCTTTGGGGGAGATGCTTTTTTACGTTTCTTTCCTGTATCAGAACCATTTTTGTCAATAACTGTAGAATTACTTTTCATAACTATTTGATACCATCAAAACTTGAAAACTTCCTTACACCCTCTCCACCTTGTCCCTTGTATTCAAAGGATGCATTGAAAGAAACACTTCGTCTTGCGAAATCATCATTCGTCTTGTAAGGATAAACTGTGTGTTGCATGTGTGAAGGAAATATGAAAAATTGACCAACTTTTGGTTTAACTTTAATTGAATTTGTTTTCAATTGACCACCACTCTGACCTGCTGCCCCAAGAAATACAATTGCCCCATCGTCATCTCTTTCTGTTTTCTGTGAAGGTAAAAAGTTGGGAGTTTTTAAATACATAACTGAAGAAATATCACAACTTGTATGAACATGAATAGGATTATATTCTCCTGGCTGTTGTTCTACTATCCACATACTGTTAATTGTAACTTGAATGGTGCTCTTCAGACGTTCCATATCTTTATGGAAAGCTGGTGGAGCTTTTTGTAAATTACATTGATGAACATATTCAAGAACCATGTTACCAAAAAATTCTGTTAAATCATATTTTCTAATTAGACTAGGTGGTATTAGGGGCTCATCTTTAATCTGTCCTGCAAGGTTATTACCCCAATTTGTCCTTTGTGAATCTCCTAGTACTTCATCGGAAACTTCTACCATCTTCTCCAAAATTTGTGGTGGAAGCCTTGTCTCAAATAAAATATCAGCCCATGGTCTATGTAGATGATAATTCATTTGAAAGGATTCAGGAAGTTCTTGTTGTTCCTTAACCACTTCCTTTCTTGGTACGAATGGTTTTTTCTTTTTTTTACTCATAATCAAATCCTGTGAAATCTCTTTTCTTAAATTTACCACCAGTTGCTACATCAAAAGCTGGTGTATCATCATCTTTTTGTCCACTATCTACCAATTCATCTTGTTCTGCCTGAGATACATCAAATAATCTCATTTTTGAACGATCAATACCTACAACAAATTTACGATTTACAGTAGGATCATTATACCTATTTTTCAATTGTTTGACTAGAATTTGTCCAACTTCTTCCATCTGTTCCGTACTGATGATTGCAAACATAAGATCCGCAGTCGCAGGGAGGCCAAAAGATTCTGAAGTATCTTCCAATCCAACATCAGTATTTGAGTAACCACTTCTAGTGGTCTGAGTAGCAGACACAATAGGAACTTTATTCTCAACAGCGAGCCCGCGTAGCTCCTCTGCAATAGATTTGATAAGTGTGTAAGAATTGACATTTGATCCTGTCTTTATTCTAGAAGATGTACATATATTCAAATAGTCAACAAAAATAATGTCTGGAACAAAAGATCTTTTGAGATTCAATTCATTCAATAATGCACGAAAATGATTGACATTTGCAGATGCAGTTGGATATTCTTTAATTATAAGTTTACCCTTTGTAGTCTTACTTAAATTATTTATTTTTTTATCATAAAGATCTTGTGGCAAACTGTGAAGATCATCTACTGCAATATCCAGCAAATTTGCATCAATTCTCTCTGCAATTTTCTCTTCTGCCATTTCCAATGTAATATAAAGAACATTTTGATTCTGGGCAAGACAGGAAGAAGCAACATGGCACATGAATAGAGACTTACCTACACCAGTACCAGCAAGACAGATGTTTAGGGTTTTTTGCGGAAGACCACCTTTTGTAATTCTGTTAAAGTAGTCGAGATCAAATGGTATCCTTTCTTCAACGCGGTGATAAAAATCAAATCTATCAGCACTATCATCGATATAATCATGACCAACATGAGGATCAAAGCTGACCGCAAGGGCATCACTAAGTATGTCTGGAATAGCCCCCTTGTCTGTTGTTGATTTTGGATTGTCGAGTATTGAGATCGATTCCACGACTGCATTATAGATCGCCTTATCTTGACAGAATTTTTCGGTTGAATCCAACAACCATGAGAGGTCTGAGAATTCTTCTACTTCTCTACCAATTTCATTAATAAGGTTTATAGATTCTCTATAATCTTCCTCTGTGATTTTTTCTTCACCTAACTCAATGTTAAGAGCTTCTTTGTTTGGAAGAGAATTGTATTTTAGTATAAAATTATTTATCTGATTGAATACAATTTTATCGGATCTTTCAGTAAAATATTCATCACTTAAAAATGGTAATACTTTTCTTGCATAATCCTCATTCTGTAATAGATTCTTTAATATGGTTGTTTCTATCTTCATCGCTACCTATGTATGATTCCTCTATTAATTCTAAGATTGCTTTACCTAGATTTTCTTCAAATCTTTTACCCTGTTCATCGGTTATATCTCTTTCTCCAATATCAGATGGTGAACTTATTATATCATATCCATACTGGCATGTCAAGGTTCCATCATTATTCAACTGAGCATCTGTTTTAAAGTCTTTGTATTTTAATATGACATAACGAAATGGGCCTTCTATAATTTGAATACAAAGACTATTATCTTCAGGATCTTCTGGATTTGGGACAATAATAAACCAATTATCTTTTAGTTTTGGTATATGGGCTTTTGGGGAAAGATCAGGCATTCGCCACTCCATGTAAATCAGTAACACCTTGAACTTTAGCGTCAGGCCCACCCTCAGTATCTATTTTTAATACTTCTTCAACTTTACGTCGCTTTCCTATCATCTCTCTTTCAGCCTCGACTACTGTATATTTGTGTTTCTCTTTTTCTGGACATATCACATTAAAAGATACTGCTCTTCTAATCCCAGGCCCCCAAAAAGGAGATACCGAATGTTTCAACCAAGAAGGAAATATTGTAAACATTCCTTCTTTTGGAATAATCATATCAGCACCTTTAGGTCTGATACTTGAAAGTGGATTTATATCGGTAAAGCCAGGTTCGTCATGGTGAATGTAAAATTTACCCTCATCGTTAAATTCAGAAACTATTGGTGGAATCTTTAAATAAAATACACCAGCAACTAATCCAAAATGACTATGATTAGCAATATAGTCATTTTCTTTAGAATCAGTAGTCCATATTTTGTCTATTTCTAATGGAATATTTTGCCAATCTACATCCATGTGATGTAAACCAGAATTCATTATATATCCTCTAGACATTTGCATAATGAAATGATGCATTTCTTCTGGTAATTCAGATTTTGGCATACTTAATTGTTTTCCAGTAACTTCTCTATAAGCATTTTGATGATATAATTCCTCAAAACGAGTTTCATAAAGGTTGTCTATAATTTCATTCATCTGATCAACCAAACCTGGCCTCATGTTGGCCGTGGCTCCATGATGATATCTGTTATAGAAAGCAACCTCAGTTTCGTACTGTTCTTCAGCCATTTTGTTCTCCTGTTTCTAATTCTTCTTCGGAATCATTAGATCCACCACCATAGGAGAATTCTCTATCAGCGGCTTCATCTAGTTTATTCATAATATCTTCGGTGAAATATTTTTCTGGATCATTCAAGATCTGTTTACCATAAAGTTTGGAACCATCTGGTAATTCATATCTTGTAGATACTTTCTTAAAAATTTCATACTTCTCTGCCAATTCAAGTAGTCCATAATAACGATTAAGACCCTCATCATAACTTAGAAGTACATCGACTTTTTTGTTTTCTTTTGCGAGTCTCGACTTAAAGTTTTTACAATGAATGATATTACCAATTACATCAGTACCATCTTTTTCTTTTTTCTTGGATAGAAACACAATATTAGATGCTGCATACTGTAAACCAGAACCACCGCCCATCACATCTTGTGGAAACATTGTTCCAACTTGTTTGTAAGTGTGATTGGTAACCAATAATGGAATACCTGCTTTGGCCAGTTTGAGAGTCAAGACCCTGAATGCACCTTTGACAATTCTTGCCTTAGTCATGTCAACTTTGTCTGCACCCTCAGTCACATCTCCAACTTCTTTGGCTGTAGATAACATTCCAAGACTGTCAAGACAGAGAAGAAGAGGTGCCCCATCTCCCTTTTCTATATGTTTGTCCACTACTCTAGATGCTTGTTGTGCAAATTCTTGTATAGTAGAAACTGGTAACTGGATGAATCTTTTTGTGTCGATATCTCTTTCTTCCACCATTTCGGGAGTCAGCGCTGACTCAGATTCAAAGTAAAGAACACCACCGCTAGGGTTATCTGAAAGAAACTGTCTGACAAGCCCCAGTAAGAAGAAAGTCTTGCCCGTAGCCGACTCTCCTGCGAAAGCAGTGATTTTATTTGATGGTAACCCTTTGTGAATGCTTCCCGAAATAAGTGCATTAAGTATATAACTCCCTGTATCAATGTATTCATTTACGCTCCCCAGCATCCCATCAGAAACTTTGGATGCATATTGGTTTCCAGTTACCCCTATCAATTCGTCAAAATAATCACTCATAATTTTACCTTTTCATTTTTTCCAGTTGTTCTTTAGACATAAAATCAGCATTAAAGGCTATACCTCTACGTTCACCATCACCTATAAATGGATAAACCATGTGATTAAGTGTACTAGGAAATAGATATAACCAACCAACTTCTGGTATAATATTATACAGAGAAGTAGTTTGAAATGGATCAGCATCTCCCATTCCAGTAAAGGATATTTGACCATCTTTTCCCATTTTTATAGATGCTTCATCTGGTTTACGTTCCATTTGTGGGGGAATCTTCAGATACATCACAGCAGAAATTTTAGAACATTGATGTTCACCTTCTAGTTGACTGTGGGCATGAGTTGGAAGATAGTCATTTTGTTTTTGACTAACTACCCATGCATGAACTATTCTTGAGTGCCATTGTGTATGTGGCCCACCAGCAACAGCACTATCCATGTGCTGCTTGACATTTCCATTTGAGAGGATGGTAATCATGTAGTTGTCTATCATTTGCATAAGAAACTCAAGAACACCATGTTTTTGAAATTTTTCTGTAGAAATTACCCATGAAGAAGGCACTACTTCTTTAGTACCCAATCCATCTGACTCATTCAATACTTCATCAGTTACTGCAATGAAATTTTCAACTTTATCGTCTGGTATTTTTGTACTACATAACAACTGTGCCCAAGGTGCATCTACATACCAGTTATCACTCAGTTTCATTTGGCACCTCTTGTGTTATCCCTTCAAATAATTTTAATTGTTCTTTTGAAATTACATCGACATTGAAAGATATACCTCTTCTTTCACCCTCACCTTTGAATGGGTAAACTTGATGATTGAGTGTGCTTGGAAACAAATACAACCAACCAACTTCTGGTGGAACATTAAATTGTACTGTAGTTGAAAATGGATCAGCCCCACCCATACCAGTAAAAACTATTTGACCATCTTTACCGCCTTTTATTGCCAAATTTTTACTTGAACTTTCAACTTGTTCTGGAACTTTTAGATAAAGAACACCAGAAATTTTACAAGATTCTTTTTGATTATGATGAGTATGAACTGGAATGTAGTCACCTTCTTTTTGACTCACAACCCATGCATCGACAAGTCTTGTATGCCATTGTGTATGTGGGCCGCCAGGAAGTATTTGATCCAAATTACTCTGAACATTACCATTAGATAAAATAGTTTCCATATAGACCGATACCATTTCCATAATGTAAGTTCTTACATCATATTTAATGAGTTTTTCATCTGTAACTGTCCATGGCAGGGGTATCACTCCATCTCCAAAATTATCATCAGAAGCTTCTGCCTCATCCAATACTTCATTACTCACTGCCATAAATTTTATTAATTTATCTTCGGGTATTTCTGTACAACAAACTAACTGTGCCCAAGGAGCATGAACATACCAATTTTCACCAAGTCTCATATTAATTCATCTCCCTTGTTTCTTGTTCAATAATTGCATCCATTTGTTTTTTAGAAATAATGTCTGCATTGAAGGATAAACTTCTACGTTCACCTTTACCCTTGAATGGATAAACTGAGTGACCCAATGAAGCTGGAAAGATATGTAACCATCCAACAGTTGCTGCATTACAATTCATTACAGGAGAAGTACACCATTCATCTGCATCACCCATACCAGTAAATATTAAATTTCCATCAAGTCCACCAGTATGATCTTTTACTGGTGGATCAATCTTTTCTGGAAATTTTAGATGCATTACTGCTGAGACTTTACAATTAGAATGATTGTGTATTGGATTATATTCATTTTCAAATTGATGAACAGTCCAAGCACTTACAATCTTACATGCATAATCAAATCCATGTGGCCCGTTTTCAAACTTTCTGTCACAATACTGCCACATATTTCCATTTGTTAGAACTGTCTGCCAATACTTAGTAACCATCTGATGAAAGTATTCCAACAATCCAGTTTCAATGAGTTTTTCTTGTGGAAGAAAATATTCATTACTGATTTGTCCCGCCAGTCCATCACCTGCACTATCCCGATTTTCATCAGCAAAAATTTCGTCAGTTAATTTTAAAGCAGCCTGAAAACACTTTTTTGGTACTTCAGTACTTACAACTAGCTGTGCCCAAGGGGCATTCACATGCCAATTTTCACCCATTTCCATTATAGATCTCCTAAAATCCTCAACGGAGATGTTCGCTTGTATGGGTCATCATCCAGACCTAACTGGTTTTTACCTTCTTCAACCCACATCTTTTCAACTTCTCCATCTTTTACAGTCATAGCATATCTCCAACTCCTATAACCAAAACCCTGAGCTGGTTTATGTACTAACATATCCATCCCTTCAGTAAATTTACCATCACCATCGGGAATCAGTTTAACTTTTTCTATACCTAATTCTTTACCCCATGCGTTCATGACAAATGCATCATTGACACACATACAGTAAATATCGTCTATACCTTTTGCAATAATTTCATCGTAAAGTTCTTCCAACCTTGGAAGATGTTGCTTGGTTCATATAGGTGTAAATGCACCAGGCAACGAAAGTAACAATACCCTTTTACCGAAAAAATAATCTTTAGTAGTTTTATCTACCCATTCATCATTTTCTCTGGTCTTAAATACCTTATTTGGAACTCTCATAATATCCTTCAATTTAAGTTACTATTGAAACTTTCTTAACCATTTGATTAAGATGTTCGTTACATAAATCTCTCAAAATAACAACATCTTCAAGTGCCATCATTTCAATAGAGAATTTATCTAATTCTATATGACCCTCTAAAGTCAAGGTTCGTTCTAGAACTTGGCCAGGATTCATATATTGTCTTTGTAAATCATTGGTTGCAATAGATTGTCCTGTGCGGGGATCTCTTTTTAAACCCTCATACAAGACCACTCTTCTGACATCACAAGCCATACCATATCCATGATCCATGTGTTCATTTGAAAACACACCCTTTTCAACATCGGCGCCTGGAGCAGTCAGGGGATTTGCTCTTCTAGCCTGAGATTCATCGGGATTAGACATTCTTGCCTCAGTCTCTTCCCCCTCAAGTTCTGCTCTTGCATCTCGTTCTTTACGATCCCATTCTAGTTCCATTTTGGCTTGGTCTAGAATTTTACGTTGACGGGCAATCTCTTCTGAAGATTCTTCTTTTCTGATAGTATCAACTTTATCAGCTTTATAAGCTTCTAGGATTTCATGACCACCAACATGAGCACCAATACCATGTTTTCTTCTCATCTCTTTAAGAGTAAGGCCATCGTATTCTTTTTCTCTTTCTCTAGTTTCGTTTTCTTTTAATCTTTGATCATGTAATTCTTTTTGTTTTTCATTGGTGTGGTCACCTTTTGCATACGTTACTTCAGCCATTATAAATTCCTTTCTCTTAATTCAATTTCTTTTGTAATGGTATTTACTAATCTATTAATTTCTACTCTGTCACTATACATTTCTGTGCGATTTCTTTCATTGAGTAAGTCTTTACGATATTCTTTTAAGTCTTCTATCAACCATCCACCAAAATCTAGATCGCCAGTCATATTCCATCCGTTCTTATTCTTGTCCTATGACCATCTTCTTGCATACATTGTGCAAACTTAGATGCATCTTCTCTTTTTTCAAAAAACCTTTTTCGGATCTCAGAAGGATCGGGCTCAACCCATTTTGCATTTTCTTTCATTTGAGCATGAGTATTGTTCCTAGTGTCTTTGAATTTCCAATACTCTACCCATATATTCATTATTGTCTTTCTCTTACATGGTCTGTTATACCAAACCAGAGTCCTATGATTAGTCCTGAAAGCAGGGGATTTACCCCGAAATAACTCCACAAAAATGACATTACAAAAGTTCCTATAAAGATTCTACTAATATTTAACATACACTTATTATACCATGTTTGAGAGATTTGTCAAGTTAGAGTATTACAGTATCAAAAGATAATGATATCCTTTGATTATCACTTAAATTCATATCAACCCAATGAAATAGCCATGCGGGAAAATATATTAACATATTCTCTTCTGGTAGAACACGAATTTCTTTTGAAATTACATGACCATATTCTTTGACATTACCGCGATGTAAATGATGGGAACGTAAAATATAGTCTAACTTTGAATCTAGAGGGTTTTGAAATACGAGATCTCCGTTTTTAGGAGTATTGTCATGTTTTATGTAAAAAGTACCCGAAAACATTCCGTCTGGATGATGATGCAACGCGTTTCCATGACCTTTATCATTAATATTTAACCACATATTAGAAACAAGAGATTTGACATTATGTGTAAATGTTGTGTCTTTGAAAAACTCTGAATGATATACATCTAAGTGTTCTCCTATTGTCCTTTTCAACTTATCAAATTCTGTATTATCTATTTCATCATCTACAAGTACTTTACTATGCCATCCACCCAGATTTGTATGTTGAAGACCCTCTGAATCATTACTTTGTTCATCGTGGGCAAAATCTGTTAGTTTTTCTAGATCAAAATCCAGAGTAAGTAACATTACAGGATAACCAAAAATTGTTTCTATTGTCATTTGAAGAACTCCATGATATTAGTTTTTCTTTCATGTTCCCAACCAATAACATTAAGAATACCGATTATTGGATCAAGGAAAGCTTTTGAAAATTGTTTCTCATAATCTATGTAAGGTTTTAATTCAAACTCATCTGGTAAAGCATTTAACATAGCAATTACAGTGTCACCAGTTGGATTTGGTTCTTTCAGATAGGCAAACTTAATCTTTTCACCTTCTTGAATTTTTGGATACTTTCTTGTCAATCTTTTGTTCTGTAAAATTTTGTTGTAGATCAGCGAACCCTTAACATGAATTGGTGTAGACTTTTGATAGATTGAAGCAGCATCATAATATTTAGAAAGACCCTTTACCGATCTTGGAAAGGAAACTTCTTCTGCAGGAAGAGTCTTGAACGTAGTCTTAAAGTCTTCAATATAATTGATAACATCATCTTCAGTTCCATTCATCATAATCTTGAATGCTTCTTTGAGAGCATTACGACAAGGTTCTGGTGTAGAACTCTTGACAGCTTCAATACCCATAATCTTCAATTTAGGTTCATCATAAGGAACACCTTCAGAATTGTGAACATTCAGAACATAATGTTTTTTGGCAACCCAAATACCAACATCTGCCAAGACCTCTCTTTTCATTACCATCTTTTGTTGAAATGCATTGACATATTCTGCCAACTCACTATAACACTTGTCTATCACATCTTGAATTTTACCATCACAAACTGAGTCCATGAAATTGATAGTTTTGTCTGTGTCTGTAATACCTACCCTCTGTACAAGAGAATCCAAAGTAACATACAAAGAGTCAGTATCGGAAGCAATAACGTAGTCTGTTCCATCTGTTTCTAAAACTTTATTTAAGTATTGATTAACCGCTCTCTCAGCCCATCGAATAGAAAGTTGACCCGCAACTGATACGGCCTCAGCATTCCGTACATCATAAAATCGAAACCATTGATTACCAAGGGCTCCGTAGGCTGAGTTAAGAGCGATTTTCAAATTGATCTGCATATTGTGATACTGTGCCAATTTATTGGTATCTGCAGATTTACCTTTCTTCTGTTCCTCAATCATCATCTTTTTATATTTGACCCTATCGGTATACATCTTCTCCATCAGGGCAGGAAGAAAACCTTGTTTCTTACGAGTATACAATGAACCATTAGGCGTCATTGTCAAATTCTTTTCGTTAAGAAACGCAGTATCTACTTCACGATTGAGAAGAGGCTCAACCAATCCAGACTCAGGAAACATACTTACAAGAGTCTCGGGCGAAATATTATATTGCATTATCAGATGCGGATACAGAGAATTCAAATCAAAACTAGCAACCCACTTGTGTCTACCAATATTTGGATCTTTGACATACGCACCCTCGTATGCTTCCGATTTGGTTTCATGTTTCTTTGGTGGAACTACAATTTGTTGATCTTTCAAATGATTGTAAATGATACAATCCCACATTTTAACAGGACTGAATACATCATTGAAGTTACACTTGGCCATGTATGCTAGTGAGATGATCATCTCCAAGAGTTTCATCTTTTCTTCAAGTCTTTCAACCAAAACTACATCATGTACATTGTAGTCAAGATATCTCTGAAAGTTTGTCTTGTACAAATCATGAAGAGATGATGCCTCTGCATAGTCTAGCTTCTTCTCACCCAACTCTGCATAAGCAATATGATTAAGAGAATACGATTCCCGATTGATATAGGTAAATTTTTTGTATGCATCAAGATAGTCAATACTGGATATACCTATAAGATCATACACTTGTTGTTTTCGATTACCAACAAGAGTTACCTCTGTTTCTCTGAACCAACCCCAAGGCGACAATTTATTAGCTGCCTTCTCACCAAGAACACGAATGATACGATTTACAAGATATGGAATATCAAAGAAACGTGAATTCCACCCTGTAACAATATCTGGAAAATTCGAGGCCCAATCATTGATGAACTCGGTCAACAAATGTTCTTCATTGATACATTTAATGTATCTAACATGAGATGGTGGATTGTATTCACCACAAGCATAAGTTTTGAAGTCAGAACCCATCTTAATAGAGATGGCGAGAACTTCTTCGTTGGCTTCTCTTATATTTGGAAATCCAAACTCTGAACTACATTCAATGTCAATAAATGCAATCTTTATCTTGGAAAGATCGTAATCAACCATGCCAGGATAATTATCAGAAATATATGAATATTGAAACTGATCAAGACCATAGACATCACCCCCATATTGTCTGATAGCTTCTTTGGTTTCTTTCATCGATCCCCACTTCACACCAGCAACATTCTTACCCCTCAAAGTTTTCCACTGAGGATTTTGAGGTTTATGAGACTCTACAAATAAAGTAGGTTCATAATTTACTTTTTTCTTGAATGATTCACCACGATCATTGACACCTCTCAGAGCAATGAAATTTCCGTGAGGCTGTACATTAGTATAGAACATTAGTAATATTTTTGATAGGGGATTTTTAACTTGTCAAAGACATTATAACACCATTTGATTTGTTTGTCAATAGGTGTTTTTCTTGGTTGAAAGGCACCAACCAAGAAAAGTATCTGTAGATATATTTTGAGGACTAGTCCAACTAGAAAATAAGACCCTGCTTGTATTGAGTTTTTCCATTTACTCTTAAAGCGGTCATAATCTTCCTTCGATTTGAACCATCTTTTTTGAAGCTGCAATGTACCCATCCGCTGTTAGGTTTTCCTTTAGTATAAAATTCCAAAATTAACTGGTCAAAATCGAGCTCTTTGCTAATCCAAGTAGCAACTTCTCCATTCGGTGTACCCAGCTGTTCAAAATCAGAAGCTTCTCCAAAACAATGTTGACTTGTTTTAGATCCGCCAACTTTACCATTGAGCTGTGGCGATCTATAGCCACTATTTACTGTTATCACTCCAAACTTTTCCCTGACAGGCTGAAGCACGTGATGAGTGAGAACTGTTAAATTTACGATTTCTTCAACGCCCGGCTCATTACTAATACCTAATCTGTCTGCTGTTGAACTCTTTGTAAGTTCACTCAGCCAAAAGTTTTGTGATAATCTCATGTAATCACCTCAAGTTTTTGTGTGTTTGGGTCAAATCTTACTTTGACTGTCATTTCTATTGGCAATAATTTACCATCCTTCATCTTCACAGGAAGTTTCCCTTCTACTGCAGCAACTAATGCATCTTGTGCATTATCAAAGGCGTGTGTAGGGTCTTCCTTTACAATTTTATCTAATTCTTTCTTCGCTTTATCTGGAAGAACATCGTCTATCATTTTTGCAACATGGTCATGAGCCAAGTCTTGAGCCTTATCGACTACTAACCCAGCCACCACATTGAACAACATACCAGCTAGTGGTAACATAATAATCTCCTAAAATTGAAATCCTTTTGGATCTTGCAGATATCTTTCCCACATTTCCATTCCACGTGCCGACATTGGACGCGCATCTACTTTTTGAAAAAATTGATCGCGAGTCAAAAACTCATATTCCATTTTTTCCATTACATCATCGAAAAGAACTTCTGTTAATACTTTTCTTTTTTTCGCCATTTTACTTCAAATTCATAGGGTTTTTGTAGGCTTTTGGATTCTCTGAATACAGATTCCACTCAGCTTCCACATTAATTGCATTTGGATTAATACCCGACGCGTTTACTGATGCTCTAAATTCTTGTAACGAATTCCAAACTGGTGCTGGTGCTGATACTGGTTCTGATTTTGGTGCTGGAGTTTCTATTACCTTTACTGGTTCTGATGCTTTAGAAACTTTCTTTGTACTTTTTTTAGGTTTTTTACTTGTAGCCACTTCAATTCTCCTACTGAAAGATTAATATTTTACTTCATAATATACTTATTTATAATCCCCCAATACTGCAGGCAGGATTCTGGTAAACAACATTGGGGGCACCACCTTAACTCATGCGTGGTTTTCAGCCAATGGGAATTAGTCTAGGCTTCTTCTCTTCTGGAATTACCCTTTCCAGATTCACAATAAGCATACCATCTTTGAGATCGGCATTTTTAACAATGATATCATCACTCAATTGAAATGACCTAGAGAAGCTTCTCTTGGCAATTCCACGATGTACAAAACCGATTTCATTGTTGGAACTTGATTCATCATTATCACCCCCATCATCTTTCTTGAGAATTGAACGTACAGTAAGAGTACCTTCAGCCAATTCCACTTCAATGTCATTTTTTGTAAAACCAGCAAGAGCTAATTCTACTACATACTGAAATTCATTGATTTTACGAATGTTATATGGTGGATAACTGGTTTGTGCAGTGTCCACATTAGAAAGACGATTAAAAAATCCATCGAATCCAACAGAGAATCCGAGCATCTTTTGTAAGTCTTGGGGAGTTGGAATAGTGTGTGGTGCTAATGTATACATAGGGCCTCCTTTAAAGCGAGGTTAATATTACACTCCAATCTTCAGCACGTAGACTTGGAGTAAGTTAGAGGTTTCCACTATGGACAACCTCAGTCGCGCCAACCCTCTCCTTTGCAGAGATGTTCGCAACGATGTTTAAAAATTACCCAAAATAATTCTATAAGTGAATCGGAAGCATAATTACCGGCTCCCTTCACTAACAATTTATATTTAGTTTCCATATCAATTTCATCCAATAACCAATTATTACATAGGTATTTAGTCATAATATAATAAAAAAATGAAGGGGCGAATTAATCACCCCATTCAAAAGTATTTAGTTACTTTTTGGTATAAATTCCCCAAAGTACCCAAACTGCGACTAAGCCGACAAGACCTTCAGCTCCTAGTTTACCAACTAGACCGACTACTGATCCGATAATATCTAGACCAATGAAAGGAACTGCCGCTCCGAAAAGAATTTGAAGAACTACGCCTAGTGCGATTAACGCAAGACCAGCTTCTGTAAGACTGCGAATCCAGCCTATTGCTTTATCTAACATAGGATTACTCCCTTTTTGAATTGTAGTTTTGGCCATAAACAACCTCTGTTATTATGTACCAGTGGAACCAAATCCACCATCTCGCTCAGTCTTTTGAACTGGTGGTTTTTTGATTTCGGTTAAACCATGATATACCTTTTTCACCAATTCAGCTTGACATATTCTATCTCCATTATTTATTACTTTAGGAGATTGAGCTATGCTAGTCATCATAACGAAAACAGGATCTACATAGTCAGAATCTATTATACCTTCACAATTTGTTAAGTATAAGCCTTCTTTCCAGGCCAAACCAGACCTAGAGTGAAGTCTAACTGAGTATCCCTCTGGAATATCAAAGATCAATCCAGTAGGAACTAATACTCGTTCCATGTTATTAATTTGAAGAACTCCGTTCTTTACTGGTTTTTCGATCAATCTATTTAAAGTATCTTGGCGGACTTGATATTTGTCAACTCCATCAAGACACGCATGAAGATCGAAACATGCTGACCCCTCTGTTGCATAAAAGGGATCTTTCGCATTCTCATGTAATTTATAAAACTTTAGTTTTGGTTCATTCTTGCTGGTCGCCATCTTCATTCCTTTTACTTCCAATATTATATTTTGCTGTAAGATTCCATTGATCTTTTTCTTTAAAAGATAGAATCTTTAGTTGATTCAATGGAACAACTAATTCACTTGAAGTTTCTGGATTCACTAGTGCAATTAAGCCCCATTCCGATAAAAGATTTGCTATTGTATTACGTCTTGCTTGATCGTTTTCTGAAAAGTTGGTTGGTTTACCATCAAGTGCAAATAATTCTTTAAAATGAACGATATAGTATCTACCTTGTTTGTGTAATATGTGACAAGATTGATATAATATTTTATCTTTTCGGGATGCTACCCCGATTCTAGTAAGTGTCTCACGCACCTTGAGAAAATCATCTGGATTTTCCAGAGTGCATTCCACCATGTTTTCGGTTCCTATTGTCATTTTCCACTCCACCTTGATCTAGTTTATCTATGATATAAGCCAACTGATCCTCAGATAGTATCCTTAGAGCATCCTTAGCCTTCTCATAACTAAATCCATAATACTCTTTCACCAATTCAACATTCTGTAGTTTCTCAGGTTTCAGCCACTTACTATACCTTCGTTTCTTTCTTATATTATTTATAAGATAGTCAAACTGAAGTCTGGAATCAAGGTGGTGGTTTTGATTCATTTCATTTACTTGAAATATAGTATCCATGAAAAATGACAGCCCACGATTCACAATAAAGGGTGAATACTTCTTCTCATCTTGAGAAGTGAGCATTACATCCTCTTTGGTTTCATTAATTGCTTTTAGATAATCAAATGGACTCATAATACTATTATACCATGTTAAAGTGTTTTGTCAAGTTACTTTATAGCTATTGCACCAACAAATGCATGATTTCTCCAAAATGGTTGAACTGTACCAAATCCAGCATTAGTTACCATATTTTCAATATCTTTCCATGTCATGGGTTTCATAATATTTCTGAGTGTTTGTTCTTTGTCCATGATATCTTCTGCTTCAAATGATTTTCGCTTGTAATCATAGTAATTAAAAGTTATCATATCTTGTACTATAGCACTCTCACATATTGTTTTTTCTGCGAAGATAAACCCCCCGCCTTCATTCAATCCCTCATAAATGTTAGAAATAACTTCTTTTCTATCTTTCTTTGGCATGAACTGTAAAGTAAAAATAGAAGTAACGAGGTTGACATTCTCAAACTCAAAATCACGAATATCTTGCATTATAAATTCTACATTGTAGTATTTAAGATCTCTAAGTTCTTTTTCACGATCTTCTAAATCTTGTTTGAAACCATCAGCAATCTCAACTCCCATGTAATATGCCGTTGGAGAATGATCCTCATTGTATAACATCATAGCCTTTGTCAATTTTCCAGTAGAACAACCAATATCAACTATGTAAGTGTTATCCTCTACAAAATAACGAGAGAGGTTGATGGTATCTTCAAGCAAGGTGGAATAACCACGAATTGATTTTTCTATATGATTATCAAATCCCTCTTCTCTATGAGCGAAAGTAAAATCAGCCATTGTTCAACTCCTTATAGGGTTTCAGTACTTTCTTGTATATTGAATCTGCTATCGCTTTCATCATCAATGGTGGCACCATTCTTCCCATGCGTTCAGATTTTTGCTCCCATTTACCAGTTAGTTTGAAATCTTCTGGTAAAGACATTATTCTACGAGTTTCACATAATGCAAGTCTTCGTAATTCTGTCCAATGAATACAACCACCAGAAGCTGTGATGGTAGGAGATGGTTTGAATCTTGAAATTCTTTTCATATTAAAGTGATGCCCTTTTGGATGATAATCACAACCAGTTAATACTTTCTTAGGATCAAGTGGCATTTTTTCTGCAGTTTCATAATGACGGCCGTGTGTGAATCTTTCTAGTAAATGGTCAATTTCTTTATTATCATACTCTAAATCGGTAAATGCATTTCCACAAGTAACAACTTCACTATTCTTTTCTGGAAATATACTAGCAATGTTAAGAGCAGTAAGGCCAATCGCATCAGCTACATCTTCACGAACTGCAATAAAAATAACTCTCTTTCTTGTTTGTGGTACTCCATAATGAGATGCATCTAATAACATTGATGATACATTGTAACCAATATTTTCAAATGCATTTGTAATTCTCCAATAATAATTTTTTGCTTCACCCATTAACAATCCTGACACATTTTCACCAACAATGACTTTAGGTTGAATATCTTTCGCAACTCTAATGAACTCAAAAAATAAATCTTCAATATTTTCTACCTTTTTACCATCAGAATAATTTTTAGTTTTACCAAACCCAACACCATGACCACCACCCTGTACTACAGAACCAGCCATAGAGAAAGCAGAACATGGCGGTGAACCATCTAGGATATCAACTTCTCCAGCTCCAATATTTGCAGCCTCCAACAAGTGTTTTCCTTCAAGTTCTTTTATGTCATCTGGAAGTATTGGAGTGTTTGGATAATTTTCATGATAAGTATTTCTAGCCTCTTCTACAAATTCATTGATACATAAAATCTTACCACCAGCCAAACGATATCCTGTAGAAGAACCACCGCCACCAGCAAAAGTAGATATTACATTGAACTTGTTTTGTGCTTCACCATCGTAAACATCTTGTAGTGTATACTTCTGGTAGTCTGCAGAAATGGGTTCTGCATCTTTTACATCCTTAACATAATCTTCAGATAATGTTGCTGAAGCTGTTGCTGTCCCTTTGTAGTTTTTAACATTTGGTTTTTTAACATGAGAAAAATCAGTGTCTTCAAACCAAGATAAAACTGCGCCTTCTGTTTTCATTTTTCAAACTCCTTTTCATACCAATCTTTTGAAACATCCATCATTCGTTTTCTTCCATTAAAGTTGATCTTACTATTATTTAGCAAGGATTCAAATAGCTTATCCACGCCCGCCCCAAGATGTAGGTTGGTGTGCTTTTTTATTTTTCCAAAATTTTGAATTTCTGGAAATGCAGTTCTAACATGATGTTTCTGTTCTGGCTTGTTTAATTCTTCCCAATTGAATTGATAAAAATAATCTTTAACTTTAGGATCTAGATATGGTGTTATATGTTTTTTGTTATATTTTTCCACAAGTTTATTGTGCCATTTGAGTCCTGCTGAGTTATCTGGTAAAAAATATATGTCTCTGGCTTCATCAAATGTTTTGATGTTTTGTGGATTTTTTTTAAAATATTCATGATATCTTTTCTTACCCTTTTCACTACCATATCTCATCTGAGCTTTTTTACTTACACCAAAATAACCATCGGCACCCCAGCCAGTTAGGATATACTCTTCGGTAATATTTGGATAGACATATAGAAATGGAAACACACATTCAAAATGAGTTTTCTTTTTACAACCCATCTTGACAAGTGTGTGCCAATCTTGTTCTAGATTATCTGTAGGAACTATTGTTGGTTTGAATGTCCAGCCCATTTGCTCAGAAAACTTTTGAGCAGTTTTGAAATCATAAGATTCGTTTCCTTCAAGATGAAAACTATAGGCCACAACCTTCTTACCAACATTGTGTGCGGCAAGAGCCACTGAGAGGGAGTCTACACCCCCACTCAACAGCACTGCACAGGTTTCAGCTGGTATTTGATTATCAATAGAATCACATAATAAAGTATCAATCATTAAGCAGCTTTCGGTAAAGTTTCTTTGTACTCATTTAAGTTCATGGTGCCCATGTCTATATTGTAACAAGCTCGAACCATGGCGAGGTTACTATAGACAGTTTTTCCACCTTTGGAGTGGGCCACGATGTGAGCAGCATGTGCTTCTTCCATCGTCAAATCTTTACCATCAATTGCACAAACATAACCTTGTTCTGCGAGTTTTGCTTGTCTTTGACTAAATGAGAAACTTTTAACAGGATCTTTAATATCAAGAAACTTTTCAACATCACCCATTTCTCTTAACAGATAACTAAAAGCTTCTGCAGTCTTGGTTTCATGTTGAGGAGCATTGATATATCTTGTGTACATGAGATTGACAGCATATCCAGAAGCTTTATGAACATCTTTTGAATACTTACCATTTTTGTCTGTACCTTTTTTCAATTCCACATCCGCTGTTGAATAAGTTTTAAAAAGGTTTAGAGCATCTTTGACATTGAAAACCTTGTAAGTATCTACAAGATAAAGATGAAGAGCACTCAAGATTTTAAAATCATGTAGGGTCAATCCCCTCTTATTATAATTCTTGGACATATCCGCCATCATTCTGAGAAAGTCCAGATGACGATCAATCTTGGTATTGGTTTTTGGATCTATGTTAAGATCTTCTTCTTTATACATTGTCTCTAATTGATCATCTGATGACCCACCAAGAAGTTGATCTGGAAACTTAACATAACGATGTACGATACGGGCAAATAGATGATCTTGCTTCAAACGATCATTGTCAAAGCTAAGATATTCATAAACTACTTCTTTACTTGGTGTATAGTGAAAATTAAACAATTCATGATACGCATTGTTAATTTGGTCAACGAACCGAACCTTTTCTCGTACATAGTTCGCTATTGTGATATCACCATAAGAATTTAACATCTCAATGAAATTGACATCAGTAGTCTTGTTAAGGTTACGAAAGATGCGACCTTTTCTGTCATTGTCCATGCTCGTATAACAAGTAAACGACAATGGAAATTCAAGAAACTTCTCTTGTTCTTCTTTAGACAAATCATTGTAGTATTTGCCGTCCACTTTGAATTCACCAGTATAGTACGCATATATCGCACGTTTACGATGACCACCATCAACGGACTCTTTTTCAAAAGTCCGCATAAAATCACGGCGTTGTTTTCGATTTGCTTTACTGTCAATTATCATTAGAGTTATCATTCCAATGGACTCTCCATCGAATATACTCTGAATGATACCAGCTTCTTTTGAATTGTTTTGGGAACTAACTGGAAGTCTTTGACCGACCGGCTGGCAGTCAATATGAATGTATTCTTTTAGGAACTCTCGAATTTCTTGAGTATATAATTCAAACAGTTCTGTTTTGTGCTGTTTCTCAGCCATAGTTACCTTTCGCTTTCGGGGCGGTGTTAAGATACAAAGTAGTCATGGTTTCGGCCATTTCTACAATATGGGAGTGAACAGAATTGTTCTTGTTCCCGCTACCTTAACTATTGTTTATACTAACAGTATACCATATATATACGATTTGTCAAGTGCCTATTTGAATTCACACTCGACCATAATTTCGGTCAGACAAGCCACCATATTGATTTCTTGGTCTGCCACGAATGCCGACTTATACTGGTAGTCAGCAATGATTAACACAGCCTGAGGAACAGACTGAGGTTTAAGATGTTGATTGAAATTATCATATAACTTACGAAACAGCTTCGCAGTATCTTGATCCATGTTCTGGTTTACCCACTTACGAACCTCAGAAAACTTTTTACCTTTCAAGCCACCGACAAGTTCTGTAAGATTAACTTCATTTAGATTAGTGAGTATGCCAGTATCAATTACACCCGAAACAGAATATCTTTGTAACTCATTCAGTACTCTCCGAAAATCTGGAAAGTATTTCATAATGAGTTCTATCAAAACTTTACGTTCAAACTTTACATTTTCAATTTTAAGAATACCTTCACAAAGTTTAAGATAGTTCTCAGCGATCTTTGGTTTCTCATTATTTGGAATTACAAAATCAAAGACAGCACAACGGGAATGGATGGGATCAATAATACGACTACGATAATTACAAGTAAAAATAAAAGAGACATTATTTCCAAATCGTTCAATGAAACCTCTCAATGCTGGTTGGACGGAATCTGGATTCATGTAGTCGGCCTCGTCCATTATGATGGCTTTACGTTTGCCAGTCATAGAAACCGAACTACAAAATTGAGTTAAAGTAGTTCTTACAGTATCTATGTTTCTACCCTCATCGGAACCATTGACCATCAAATAGTCAAGACCGACTTCTTCACAAAGAGCTCTAGCAACAGTAGTCTTACCACTGCCAGGGCCACCAGTTAAAATTAAGTTTGGAACTTTACCTTGCTCTACATATTCAGAGAAAGGCTCTTGAAGATCACTGGGCAGGACACAATCACTAATTCTGTGTGGGCGATATTTTTCTACCCACAAAAAATCATCTCGTTGCATTAGCCTCCAAATGTTGAATCAGATTCAGTTGCGATAAAATATTGAAGGTTAGTGGAAGTATGGGAAAATTTTGAGATACCCTTTGAAGTAATCTCGACATTGTAATCACCAGAAAATAATTTAAGATTTTCTATCTTGAAAATCATATTGAAAGTATTACTCGTTTCACCAAGCTCAGTTTTAAACTCATCCGAAGATGAATTGTTGACATCTGTGGCAACAAGATTTAATTTACCATCTTTACCTTCCACACAAATATGAGGAAGACCAAGAACAGCAGCCGCCTTCGTTACTTGAGAAAAATCACCCTTACTCAAAGTAAAGGAAACTTCTGGATCTGGAAAAGCCAGATCTTTCTCTGGTGGTGAAACGATCATTGCTGGATCGGCAAACATATAATCTACCTTTCCGCCAATCTTCATGGTCTTGTCTCCAATTTCTAAATCTGGATCTTGAAACAGAGACATCACTCCAAGAAGTTTGTTCAAATCATAAATTGCAAAGTCACTTGGAAATGACTCTGGTACTTCTGCAGACACAAGAATATTCTTTTGTGCAGAAATACTTTGTATTTTATTACCAGCCCTAAATTGAATATTCTGGTTTATTCCAGAAAAGTTTTTCAATAAGGCAATAGTCTGTTCACTTAATTTCATAATATACTCCATTTAGTTTGTATAATCATTATATCATAATATAGCAAAATGTCAACCACTTATTTTTTCTATATTTCCACTTATCGTTATTCTTTCTTCTTCTGTTCCATAAAAGGGATACACTTGGTGCGTTAAATCAGAAGGAAAAAATAACATTTTTCCCTCGTATTCTGGTGAAAGTTTGATCGTATGTGATTTAACAACACCATGATGCATCGTGTCTGAAAAAAGAAATGAAAAATCTCCCGCACAAGGTGTGCGAGAATTTACACACATTGGTAGTTCATGTTGTTCTTTCCAATGAGTAGGTATTTTCATAAACACGACAAAAGAATACTCTGATGAGTGAGTGTGGGGCGGATTAAATTCATATTGTTTCTGATAATTTACCCAAAAACCATTCAACTTAAATTTTGGAGCTGGAGTTATTTTTGAAACATGAACAGAATAATAATTAGACCAATCTTTAAAAAACATGGTGTTACTCCACCCTTCCAACGAATTTTTAAAAAACCAATCATCTTTATCTGGCATGAAATTACTTTTTGAAATATTTCCAGCTAACCCCTTTCTTGCATCTGTGTGACTATCTGTATCAGAAATAGTATCCCACAAAAAATCAATTGATTCTTTTGGAAGATCTATTTCTAGCCATGGAATTTTAAAACCACTCATTATTTTTTCTTTCTATTCTTTCTCGCTTGTTGTCTTCGTTCCATACGACTTAGTTTTTTACCAGATGACTTTTCAGCTTCTTTCTCTTCTTCTTCAGTAATGTTGTGTGGTCTAGTTACCATATCATTACCATGAGCAGCAAAATCAAGATTACCAAGTGCTGGTAAAGTTCCATTGAAAACGTAAGAACCAACGTGACCAAGTTTCATCCAAGGACACAACCAAGTTGAAATACCAATCTTGCGAGTGAACTGACAGAACATATAATCTTCTGAAAGATAACGATCACTTCCACTAGAACCTTCTCCAGCGAAAGCCTCAGAGTCAATGACAGTATCAAAAAATGCATGAATGTATCTTGACCCATCAAAATTTTCTGAACGATTATGGTCTGGTTTGTAAGAGAATTGAGGATAAGCATCTCTGAATTTTTCAAAAACTTCTCTAGCAACTAGCATAAACCCTGTACCAATTTCTAAGACTTCAACTGGTTCTGATACTTTAATTTCTTGTGTTCCAGCAACTGGATTAAAAACAAAGTCACCAGTAAACTCTTCAAGTCTAATAGGATCATCATCAGCCAATCCAGCATCAACTGCGTTTCTTACCTTCTCCCAAGCAATAACTTTTTTAGGATAGGGTGCACCAATGATAGGTTTATCAAGTGCTGCTAAAGTCAAAACGTCATTTGGATTGAAATGAATATCTGAATCAATGAACATCAGATGAGTGTAAGGACTTCTCAAAAACTCATCGACAAGATAGTTTCTTGCACGTGTGATAAGACTCTCGTTAAACAAATAGAAAAACCTTACATCCATTCCGTACTGAGTCGAAATAGTTGCAAGGTCTGCTGTAGATTTCGTGTACATACCACAGCATTGGCCACCATACATTGGTGTTGCTACGAAAATCTTTTTCTTTCGTAGTTCTTCAATTTTAATTTCAATTTCCATTGACTCCCTTAATATTGATTTTCAAAAACATTAGCAGTAGGTTCTTCAGTTTCACCTTCAGAATTTAAAACTACAGAAAAACCCAAATCATCAGTATTCGTTTGTGCATTCGCATTCTGTATTGTCTCATAGGCCATTCGTTTAAATCCATCATCTTCTGGAACTGGCACATCAATCTCTTCAGTCCACATTGAATCTTCTGGATTTGAGGAAAATATTTTGTTTTCTCTTTCACCATAGTTTACCGCTCGTACTTCATCTACATAAGTGAAACCACCTGCAACTAAAATATCTTGAACTGCACGAAGAACATCTGTCAAGGAAAGTTCTCCATTTTGGCCTATCTCAATTCTAGCAATCTTGTTACCACTATTGAAATAAAATTCGTAAGTATCAGTTTCGTACATATTTCTCGTATGTTGGAAGGGTTGATTCAAAAAGTTTGAAACCAATGAAACCTAGTCCAATGGCCAAACACAAATCTGGATAGTGTTTATCC
>CACFKO010000011.1 GCA_902566925.1 uncultured Pelagibacteraceae bacterium | reverse complement strand
AAAATCCAAAAACTAATGAACCAGAAGAAGGTTTGGAGGGATTGGTACATCAATCAGAACTTTCTTGGGCAAAAAAAACTATACAACCAAGCAAAGTGCTCTCACCTTCTCAAGAAATTAACGTGAAAATAATCGAGATGGATCCTGAGAAAAAAAGAATCTCCTTGAGCTACAAACAAACATTAGAAAATCCATGGAACGCTTTTTTGACAAAACATCCAGTAGGGTCTGTTATAGATACAAAAGTTGTTAATATTGCAGATTTCGGACTATTTGTTTCTCTTGGAAATCCAGATCTGATAGGAATGATACACCACAAAGATCTTTCTTGGAATGAGTCAGAAAGAAATTTAAAAAAATTTAAGAAAAATGACTCTGTAAAAGCAAAAATACTTGAGTTCGACAAAGAAAAAGAGAAGATTAGACTTGGTGTACGACAATTAGAAAAAGATCCTTTTGATTATTTTGTAAACAAAAATAATGGAGATACCATAACAGCAACTGTTAAAGAAGTTTTAAAGAATGGAATAAAGGTTTCAGTTGGTCAAGATGAAAACTCTCTATTTACTATAAAAAAGGCTGAGCTTGCTAAGGAAATTGAAAACTGTAGACCTGAAGTATTTAATAAGGGAAATAAAGTTGACTGTATGATAGTTGGTTTGCAAAAGGATCAAAGAAAAGTATCTTTGTCAATAAAAGCATTGGAAATAGAAAATGAAAAAATTGCCATTAAGAAATATGGTAAAGGTGGCACAAGTTCTGGCCAAATTTTAGGGGATATCCTAGGGAAAGCATTTGGATCAAAAAAAAGTAAGAAGAAGAAAGAGGATAAAAAATAATCTTATATGGTGAGATCTGAGTTAATCTCAAAATTATCCAAAAAAATTCAACCAAAATTAAAGAAATCAGACATTGAAAAAATAGTCTCCATTCTGCTAGAGGCTATTGTTGATGGAATAAAAAAAAAACAAGAGCACAGAGTTTAGGAATTTTGGTAGATTTTCAGTAAAAAGATTAAAAAAAAAAATAAGTAGGAATCCACGTACTGGCGAAAAAATACATAAAGCAGAAAAAATATCTATTGCATTTAAAATGGCAAAAGAATTAAAAAAAAAAATTAATGAGGATGAGATAATAAATTGAAAAAGAATATTTTTGTTGCATTAGATTTTTCAAATTTTGATAGAGCTCTAGATGTTGCCAATAGTGTAAAAAATGATGCTGCAGGTCTTAAAATTACCAATGAATTGTTTGCTATTTGTGGAAAAGAAGGTTTAAAAAAATTTTCAGATTTTGGATTAGAAATTTTTCTTGATTTGAAAATTTTAGATATTCCTAATACAGTTAAAAAAACTGTAGCCAGTATCTCATCTTTAAAAACTGTTAAATATTTAACAATTCATACTAGTGGTGATTATGATATGCTTAAAGCAGCTCAAGAGTCTGCTGGTCATTTAGAATTATTGGGTGTTACCGTATTAACATCACAATCTTCTTCGCAAGGTCAGATTGAGCTTTTGGCAAATTTAGCTATCAAATCTGGGCTTAGTGGTGTTATAGCTTCTGCAAAAGAGTATGGATCAATAAGATCTTTATCTGAAGACTTAAAAATCTTTTGTCCAGGAATACGGGGTGCTGAGGATAAAAAACATGATCAAAAAAGGATTATGAGCTATTCAGAATTTTGTAAGATCTCAAAAAATGATAGCAAGGCCTTTGCCGTTATAGGTAGACCGATCTATGAAAATGGGGATGCTGGCCAAAACATCAAAAAAATTATACAGTCTTCTAAATAGCAAAATTAATCAAATTTTAGAATGAAATTAAAAAAAGGAATACCTTTAATTGATCAGCACGATAAAAATGGTTTTTATGGGGGAAAATTTGGTGGCAATTATGTTGCTGAAACACTAAAAAAACCAATAGATGATTTAACAAAATTATTTGAAAAATGCAGGAAAGATAAAAATTTTCTTAAAGAGAGAGATAATTTATACGAAAATTACGTTGGAAGACCTACAAGGTTTATCAAACTACAAAATCTTACAGACCATTTAGGTGGTGCCCAAATTTATGCAAAAATGGTTTCTGATGCAAATGGAGGTGCTCACAAAATCTATAACGCCATTACTCATGCCATGTTGTGCAAAAAAGCCAAAAAAAAATATATTTGCACTGATACTGGTGCTGGTTATAACGGAAAAATGTTTTCTATGGTTGCAAAAAAATTTGGTCTAGGATGTAAAGTTTTTATGGGTACCAGAGATATTGAAAGACAAAAACCAAACTGTGATGCAATTAAAAAAAACGGAGCTGAAATTATTCCAGTAAATTCGGGAAGCAGAACCTTAGTGGATGCTGTTAGTGAGTGTATCAGATATTGGGTGTCTAATTGTGATAAAGTGCATATGGGAATAGGAAGCCTTGTAGGTCCTAATATCTTCGTAAAAATTTGTGGATGGAGCACAGCTCAAATTTCTAGAGAACTTAAGGTTCAATTAGATGATGAGTTTGGAGAAATACCAAATAAATTAAAATTAATTAACTGTGTTGGTGGAGGATCAAGTGCATATGGTTTTTGGAGTGAATTTTTCAATTATAGTAAAAAACATGTAGAGCTAATAGGTGTAGAGGCTGGAGGACCAAAAAAAAGTAAGCTTCATGCTGCGCCTTTGAGCAAAAATTCAAAAATTGCAATTCTGCATGGAGCTGCTGCTTATTGTGTTCAAGACTCGGATGGACAAATATATGAGACGGAAAGTTGTAGTTCGGGTTTGGACTATCCAAGCTGTTCTCCAATTCATTGTTTTTTAAAAGATATTGGCAGAGCAAGGTATACCTTTGCAACTGATGAGGAAGCTTTTTCTTCTTATAAACTTGTAACAGAACTTGAAGAAATTTCTCCTAGTTTAGAGCCAGCACATGCCTTTGCTGAAGCCATAAAGATTGCTCCTAGGCTTGATGACTCAAATATAATAGTAGTTGATAGTTGTGGAGATAGTCTAAAAGATAAGGATATTATAAAAAAATATTTAGGTAGTTATTCAAGATGAAATCTGAAATTGGTCTAGCTTTCAAAAAGTGCAAAAAAGAAAATAGACCTGCTCTTTTAACTTATACTGTGGCTGGTGATAATTCTAAAAAAAAGTCATTGGAAATTTTAAAATCCATATCCCATTATGCTGATATTTTAGAAATTGGCTTTCCTTTTAATGCACCTATAGCTGATGGTGCCCAAATTCAAAATAGTTCGTATAGAGCTCTAAAAAATGGGCTTAAACTTAAAGATGTTTTTCAAATAGTTAAAAATTATAAAAAAATTAAAAATCCAAAACCATGTATTCTTATGGGTTATTACCAGATGGTTTATCGATACGGAGAAAAAAAGTTCATTAAAAAATGTAATCAAGTTGGCGTGAATGGCATAATAATCGTAGACCTACCATGGCCTGATAACAAAAAATTAGCAAAATTATGTAAAAAAAATTCAATTACTTTTGTTCAACTTTTATCACCAACCACATCAAGAGAAAGAATGAAAAAAATAATAAGAGATTCACACGATCTTAATTATTTTATCAGCATGTTATCTACCACGGGAGGGAAATTAAAAGTTTCTCCTAAAATAATTTTAGAAAATTATAATAAAATAAAAAGAATCAATAAATCAAAGAATATGGTAATTGGATTTGGAATCACAAATAAAACCATTAGCTCTTTCAAAAAAGCTGATGGGCTGGTAGTAGGAAGCGCTTTGTGTAAGGGAATTAGCGACTCAATAAAAAATCGCCAAAATCCTGTCACAAAATTAAATAAAATGGTAAAAAGCTTAAGGATGAAAATAGAATGAATTGGATCACAAAATTTATTAAACCTAAAATAAAGTCTTTATTTAAAAAAAGATCATCAGACAATAAAGATACTCTATGGACAACGTGTGAATGTAAAAATCTTTTATACAAAGATGATCTTTTTAACAATTTAAGTGTATGTCCGACTTGTGGGTCTCATCATAAGCTTACCCCTGAAGAAAGATTTAAAATATTTTTTGATAATAAAGATTATCAAGTATTGGGAACACCATTGCCTAAAGATGATCCACTTAAATTCTCTGATACTAAAAAATATACTGAAAGATTGAAGAAGGCTAGGGAGCAGACCGGGCAGACAGATGCAATTGTAATTGCACATGGAAAATTAGAAGGGATTAATATTACTGCTGGAGCACAAAATTTTTCCTTCATTGGAGGGTCTTTGGGTGCAGCCGCAGGAGAAGCATTTATACATGGTGTTCAACACGCAATAGAAAATAAAAATCCATTTATTTTTTTTAGTTGTAGCGGGGGAGCTAGAATGCAAGAAAGTGCTGTTGCATTAATGCAGATGACAAGATCTGTTCTGGGCGTTAATGAACTTAAAAAGGCTAATCTGCCATATATTGTTGTGATGACAAATCCTACAGCCGGTGGGGTAACAGCTTCATTTGCTGGCTTGGGAGATATCTTGATTGGAGAACCTAAAGCTATAATTGCCTTTGCTGGACGTAGAGTTATACAAGATACAGTAAAAGAAGAACTACCAGAAGAATTTCAAACAGCCGAATTCGTTAAAGAGCACGGCGGAATTGATTTAGTAGTTGAAAGAAAATATTTAAGATCAACAATCTCAACGCTTTTATCAATTCTATTGAAGAAAAAAGAAGCCCAGGCTATATCTAAAGCAGATGTCGCAAACTTCCAAGAAACTCTATCAAAAACTCCAAAAGCAGTATAGTAGAAGAATCAACTTAGATCTTGGGAGAATCAAAAATGTCCTAGGAAAATTACGAAATCCTGAAAATGAACTTAATAACGTAATCAATATAATTGGAAGTGATGGAAAAAATAGTGTTTTAACTTCATTAAAATACTTTCTAGAAGCAAACAAAAAAAAAGTAAATACTTTTACGAGTCCACATTTATATGATATTCGCCAAAGGTTTTGGCTAGGAAATAGATTTATTTCTCTTAAAGAAATTAAAAAATATAAAAATGTTATAGAGAAAACGAGACAAAAACTTACTTTGTTTGAATTGCTTACTTGTATTTATATTTTGGCAGCTACTAAAACAGATTATGACTCTTACAACCTTTTGGAAAGTGGCCTGTTATTTAAGAAAGATAGCACAAATCTGTGGTCTTATCCTTTGGCACAAATAGCTACAAACATTAACTACCAACACCAAGAGTGGGTCCATCCAAAAACAATAACTGAAATCTGCAGACAAAAAGTTGGGTCTTTAAGTAAAAAAACTAAAATTTACGTAGGTAAACAAAAACCACAAACATCCAAAATAATAAAAAATATTTTAAAAAAAAACTCAAGTGAGAAAGAATTTTACGGGTCTTGGAAAGTTATAAACAAAAATAAAAAAAAATATTACAAAGATAAGAAAAATTTAATCAATCTAAGTTCTAAAAAAATTCATTCTGAAGGTTTGTGGGAAAACGTAGGATTGGCTATAAAAGTAGCCCTAGATTTAGGAGTTGATATTAAAATAATTAAAAAAACTGTTCCAAAAATAGAATTTGAAGGTCGTGTGCAATTTATCTCAGGTAAACTTACAAAAAACCTCAAAAAAACAAAAATGCTTGTGGATGGCTGTCACAGCTATGAATCTTGTAAAAATTTAGCTCATTTTTTAGGAAAATTTAAAGTACCTGTGTATGCTATTTGGGGAAGCCTTAGAAACAAAAATCCTGATCATCTTATTAAAAATTTTAAAGGAATTTTTAAAAAAGTTATTACTATAAAAATACCCAATGAGCCTAGTTCGATGAGTTCTTTTGATCTTTATAAAATAGCCAAAAAAAATAAATTTTGCTCTGAGGAGTCAAAAAATATAAATGATGCACTTAAGAAAATTCCAAAAAAAGAAAAAAAGATAATTGTTATATTTGGAAGTCTATATCTTGTAGGACATGTTCTGAGTATGAATTAAATATTTTCCTTAATCCAAGAAACAATATTTGATTTTGTAGTAGCACCAACTTTTGTTGCTTTAAGTTCTCCAGATTTAAATAAAAGCATTGTTGGAATTCCTCTAATTCCATATTTCGTCGGAGTATTTGGTTCATTATCGATATTATGTTTTGCAATTACGACTTCGTTCGACATCTCATCAGAGATCTCCTCAAGAATTGGGCCGATCTGTTTACACGGACCACACCACTCTGCCCAAAAATCCACGATGGTTGGTTTTTGTGATTTGATTACGTCTGATTCAAAACTTTCATCGGTTACTTTTTTTGTGGCCATAAATTTATAAATAAAGTTTTTTTTAAAAATGTCAACTACGCACGAGAGTAAACTTTTTCTAATTCTTCAACGTACGCGTTAATCTCCTCTAACATTTTAAGTTTGTCGTTATCTTTTTTCTTTTCAAACTTTACTCTCAAATCATCTATCTCTTTATAAGTTCTTGGAATTGTATTCCATTTTTTATCATCTGTTGTGGAAAGAACTCTTTTTACAATTGTCCCATGAATTTCATCATAATCTTCTTTAGATAAAAGATCGGGCTTTTCTTGATAAAGTAGTTTTTTTCCAAAATAGTGGAATCTTTTGTCTTTAAATTTTTCTAAATAGGAAAGTTTTTTATCCCAATCTACTTCATGAAAGCCTGGCAGAATTTTGTTATCTTCAGACGGGGGAAAATTGTAAAGACTTTCTTCTTCGCAAAGATCCTCCTGTGATTGTGTTTCAACTTTTTCTTGAGCTTCATCTCTTAAAATTACTTCAACTTTTTCTGAAAATTTTTTATTTTTTCTAACAATATCCGCTCTTTCTTTAAGTTTATTAATTCCTATCATTTTATATTCTTCAAAATGTTCAATATAAGAAGGGTTCATAACAATAGGATGTTTATTATGGCGACATGTTCTCAAAACCTTGGGAGATTTTTTTAATTCTTCTTTTAAGACTTGAATTGGCATATTCATATAAATATATGGATCATGTTTTAAATCAAATGTTTTGGGCCACTGGTAAACTGGATGCTGACAGACAAAGGTTTGAACAAAAGGAACGACCTTTCCATAGTAAAATTCATTAGCACAAAAAAGTTTTTCATTTTTAATTATTTTTAAGCTTTCCTCTTTATTTGAGGTCAAAAGACTACTTTCCCAAACACTAGGAGCTTTCTTTTTTATTATCTTAGCAATCTCTAATGTTGCGCTACAATCACCTATTGCAGTGTGAGCTGCGTGTTTAATTCCATTGAGGGGGGCCATGGTATCTAGTTTGTACTCTAAATTTCCTTTCTTATTAGTCGCATTCTTCAATGTATTTGGATAATAGAGATTTGCTGCCCTTGCCAAATTAAGCAGATCACCTTCTTTGTTTCCATTAGTTGTTGAAGCAAAAGGATAATATAAATTTTGAAACAATGTATTTCTCAAAAAAATTTGATCAAATTCTATGTTGTTCCAGCCGATATATGTGACTTTCCCCCAGCTTTTTAATTTTTCAACTAACTGTCTAACCATTTCATAATGTGAAAGATTAGTTTCTTTTAATTTTTTTGGAGTAGTGTTGCTCACAATTAAGGACATCGCCTCTGGAATGATTCCAGGCGATAATCTGCATCTTGAGTCAAATCTATCTAATTCATTTAATTGATCATCAACTAGTATTGCGCCGACTTCTATAATTTGGCCCCATTGTTTATTGGATGAACTGGTTTCGAAATCATAAAATACAAAATTTGACATTTGGGAAATTTACTTACTTAAAGGCTTTAATTTTATCAGAATTTTCTTCAACTGTCTCTTTAACTATTTCTGGATCTTTAATGTTATTCAGAGTATTCATTATAGAGCGTGCATCCCTACCAAAATTGTCTGTTGTAGTCACAGCCTGTTCTAATTTTTTTCTTAAATCTACAATTCCATCAAAATGCTTTTCAAATCTTCTAGAGATAAGTTTTAGATCGTTATAAATCTGTGTTGCATGTTTTTGAACTTTTAGCGTTTGAAAACCTAGATGGTATGACTGTAAGAGAGCAGATAATGTATTTGGCCCTGCAATTGTAATTTTGTATTTTGTTCTGAGCTCCTCAAGTAATAGTTCTTTAGTTTTCGGATCTCTATAACTTGAAAGTTCAGCAAATAATCCTTCTGTTGGAGCATATATGATTGCAAAATCTGTTGTCTTTGGTGGTGCAATGTATTTGGAACTAACTGTTTTAGCCTTAGATCTGAATGCAGCTGCCAAGTCTTTTCTAGCTTCTGCCAAAGCTTCTTTGTCCTTTGATTGATAGGCGTTATCTATCTCTTTAAATTTTTCAATTGGCCAATGACTATCTACAGGAACTAAAACGTCTTGAAGTTTAATAGCAAACTCAACCGTGTCTCCTGTTTCCTCTGGTTTCATTTTTACATTCTCAATATATTGAGATGTAGGTAATAAATCTTTTAAAAGTGAGGCTAGGGAAAATTCCGCCAGAACTCCATATTGTTTCACACCGGCAAGAATTCTGCTAAAACTATCTTGGCTTTTATTTAAAGCCTCAACCTGTTTATTAAATACTCCTACTTTTTCATCTACCCTTGTTAAAGCCCCTGTCATGTCTCTTGCTATATCTTTGGACAAATGACCGAAAGATTGACTAAATGACTCCTTGAAGGTATTAAACTCATCCTTCAATGATTGTGTTGGATTTTCTGTTTTTTCTTGTTTGTTTTTTAACAAAAACAAAGCAACACCAATATTGAGTGCTATCAGAACGACTATTAGTATTATAATTAGCGAATCCATCTTATGAATATATGGTTTATTTGCTAAAAAACAAATTTTAATTTAAATACTAATATTAATGAGAATATTTTCTTACTTTCTGGCTCTGTTTTTAATTTGTTTGTCGGCTAACGCGAAAGAATTTCGAATCGATTTTAGTGACGAGGGTATGAAGTTACTTAAAAAAAGAGGTTTTGGAAAAAAAACTGCTTACACCAATGGAAAAGATAATAAAGGTTGGTTTTTAAAGGCTGAAGCTGATGGAACCGCAACAGGGCTTGGTATGGAAATAGATAAACAACTTCTTAAAGAAATGCCTTTTTTAAATATCACTTTTAAAATCGAAAAGGATTTTGACAATATTGATCAAAAAACTAAAGATGGGCATGATTGGACGGCAAGGGTGATGGTAGGACACGGCAAAAAGATTGGGTCTAAATTAGTTAGCTTAGCCCACTCCTCTTTTTTAGAAGAGGGATTTCTTCAACAAAGTCCTTGGACAAAAGGAAGCAGAGATTACGTAATTTCAAACGACAAAAGTGGAAAATGGCATACTCGAAAGATAAATGTAAAGGAATTGCTTGAAAAAACACACGGAATTTCTTTTACAAACTTTATTGCTGTATTTTCTGACTCAAATAACTCCAAACAAAAAATTATTGCATATTACAGGGATATCTATTTTAGTAGTGAGTGATGAATATAAAAGTAGAGCCATTTAAAAACAATATCGGCGCTTCCATCTCTTACGATCTTAAATTAATAGAACCAAAAATTATTACTCAAATCAAAAAAACACTAAATAACTTTGGTTTTGTTTGTTTTAGGAACCAAGATTTAGAGCCCGGGGAATATTTGAGATTTGCAGAACAACTGGGGAGAATTAAAGAGTACCCGATGTTAAAAGACTTGGAAAATTATAAAGGTATCACTGTCGTTGAAAGAAAAGAGAGCGATAAAGGAAAATCTTATGGTGAAGGATGGCACACTGACAGCAGTTATCTAGACGAAACACCAAAATATACCTGCCTTATGGGTAAAATAGTAAAAAAAGATCAAGGTCAAACACTATTTGCCTCACAATTAGCATCTTATGAAGCTCTAGACCAAGAGACTAAAGATAAAATCGAAAATCTGATTGGTATTTTTAGTTCAGCAGGACCTATATCAGTCACGAGGCTAGAAAGAGAAGCTGAGAGAGGAACCGGAAAGTCGAAAGATTTTATTGCAGAACACCCAATAGTAAGAATGGTTGGAAATAAAAAAACACTTTATCTAAGTCCAGGTCACACAATTGCCATAAAAAACTTAGACGAGGAAGAGTCTAAAGATCTCTTGAAATTTTTATTCAACCATCAAACGAAAAAAGAGTTTCAAAATAGTTTTTTTTGGGAAAAAAATACTATAGTTATTTGGGATAATCACTCAGTCATTCATTCAGCAACACCTTTCCAGGGAAGAAGAATGATGCACAGAATTATTTTAGACGCATAAAAAAAACAAAATTCAGCCTCTCTTAAAACAAAAATTATATTTAAATCTATAAATATGAAAAATATTATAATCGTTTTAGTATGTGGATTGTTTCTAGCAAACTGTAGTAACCGTTACGTTTTGGGTACTAAATGTACAAATCCTGATAAGTTAACTGGTGCTTACGAAAAATCATTCATATGGTCTGTAGATAGAACTATGAGTGATGACGCTTTTGGAAAAAGAATTTCAAAAGATAACTGCCCTAAAGTAGCTAAAAAATCCTAATTAAGCACAGTTTTTAAAAGATGATAACTATTGGTCTTTTACTGCTTGGATGTGTCGCATTTTTGGTGTCTTTTTTAATCGTGAATTTTAAATCAAAACACGATAAAGAAGACACCGAATGATAAAATATTTCCTATTTATACTTCTCTTTTTTTCTTTTAATAATTTAAGCGCAATGAATAAAAAACCATATCACCATATTTACAAAGATGGAAAATTACATGCCTTCAGAAACCTTGAAGGAGGTCCAAAAAGGGATCCTAATTTTAAATGGAATTGGAAAGTTTTTAGAGAAGAAAAAAAGAAACTTAAGATTGATTATCCACCTGAACATGTAATTGATAAAGAATTAGTTTTAAAAAATCTTGAAAAACATAAATCGGACTCATATGTTATGTGGCTTGATCATGCCAGCTTTATTATAAAACTTGGAGACACTACTATTATCACTGATCCAGTTTTTGAAAAAAACTATGGTCCATTAGTTTTTGGACCAAAAAAATTTGTAGATTCCCCTTTAACTCTAAAAGAACTTCCTGAAATAAATTTATTTTTACTTAGTCACAATCATTACGATCACATGAGTATACGTACAATAAAAAATTTTCCTTATAAAGATGCTAAAGTCCTAGTGCCTCTAAAACTTGGCAAATATTTCACCAGAAATGGATATAAAAAAGATACAGTTAAAGAGATGGATTGGTTTGATAAAATTAAAATTAATGATGATGTCACGATAACAATGCTTCCAGCACAACATTGGAGTAAACGTTGGATTTGGGGAGATGGAAACAATAACAGAAGTCTTTGGGGAAGTTTTTTAATCGAATACAAAGGGAAAAAAATCTTTTTTGCCTGTGATACTGGACCTGCACCCTTTTATAAAGATTTAGGGGAAAAATTTGGTCCAATCGATTTAGGTTTTGGAAATATTGGCGCTTACAATTTCTTTCCAATTGTTAACGTAAAAGACAAATCCACAGCTCATGCAAACCCTGAAGAACTTTTGTCATTGATGAGAGACTTAAAAGTTAAAAAAGTAGTTGGAATGCATTGGGGCACTGCAATTTTAAGTCTGGAACCAATTTGGGAACCTCCAGTTAGATTTAAAGCAAATGCTGAAAAATTTGGATTTAGAAAAGAAGATGCTATTACATTTAAAATTGGCGAGATTAAAAAATTAGAAGATCTTGTTAACTAGCTTTTTTAATTCTTTCTCTAATTCTCTCTAGGTATAAAATTAAACTATCTGTTAAATCATCTCCAAACTTAAATATACTATTTAGATTATATTCTCGAGTTTCATTTTTAATCTTGTCTTCTACTATAATCTCTTTTTTTGCATCCTGATCCTTAACATAAATTAATATTAAAAAATTTTCATTTTGCTCTTGGTCTTCTCGAATAATTATTTCCGACTGCTCATAAACGAGATTGATTACTCTTATTAGGTCAGCATTCTTTGGTAAATATCTTTTGTTGATTTGGTAAACAAGAGAAATAGCACTTCTTGTAAAACTCTCTAAACTTGTTTCAATTAATTCTCTTCTCTCAATATACTCTTTCTCTTTTTGTCTTATTTCCTCAACACTGGCTTGATCTGAAAGAATTACTCCTAGCTCTTCAACTCTTTTTCTTAACCTTTCATTTCTGAGAGCTCTGTACTTTTCTCTAACTTGATCTATTCTTTGTTGAAAAGCTTTGTAATCCTCTTTTTCAATATTCAAAGTGTACTTTTCGATAGCTTTGATTTCCTCATTCTCTCGGGCTCTGAAACGCTCCAAGGTCTTTTCTAACTTAACTTCTTCCAAAAACTTTCTTTGCTTTTCCTTTTCCTTCTCTCTAATAGCTTTTTGTTCGTCCCTTAAAAAACTTTTAAGTTCTGCTGCTCTGGTTTTGGCAAGTGCCTTTTCCTCTCTTATCTCCTTTTTCAAAAGTTCTTTTCTCAGTGAGGATTGTAGTTTTTTTTGCTTTTGAAAATCTTGTTTCTTTTTTAGCTCTAACCTTTCTCTACTTTTCTTTAAATTTTTAAGCTCTTTAATTAATGGTGAAATAATTTTTTTTAATAAACTCTTAAAACTAAATTTAAACTTTGGTTTGATAGCCTTTACAAAAGTTGCTGCTTTCAGCTTTTTGAGTGATATTCTTAGTTTTTTTGTCTTTTTTGATTTTTTTTCTCTTTTAGATGACTTTTTAGCCTTCCTATATATTCGTTGCTTCCTTATTTGTATTCTAGCTTTTCTTCTTACTTTTCTTTTCTTTCTCTTTTTTTTCATGCGCTATTTTATTAATAGCAGCAACTTAAGAGTAAATATAGTCTCTCGTGGAAGGTGCTGTGTTTAGCCTCTTAGTAAGTTGAATTTGGTATACAACCTGATCTCCGTGTCTAAATGCCATTTCGCAAGAAGATAAATAAAATTCAAACATTCTAAAAAACCTTTCGTCGAACATTTTTAAAACTTTTTCTTTATTTTTTTTAAATCTATTTTTCCAATTTTTTAGAGTGTGGGCATAATGCATTCTTAAAACCTCCAAATCTGATAAAATTAGGCCAGATTTTTCTATCGGGCCACTTACTTCACTCAAGCTTGGTGTGTATCCGCCTGGAAAAATATAACGCGTTATCCAGGGCTGAGGGTTTCTAGGAGAATTTACTGACCCTATAGTATGCAAAAGAGCTACTCCATCATCCTTGAGTATTTCAGAAACTTTATTAAAAAAGGTTTTGTAAAACTTTCTACCCACATGCTCAAACATACCGACTGATACTATTCGATCATATTTTTCGGAAACTTCTCTATAATCCATCAACTTAAATTGAACCTGATTCCCCAAATTAAGTTCTTTTGCTTTTTGTTTGCTATATTCATATTGATTCTGGGATAAAGTTACTCCTGTTACCTGACATTTAGCCTGCTTTGCAATTTCCATTGATAGATGTCCCCAACCACTACCAATGTCTAAAACTTTAGAATTTTCTTTAATATTCAATTTTTTTATTATGTGATTTATTTTGTTTTTTTGAGCCTCCTCTAAAGAATCATTTTCATTTTTAAAATATGCACATGAATATTGTTTCAGCGGATCCAAAAAAAGAAAATAAAGTTCATCTGAGATATCGTAGTGGTGAGCAACATTCATTTTAGACTTTTTAATAAAATTAAAATTTGTTAAATAGCGGTAGGAACCTCTTATTGTATTAATAAATTCACTTATAGCATTTGTTTTTTTACGTCCAACATTTTTAAGCGCCAAGTCTAAAAAATCACTTATGTTTCCTTTTTTAAATGTTATTTTTCCATCAGTATATGCCTCTCCCAAATAAAGGTCGGGGTATAAAAGTAATTTGTAATGTAATTTTTTATCATGAATTTTCATTTTTATCGGATTTTCTGATATTGGTTTGCCAATAATATGTTCGTTACCATTGGCATCTTCTAATAAGAAACCGTCATTTTTAAATAAATTGTTTAAAAATTTGATAAGTAGCATATTTTAAGCAGCAATATTTTTGCTTGGTAAAAAGTTTAAATCTTTTAATTTTTTTAGCATTTCTTTTTTTTTCTCTTCACTCAACATTTCTAAGGGTGGAAGAATATTTTCGTAAATTTCATTTTCCATACTTTTTAAAGTATGCAAAGCTGAAATTAGATTTCCAGTATCATCAAAAACTGTTCTCAAAGCCTTAAGTTTTACATCTTCAGAAGAATCTCCATTCTTGTGGAAATCATCAAAAACTTTTTTCGCTAAAGAACCGGTAACATTAGTTGTTGCTGAGATACAGCCGGCAGCACCTGTCTTAAGTCCATTCAAAAGCTTTTTCTCACTTCCGACAAACATCGAAAAATTTTTGGCTTTAAAATTATCCCAAAGATTTCCTGTGCTGTCTTTCATTCCAACTATATTTTTTGGAAAATCTTTTATCAATCTTTTTGTTACTTCGGGTGTAAAAGTATATCCGCTTAATTTAGAAAAATTATAAAGTATAATTTTAGCTTGTGGCACAGATTTAATTATATTTTTATAAAAATTATAAACACCATTATCCTCATTTTTATAGTAAGCAACGTTCATAATAAGAAAATTTTTAAAACCTGCCTTGGTAGAGTGCAGCATTATATTTATGGTGTCATTTAAACTGTTGCATGATGTACCTATTAGGATTTGTTCTTTAAAATTTTCTTTCGATAAAGCATTAATAAATTTTTTCTTTTCATCAATTGAGATTAGCTGTCCACAACCCGTGCTGCCAAAAAATGCAGAGCCTACTCCTTTTTCATCAAGATTTTTCTTAGCATGATGTATGGTTTTTTTAATATCTAAGCTTAAATCAGCTTTTAAAACTGACATCGATGCTGCAAATACACCTCTCAAAATTTCCGACATGTTTTCACCTAATTTTGTATATAAACGTACTATAAATTAAAAAAGAATGAAAATTCTTATTATTCAACAAAGGTACGGAATTGGTGATATGGTAATTTTTTTACCTTATATTCACGCAATATCAAAAAAATTTGGTACCCCTGTTAGTATTTTGTCCAAGGAAAGTTCAAAAGCAACTGATATTTTTGCGGAAGATGTGCATGTCAATGAAATTATTATATTGGATAAAGAAAAAGATGGGTTAGGCGGATTTTTTAATCTGTCTAATGAATTAAGAAAAAGAAAATTTGATAAAGTTTTTATTTTTAATAGTTCTCTAAGGTATAATTTAATTGCAAGATTTTGTGGGATAAAGTCGATTCATCAATACCCTTTGTTTAAATCTAAAGATAATATAGTTTATAGTGCTAAAATTTTTACTGAGAGTATAATTGGTCAGACCGTTTCAACAGAACCTAATTTAAAAATTAAAGAAAATAAAAAAAATTTTGATAAGAATTTAAAACACATATGTCTTGGTATTTCTGCATCTGGTATCACTAAAAGATGGGATATAGATAACTATATCAAACTTTGCGAAGAATTAAAAAAAAGAAAAAATTGTAAATTTTATATAGCTGGTGGAAAGAACGATATTGATTTAATAAATAAGTTAAAAAATTCAGATGTTGGAAAAAATTGTAAATCTTTTGAAGAACTTAGTATTAAAGAAACTTTGCCTATTATTAAAAACTGTGATTTGTATATAGGCTCCGATACAGGATTTGCACATTTGTCTGTTGCGCTGGGAGTTAAATCGCTAACATTGTTTATGGATAGTCCAATCATGGCATATGGGAAGTACTCCCTGAGAATGTTCACTATTGAGCCTGAGGGGGAAAAGGATAGCACCAAACATGATACACTTGGAAAAGAAAAGATTTCTTTTAGCTCTGTTTTGTCTGAGTCTATTAAGCTATTAACCTAACTAAAATCTTTTTTTAATATTGTTTCTTTTGCTTCTGAAACAATTTGAGCAAGTTTAGTCGTATCAGTATCATTTTTATCGGGATGAAGTTTGGACATAATTTTTTTATATTTTGATAACACTTCTGATTTTGAGGTTTTGCCTCTTGTGCAGCCCAAAATATTATATGCATCCTCCAAGGAAATGTTTGGGGAAGCTTTTGAGTAGTTAGCTCCAGATCTAAATGAATATCTGCCTGTTTGACGAAGGTAACTAATAAGTCTCCAAAGTTGAAAAAGCTGAAACAAACCTATTCCACCTTTTAATTTAAGAAGGGGTAATAAAAATATTAGAATTGGAATGCTAAATGCATATCGGCCAACTAAAAAAAGTATTATAGCTAATAGAACTGCTACTGTAAAAATTACATATCTAATGCCTTTTGCGATTTTTTTACTACTTGCTTTGCTAAACCAATTTAATAATAAATAGAGAATGACAAAACAAATTCCAATGATTAAAAATAAGTTCATATTTTTTTTCTTATGAAGATACCACAATTAAGGAAACAACCTGAAAAGAAAAGTTGTCATGGCTTTAGCTGGGTAGATGAATATTCATGGATACATCAGGAAAATTGTCTTGAAATCTTAAGAGATACAGACAAGCTAAATCCTGAGGTAAAAAAATATTTAAAGGAAGAAAATGCTTATACAAAAGAAAATATGAAAGATACTGAGGATTTACAAAAAATTCTTTTTAATGAAATTGAAGGAAGAATAAAATTGGATGATGAGAGTTTACCTTTCAAAGATAAACATTATGAATACTGGACTAAAACTACAAAAGACGGAAACTATTTTAAAAAACTAAGAAGAAAAATTGGTGATAAAAAAATAGAATGTTATTTTGATGCAGACTTAGAAGCTAAAGGAAAAAAATTTTTCAGCACTGGAGATCTTACTGTATCTAACAACGATGAACTCCTGGCATATTCTGTAGATGATAAAGGAGGTGAATACTTCACAATTTTTATAAGAAGAATATCAGATAATAAAATAATTGAAAAAATAGAGGAAACAGCCGGCGGGATAGTTTGGGCCTATGATGATAAATCTTTTTTTTACCGAAAACATGACAGTCAAAAAAGGCCTCGTCAAATCTTCCAACATAAATTAGGCACTAATGTAAAAGAGGATAAATTAATTTTTGAGGAAAAAGACGAGAGATTTACATGTTCAATTGATACTACCTCGTGTGAAGAGTTTTATTTAGTTGAGACTGGAGAGCACACAACTTCAGAAGTTTATTATTTCCACAAAGATGAAAAAATATTTAAAACAAAATTATTTATAAAAAGAGAAGAGGGTATACTTTATAGCGTTGACAGTTTTGATGGTCATTGGTTCATGCACACAAACAAAGACGCAGAAGATTTTAAAATTACAAAATGCTCTCATCAAAAAATAAATCAATGGGAAGATTTCGTGCCGGCAAAAAATGGGGTTTTAATAGGTGGTTTAACTTTTTTAAAGAATTGGATTCTGAGAACAGAAGTTTCTGATGCTCTTGGAAAAGTTTTTGTTAGAAATATAAAAACAAACCAAGAAGAACAATTAATATTTACTAATGAAAAAGTAATATCGCCAGGTGTTTCCCTTATGCAAAAAAATAAAAATACTGATACTATTAGAATCGGCTTTGAGTCTCCCAAGACACCTGCTAGGACTTATGAATATAATCTTAAAACAAAAGAAAAAAAACTCGTTAAAGAACAAGAGATTCCATCAGGCCATAATAGGAATGATTACATTGTGGAACGTTTAAATTGTCCAAGTCATGATGGACGTCAAATTCCTATAACAATTACCTACCATAAAAAGACCAAATTGGATGGAAACTCTCATCTTTTATTGTATGGTTATGGAAGTTATGGGAGCTCTGTAAATCCTTCGTTTTCATCTTCAAGATTATCTTTGATAAATAGAAATATAATTTGGGCGACCTGTCATATCCGAGGGGGTCTTGAACGAGGGATGAAATGGTGGCGCGAAGGAAAAATGTTGAGTAAAAAAAATACATTCTCAGATTTCATTAGTTGTGGAAAATTTTTAATAGAAAAAAAATATACCAACAAAAAAAAATTGATTGCTTTTGGAGGTTCTGCAGGTGGGCTTTTGGTATCTAATGTTGTAAATCAATCTCCAGAATTATTTCTTGGAGCCATAATGGCAGTTCCATTCTGTGATAACCTAACAACAAATTTAGATCATTCGTTGCCCTTAACAAAAGGTGAGTTAAAAGAATTTGGAGATGCTAAAAATAATATGGAACACTTTCAGTATATAAGATCATATGCTCCATATGATAACATTGAAAAAAAAGATTACCCCCATATTTTAATAACAACGTCTTTATCTGACTCAAGAGTTTTGTTTGATGAACCAACCAAGTACTGTGCAAAACTCAGAGATTACAAAACTGATAGTCATTTGTTGCTTTTAAAATGTGAAATGGATGCTGGTCATGGGTCTCGTTCTGGTAGGAAAAATATAATTGAAGATACTGCTTTCGATTATGCATTTGCTTTAAAAATTGCAGGCAAATTATAGACTAAAAACAATTCTTGCTATTAAAAGCGATTACTAAATTTTTAGGATTAATTTCAAATCGTCTTTCACACTTTATTTTAAATTTAGAGTCATAATAAACAAAAATCCTATTTTTGTTACTTCCTACCTCTATTAAATCAGGGGTACCAAATTCTATTTTTAAATCAGTTTCCGTTTTTTTAAGAAATTTACTTAGCTTTTCTGATTCTTTTTTTGAGGCCTCGTCTACCCTTTTCGTGACTGTTTTACAACCTGAGATTAAAATTAGAAACAAACAAAAAAATAATATTTTTTTCATAAAAAACTTTTGAATTTTTTTAAGAATAGCAAAAAATCCATTGCAGATCTCTAAGAGTTATAAACAATATACAACTTTGAATTTAAATTAAACCCATTTTGAACTTTTATATTTTTAGAGAAGTACTAGAGTCGCCGTCTGGAGGAAAAGTTTTATGATGGATAAATATTTTGAGTATAAAAAGCATAAAACCACTTTTAATACGGAGGTCGTAGCTGGAGTTACAACATTCCTGACTATGGCTTACATCATGTTTTTAAATCCTTTTATTCTTTCTGGTGAGTTTGCCGGAACGGAAAAAGGTTTTTTTGATTTTGGAGGTGTGTTTACTGCTACGATAGTTGCGACTGCCATAGCTTGTTTTATTATGGCATTTTATGGAAAAACTTGGCCAATCGGCTTAGCGCCGGGAATGGGAATTAATGCCTTTGTTGCGTTTGGTGTAGTTGGTGGAATGAAGTATACGCCTGCTGAAGCTTTATCAGCGGTATTACTTGCTGGGATATTGTTTTTGTTGGTATCTCTTACTCCCATCAGGGCCTGGATAATTAATTCTATTCCAAGAAGTTTAAAGCTAGGAATTGGAGCCGGGATTGGTCTTTTCTTATCTATTATTGGTTTAGAGATAATGGGTGTGGTTGGAGATCATCCTGTCACTTTAGTAACTCTAGGAGATATTAAAAATCCCTTAGTTTTATTGGGTTGTCTTGCGCTGGTTGTGATGATTGTCTTGGAAAAAATGAAAGTAAAAGGCAACATTATCATTGGGATATTGGTATTTAGTGTACTCGCTTGGTTACCTATGTGGGACTGGACTGGAGCAACAATAGAGGGTGGAAGTTCATTAGCAAAATTTAATGGAATTTTTTCTGCACCTCCTTCAATGAGTTATCTTTTTGATGCAGTAGAAGGTTTTAGTACAGGAAAAGTTTTAACCGGAAGTGGGTTAACTGTTATATTCACACTTTTCTTTATTGACTTTTTTGATACAGCTGGAACCTTAACTTCAGTTGCAAATGTTTCTGGCAAAATAAAAGGAAATAAGGTTGAGGACATAGATAAAGCAATGCTTGCTGACAGTGTTGGAACTGTAGCTGGATCATTTCTAGGGACAACTACTGTTACAAGTTATGTTGAGTCTGGTGCTGGAGTTAAAGCAGGAGGAAGAACTGGAATGACATCTTTAGTCATTGGAGTTCTATTTCTTCTATGCTTGGGTTTTGCACCTCTAGCAACAAGCCTTCCAAAAGAAATAGATGGTGCTGCACTTGTGTACGTTGCTGTTCTGTTTGTAAGAAACATTACAGATATCGAGTGGGATGACATAGCGGAGTCCGCTCCTGCGGTAATTGCCATGATAACTATGCCATTAACTTATAGCATTAGTAATGGTATTGCTTTAGCTTTTATAGCTTATGCACTAATTAAAATACTAAGTGGTGATGCTGCAAAAACATCGCCAGCAATATGGTTAGTTGCAGTGCTAAGTGTATTGAGCTTTTCAGTTTAGAATAGTAAATATTCTTTAAAAAAAGGGTTGAACGAAAGTTTAACCCTTTTTTTTATGCTTTTTTTCCAATTGTTCAATTCTAATTTCCTCGTAATGTTCAAAAGGTTGTACAATCCACGGATCACTTTTTAACTTAACAGCACAATAATCTGGTTCAAATGTTGATTTTTTTTTCTTCCATAAGGTCGCAGTTTTTATATCTTCAATTTTATCTTTTATTGGTTCATATTTTCTTAACCAATCTACACTTTTATTTAAAGTAATTCCTGTATCTGACAAGTCATCACACAGTAGTATTTTTCCGCCCATATTTTTTGCAATGGAACTCATCTCTCTTGAAAACACTATATCCCCCTGTTCATCCTCAACCCCCTTACCGCTATAAGACTCCACCGCTAGATAAGCGCATTTTAATTTAAAAACTCTACTTAAAACATCTATCATGGGTGCAGCTCCTCTCATAATACCAACAAGCAAAGTCGGTTGATAACCACTACCGTGAACCATGATAGCTAATTTTTCTACAGTCTTGTTGTATTCATCCCAAGAAACTATTAATTTTTCGGTCATATCAGGAATTTAATACTGTACAGGCTCATTGTCTACTGAATACCACAATGCCATTACTGCTAGAGTACAATAAGGGGAAAATTTTTTTTGCAATTTATTAACAAAAGACTTTGGGGGAAGATATTTCTTTTTATAATTATTTGAAATAGCTCTTAACAAGCCAATATCCTGAACTGGCCATATATTAGGTCTATTGTAAAAGAATATCAATACCATCTCACTAGACCATCTTCCTATTTGCTTTAAAGAGGACAAATAAGTTATCGCTTCCTCATCATTCATTTTATTAATGAGATTTGGATTAAATGTTTTTTTTAAAATTTTATCAGCTAGACTTTTTATACCTGTAGCTTTCATTCTGCTTAAGCCACACTTCCTTAAATCAGTTACTGAAAGTTTAGATATAATTTTTGGTTTAATTTTACCTTTACATTTTCTTTCAAACTTAGAAAAAATTGAATTTGCTGCAGAAACTGATATTTGTTGTGAAATTATCGATCTTGTTAATGAGTAAAAAAAATTATTTCTTGTAGTCAAATAACCTTTGTAAGATTTAAGCAATTTAGACATGACTTTGTCTTTTTTGGAAAGATGTTTTTTCGACTTTTTCCACCACTTAGGTTTCATAATCTTGGTGCCACAACTTGTTTTTTTAATATTTCTTCTCTTTTAAAAATTATGAATGAACTTATAACTATCAGAGCGGCTCCAAATAAAGTCATACTTTTAGGAACTTCACTAAAAATAAAATAACCTGCCACAACCGCAATCACTAAAGATAAGTATTTAATTGGAGAAACAAGGCTCGCATCTGCCAATCTGTAACTCTGAGTAAGCAACAGATTTGCAATGCCTCCAGATAAACCAAGTATTATAAATAACAGTGTTTCGTAAATTGTTGGCCATATCCATCCGTTCACAATGGTTCCAAGACCAACCAGAAGTGACAACAAAGAAAAATAAAAGGCTATTAAATAATTTGGTTCAGTTTTTGATAAACTTCTTATGCTTATTGCTACATTTGCAAAACCTATTGAAAATATAATCGGAAAAATGTAATAAAGATTCATCTCCTGAAAAGCAGGACGAACTATAAATAACATTCCAATAAAACCGATTAAAACAGCAGACCATCTTCTTATACCCACTTTTTCTGAGAGAAAAATTACAGACATTATTGTCACAAATAGGGGACCAGTAAAGGTTAAGCTGATAACGTCGGCTAAGGGTAAATTTCTTAAAGCTACAAATAAAGCTATAATAGCAATTGTACCACTGATTGCCCTAAAAGTATGAAGGATAGGTCTTTTAGTTTTGTAAAAGGTAAAAATTTTGTCTGAGGGTATTAAAAAAAGGATCGGTATCATTCCAAAAAAAAATCTCATAAACAAAACCTGTCCGAATGGCACGTTGTTTAAGTATTTAACTATTAAATCCATAGTGCTGAAGCAAAAAACAGATCCAATCATATATAAAACAGCTTTTTGAGATTTTGAGAGCAAATTTACCGCCTTTAATTAATTCGATTAACATATTAGAATTTAGAGATAATGGAAACTGGAATATTTGGCGCCGGCTGTTTCTGGAAACCTGATTTAGAGTTTGAAAAACTTAAAGGGGTTAGTAAGACAGAAGTGGGTTACTGTGGTGGTAATAATCCAAATACAACTTATGAAAATGTTTGCACGGGTACAACTGATCATGCTGAGGTAGTTAAGGTTTATTATGATGAAAATGTTATTACTTATGAGGAATTGTTAAAATTTTTTTTCAAAATCCATGATCCAACAACACTCAACAGACAGGGTCCAGATACAGGTACTCAATATAGAAGTGAGATTTTTTATACTAAAAAAGATCAAAAAGAAATTGCTGAAAAAATTTTAAAAGAAGCAAATGAGAAGTTTAGTGGAAAAATTGTAACAAAAATTTCAAAGGAATTTAATTATTGCAGAGCTGAAGATTATCACCAAAAATATCTCAAAAAAAAAGGGTTATTGTGAATTTGGTTACAACTGATTGGCTAGAGTCACATTTACATAAAGTAAAAATATTTGATGCTAGCTGGCATATGCCTTCAACAAAACGCGATGCTAAAAAAGAATATGCTGATAGACATATTACGACAGCTATGTTTTGGGATGTTGATGAACACAGCAATAAGAATTCACCCTATCCACACATGATGTCTAACTCGAATTACTGGAGTAAAATGTTATGTACCTACGGGATTAAAAATGAGGACCACATTGTAGTCTATGATTTTAGTGATACATATAGTTCTTGTAGACTTTGGTTTTCTTTAAAATATTTTGGACACAAAAAAGTTTCTGTTTTAGATGGTGGATTAAAAAAATGGCTAAAAGAAAATAAAGAAACGACGAATAAATTGGAAAAAATTAAGAAATTAAATAGTTACATTGTGAACGAAAATAGTGAATGGATTAAAAATAAAAAACATATCGAAGAAAATATAAAAAAATTTTCTTTTCAAACAGTAGATGGTAGAAGTCGTAATCGTTTTGAAGGAAAAGAAGATGAGCCTCGTCCTGGATTAAAAAGGGGATGCATACCAGGATCAAAAAATATTCCATTTAAAGATTGTATTGATCCAAAAACAAACACTTTTAAAAGAAAGACTGAATTAGATAAGATTTTTGCTGAAAACAACGTAGATACCTCTAAGCCTATTGTTTTTACTTGTGGTTCAGGAATAACTGCATGTGTTTTAGGTATGGCATATTCTCTGATAAGTGGTAAAAGTGCTGTGATTTATGACGGCTCTTGGTCAGAATACGGAGAAATATGAAAAGATCTAAAAAAGTAACCATAGCAATTATAATATTTTTTGTAATCGTTGCTACTGTAATTGGTGGTAGAACTGCAATGGGTATTTATTTTAAAAAAAAATTTGGTAAACGACCTCCTCCAGGAGTTATTGTTGAGATAGTTTCTGAAAAAAAATTTAGCAAAACAATTGAAAGCTATTGCACAGCATTAAGTAGTAAAACTACTTCTTTTAAAATTAAAAAAAGTGAGTTACTAGAGCCAATAAGGTTTAAAGCAATCAAAAAGGGAGAGACAATCGCAAAATTACAAAATAAAACTATTATAGCTCCCTTTTCAGGAACTATCGGTACACGTGGTATAAGCTCTTCAATTTTGGGTACTAACTCTATGATAGTTACGCTTGATGACTCTAAAAAAATACTTTGCGATTTACAAATTCCAGAAGTTTTTGCTGCTATTTTAAAAAAAGGTTTAAGAGTTAATGCAAAATTTTTAGCATATAAAGATAAATTGTATAGAGGAGTTATTATTTCTCATGCCTCAAGAGTAGATGCTCAAACACGTAGTATTTTGGCTAGGGCACAAATCAATAATAAAAATCTTGAGATTCTTCCTGGATCATTATTAGATATTGAGCTTCTATATGACGAAAAAGAAGCTCTTTCTGTAGCAGATACAAGTATCATTTTTGAAGATGAAAAAAAATTTGTTTATAAAATCTTAGATAATAACAAGATTGAAAAGACGGAAGTTATAACTGGAATAAGAAAAGGTGGCAATTTAGAAATTTTAGAAGGCCTCATTACAAACGACAAAATTATTAAAGAAGGTTTGTCTAGACTGGCTGATGGAATGATTGTTAAGCCTTTGATGAGATAATATGCATAATTTTTGTTTGCTTAATATAAAAAGACCAGTTTTAAGCGCCGTTTTTTCTCTATTACTTGTAGTTTTTGGTCTCTACACTTTTTTTGAACTTAGCACCAGAGAGTTGCCAAAAAATCTTCAGCCACCGGAAGTTGTTATTTCTACTAAGTACACTGGTGCAAGCCCATCAATAATTGCTTCTGAAATATCTGAGCCAATTGAATTAGCAATTGGTGGAGCAGAGGGAATTAAATCAATTGATACACTTTCTGAAATTGGAAGAAGTACTATAAAAATAGAATTCTTTACCAGCATAAACATTGATGATGCTGCGAATGATATTCGTGAGAGAATCGCAAGAATAATTGATAATTTACCTGAAGATAGTAAAGCACCGGAGGTGCGAAAGGCTTCAGCAGGTTTTTCTACGAGTATGTGGTTGTCAGTGAGTAGTACCTCTTGGAATTCTCTAGATATTGGAGACTATGTAAAAAGAAACTTGGTGGATGCTTTTAGCTCCGTTCCAGGTACAGGAAGAGTAATTGTTGGTGGAATTAATGAAAAAGCAGTCAGAGTTTATCTTAATCCGGTAAAACTAAGTGCTAATGATTTAGACATAAGGGAGGTTGAAAGTTCAATAAGAAAAAATAATGTTGCAGTGCCTGCAGGGACCATTGAGGCCAATAATGTAGACCTTACACTTGATCTTGGAAAAACCTATACAGATATTAACTCTATAAAAAAATTACCAATAAAAAAGATTAAAGGTAAAACTATAACCTTAGGTGATTTGGGTGAAGTAAAATACGGTCCTGTTTCTGAAAAAACCTTATTTAAAGCTCAAAGTCCTGGTGCTTTAAATGAAAACACAGTTGGAATAGGAATTTACGCACGAACAAATGAAAGTACTGTAACACTATCAAAAAATATTCGTAAAAAAATTATAGAAGTCAATAAAACATTGCCAGATGGTCTTAAATTATCAGTAAGTTTTGATAGAGCCACTTATATAAAAGAAGCAATTCAAATGTGTTATCAGTCAATAATTTTGGCTTTAGGTTTGGTCGTTGGAATTATTTATCTTTTTTTGGGAAACATTAGAGCAACTATCGTTCCGGCCGTAACACTTCCAGTAAGCTTGATAGGTGCATGTCTCGGTTTGTGGATTTTTGGTCTTACTATTAACGTTTTTACTTTGCTTGCAATAATTCTAAGTGTTGCAATTGTCACCGATGATAGTGTCGTTATGACAGAGTCAATTTACCATCGAGTTGAACAAGGCGATACCTCTCTTACAGCTGCAGCAACTGGATCTAAAAATGTAATTTTTGCTATTTTATCTACTAGCATTATTCTTTTAGCAACATTTGCGCCTTTGTTGTTTATCGGAGGAATTAGTGGAACATTATTTAGAGAAATGGCAATAACTCTTTCAATTACAATTGTTATAAGTACATTCACAGCTCTTTCGATCGCACCAATGTTGGGGTCAAAATTACTGAGTAAAAAAAAAGTTAAATCTAAGATAGTTTTAAAGTTTGAGAAGCTATTTGATTCTTTTGGAGAGTTTTATTACGAAACTTTAAATTATTGGATTAAGAGGCCCAAAACTATAGTTTGGTTCATGGTTTTTGTTGTTGCTTTTGCCGGATTTCTTTTCAAAATTACACCCAAAACTTTACTAGAAAGAAATCCAGATAGAGGGGTTTATTTAGTTTTTGGAAAAACTGATGAATCTTCTTCATTTGAATATACAGTTGATAAAGCTGAAAAGGTTGAAAAAAGATTATTACCACTTTTGCAAGATGAAAATGAGCCATATCAAAAATTAATAATGAGAGTACCTGGATTTGGTAGATCTTCACAATCATATAACAGCTTTATAATAATTGCCCTATTAGATAATTGGAAAGATAGAAAAGATAGCGCTCAAATAATTGTTAGAAAGGCTATTGGAAAAATTGTAACTGTTCCAGGCACAATGGCGTTTCCATTAACGCCTAATTCTGTGCGAGTCAGCAATTACCAAAAACCCGTTGTAGTGACTATGACAGGCCCTTCTTACGAAAGTTTATATAAATGGCAAAATTCAGTAATGGCAGAATTAAGAAAAAATATTGGTTTAGCTGATATTACTTCTGACTACTCCAAAAATAAACCTGAAGTGCAACTAATGATAGACGAAAACAAAGCAAAAGATTTGGGTCTATCTATACAAGCAATTGGTAAGTCTATAGAAACTCTATTTTCAGGGAAAAGTGTAACTACGCTTAATGAAGATGGAAAAGAATATCCTATAATTTTGCAAGCTGATCTTCAAGATAGAAGAAAAACTGAAAGTTTAAGCAAGATATTTGTACGCTCTGATACTACTGGTAAGCTAATTTCTTTAGCCAATGTGGTAAGTTTTGAGGAAAAAGGTTCTCCTAAATTATTAACACGCTACCAAAGATCTAAATCTGTAACTCTTACAGCTCGTTTAACTGGTGGATACACTTTAAATGAAGCATTAAATTTTATTGAAAAAACTATTGATGATAAAGCACCGAATGCTGGAATTTTTTATAAAGGAAAATCTTTAGATCTAAAAGAAGCTTCTAGTGAATTGTTAATAATTTTTGCATTAGCTTTGGTTAGTGCGTATCTAGTGATGGCTGGTACTTTCAATGCTTGGCGACAGCCTTTTGTGGTAATGTTGACGGTACCTTTGGCAGCTCTGGGTGGATTAATTTTTATTCTATTGTTCAATAGCACCATAAATGTTTTTTCTCAAATTGCTTTAGTCGTGTTAATTGGCATAGCAACAAAAAATAGTATCTTAATAGTAGATTGGGCAAACCAGCTTAGAGTAAAAGGAAAGAGCGTGGAAAATGCAATAGTTGAATCTTGTATGAGAAGATTTAGACCAATTATGATGACAAGTTTGTCAACACTTATTGCAATGGTTCCTTTAGTAGTTGGAAATATTGGCCCAGGAGCTGGTGAGGGTATCAGATTAGCTGTAGGATGTACAATATTTGGTGGGATGCTAATTAGTACCTTTCTAACTTTATTTACCACTCCAGTGTTTTATTTATTGCTTTGTAAGAATTCAAAAAGAATAGATGAAGTTGACATCAAATTAAGCAAAGAGTTTAGTAAATAATATATTTTTTTCTATTTAGCTTATCTCTGCACGTTGTGAGTTGTTTTCTATAAGTAGAAGAAATATCTCTTGCGGATTTAGCATATATGATAGCTTTCTTATCTTTTGAATAATTTTTATAGTCACCCCATCCTTTATAGTAAGCTAAATACTGACGATACGCGTCATTCTTTGGTATCTTTAATATTTTGTGTGTCTTGCTTACATACCATCCTATAAAATCAACTGAGTCTTTAAATCTAGCTCTTGTAGCTAATTTGTTTCCAGTTTCTTTTTTATATTGTTCCCAAGTACCATTGACAGCCTGGGAATAACCAAATGAACTTGATTTACGTTTGTACGGTATAACTTTAAACAATTTGTGACGAGGTGGCTTTGCTAACCAATCAAAATCACTCTCCTTTTTGACAAATGCTAGCTGTATATAAACCGGTACACCCCATTTTTTTTCTACATTTTTGGTGTGTTTGTACCATAAATAACGTTCTTCAAAAATTGCACAGCTATTTTTAGTATTTTTGGGGATAGATGAACAGGCAACAACGAGGAATAATAAAATTAATAAATAAAAATTTGTTTTTCGAATCACACAATCATTATAGATGGTTTATTTTTTTCTGCATTTATTTTCCCACGCAGTATTATATTTCATTTTCCAGATACCTAATTTATTAGCTTTGGCATATTTGTGTTCTTCAGTGTACTTACCTTTCGAATAGTACATATAATCGCAAGCATATCCATTTTTTACCATGAAGGATGATAGACTCTCTTTGTTCATAAAACATTCGGCTACCGTTCTTCCATACTTGTCTTTATTTTTCTCTCTTACACAAGTGACGATATTATTGGCTATTTTCTCTTCAAGTTTATCTTTTGCCAATCTATATCCAATTTCTTTTCTTTCGGGAGAATTTATTCCTGCGAAACGGATTTTTTCTTTATTAATTTTAATTGTATCACCATCAATGACTCTTGCTTTTCCCTTTGCAACATTTTTTTCTGAACTATTTGTAAATGAAAAATTAATTAAAATTACAACGCTAAATAAAATCAGACTTAGCTTTTTCATCAAACTCTTTCATTTTTTTTCTGATGTCTTCATCTGAAACGTTTTGATCTTTTAAATCTACTTGAATTTTTCTAAAAACATCTTCGTCCCCTGCTTCTTGAAAATCAGCTTTGATAACGGACTGTATATATTCCTTTTCTTTTTCAGCATCAAATCCAAGTTTTTGAGAAGCCCACTGACCAAGATATTTATTTCTTCTTGATGCCACTTTGAATTTCAATTCCTCGTCATGAGCAAATTTTTTTTCAAACGATTTTTTTCTTTCGTCAAATTTTTCCATATTTTAACCTTTTATATAAAAATAATATAACAATGGCTGACAATGTTCCAAGTAAATTTGCAAAAAGATCTAAAGATTGAAATGACCTATTTGGTATAAACATATGGGATAATTCTAATAATAATGAGAGTGTTATTAAAAAAATTAAAGTTTTTTTAAAACTTTTAGCATCTAAGTAACTAATTAAACCGAGCATGGATAAGTAAAAAAAAGCTAATGTATGATTGATTGATGTGCCTAAAGGATTAGGGATCATATCAGGCTGTCTACTAAGATCCCCATAAAGAAAAAAGCCAATCAAACTGCCAGGAAAAATGTATAAGATTAATAAACCTAAAAGAGAGATAAAATAAATGTAACGAATTATACGGTTTTTATAATCCATTTTAAGAAATCTGTATTTCCATTTTTTATATCAAAAAAGATAACACATGGAACCTCATAACTATGTATTTTTTTTACACTTTTTATTATTTTTTGAACATTTTTGTTCATGGTCTTGCCAACAACCAAAATCTCTTTAGCCTTTGTTACTTTACCTTTCCAAGTAAATATGGAGTCAACGTTGTGAATAATATTTGCACAAGCTACAAGTTTATTTTTTACAAGAAATGCAGCTATTTTATTAGCCTCACTTTTTTTAGGACAAGTAATGTAAAAGAATTTAATACCCTTCATATAAATAATTTAATATATTAAATACATTATATTCAATGAGTAAACTCATAGCAATTAGGCACGGACAGAGCACTTGGAATGCAGAAAATCGATTCACGGGTTGGGTTGATGTTGATCTGTCTGAAAAGGGTGTAGAAGAAGCAGAAAAATCTGGAAAATTATTAAAAGAGTTAAGTATAGATTTCGATATGTATTTTACTTCATACCTTAAAAGAGCAATAAATACTTTGGAAATAATATTAGAAATACTTGGGAAAGAAAATAAATATAATAAAGCTTGGGAGCTTAATGAAAGACATTATGGAGCTCTAACTGGTTTAAATAAAACAGAAACTAAAAAAATACTAGGTGAAGAACAGTTTAAAAAATATAGAAGGTCATGGGACATTTCCCCTCCAAACTTAGACATAAATTCTAAATACAGTTCACATAAAGACCCTTTATACAGAGGTTTAAAAAATATACCTAACGCTGAGTCTCTAAAAAATACTTACAACCGTGTTGTGCCCTATTTTGAGAAACATATTGAAAAGCATCTAAAACAAAAAAAGAATATTATACTTTCAGCACATGGAAACACAATTAGAGCTCTAGGAAAAAAAATTTTTAATATATCTGACAAAAGTATTAATTTACTTGAGATACCAACAGGAAACCCTTTGATAATTGATTTTGATAATTCAGGTAAGT
>CACFKO010000010.1 GCA_902566925.1 uncultured Pelagibacteraceae bacterium | reverse complement strand
TCTACTATCCTGTGAACAATCACGGTTATCTCCAAGAAAAAAATAATGTTTTTCAGGTACAATATATAAGTCCGAATTCACCATGCTACCAATTTTATTATAAACTGTTACATGATTTTTTTTATTTGGTAATACCTCTTTGTAAGAAAAGATTTCACTTTTATTCCCAGCACATCTGATATCAGGCTTATTAGTTAATTCTTTTCTTGATATTTTTATCTTATTAATAAAAAGTTCACCTCCGACGAACTGAATTTCATCTCCCGGTAAACCAATTAGCCTCTTTATAAAATCAGTTCTATTATCTGATGGAGTTTTAAATACTATTAGATCTCCATACTCAGGTTTTGAATCAAAAATACGATTATTTAAAATTGGAGGACTAAAAGGAAAAGAATGCTTGCTGAATCCATATGTATATTTTGATACAAAAATTCTGTCTCCTACAAGTAATGTTGGTTCCATAGAAGAAGAAGGAATATAAAATGGCTGAATTAAAAAAGATCTAATTAATATTGCAATAAATAATGCAATTAATAATGTTTTAATATTATCTAAAATTTTTGACATCATTTTCTATTTATATGTAAATATAATTACTGAAGCTACCGCCCATGGTTTATCGTCAGATAAAGATAAATATATTTTAAATTTTTTATTTTTAAAAATTTTTTTTAAATTTTTAAGGGAAATTCCTTTTAGAACAATTTTGGGAGCTCCTACAGAATTGTTTTTTACTTCAATTTCATTAAATAGCAACTTATTACTCAAACCAACTGCTTTAATAAATGCTTCTTTTGCAGCAAACCTTTTAGCAAAACATTCTACTTTATCTCTTCTTCTTTCGCAGGTTTTGATTTCAAAATTAGTATAAATTCTTTTTTTAAATGCTTTGTTATTTCTCTTTATTGCGCTTTTTATTCTATTGACATTAACTATATCTGTACCAATTCCATAGATATTCATTTTTTTAATATTTTTTTAAATTTTTTGATACTTTCTCTTATACCTATAAAAATAGATTCTCCAATTAGAAAATGTCCTATATTAAATTCTTTTATGCCTCTAATTTTAGAAAGATGTATAGCTGAGGAAAAAGTAATCCCGTGACCAGCGTGAACTTCTAAACCAATACTGTTAGCATAATTAACAGACTTTAGAATTTTTTTAAATTCATTTTTTGTATTATATTTCTTGTTATATAAATTACATATTTTTCCTGTGTGAATTTCTATGCAATCAGCTTTTATATCTTTTGCGATTTTAATATCATTAATACTTGGTTCAATAAATAGGCTGGTTCTAATATTTTTTTTTTTTAATTCACGTATAATTTTTTTTATTAAAGATGAGTTCATTTTTAAATTAAGACCGCCTTCAGTTGTAATTTCTTTTCTTTTTTCTGGAACAATACAAACATACTTTGGTTTATACCTAAGTGAAATTTTAAGCATTGCTTTCGTTGGTGCCATTTCTAAATTTAAAGGAATTTTTAATTTCTTTTTAATTTCTGCAAGGTCTCTATCTTTAATATGTCTCCTATCTTCTCTTAAATGAATTGTAATTGAATCTGCTCCAAACTTTTGTGCTAACAATGCGGCTCTCAATGGACTTGGATAGTTTTCACCGCGAGCATTTCTAATTGTTGCTACATGATCAATATTTACTCCTAATCGAGGTACTGCCATTATAAATTTCTACTTCCTGGTTTAATAGCTTTTATTTTTTCCAGATGCTTGGGTAAATTTTTCTTATCATAGGTAGGAATTTCAATTTCAATTTGAGAAATAATTTTTTTATCAATTTGACTTTTTCCATTAGATCTATCTATTAAACAAGCGTACCCAATAATTTCTGCATTTGCTTTTTTTCCTAATTCTGAGCATTCTAAGCTTGATTTACCTGTTGTAATTACATCCTCAACTACTAGAATTTTTTGTCCCTTATTTATTTTAAAACCTCTTCTCAAATTAAATTCTCCATTAATTCTTTCAGCAAATATAGTTTCTATATTTAAAATTCTTCCGATCTCATAACCTATAACTATTCCACCGATAGCGGGTGATAATATAAGATCTATATTTTTATATTTTTCAATTATTTTTTTTGCTAGTGAAGAGCATATCTCTTTTGCTTTTCCAGGTTTGCTTAGGAGTTTGGCGCATTGAACATATTTATCGCTATGGAGACCTGAAGATAAAATAAAATGGCCCTCCAATAGAGCATCAGTTTCTTTTAAAATTTTTAAGGACTCTTTGTATGAAAGCATACTTTTTCTTTTTATGACGAATTACTTTAAATTTTAAATCTTCTTGCTTAAGTTGACTTATCAAGTTTGTAAAGTTTTTTAAATCTTTAATTTGCAAATCAAACAAAAATTGTAAATAATCTTTGCTTCTTTTGGTTAATTCGATGTTGATTATATTAGCATCGTTTAGTCCAATTAACGTACTAACTTTGCCCAAAATTCCAGGTTTATGAGGTAGATCAATAGATAATGTTGAGGTGTATTCCTTTTTTTGGGATTCATTTTCTAATAGTTTGCCTTGCCAGTGCTTTCTGATTGAGGCCCTAGCCTTACCTGTTTTACTTGAAGATAGCCAATGTAGTGAAGGAGAAACTTTTTTGGAAGTTTGAATTTTTATCATATCACCATTATTTAGCTTTGACTGGAGAGGAGAAGTTCTTCCATTTATTTCACAACCAATTGCTGTATCACCTATTTTTGTATGTACAGCATATGCAAAATCTATAGGTGTCGCATCTCTTGGTAATTTAATTACTGCACCCTTGGGGGTAAAACAAAAAACATTGTCTTGAAACATTTGAAGTTTTGTAAATTCAAAATAATGTTCAGGACTTCCTCCAGTTTCAATTATTTCAACAAGATCTCGTAACCAATCATATTCTTTCCATGACAATTCAGAAAATTTCTCAGATGACTTGTATTTCCAATGAGATGCTATTCCTCTTTCAGCAAACTCATGCATAGGTTTTGTGCGTATTTGAATCTCAATTCTTTTTTTCATCGGGCCTATGACAGCTGTATGGATGGATTTGTATTGATTTATTTTGGGTGTAGATATGTAATCTTTAAATTTTCCTGGTATTGCAGAATACTCATTATGAAATATTCCTAAAGTTATATAACAATCATTAATATTTTTTACTATAACCCTGAATCCAACAATATCAGTAAGTTGTTCTAAAGAAATTCTCTTACTTTGCATCTTTCGCCAAATAGAGAATGGAGTTTTTTCCCTGCCTGTTATTTCTGCATCTATATTATTAGATTTAAGAAGTTTGTTTAGTTCGTCATAAACGTTATTAATAATATCCTCTCTCTTATTTTTAATAAAAGTTAACCTTTCTAAAATTAGATTTCGGGCTTCAGAATTTAAAATTGAAAAAGATAAGTCTTCTAATTCATCTCTAATCCTATTCATTCCCATTCTGTCTGCTAGAGGTGCATAAATTTCCATTGTTTCCTTAGCTTTTCTAATTTTTTTCTCTTTATCTATTAAATAATGAATTGTTCTCATGTTGTGAAGCCTGTCAGCTAATTTTACTAGAAGAACTCGTATATCTTTGGAGGTAGCGAGTATTAATTTTCTAAAATTTTCTGCTTTAGAATTTTGAACAGCTTTCTCTTCCAAAGCTGAAATTTTTGTTACGCCATCAACTAAATCGGCAACCTCTTTTCCAAATTCTTTTTTAACACTATCATATGTAGCTTTAGTATCTTCGACTGTGTCATGTAAAAGGCCGGTTGTTATAGTGGCGCTATCTAATTTAAGTTCAGTGAGTATGTTTGCAACGGCAATTGGATGACTAACATATGGAATACCCTCATCTCTTTTTTGGTTTTTATGCGCTTCTAATGCAAAGTTGTAGGCCTTTGTCAAAGCATCTGGGTTAAAAAATCTATTATAAGATTTTACTTTTTTTATTAATTCCTCGTTATTTAACATAACTATTTATATCATTTTCAGATAATTTTGTAATCTCATTATTAATTTTTTTTATATTTTTAATTAAATCGTCTATAGATATTTTGCTTATTGGGTGTGTCCAATTAGGACATATTTCCTTTAGTGGATATAATACAAAATTTCTATTAAACATAGATTGATGAGGAATTTTAAACTCAAAATTATTCAGTTTAGAATTAATAATTTCCCTGTTGTAATCTATAATATCAATATCACATGTTCTAGGATCGTTTTTTTTTAACCTTTTTCTTTCAAGTTTTTCTTCAATCGATATCAAGACTTGCATCAAATCCTTAGGTGGCAAGGATGTCTTAACAGCTATTACGATATTAATAAATTTTGGATTCTCTTTTTTTGGATAAGAAAAAGTCTCATAAAAACTTGATTTTTTAACTAAATTTATTTTTTTTTCTTCCAAAAAAGAAATAGCAAAATTTATATTTGCAAATCTATTGCCAAAACTAGATGATAGATTTGATCCAATTCCTAGATAAATCATTATTTATTTCTACTTAATATCCTGGCTTGCTCTCTTTGCCAGTCCCTTTTTTTCTTAACATGTCTTTTATCATAAAGTTTTTTTCCTTTAGCTATGGCAAGCTCTACTTTTGCTTTTCCTTTTTTAAAATATATTTTTGTTGGAACGATTGTTAATCCTTCTCTATTAATCTTTCCTATCACCTTATTAATTTCTTTTTTGTTAAGTAGGAGTTTTCTCATATCTCTTGGGTTATGGTTGTTGTAACTAGATTCTTTATATAAAGGTATGTGTGAATTAATTAAGTAAACTTCTCCCCGGCTATCAGTTGCGTAAGCATCAGTAATATTTGCTTTCCCATCTCTAAGTGATTTAACCTCTGATCCTTTTAAAACTATGCCTGCCTCTATTAATTCGTGAAAAAAATAATTAAATCTTGCTTTTCTATTATTGCATACAATTTTTATACCAGTATTTTTTCTTGCTTTCATTAAAGCAGATTGGCAATCTTTAAAGCTTTCTCTACTTCTTTCTTTGTTTTATCCGTAAGTTTTACTAACGGTAATCTAACATCGTCAGAAGATAAATTTAATAAACTTGCAGCATACTTAACTGGACTCGGATTGCTTTCAATAAATAAAGCTTTATGTAGTGGCATTAACTTTTTATCGATTTCTTTTGCAGTTGTATTGTCTTTATTTAAACAAGCTTCTTGAAATTCAGAACATAATTTTGCTGCAACATTAGCGCTCACCGAAATACATCCGACACCACCTCTCATATTAAATTCTAAAGCTGTTCCATCTTCTCCTGATAACTGGATAAATTCGGGACCCATTTTTTTTAATTGTTGATCAACTCTATTTAAATCTGCTGTTGCATCTTTGACACCAACTATATTTTTTAATTCAAAGAGTCTAGCCATAGTATCAACGGACATATCGATTACTGATCGCGGCGGAATATTATAAATAATAATTGGTATACCTACATTATCGTTAATTTTTTTATAATGCTGGTAAAGTCCTTCTTGTGTTGGTTTATTATAGTAAGGAGTCACTATCAATAAACCATCTGCACCTGATTTTTCTGCATGCTTTGATAGTTCAACTGCCTCAGCAGTTGAGTTAGATCCTGTTCCAGCTATAACTGGAATTTTCCCTTTACATTCCTTAACAGCGATTTCAATTACTCTTTTATGTTCATCGTGATCTAAAGTTGGTGATTCACCAGTTGTGCCCGCGGGCACTACCCCTTTTGTTCCATTGGCAATATGATGGTGAATAAGGGATATATAAGTATCTTCATCCATTAGATTATCTTTAAATGGCGTTATTAAAGCTACAATTGAACCTTTGAACATAATTCTTTATATAGTAATTAATTTAATCTTTCAAAATTTTATGCTTAAACATTTAATTAGTCTAGTTTTTTTATTCATTGCTTTTCTGTATTCTTCTGCTTACGCAGATACAAACTCTATAATTTTACCCAAAACAAAACCAAAAAAAATATCCATATCAATTAAAAAGGATAAATTAACAACCATTTTGCCTGCAGAAAAACCTCAGCTAGAAAAAAAACTTACTATTAGAAAAAAAAATATTTTACCCAAAAATAAACCTCAGATAAAAAAAGTAGTTAAAAAAGTTGAAAAAATAAAAAGTAAGACCTCGATCAAACCGATAAGTAAACCGGTTCAGAAAGAAAAGGTGGCTTCTTCAAATTTAGTTGATATAGAAAATAAAAAATCTTTTGTATTTCCAGAAAAAAAACCTGTAACTTACCAAAAAACTTTAAGCAAACAGGCCCTTGAGTCTGTGATTCTTTCAAAAAAAGATTACGCATATGCTAAAGAAGTTTTTTTAAATATTAATGAAAAAAAGTGGAATACTGCATTTAGAATTACAAAAAAAATAAAAGATAAAGATTTTAAAAATTTAGTTTTGTGGATATATTTAAAGGAAAAAAGCAATAAAGCTACTTTCACTGATTATATAAATTTTATTGATAAAAATCCAGATTATCCAAGAATTAATAGACTGAAATATTTAGCAGAACACAAAATTAATCTAAAAACTAACAGCCCGAATACCGTTATAGGTTGGTTTGAATCTTCACCTCCTTTAAGTGGTTTCGGAAAAATAAAACTTGGAGAATCTTATTTTTTAAAAGGTAGCCTAGATAAAGCATCTAAGCTAATAAAGGAAGGATGGATTGATGCATCTTTGTCTTCAAATGATCTTAGATATCTTAATAAAAAATATAAAAAATTTTTAAATACCTCGGATCATATTAAAAGAGCAGATTATATGGCATGGGAATATAAGTATTGGGATTTAAAAAGAATATTAAGGTATCTCCCTAAGGACCATAGAGCCTTATACAATGCAAGACAAATATTGATGAGTAATTCATATGGTGTTGATAATGCAATAGCACAAGTTCCGGCAAGATTAAAATCAGATATTGGTTTAAAATACGATAGATTAAAATGGAGAAGAAGAAGAGGAAGATTAGAATCTTCCTTGGAAATAATTGATCAAGCCCCCAACAATTATGATAAATTGGTTCGAGCAGATTTATGGTGGAAAGAACGTCATATAGTATCGAGATCTTTAATATATAAGAAAAAATATCAAAAGGCTTACGAAGTATCAAAAAACCATTCCTTAATTGAGGGAGCTGAGTTTGCAGAAGCAGAATGGATGTCTGGTTGGATAGCGCTAAGTTTTTTAAATGATCCAAATACAGCTTTAAAACATTTTATAACTTTTTATGAAAATGTAGGTTACCCAATTAGTTTGGCAAGAGGAGCTTATTGGACAGGAATAACGTATGAAAAACTTGGGAAGAAAAAAATGTCAGAAAACTTTTTTAAAGAAGGTTCAAAGTATTTAACTACATATTATGGACAGTTATGCTATAAAAAAATTAATCCTACTGGTGAATTTCAATTAAATGATCAATCGAAATATTCAATGAATTATGAAAAAGAATTTAATAATAACCCATTAGTAAAACATGTCATTCTTCTAAAAGAGTTAAATAAAACTAAATATAGTAAAGATATCATTAAACATCTCGCAGATGTAAATATTGACAAAGGTAGTGAGGTTCTTGCGGCTAAACTTGCAACTGAAATTGGAAGATATGATTATGCCATTCAAATTTCTAAAAAAGCATCATACGAAAAGAGATTTTATAATAAATTTAATTATCCAATTATAACAACACCTAGAGTTATTAATGGTAAAGGAATGCCATCACAAGAAATAATTTTAGCAATTACAAGACAAGAAAGCGAGTTTGATCCAAAAGCAAATAGTTACGCTGGAGCAAAAGGAATGATGCAGCTCATGACTTATACTGCAAAACTTGTAGCTAAACAAATGAAGGTTCCTTATAGAAAAAGTAAATTAACTTCTGATCCTGAATATAATATTAGATTAGGCACATATTATTTCAATTCACTTTTGAATGAGTATAAAGAGGTTTATCCCTTTGCTATTGCAGCATATAACGCAGGACCAAAAAGGGTAAAATATTGGAGAAAAATTAATGGAGATCCAACCAAAGGAAATATTGATTTTGTTAATTGGATAGAATTAATAAAGTTTAAGGAAACCAGAAATTATGTTCAAAGAGTTTTAGAAAATGCCAACGTTTATAAGTATATGCTTTCCGGCAAATCCGTAGAGTTAGAAAATTTTCTTAGATAAAATCTGGCGGAGAGCAGGTTTCTTAAAAAAGGTCAAAAAGGGTACTTACTAATTTAAAAAAACAGTATAGATTATTTATATGAAAAAATATTGGGACAAGATAAATTCAAAAATATCTGACGCTGCTGATATCAGTAAGCCATGGGATAAAGATAATCAAGCCTGGTGGGATTGGTATGTTGGTCTAGCAGATAATGACGAAAAAAAGGATCCAATAATAAACGCCGAACCTTTACCAAATGTTGCAATCCCAACTGATGATGAGGTTGTTTCTGAACTGACCGAGGTTTACCCATTAAAAAATGAACAAATTGATTTCTTTAGAAAAAATGGTTTTATCAAACTCAAAAAAGTTTTCTCACCAGGGGTAGTGCTTAAACTTAGAGCTGAGTTGATCAAGCTTTTAAAAAAAGAATTTGACGTTGATCCTGATAAAGAAGCGTATGACAGATTCCTTAGTTTAGAAATGACATGGCCAAAAAATGAATTACTACGTTCCTATGTATTATCACCACGTCTAGGACAAATTTCAGCGGATCTACTTGGGGTATCAGCTGTTAGACTTTACCACGATAACGTTTTAGCAAAGCAAGCTGGTTGTGGTAGAACACCTTGGCACTTCGACGACCATCATTTTCCATTAGATACTAATGATGTGGTCACCGCTTGGGTACCAGCACAACCAACGCCTGTTGAGATGGGACCGCTCTCTTTCGCCTATCCGCTAGATGTCCACAAAATAGTAAATGCCGTTACATTTGAAAAGACTGGTACAGGCTATGACCGTGGGGTCTCAGAAATTTTTAAAAAAAATGGTGTCACGGTAAATGAAACTCCATTCGAATTAGGCGAAGTTAGCTTTCACCATAATTTAAATTTTCATACTGCATCACGCAATAGAACTAATCGTAGCCGAGTAGCTCTAGCCAATACTTATTTTAGAGATGGGGCTCGAGTGATTAATTCTCCTACAATGGTTTCTGGTGATTGGCAAAAATTTATGCCAAATATAAAACCAGGCGAAGTTGCTGCTAGTCCACTAAATCCAATTTGTTGGCCTATTGATGTCAAATAAAGATTTAAATGCTCAGAGCGGCCTCAGCTCGATTTGGACTGACAGTCTTGCAAAGAATCAACAGCCAGATGATAAAGCGCTTCTCGCCCATCTAAGAATTGTGCACCAAAATAATCCAGGTTTCACTGAAAAGTGTGCAAGTTCCTGCAGTGATAAAGCTGGACGTAATAGTTATGAATGGTTAGCTGAAATTGTGCCTGATGTTGATGGTATCCGTGTGCTGGATCTTGCTTGTGGATCAGGACCATTACTTAAAATCTTATACGATCGTAATAAAAAATTTAAATTAAAAGGAGCGGATATAAGTCCTGAAGAATTAGAACTGGCTAAGGCGCGTCTTCCAAAAGGTTCTGTTGATCTGTTAGAGTTAAAAGCACAAAATTTGACGGCTATTGATGATAACTCAATAGACGTTGTACTGTGCCATTGGGCTTTGACATTAATGAACCCAATTACTCCAGTGTTAAATGAAATCCTTCGTGTACTGTCCTTAGGTGGAAAGTTTGCAGCATTGGTCAATGGACCTATGGATGCAGCGCCAGGATATAATGATGTATACAATTTAATCTATAAATACGTACAAGCTAAGCTACCTAGGTATGGCGAGATTGATTTAGGTGATCCAAGAATACGTAGTACAGATAGTTTAATAAATCTTTTAAGTGAAGCTTTTCCAGATGCTAACATTAGCATCGAAACTAGTATGGTATCCATGGTCGGATCAGTTGCTGAAGTGGCCGAAACTACTGCAGGATTTTTTTATGCTTCGTTCATCTTGCCACCAGAGACTCGTAGAATATTGCTTTCTGAGTTATCTAATCTTCTAGTTGTATCAAAACAGAGTGGTGATCAAGAAAGACAAGGGCGTTTTTCAATGCCAATCAATCGGCTAGTGGTAACAAAGTAATCAATTTTTAAAATGGCGGTGAGGGTGGGATTCGAACCCACGGTAGATTGTTACACCTACGGAAATTTAGCAAACTTCTGGTTTAAACCAGCTCACCCACCTCACCAAATTAATGACATATATAACATATTAAAATATAAAGAAAACTTTTTTATCTTCATTAAAAGTTTTAATCATTAAACCTCTAGCTATAAGCAACATAATAAAACCAAAAAACCAATTCATTATTAGCAAACCATAAAATATGTCTTGGAAATAACCATCCATAATATTTAAAATCACCCAAATAATTGTAAATGGTAAAAAAACCATTCTAAAAAGATTTGAATAAAATATTAAAAAAGTTTTTTTAAGTGCCGTAAACAAGGCGTGTGATATAAAAAAAACAGGATATATAGGTCCGATAAATGCCGTAATTTTTAAATAGGTAGAACCGTACTTTATTACTTCTAAATCGCTTGAAAATATTCTCATAATAGGTTCGGACAAAATATAAATTATAACACCTGCAATACACATTATTATCATTCCTATGATTATTGACTTAGAATAAACCTCTTTAATTCTGTCATATCTTTTTGCGCCAAAATTTTGTCCAGCAATAGATATTACAGCAGTATTTAAACCTATTACGGGTAAAGAAAATAAATGTTCAAATCTTACAGCAGCCCCATATCCTGCAACGGCCGCATCTCCAAAGAAAGTTATAAAAGATAATAATAAAAAGGTACCTGTAGCAACTAAAAAAAGAGCCATAGTTATTGGCATACTTTGGTTAAAAATATTTATAAAAAAATTTCTCCTTATAATAAAATTTGAAATCTTCGGTACTATTTTTAAGTCAGTTTTATTAACTTTGTAATACAAATAGATACATGCACCAAATTGAATGAGAACCGTAGAAATTGCCAAACCAGCTATACCAAATGGAGGTATAAACAATAAACCAAAAATAAAAATAGGATTAAGGATTATATTTAAAATTACCCCAACGATTAAAACGTTTCTGTAAGTTTTTGTGTCACCTTGAGCATATAAAATAGCGTTAAATGATGTTAAAATTAAAAAAACTATTGTTCCTAAAAAAATAATATCCGTATATTCTTTTGACAAAGCAACCCCAACTTCTGTACTTCCCATTAATTTTAGAAGATCATTAGAAAAAAAAATACCTACAAATGTTATAAAAACTGATACAAAGAATGCATATATCAAAGAGTTATAAGAATAAATTGAAGCTGCAACTCTATTATTGGAACCTAGTGAATTAGCTATTAAAGAATTACAACCAGCAACTATTCCTATGCCTGCAGAAATTATAATAAAATATAATGGAAAGGCTTTTGCTAAAGCTGCTAATGCATCAGGCGATATTCTTCCAGCATAAAAGGTGTCCACAAGATTAAATAAAGTTTGGAACATACTTCCAGTCATAGAAGGTATAGCAATTTGTCTTAATAATTTTAATATTGGACTAGAGGTTAAATTTAAATTTTGCTTCAATTTTTACCTCAAGAAAATTCTTTTTGAAAAATATGTTTCTTCCCCGTTTTTTTTGCCATTAAGATTTGTTTTTGTCTCATAGCAAATCTTTTTTTTTGAGAAAGTGTTAAATAATCATGACACTTTGGACAGGAAATTCCTTCAACATATTTTATTGATTTTTTTTCATTAATTGACACTGGTTTTCTACATCCGCTGCAAATTGAATAATTACCAATTTTTAATTTATGCTTAAGTGAAACTCTATTATCAAAAACGTAGCACTCACCTTTCCATAAACTTTGTTTTTCATTAATTTTATCCAAATAATTTAATATTCCGCCTTTTAACTGAAATACATTTTTAAAACCTTTTCGTTTTAAATAAACAGAAGCTTTTTCACATCTAATCCCGCCGGTGCAAAACATAGCAATTTTATTTTCTTTATTAAACTTTTTTAAATATTTTGGGAAATCTCTAAAATGATTAATTTCGGGGTTTTCAGCACCTTTAAAAGTACCTACATTAAATTCAAAAGGTTTTCTTACATCTATAATTTTCACACCCTTTTCTTTTAATAATAAATTCCATTTTATAGGATCAATTGAGTTTTTAATTTTTTCTGATGGTAAAACATTAATACCTATTGGGACTACTTCTTTTTTAATTTTAATTTTTCCTCTATGAAAAGGTTGAAAAATACTAGTAGAATTATTTTCGGAGTCAAAATTTTTTATTTTGCAGATTTTCATTAGATTTATTTTAAATTTTTTAATACTCATTTTTTTTCCTGAAATTGTTCCATTAATGCCTTCTCTTGAAAATATTATTGTTCCTCTTAAATGGTATTTTTTTAATTTATTTTCAAAACTTTTTTTAATTTTTTTAAGACCTGATAATTGTTTAAATTTATAAAATCCAAAAATATAAAACATCTAAATTTTCCTACAAATTGTTACTCCATCACCTAAAGGCAAAATAGTTTTTTCTATTCTATCATCTTTTTTGATAAAAGAATTAAATTCTCTAATAACATTGGTTAATTGATCATTTTTAACGGGATCAGCTACTTCTCCTTTCCACAAAACGTTGTCTATCAGCACAAATCCTCTATTCCTAACAAGTTCTAATGATAAATTATAATAATTTTTATAATTCTCTTTGTCTGCATCAATAAAGACCATATCAAATTTTTCATTTTCATTTTTTAATTTGTTAAGACTATCCATTGCTGGTGCTAAAATTATTTTGATCTTATTATCTAAGCTGGCTTTTTTAAAAAAATTACTCGCTACTTTTGTAGTTTCTTTGTTAATATCCAAGCAAGTAATTTTTCCATCTTTTGGTAAAACAAGACCCATAGATAAAGCACTATAACCTGTAAATGTCCCTACTTCTAAAATGTTCTTTATATTGTTTGTCTTAATAAAAAATTGAAAAAAGTAAGCTTGTGATACTGAAATTTGCATTTTTTTGCTGTGACCTAAAGTATCGTTGTATTTAAGTATTTCTTTTTGCACTGGGTGAAGATCATAACTATGATCAGAAATATATTTTTCTAATCTCTTATTAATCTCAAGACTTTTGATCATTTTTGTAATTTAGTTTTCAAAATATCATTAACTAACTTTGGATTGGCTTTGCCGGATGAAGCTTTCATTACCTCACCAACAAAGAAACCGTAGAGTTTTTCTTTGCCAGATTTATATTCAGAAACCTTATCAGAGTTATTTTCTAATACTTTAATAATAATTTTCTCTAATTCTTTAGGATCACTTTGTTGCTTTAATCCCTTTTCTTTAATAATTTTTGATGGTTCATCTCCAGTCTGAACCATTATTTCAAATACTTTTTTTGCTATCTTGCCAGAAATTTCCCCAGAGCTGATGGAATTAATAAGTGAAGCTAAATTTATTGGAGATACAGGTGAGTCTTTAATATCTAAATTTCTTTCATTTAAAACGGCAAATAACTCGACTATTATCCAGTTTTTAGCAAGTTTTATATCACAATTTTTTATTACTTCCTCAAAATATTTTGAGATATCTGACTCAGAAATTAAAACATTTGCTTCATAAGGTGTTAATTTAAATTTTTTAATAAATCTTTCTTTCTTATGATCAGGTAGTTCGGGTAAGGTTTCTTTTAGATTATCAATAAAACTTTGTTCAATTTTTAATGGAAGTAAATCTGGATCTGGAAAATATCGATAATCATGGGCTTCTTCTTTTGATCTCAACGATCTAGTTTCATTCTTTTTTGTATCAAATAGTCTGGTTTCTTGTTCTATACTTTTTCCGGATTCAAGTAAATCAATTTGCCTTTTAGCTTCTGTATCGATAGCCATTTCCATAAATTTAATTGAATTAACATTTTTTATTTCACATCTAGTTCCAAATTTTTTTTCACCTTTTTTTCTTACAGAAACATTAACATCAGCTCTTAAAGATCCTTCTTGCATATTTCCGTCACACGTTCCGAGATATCTCATTATTGTTCTAAGTTTTTTAACATATGAATTGACCTCATTTGGCGATCTTAAATCTGGTTTACTAACAATCTCCATCAAAGCAACACCTGATCGATTTAGATCAACAAAAGTATTGTCTGGGCTTAAATCGTGAATACTTTTACCTGCATCTTGTTCTAAATGTAATCTTTCAATACCAATTTTTTTACTTCCATAAGGCATATCAAGTGTAACTTCACCTTCACCAACAATTGGATTTTTATATTGAGAGATTTGATACCCAGCAGGTAAATCAGCATAAAAATAGTTTTTTCTGTCAAATATAGAATAAAGATTAATTTTAGCATTTAAACCTAAACCAGTTTTAACCGCCTGTTCAATACAGTATTCGTTTATGACTGGCAACATTCCTGGAAAACCAGAGTCAACTAAGCTCACTTGGGTATTTGGTTTTGCACCAAATTTAGTAGATGAGCCAGAAAATAGTTTTGACTGTGAAATAACTTGAGCATGAACTTCAAGGCCAATTATCACTTCCCAATTATTTTTTTCAGTTTTTATATAATAATCAAATTTTTCTTTTTCCATGAATTATTCCCACCATCTATTTAAAGATTGTTTGAAAGAAATATTTTTTTCCATTGCAAAAGCTATATTTAAAATTTTTTGCTCCTCTAAAGCTTTGGATATAAGCTGAAGACCTAATGGGCGCCCTTGATTGTCTTGTCCAGCAGGTATTGATATTGCGGGAATACCTGCCAAATTAACTGGAACTGTAAATATGTCGTTTAAGTACATTGATATTGGATCATTAGTTTTTTCTCCAACTTTAAAGGCTGAGCTTGGAGTAGACGGAGTTAAGATAGCATCTATGTTTGTAAAACATTTATCAAAATCATTTTTAATTAATTTTCTGACCTTTTGTGCTTTAAGATAGTAAGCATCATAATAACCTGAAGATAATACATAAGTACCAATAAGAATTCTTCTTTTAACTTCATCTCCAAAGCCTTCGCCTCGAGTATTTTCATACATTTCAATTAAGTTTTTACCTTTTTTAGATCTATATCCATATTTAACTCCATCATAGCGAGCTAAATTTGAGGAAGCTTCCGCTGGTGCAACTATATAATATGTTGGTAGTGCATACTTTGTATGAGGAAGAGTAATATCAACAATCTTTGCACCAGATTTTTTTAAAATATCTATTCCTTTTTTCCAAAGGTTGTCAATTTCTTTTGGCATATTTTCTACTCTATACTCTTTTGGTATTCCAATTTTGAGACCTTTAATGTTTACACTTAAATTTTTTGAATAACTTTCTTTTTTTTTATTTATAGATGTTGAGTCTTTCTTGTCGTATCCTGACATAGCTTCTAACAGTAAAGCACAGTCTTCTACGTTCCTTGTCATTGGGCCAGCTTGATCTAATGATGAGGCGAATGCAACTATCCCCCATCTAGAACACAATCCGTAAGTTGGTTTTAATCCTACAGTTCCAGTAAAAGAAGCTGGTTGTCTAATTGATCCGCCGGTATCTGTGCCTATTGTTGCAGGTGTAAAATTTGCTGCCAAAGCACTTGCTGAACCGCCAGAAGATCCACCTGGAACTAAATCTTTACCAATTGGATTAATAGTTTTTCCAAAATAACTTGTTTCGTTCGAAGATCCCATGGCAAACTCATCGCAGTTTAGCTTACCAAGTAAAATTGCTCCTTCGTTCCATAAATTGCTAGTAACTGTGGATTCATATGTAGGGATAAAATTTTCTAATATTTTGCTACCTGCTGTAGTTTTAACACCTTTTGTACAAAATAAATCTTTAACAGCTATTGGAACTCCTGACAAAAGACTATTAAAATTTCCTTGTGAATCGAAGTTTTTTGCTTTCTTTAGACTCTCGTCAAAACAAGTTGTAATAAAACTATTTAATTTTTTTCCTTTTTCAATATTCTTAATAAAATGGTTTGTTACTTCTAATGAAGATACCTTCTTAGTTTTTATTAATTTAACAATTTCTGAAAGTGAATTTTTATTAAAATCAGACATTTTTATTCTACAACTTTCGGAACAATAAAAAATTCCTCGTTTTTATCAGGTGAGTTTTTTAATATTTGGTCCTTAATCTTGCCATCGTCAATTTTATCTTTTCTGGGCTCAAGCGTTTTATCAACTATTGAGGTTAAAGGTTCTGTTTTCTTTGTATCAAGTTTTTTGAGTTCTTCTACAAAACTTAATATTGTATCCAAATCTTTTGACAGAGTTTCTAACTTTTTGCCATCAAGAGAGATTCTGGATAGTTTTGCAACTTTTTTAACTTGGTTTTTATCTATAGACATCTATTAACTATGTTTTAGCTTGATTAGAAAGTGAAGTAAAATATAACATATTCATGAAAGATATTGAAGATTTTAAGAAATCAATAGGAAAAAAATCTAGATTATTAGGTGTTGATCCTGGTAAAAATCGCATTGGTTTAGCAATATCAGATGAAGACAAACTTGTTTCTACACCTTTAAAAACTATTGTTAAAAAAAACAATTCTAATTTTATTAACGAGATTAGACAAATTATAGATGAAAATAACATACAAGGAATCATTGTTGGAAACCCAATAAATATGGATGGTTCTACGGGTCCTTCAGCTCAATCAGCAAAGGATTTTGCAAAATATCTATCAAACAATGTTTCAATACCTATCAGTATGTGGGACGAAAGATTGTCAAGTGAAGGTGCTTTCAATTTATCTAGCAATTTAGACATAAATGTATCAAAAAAAGTTGAAAAATTGGACCAAAATGCAGCTTCTTTCATATTACAGGGAGCTATTGATTATATAAGAAGATAAATAACTTGCTATGATAGCACAAAAGGCCTATAGAGTTAATTTTAATGGCGTTAATAAAAAAATTTTCAGCTGTTAAAAAAATTCAAAAACACCTTCTAGGTATTCAAAATTTATCTATTCAAGAGGCTAATCTCATCTTAGATGAGGCTAAAAACTTTATAAAGTTAAATAGGAGTGAATCCAAAAAATTAGATTTGTTAAGAGGAAAAACTCAAATTAACTTATTTTTTGAACCGTCAACTCGAACTCAAAGCTCTTTTGAACTTGCGGGTAAGAGATTGGGTGCCGATGTGATGACAATGAATGTAGGAAATTCTTCTTTAAAAAAAGGGGAAACTATCTTAGATACTGCAATGTCGCTCAATGCGATGCATCCTGATATTATAGTTGTTAGACACCAAGATTCTGGGGCCCCAAACCTTTTAGCTCAAAAAGTTAATTGCACTGTAATAAATGCTGGTGATGGTTTAAGAGAACATCCTACTCAGGCTCTCCTAGATGCTTTAACAATAATTAATAGAAAAGGAAAAATTGAAGGCTTAAAAATTGCTATTTGTGGTGACATACTGCATTCGCGAGTTGCAAGATCAAATATTTATTTACTTAATATGCTTGGAGCAGAAGTTAATGTTATTGCTCCAAAAACTTTAATGCCTAATTCAATTGATAAACTTGGTGTTAAAGGATTTACAAATATGAAAGAAGGTTTGAATTCATGCGACATTGTCATGATGCTTAGATTACAAAATGAAAGAATGAAAGGTTCTTTTTTACCGTCAAAAAGAGAATATTACGAATATTTTGGATTAACACCTGATAAATTAAAACTTGCTAAAAAAGATGCTTTAATAATGCATCCCGGACCAATGAATAGAGGTGTTGAGATAGATACCAAACTTGCTGACGATATCAATGTAAGTTTAGTTAAAGAACAAGTGGAATTAGGAGTGGCTGTTAGAATGGCATGCTTGAAATTGTACTGTAAATAATGAAAGAAAAATATTTTATAAATGCAAGAATAATTGATCCATCACAAAATCTTGATGAAGTAGGCGGTCTTATAGTTGACGCCAAAGGTAAAATTAAAGCTATTGGTAAAAATGTTAAAAAAACAAATATTCCGTCAAATTCTGAAAAAATAGATTTGAAGGGAAAGGTTTTAATGCCTGGAATTATTGATATGAAAGTATTTATTGGTGAACCTGGTTTTGAATATAAAGAAAATTTTAGAAGTTTAAGTAGTGCTGCGTTGTCAGGTGGGGTTACCTCTGTTGTTTCAATGCCTAATACAAGTCCAGTTATAGATAATGTATCAATGGTAGATTTCATACTTAGAAGAGGAAGAGACAAAGCTGGTATAAATATTTATCCATCAGCGACTTTAACCAGAAATATGGATGGAAAACTTATGACTGAGTTTGGTTTGTTATCTAAAAAAGGAATTGTTGGATTTACCGATGCAACAAAAACTGTTCAAAATTCAGAAATAATGTCTAGAATTATGAATTATGCTTCAGATCTTGATGTGCTTGTAATGCAACATCCTGAAGATCAAGAACTTTCAAAAGGAAGATGTATTAACGAAGGAGAAGTTTCTACTAGACTTGGTTTACAAGGAATACCTCACATAGCAGAAAAAATTATAATCGAAAGAGACCTATCTCTGTTGGAAGAATATCCGTGTAGATATCACATTTCACAATTATCATCTGCAAAATCTGTTGATGTAATAAAAAAGTATAAAAAAAATGGCTTAAAATTTTCTGCTGGAGTATCAATAAATAACCTTTCTCTTAATGAAAATGACATTGGGGACTTTAAAACTTTTATGAAAATTTCCCCTCCTTTAAGAAAAGAGGAAGATAGGAAAGCGTTAGTTCAAGGAATTAAAGATGGTTTGATAGACGTTATTGTATCTGATCATAAGCCTGAGGATGAAGAAAGTAAAAGACTTCCATTTGCACAAGCAGCTGAGGGATCAATAGGAATTGAGACTCTTCTGTCTCTAGCGCTGGAGCTTTATCATAATGATTCATTACCATTAAAAAAAATAATAGAAACAATTACCTGTAATCCAGCAAAAATATTAAAAATTGATAAGGGTACTTTAAAAAAAGGATCTGATGCTGATTTATGCATTTTTGATCTCGAACAACCGTGGAAAGTAGATGTATCAAAATTAAAATCAAAGTCTAAAAATGCAGCTATAGAAAACAGAAAGCTCCAAGGAAAAGTTTTAATGACTTACCTAAAGGGAGAAAGTGTTTTTAATTTACAGTGACATTTGAAATTTTTTTAATCTTCTTCTTATCATATATATCTGGATCAATACCATTCGGATTAATTTTAGCTAAAATAATTTTAAATAAAGACTTGCGTAAAATTGGTTCAAAAAACATTGGCGCAACCAATGTTCTTAGAACTGGAAATAAATTTATTGCAGCTTTAACTTTAATTTTAGATATTTCTAAAGGGATAGCTCCAATACTTATTACAAATTATTATTTTCCAAATTTAATTTATTTATCTGGTCTTGCAGCTTTTCTTGGACATATTTTTTCTATTTGGTTGAAATTTAGAGGCGGAAAAGGAGTAGCAACATATTTAGGAATAATTTTTGTTTTATCATTTAAGCTTGGATTGTTTTTTTGTTTATCTTGGTTAATTATAGCCTTGATAACAAAATATTCCTCTTTATCATCTATTGTTTCCTCTTTCATAATTTTCCTAATTTCCTTTTTGGAAAGTAATTTTGAATTAAATTTATATCTATTTATTACTTTTGTTATTATTGTATACACTCATAAACAGAATATAATTAGGTTAAAAAATAAAACTGAAGATAGAATTAAACTTTAAAATCAACACTTATTATACTTTGATTTGACAAACAGGTTTATTTTTGACAGTAAGGTCAATTATAATGAATCTTGTCATAGTAGAAAGTCCAGCAAAGGCTAAAACAATTAACAAGTATCTTGGCAAAAATTATAAAGTATTAGCCAGTTATGGTCATGTAAGAGATCTTCCATCTAAAAATGGATCTGTTGATCCTGAAAATAACTTTAAAATGGAATGGGAGTTAGATTCTTTTTCTAAAAAATACGTTAAAGAGATAACAGATGCTGCTGCTGAATCTGAAAGAATAATATTAGCAACAGATCCTGATCGCGAGGGAGAAGCAATTGCTTGGCATGTAAGGGAAATCCTTGAAAGTAAAAAGCTTCTAAAAGGAAAAAAAGTAGAAAGAGTTGTTTTTAATGAAATTACAAAAAAAGCAGTTACAAATGGAATTAATAATCCAAGACAAATTGAATCGCTTTTAGTAAATGCTTATATGGCCAGGAGAGCTTTGGATTATCTTGTTGGTTTTAATATATCTCCAATTTTGTGGACGAAACTTCCAGGATCAAAGTCTGCCGGGAGAGTTCAATCAGTTGCTCTGAGATTAATAACTGAACGCGAACATGAGATTGAGCTTTTTAAACCTGAAGAATTCTGGACCATAAATAGTAACTTTCAATACGATGATAAACTTATTAAATCTAAACTATCTATTTTTTCTGGTAATAAAATAGAAAAGTTTTCTTTTAAAAACAAAAAAGATTCTGAAAAAGCACTAAATGAAATTAAAAAACAAACTTATAAAATAACTGATGTCTCATCAAAAATTTACAAAAGAAATCCATTAGCACCATTTACAACATCAACTTTACAACAAACTGCTTCTGGTAAGTTTGGTTTTGGTGCCTCTAGAACAATGCAGATTGCACAAAGACTTTATCAAGGAATAGATATTGAGGGAGATACTGTCGGGATGATTACTTATATGAGAACAGACGGTACTCAAATATCAAACGAAGCAATTTCGGATTTTAGAAATTTTATAAGTAAAGAACATGGTAAAGAATATCTTCCAGATAATCCAAATAGTTATTCAGGAAAAAAAGCAAAGAATGCACAAGAAGCGCATGAAGCTATCAGACCTACCGATGTTACTAGAAAACCTGCTGATATGAAAAAATATTTAAGCACTGATCAATCTAAACTTTATGAATTAATATGGAATAGAGCTGTATCTTCACAAATGAATCCAGCTGAATTTGATAGAAAAAGTATAACTATTGAGTCTGAAAATAAAAAAATAAATTTTAAAGCAAACGGATCTACTGTTAAGTTTGAAGGATACTTAAAAGTCTACAAATTTGAAGAAAAGGACGAAGATCTTAAAAATATTTTACCTGAGGTCAAGATTGGAGATAAAGTATCAATAAAGGAATTAATAGATGATCAACATTTTACAGATCCACCACCAAGATATTCAGAAGCTAGTTTGGTTAAAAAGATGGAAGAATTAGGAATTGGACGTCCATCAACATATGCAAGTATAATATCTGTTCTTTCTACAAGAAATTATGTTGAATTATTAAATAAAAGATTTCATCCCACAGATAGGGGAAAATTATTGTCTGCATTTCTTGAAAAATTGTTTACTAAGTATGTTGATTATAATTTTACAGCAGATTTAGAAAATCAACTTGATGAAATTACTAGCGGTAAAATAGATTGGGTTAAGGTTTTAGATGGATTTTGGAAAGATTTTTATTTAAATGTGGGAAAAGTTAAAGAAAAAAGAACAAGAGAAGTTTTGGACCTATTAAACGAAAGTTTGGGAGATCTTGTTTTTGAAAGAGATGATAACGATGCAATTGACAGAAAATGTAAGCTTTGTAAAACTGGTGAACTTAGTCTAAAAAATAGTTTCAGGGGCGGGGCTTTTATAGGTTGTTCTAACTACCCAGACTGTAAATTCACTAGACCGTTATCAAAATCAAAAGCATCACAACAGATAAATTTAGCTGAACCTAAGTTGATTGGAAAAAACGACTTAGGTAAAGATATTTATCTTAAAAATGGAAGATTTGGACCTTATTTGCAATTCGAAATTGAAGTAAGTGAAGTAAATCAAAATAGAAAAAAATCAAAAAAGAAAAAAGAAAATGAAAATTTAAAGAATGTTTCTATTCCAAGAGGGTTACCTATTGAAAATGTAGATTTAGAAAAAGCTAAATATCTTTGTTCTTTACCAAGAATAATTGGAAAACATCCAGACTTAAATGAAGACATAACTGTTAATATAGGAAGATTCGGACCTTACTTAAAATGCTCTAATAAATCAGCAAGAATCGAAAGTGTTGAAGAATTATTTACAATTGGTTTGAACAGGGCGATAACTTTAATATCTGAAGCCAAACCTGGTAGAATGTCCTCTTCTGAAATAAAAAATCTTGGTGAGCATCCAGAAGATAAAAAACCTGTTAGAATAATGAAGGGACAATATGGTCCATATATTAAATATAAATCTCTTAATGCTACAATACCTGAAGATAAAGATCCTACTGAAATAACAATGGAAGAAGCATTGATTTTAATTGAAAAGAGAAAGGAATACGATAAAAATAAAAAGAAGAAAAAAAAATGAGCGCTGAAGAAAATTTAAAAAAACTAAATATAAACCTGCCTAAAGCACCGGATCCAGTTGGTGCTTATGTAGCTTCTAAAATTATTGGAAATTTAATTTTTATATCTGGTCAATTGCCTTTAGATAACGAAGGAAAACTAATTAAGGGAAAAATTGGTAAAGATTTAAGTTTAGAACAAGGACAAGAGTCTGCAAAACTATGTGCATTAAATCTTCTATCACAACTTAAAAAAAAGTGTGATAGTTTAGATAAAGTTAAAGGTTGTGTTAAAATAACAGGGTATGTTAATTCAGTAGATAATTTTGTAGATCAACCAAAAGTTATTAATGGTGCATCAGATTTGATTTCAAAAATATTCGGTGACAAAGGTAAACATACTCGAGCCGCAGTAAGTGTAAACTCTCTACCTTTAGGTGCATCAGTTGAAGTTGAAGGAATATTTGAGCTTTAACTTTTATCTTCCTACAGAATAATATTTTATTTTTCTTTTTTTTAATTCGATTGGATTGTAAAGATTTCTCATATCAAATATTTTAAAATTACTTTTTTTGACTACTTTTTTAAAATCTATAGTCTTAAATTCATCCCACTCTGTATTAATAATAATTAAATCTGCACCAAAACAAGCTTTATTCAGGGTTTTTTCAAATATGAGATTTTTTTTCTTCTTGAATTCATTTTTAGGACCTGAGGGGTCATGATATTTAACTTTTGCACCTTTTTTTATTAAGTATGGTATTAGAACAAGACTTGATGATTCTCTCATATCATCAGTATTAGCCTTAAATGTTACACCTAATACTGTGATATTTTTATTTTTAATTTTATTATTCATTATTTTGGAAACTCTTTTGGTCAGTAAAATTTTTCTATTATTGTTAGACTTAATTACTGATTTTACAATGGATAGATTATTTTTAAATTTATCACCAATTGAAACCAAACCTTTTGTGTCTTTAGGGAAACAAGACCCACCATAAGCCGGGCCTGCTCTTAAAAATCTACTTCCAATTCTAGCATCTGAGCCCATACCCATTGAAATATCCTCAACGTTTATACCCGCTGACTCACATAAATTTGCAATTTCATTAATAAACGTAATCTTTGTAGCTAAAAAAGCATTCGAAGCATATTTGATTAATTCAGCACCTTTTCTAGTTGTACAAAAATATTTTGCCCCTTTTTTAATAATCGGTTCATATAAAAGTTCCATCTTTTTAAAAATTTTTTTATTATTAGATCCAACAATAATTCTATCCGGATATTTAAAATCTCTTATAGCTTCACCTTCTCTCAAAAATTCGGGATTTGATACAACATCAAACAAAGATTTTTTAACTTTCTTTCCTATTATTTTTTCTATCTGGTCTCCTGTTGTTACTGGTATAGTTGATTTTGTAACAATAATTTTATAGTTTTTAATATATTTTGATATTGATTTAGCTACATTATATACCTGAGAAAGATCGACTAAATTTGAACTCTTTTTAGTTGGTGTGCCAACACAAATGAAAATTATTTTAGAGTCTTTAATAGCTTTTTCTAAATTGTAAGTAAATTCTAATCTTTTTGCTCTAAAATTACTTCTTATTAAATCATCTAGGCCTGGCTCATAAATAGGAGAAATAGCATTTTTTAATTTGTTTATTTTTGTCTTATCTTTATCAACACAGTAAACTTTGTTTCCTAAATCTGCAAAACAAGTTCCGCTAACCAAACCAACATACCCTGTACCGATCATACAAATTTTCATAATTATCTTTTATAAATATTTAGAGATTGTAAGACTAGAATTAATAAATCCTTCAAGTGTTCCGCAATCAATATATTTGCCCTTGAATATATTTCCATAAAATTTTTCATCTCTTTTAACTAAAGTTTTTATTGCATCTGTAATATGAATTTCTCCACCTTTCCCTTTTTTTTGATTCTTTAAAACTGAAAGTATTTTTTTTGGCAAAATATATCTTCCAATTATGGCATAATTTGACGGTGCTTCACTTAATTTGGGTTTTTCTATTACTTCATTAATTAAAAATGAATTTCTTCTTTTATTTTTAAATCCCAATATACCCCATCTCGATACAGTTTTTCTTTCAACTTTTCTAGTGGCTATAACCGAACCTTTAGTTTTTTTATGTATAGCTATCATTTCTTTAGAACAATTTTTTTTAACTATCAAATCATCCGCCAATAACATTAAAAAATGTGTTCCTCTTAAATATTTTTTACATTTTAAGACAGCTTGCCCTGTTCCTTCAGGCCTATTTTGATAAACAAATTTGATCATTTTTTGATAACGTTTTATTCTCTTAAAAACTTTTTTTAAACGTTTATCGTTCTTTTTCTTTTTGATTATTTTTTTATAAAAATTATCATTAAAAAAGTAATTTTTAATACTAGGTCTGTTTTTTGGTATTACAAAAATAAATTGTTTAATTCCTGCTTGAATACATTCTTCCATTATGTATTCTAAATTTGGTTTTCCATTTATTGGTAATAATTCTTTTGGAATTACACTTGACAGTGGCAATAATCTTGTACCTAATCCTGCTAATGGAATGATTGCTTGTTTAACCATTAAAACCTTTTACTAGCTAAATAAATATTTTACAAATGAAATTATTTACGAATAAAAAGAAGTTACAATTAGAAATTAAAGATATCAATAATATTAGTTTTGTTCCGACTATGGGTGCCTTGCATAAGGGCCACGAAAGTCTAATAAAAAAGTCAATTAGAGAATCAGGGAAAACAGTTGTTAGTATCTTTTTGAATCCTAAACAATTCGATAATAAAATAGACTTAAAAAGTTATCCAAGAAACCATAAGAAAGATATTAAAATATTAAAAAGACTTAAAGTTAACTATTTATATAAACCAAGTTATACAGATATATATAAATTTAAAACTGAAAATAAAATATTTCTTGATAAATTTTCCAAAAGGTTATGCGGACAATATAGAAGAGGCCATTTTAAAGGTGTAATTGATGTTGTAAACCGTCTACTTGAAATAATTAAACCAAATAAAATTTTACTAGGTAAAAAAGATTTTCAACAACTTGTTTTAATAAAAAAACATATTAAAAAAAATAAAATTAATACAAAAGTAGTGCCATGTAAAACTATACGTGATAAAGAATATGTGGCTTATTCATCAAGAATAAAAAAAATGAATAAATATGAAAAAAATATTCTTAATAAAATTATAAAAGTTTTAAAAAATTATAAAAAAAATATTCTTTTAAATAAAACTAACTATAATTTTATTAAGATAAAAAATGAAATGTTATCGATGGGTGCAGATAAAGTAGACTATGTTGAAATTATTGATATGAAAACATTAAAAAAACCCAAAAAAAATAAATTTAATTTATTTTTTGCTTTTTACATTGGTAAAATAAGATTTATTGATAACTTTTAATTGAGAAAAAAGTACGAACCTATTCCTAGAAAGGATAAAAATCCAATTACATCAGTTATTGTTGTAACAAAAACACTTGAGGCTAGTGCTGGATCAATATTAAATTTTTTTAAAGAAACCGGAACTAAAATCCCAAATAATCCAGCAACTATCATGTTTAATATCATAGCTACACCAATAAGAATTGATAAATCAATTTGTTTAAACCAAAAATTAACAATTATCCCTGCTATGATTGCAAAAATTACACCATTTAAAATTCCAATTACAAATTCTTTTGTTACAATTTTTAAAAAATTTCCAGAATAAATTTCTTTTTTTGCAATTGCCCTTATTGTAACTGCAAGTGTTTGCATTCCCGCGTTTCCACCCATTGATGCAACGATTGGCATTAATACGGCTAATGCTACAACTTTTTCTATATCTTCCTGAAAAAAACCAATTACAATTGATGCGATAACGGCTGTCAATAAATTAAGTAATAACCAGGTAAATCTTCTTTTAGTTTTTTTTAGGACACCGTCAGTGATTTCCTCATCTCCTACCCCTGCTAACCTTAGAACATCTTCTTCAGCCTCTTCTTGCACTACGGTAACCACATCGTCTGCAGTTATCATTCCAATTAATTTATTGTCTTTATTTACCACGCCGGCAGAAACAAGGTTATAGTTTTCAAACGTAAGACCTACCTCCTCTTTATCCATGTTTACTGAAATTAAAACAGGTATTTCTCTCATAATTGAATTCATTTTGGAGTCTCTTGGAGTTCTTAAGACCCTTGAAGAAGGAACTGTGCCAATAGGTTTAAAGTTTTTGTCTACAACAAATATTTCTAAAAACTCCTCTGGTAATTCTTTATTTTCTCTTAAATAATCTATTGTTTGACCAACGGTCCAATCACTAGGCACTGCAGTAAATTCTCTCTGCATTATTCTTGCAGCCGAATCTTCTGGATAACTTAATCCTTCCTCCAAAAGAAATCTGTCTTGGGGGGATAGTTTGTCTAATACTTTTTTCTTTTTTTCCCCTTCTATTTTTTCCAATATTTGAAGAGCGTTATCAGATTCTAATTTGTGTAAAATTTTTGCAACAGACTCAGGTGTTAAAAGAATTAGAACTTCGGATTGTAAAGATTCATTCAACTCAACAAATATCTCAGGCTCAATAGTAAATGCTTCTATCTCTATTAATTTGTTCCTTGTTTCAGTATCAAGATTTTCAATTAAATCAGCAACATCGGCAGCATGTAGATCCTCTAAAGTTTGATTAATAAAAGCAATATCTTTAGATTTAATCTTTTCACTAAAAAGATTAATAAAATCTTTATTAAAATCTACATTTACTTTTTGTTTTCCTACCGATTTTACTAAACTCATAATTCACCAGATTGTTTTAATTTTTGAGACTTTTAGTTTATCTAATGATAAAATTCAATTTAAAATGAACATAGAATTTAAAATTAGTAAAAAACCCGTAAATTATGAGAAAGCCCTTAAGTTACTTGAGAAAAGGGTGAGACATGTAAAAGAAGGAGGGCGTGAATTGGTATGGTTTTTAGAACATCCCTTAACCTATACTGCAGGTATAAGGTCTAAAAAAGAAGAAATATTGGATAAATCGATTAATTTAATAAAGACTAATCGTGGTGGAAAAATCACACTTCATAATCCTGGGCAACAAATTGTTTATTTCGTTATTAATTTAAATAAAAGAAAAAAAGATATAAGAAATTTGGTTAAACAAATTGAAAATACAATTATCAAGTTTTTAAATATTTATGAGATAGAATCATTTGCTGACAAAAAAAATATTGGTGTTTGGGTTAAAAAAAGAAAAATTGCAGCAATTGGTATAAGAGTTTCACATTGGGTTGCTTATCATGGGTTTTCTATAAACATAGAAAATAATCTTAATAATTATCAAAAAATTTTACCATGTGGTTTAGATAATAAAAAAGTGACGTCATTAAAGAATGAAAGGAAAGTTGTTATTGGAGTTAAAAATAACCTAAAAAAAATTTTTCTGGAACATTTAAAAAAAGTTTAAAATTTTCTTCTAATAAATTGCTCAAATTCATCTCCATATTTAGCCTCAAAATTATACCTAATATTATTTATCATAAATTTAATTTTATAGGCATGTAACATTATATTCTTAGCTTTGAACTTTTTACCTTTTTCACTAAATGAATATTTATCATCTCCTACTATTGGGTTACCAATATTATATAATTGTTTTCTTAACTGGTGTTTTCTTCCAGTGATAGGTTTTAATTCTAAAAGAGAGTATTCCTCATTACTTTTTAATACTCTTAAATGTGAAACGGCTTTTTGAATTACTTTTTTATTTCCCTCATAAGAGGTTAAGTTATCTTGAAGTATTTTTATATCCTTTTTAATTGGTCCATATGTTATGGCTAAATAAATTTTATGCATTTTTCTAATTCTAAATAGAGAAGTGAATAATTGAGCATATTCTCTATTTTTTGCTATTATCATCACGCCCGATGTTTCTTTATCAAGTCTGTGAACAACAAAAGGCTTTGTGTATTTGAAGTATTTTGTATCCTGTAATATGTCGATGATATTCTTGAAAGATTTTGTTCCAGATTGAACTGATATACCGCTAGGTTTGTTTATAACTATAAAGTTATCATTATTTTCAATGATAAATTTTCCATATTCCCCTTTTTCTTTTTCTGAGGGTTTGTACTTTTCTTTTTTAGATTTATTATTAGACTTTAAATCTTCTGTTCTGTGTAATTCAACAATATCATTAAATTGTACTCTATAAGATGTTCTAACCTTTTTCTTATTTATTTTAACCTTTTTTTTTCTAACTAGTTTTTCTATGAGTGATTGAGGAACATTAGTAATATTTTGTTTAAACCATCTATCAAATCTAGAATTATGATATTCTTTGCTAACTATAAACTTTTTAAACATTAGGATTTAAGTTTATATTATTTAGCTGCTGTTTTTGGAAGTGTTTCTTTATCTTTTTTTGCTGATACAACTTTTTTTGGTTTATCGACTTTTCTTGCATTAATATCTCTGTCTACTAATTCAATTACAGCCATAGGAGCATCATCGCCAGTTCTGAATCCAGCTTTTAAAACTCTTGAATATCCACCTTTTCTATTTGCATATCTTTTTGAAAATGTTTCAAAAACTTTTTTTACTGAATTTTGATCCTGTAGTTTTGAAAAGAGATGTTTTTTTTTACTTAAATTAGATTTTTTTCCTAAAGTAATAACCTTGTCTATTTGTGGTTTTAATTCTTTTGCTTTTGGAAGTGTTGTAATTATTTGCTCATATTTAATTAATGAATTTAGCATATTCTTAAACAGAGCTTTTCTGTGTTCAGATGTTTTATTTAGTTTTCTATACCCTATTTTATGTCTCATAGAATAAATTAATAAGTATTTTCTTCTAATTTTTTAGAAAGCTCAGCTATATTATCTGGTGGCCAGTTAGGAATTTCCATTCCTAGATATAAGGACATAGAACTTAAAACTTCTTTTATTTCATTTAAAGATTTTCTTCCAAAATTAGGTGTTCTAAGCATTTCTGGTTCTGTCTTCTGGACAAGGTCACCGATATAAATTATATTATCATTTTTCAAACAATTCATCGATCTTACCGAAAGTTCTAACTCTTCAACTCTTTTTAATAAATTTTTATTAAATTCGGGCTCTGTAGTGGTAACTGGTTTTGGAACTTCTTTTGGATCTTCAAAATTCACAAACATAGATAATTGATCTTGGAAAATTCTTGCAGCAAAAGCGACTGCATCTTCAGCAGCAACTGTACCATTTGTTTCAACTTCCATGATTAATTTATCATAATCTAAAGCTGCTCCTTCTCTTGTGCTATCTATTTTAAAAGAAACCCTTTTAACTGGACTAAAAAGAGAATCTATTGCTATCATGCCTAATGGAGTATCTTCAGATTTATTTTTCTGAGATAAGACATATCCTCTTCCACTATTAACTATCATCTCCATATGAAATTTTGTTTTTTCATCCAAATTACAAATAGTTTGTTCTGGGTTCAAAATCGTTACACCAGTAACTAAGGCAATATCTTTGGCTTTAATTTCTTTGGGTCCAGTTGCATCTAAAACTAATTTTTTAGATCCTTCAGCATCTAATTTTATTGCTAAGTTTTTTACATTCAAAACAATGTCCGTAACATCTTCTCTAACACCTTTTATTGAAGAAAATTCATGTAAAACTCCATCAATTTGTATAGCCGTAACTGCAGCTCCTTGAATTGATGATAACAAAATTCTTCTTAAAGAATTTCCAATAGTTTGACCAAAACCTTTTTCTAGTGGTTCAGCAACAACTTTTGCTATGGTTTTGTCTTCATTGCTCTCTATTTGAAGTTTATTTGGTTTTGTTAAAGATTTCCAATTTTTATCGATAATAGTAGTGCCTTCCATTATACCCTCCTTTTTTTTGGTGGTCTCGTTCCGTTATGTGGAAGTGGAGTGGTATCTTTAATAGAAACTATTTTAAAACCTCGAGATTGTAGTGCTCTCAAAGCAGTTTCTCTACCTGATCCAGGTCCTTTAACTTGTACAGACAACGTTCGTAGTCCCATCTCATATGCTTTACTTCCTGCATCATCAGCTGCCACTTGTGCAGCATACGGTGTAGATTTCCTAGAACCTTTAAAGCCTTTTGATCCTGCTGATGACCATGAAACTACATTACCATGTTCGTCTGCAATTGAAATTATTGTATTATTAAATGTTGAGTTCACAAATGCAATCCCTGAAGATATATTTTTTCTTTCTTTATTTTTTTTTTTAAATTTTGTTTTTATTATTTTTGTTTCAACTTTTTTATCAATTTTTTTATCTTCTTTTTTTTCTATTTTTTTATCTTCTTTTTTTTCAAATTTTTTATCTTCTTGTTTTTTCATTTATTTTTTTAGTGGAGTAAGTTTTTTTCCAGCAATAGCTATTGCCTTACCTTTTCTAGTACGAGCATTACAATGTGTTCTTTGTCCTCTTACTGGTAATTTTTTTTTGTGACGAGATCCCCTGTAACTTGCTAAATCTACAAGTCTCTTTATGTTCATTGCTATTTCTCGCCTTAAATCACCTTCAACTTTGTAATTTTGGTCAATATATTCTCTTATTTTTAAAACCTCTTCCTCTGTAAGTGCATTAACTCTTTTATTTGATGGGATGTTCAATTTCTCACAAATAAGCTTTGAGTTAAAATTGCCAATACCATGTATATAAGTTAAAGCAATGTGAACAACTTTGTCTTGCGGAATATTTACGCCTGCTATCCTAGCCATATTTTGATTTTTTCAAATTTAGTATTTATATGTTCATCTCCTTAGAAGTCAACCCTTGATAGTGTCAATTAACCCCCTAATTTCTGTATTAATTTCAGATATTCCTGCCTCACCGTTTACAACTTTGAGTAAATTCGATTGCTTATAATAATCGATAACTGGTTCAGATGATTTTTCATAAGTTTTATACCTTTTAATTGCAATTTCTTCATTGTCATCAGCTCTTTTCTCCAGCGTTTGTCTTTCCATAATTCTTTTTTTAACCGTTTCTAAACTTACAGACAATTTCAAAACAATATCTATTTTTTGTTTATACTTTTTTAATAAATCATCTAAATTTCTTGCTTGATTTAAGGTTCTTGGATATCCATCAAAAATAATTTTGTGTTTATAAGTTTCATTTGAAATAAATTTTTCTATCAAATTACTAACTATTGTATCTGAAACTAGTTCGCCAGAGTTTATGATTGATGAAATTTCAGATCCTAATTGCGTTTTTTTTTTAATTTCACTTCTTAAAAGATCTCCTGTTGATAATTGATATAGATGAAATTTTTTAACAATAAATTTTGATTGAGTTCCTTTGCCTGCACCTGGAGGCCCAAAAATAACTATATTCATAATTTATTTACTAAATTTAGCTTTTTTGATTAATGACTCATATTGAGAACTCATTAATCTTGTTTGTACTTGAGTAACTGTATCCATGGCCACAACAACAACTATTAAAATAGATGTACCTCCTAAATAAAAGGGTATTGGATATTTTGCAATTAAAAACTCTGGCATCAAACAAACAATTGTTAAATAGCAAGCACCTATAGTTGTAAGTCTTACTAAAATCCATTCAATATATTCTGCTGTTCTTTCTCCTGGTCTTATTCCAGGAACATAACCGCCATACTTTCTTAAATTATCCGCTGTTTCTTTTGGATTAAATACGATTGATGTGTAAAAAAAACAAAAAAATATAATTCCAGAAGCATATAACAGCATATAAAGCGGTTTTCCTTGTGAAAATAATGAAGATAAATTTAAAAAAATATCTGATTCTGCAAAACCAAAATTTGTAAATGTTATTGGCAATAATAAAAGTGCTGATGCAAAAATTGCAGGAATGACGCCTGCCGTATTTATTTTTAATGGTAAGTGAGAAGATTGACCGCCGTATACCTTGTTACCCATTTGTCTTTTAGGATAATTTATAAGAATTTTTCTCATAGCTCTCTCAATAAAAACAATAAACATTACTGTAACTATGATTAAGATGAAAATTCCAATAATCATAGTTGCTGATAAAGCGCCTGTTCTGCCAAGTTCAAATGTTGAAGCTAAAGCTCTGGGTATCTCAGCAACGATACCAGAAAATATTATAAGAGATATTCCGTTACCAATTCCTCTTGCAGTTATCTGTTCACCAAGCCACATTAAAAAAGTTGTTCCTGCTACTAAAGTAATTACAGTCATTAATTTAAAATAAATTCCAGGATTTAAAACAAGGTTCCCTGCATTTTCTAAACCAACAGATACACCGTACCCTTGCAAGGCAGCTATAAATACGGTCCCATATCTTGTAATTTGTGTAATTTTTTTTCTTCCAAATTCCCCCTGTTCTTTTAAATTTTTGAAATAGTCTGAAACACCAGTTAATAACTGAACTATTATAGAGGACGATATGTATGGCATTATACCTAATGCAAAAATTGCCATTCTTTGCACAGCACCGCCTGAAAATACATTAAACATTCCTAATAATCCTCTTTGACTTGAAGACATGGTTTCTTTAAGAGCAACAGGATCTATACCTGCAAGAGGTACATATGTTCCTAATCTGTAAACACATAGAATTAAAATTGTGAAAATAATTCTATTTCTTAAGTCGTGTGAATGTGAGAGTGGTTGTTGATTTGCTTCTTCGTTAGCCATTTTTATATATTTTTCTGTTTAGGCATATTTATAGAGCCACCAGCTTTCTCTATTTTTAAACGTGCTGACTTAGAAATAAAATCTGTTGTTATCTTTAATTTTTCTTTAATATCACCTTTTCCAAGAATTTTTAATTTATCGTATTTTTTACCTATAAGTCTTTTATCAGATAAATTTTTTATATTTATTTCATCTTGAGAACTAATCTTTCGATTTTTTAAAAAAAGGGTCAGATCTGACAAATTTAGTATTGCAATGTTTTTTTTTACTATTTTTTTAAATCCTCTTTTAGGAAGGCGTCTATAAAGAGGCATTTGTCCACCTTCAAAACTTTTGATAGCAACACCAGATCTAGATTTTTGTCCTTTAACTCCTCGTCCAGAGGTTTTTCCTTTTCCTGAACCTATTCCTCTACCAACTCTTAATTTTGAGTAATTAGTTTTAATTAATGTATTTAGTTTCATTATTAGTTTTCTCTCTTTTTAATAATTTCTGATATATTTTTTCCTCTTAGCGCTGATAAAAATTTAGGAGAACTTTGATTTTTAAGTCCGTCCAATAAAGCCTTTAAAACATTATGTGGATTTGCTGAACCTAATGATTTAGCAACCACATCTTGTATACCGATAACTTCACAAACAGCTCTCATTGCTCCGCCAGCTATAATTCCAGTTCCAGTTGGAGCAGCCCTCATTAAAATTTTTCCAGATCCACTTTTTGAATATATGTCGTGGTGTAAAGTTCTTCCGTCTTTTAATGGTATTTGGATCATATTTCTTTTAGCCAATTCAGTTGCTTTTTTTATTGCATCCGGCACTTGTTTTGACTTACCTTTCCCAATACCAATAGAACCTTTTTGGTTGCCTACTACAACAAGTGCTGCAAAGCCAAATCTTCTACCACCTTTAACAACTTTTGTTATTCTGTTAATCGCAACAAGTTTTTCTATATATTCGCTGTCTCTCATTAAAAACTTAATCCATTTTTTCTTAAAGATTCGGCTAAAGCTTTAATTCTTCCATGGTATTTGTAGCCTCCTCTATCAAAGTAAACCTTGCTAATTTTTTTTTCCGATGCTCTCTTAGCCAAAATTTCACCTATAACAATAGACAAATCAGTTTTCTTTTTTTTATCCTTCTTCAGATCTTTTTCTGTTGAAGAGGCTGATACTATTGTTTTGTTAATTTTATCATCTATTATTTGTGCAGAAATATTTTTTGAAGATTTAAAAACAGTTATTCTGAACCTGTCTCTACTAACCTTCTTTAGTTTGACCCTGTTTCTTCCAACTCTTTTTAAGTATGAGTTCATTTTTTTCATTATTATTTTTTCTTTCCTTCTTTTCTTAAAACATATTGGTTTTTCTCTTTAATACCTTTAGCTTTATATGGTTCGACGGGCTTTATAGATTTTATTTCAGATGCTGTTTTCGCTACTAATTCCTTGTCTGCACCAACTATATTAATTTTGGTTTGTTTTTCTACTTTTAACTTTACGCCTTTAGGCACTTTATATTTTACTTCATGACTAAAACCTAGGTTCATAACTAAATCTTCTCCTTTTAAATTGGCTCTAAATCCAACTCCACTCAATTCTAAATTTTTTTCATGTCCTTTGCTAACTCCTATAACTGCATTGTTAACTAAGCTTCTATAGGTACCCCATAGTACAGAAATATTTTTTGTTTTTTTTATTGGGGTAATTTGAAATTCATTTTTTTCACTAACCTTTGATGTAAACATTTTTTCATTAAACGAAACTGTTTTTGATCCTTTTGGTCCGGAAATTAATAAATTACCAGCATCAACCTTTATTGTTGAGTCTTTTGGCAATATTATAGTTTTTTTTCCCAGTTTAGACATTAAAATACCCTACAAATTATCTCTCCACCAAGGTTGTTTTTAATCGCTTCGCTATCAGACATAACTCCTTTGCTTGTAGACAATATAGCTAGACCTAGTCCATTATGTACCCTTGGGATACTTGTTGCTCTTGAATATACTCTTCTTCCAGGTTTTGAGATTCTTTTAATTTCTCTTATTACAGGTTGCCCTTCATAATATTTTAAGTCTACTAATAATAATTTTTTATTATTTTCTCCCTTATTAATACTAAAATTTATAATATATCCTTCTTTTTTTAGCACTTCTAATATTTGTGATCTGAAAACAGAAAATGGTATACTAATTTTATTCAGTGAACGCATTTGTCCATTTCTTATTCTGGTTAACATATCTCCAATAGGATCAACAAAAGTCATATTCCTCCTTATTTACCAACTCGACTTCGTCATTCCAGGGATCTTTCCTGTTGACGCCATTTGTCTTAATGCAATTCTTGATATTTTTAGTTTTCTATAAACACCATGGGGTCTTCCCGAAATTTCACATCTATTTCTAATTCTAATTTTTGATGAATTTTTTGGAAGTTTTGCAAGTTTTAACTGTGCTGCAAATCTCTCATTCAAAGGTAGTTTTTTGTTTCTAACTATTGCCTTTAGTTTTTTTCTTTTATTATCAAACCGTTTTGCCATTTTTATTCTTTTTAAATTTCTCTGAATTGCACTTGTTTTAGCCATTTTATTCTTTCTCCTCTTTTTTTTCCTCTTTTTTAGGCAGTTTCTTTATTTTCTTTTTCTTTTTTTCAACACTTTTAACAATTGGAAAATTAAATTCTTTGAGAAGTGATATTGTTTCCTCTTTAGATTGACTGGTTGTAACTATTGTTACATCTAAACCACGAATTCTATCAACTTTATCAAAATTTATTTCTGGAAAGATTATATGTTCTTTAATTCCAAAACTAAAATTTCCAAACCTGTCACAACTATTATCTTTAAGACCTCTAAAATCTTTAACTCTAGGTAAAGCAATATTAACCATCCTATCAATAAATTCGTACATTCTGTCATTTCTAAGAGTTACCTTAAGTCCAGAATTCGCTCCTTTTCTCGATTTAAAATTAGAAATAGATTTTTTAAACTTTGTTACCAATGGATGTTGTCCAGTTATAGCTGCCATATCCTTAATGCATGTATCTAACTTCTTTTTGTCTAATGCATCTTCTCCGAGACCCATATTTAAAACAA
>CACFKO010000009.1 GCA_902566925.1 uncultured Pelagibacteraceae bacterium | reverse complement strand
TAGCTAATGAACAGGGGTACGAAAGTTACTTAATGTTCCTCATTCAAATAGAAAACTGCAAATCTTTCAGTATTGCCTCTGATATCGATCCCGAATATTCTAACATATTTAATGATGCTCTAAAAAAAAATATTAAAATCCTTTGTTATGATTGTAAATTTTCTAACAAAGGAATAAAAGTAAACAACAAAATAAAAATTTTATTAAATGACAGATAAAATGATTGAAGCTTTTGATGGAACAAGAAAAGCTGGTGTTATAGCTTCCGGAGCTTTAGATGAGGTTGCAAAAATTATAAGACCTGGAATAAAAACGAATGAGATTGATAAATTGTGTTTTGAATTTATTAATGATAACAACGCTTATTCTGCACCATTATTTTATAGAGGTTTTCCAAAGTCTTGTTGTACCTCTGCAAACCATACTGTTTGTCACGGAATACCAAAAGATAAAATTTTAAAAGAAGGAGATATAATTAATGTTGATGTGACTGCATTAAAAAATGGGTGGCATGGTGATACTAGTAGAATGTATTTTGTTGGAGAAGTTTCTACTAAAGCAGAAAAATTAGTAAAAACAACTTACGAAGCAATGGATAAATCTTTAAAAATATTGAAGAATGGTATTCAAGTAGGTGATATTGGATCTGTTATTCAAAAGTATGTGGAATCGAAAGGATTCTCTGTTGTTAGAGATTTTTGTGGCCATGGAACTGGAAAAAAATTCCATCAACATCCAAACATTATGCATTATGGTGAGCCAAACACGGGCGACGAAATAAGAACTGGTATGATTTTTACAGTCGAACCCATGATAAATGAGGGCAATTATGAAACCAAAGTATTAAAAGATGGATGGACAGCAGTAACTAAAGATAAAAAATTATCCGCACAATTTGAACACACTGTTGGTATAACTGATAATGGATATGAAATATTTACATCCTCAAAAAAAGGATTAGATTTTCCTCCGTACACAACATGATAGAAAGATATTCAAGAAAAGAAGTTAGGGAAATATGGCTTGATAAAAATAGATACAGTCTATGGCTTAAAATTGAAATTGCTGCAGCCGAAGCAATGGAAAAATATAAAATAATTCCAAAGGGTGTTGTTAAGAAGGTTAAATCTAAATCAAAAATAGATGTAGAAAAAATTTCAAAAGTTGAGGGAAAAGTGAGACATGATGTTATAGCTTTTTTAACATCCATAATTGAAAAAGTCGGCAAAGAAGCAAGTTTTTTACATAAAGGTATGACTTCATCCGATGTTTTAGACACTTGTTTTAATATTCAATTAAAACAATCTGGATTAATTATATCTAAAGATATTGAAATTTTATTAAACTCAATAAAAAAACAAGCACTGAAACACAAATATACTTTGTGTATAGGTAGAAGCCACGGTATACACGCAGAACCTACTACTTTTGGTTTAAAACTTCTAACTTTTTATGAGGAATTTTCAAGAAACCACAAAAGGCTTCAGAGCGCTATTAAAGAGATATCTACTTGTGCAATATCGGGGGCGGTTGGGACATTTGCTAACGTCGACCCTAGAGTTGAAAAATATGTTGCAAAAAAATTGAATTTAAATGTTGAGCCAATATCAACTCAAATTATACCCAGAGATAGACATGCTTATTTTTTTTCTGTTCTTGGTGTAATAGCAAGCTCAATTGAGAGGTTTGCTACAGAAATAAGACACTTGCAGAGAACAGAAGTTTCCGAAGTTGAGGAATTTTTTAATAATAAACAAATGGGGTCTTCAGCAATGCCACACAAAAAAAATCCAGTTCTGACAGAAAATCTCACGGGTTTAGCAAGACTTATTAGAGCATCTGTAATCCCGGCTTTAGAAAATGTAGCTCTTTGGCATGAAAGAGATATTTCTCACTCCAGTGTAGAAAGAAATATAGGTCCTGACACCACTGTAACTTTAGACTTTGCACTTGATCGTTTAAACAACGTTGTAAAATCTATGAAAGTAAACAAGAATAATATGAAAAAAAACCTTGATTTAACTAAAGGTATATTCTTTTCACAAAGAGTATTATTAGAACTAACATCTAAAGGTGTTAGAAGGGACAAGGCATATAGGATAGTTCAAAAATCTGCTATAAAATCCCTCGAAAATAATATCCCTTTCTACGATAACCTATTAAAAGATAAGGCAATTACGGACAAAATACCTGTTAATACTCTGAAAAAATTATTTGATTTTAGTTATCACACAAGAAAAATTAATGTAATTTTCTTAAGAGTATTAAGAAAAAAATGAATAAAGGTAAAAAACTTTACGAAGGTAAAGCAAAAATTATATACGAGACTAAGGAAAAAGGTCTAGCCATTCAGCATTTCAAAGATGACGCCACAGCTTTTAATAATAAAAAACAAGCTACTGTAGAAGGCAAAGGGGTTCTTAATAATAGAATTTCTGAACATATATTAAGTAATTTAAATCAAGTTGGTATAAAAACACATTTAGTGAAGAGGCTTAACATGAGAGAACAATTAATCAGATTGGTTGAGATTATACCGATAGAAGTAATAGTTAGAAATATAGCTACAGGCTCATTAACAAAAAGACTTGGTGTAACTGATGGTACGATTTTGGAAAAACCTCTCTTAGAATTTTGTTACAAAAAAGATGAACTTGATGATCCTTTGATTGCAAAAGAGCATATTTTTGCATTCAATTGGGCAACTAAGGATGAAATAAAAACTATTGAAGACATGACTTTTAGAATAAATGATTTTATGTCAGGTATGTTTAGGGGTGTAGGAATCAAGCTTGTGGATTTTAAATTAGAATTTGGAAGAATATGGCAAGGAGACAAAAAAGAAGTCATTCTTGCAGACGAAATAAGTCCTGATACTTGTAGACTTTGGGATGTTAAGAGTGAAAAAAAATTAGATAAGGATAGATTTAGAAAAGATCTTGGAAATATTATTCAAGCATATCAAGAAGTTGCTCGAAGATTGGGTATAGTTCCTGAGACAACTAACATTAGTGAAGTAAACTTTAAGAAACCCACATCAATAAGTATTAAAAAAAAATAAATTGAAATTTTCAGTAACAGTCACTTTGAAAAAAGATGTACTAGATCCCCAGGGTAAGGTGGTTAGTCAAACATTAAAAAATATGGGTATTAAAAATTTAAATCAAGTAAGGCAGGGAAAGTTTTTTGAAATAGATATGAATGAAAAAGATTCTGCGAAAGCAGAGGATCAGGTCAAGGAAATGTGTAAAAAGTTACTAGCTAATCAAATTATTGAGGATTTTAAAATTAACAAAGCTGAATGAAATCATCTGTCATAGTTTTTCCAGGATCAAATTGCGATAGAGATGTTGCCGTCGCTTTAGAGAGGATGCAATTTAAAAATTTAATGGTTTGGCATAAAGAAACTGAATTACCAAAATCAGACCTAATTGTTATTCCCGGGGGTTTTTCATACGGAGATTACCTAAGATCAGGTGCAATAGCAGCTAAATCAAATATATTATCGGAGGTAATCAGCGCAGGAAAAAAGGGGGCATTGATTTTAGGAATCTGCAACGGGTTTCAAATTTTAATTGAATGTGGATTATTACAGGGTGCTCTATTAAGAAATTCTGGATTAAAATTTATTTCAAAAGACATATTTATAAAAGTTAACTCTAATAAAAATAAATTTTTTAATAAATATAAAAATGATGAAATATTAAAATTAAATATTGCACATAATGAGGGTAACTATTTTACTAACAAAAAACATTTAGAAGAATTAGAAAACGACGAATTGATACCTATCAAATATTGTGATGAGACTGGAAATATTAATCCAAAATCAAATCCAAATGGATCCGTGAATAATATTGCTGGTATTTTAAATAAAAATAAAAATATCCTAGGAATGATGCCACATCCAGAAAGAATGGCTGATAAAAATATATCAGGTGAAGACGGTTTAGGTTTGTTTTTGAGTTTAATGAATTAATATGACAATCACAAAAGATCAAATAGAAAATCATGGTTTAAAAGTAGAAGAATACAAAAAAATAAAAAACCTTTTGGGAAGGGATATTAATTTACTAGAATTAGGAATTTTTTCAGCAATGTGGAATGAACATTGTTCTTATAAATCTTCAAAATTACATTTAAAAAAATTGCCGACAAAAAATAATATTGTAATTCAAGGTCCCGGTGAAAATGCAGGTGTTGTTGATATAGGGGACGATGATGCAATAGTTTTTAAAATAGAAAGTCATAACCATCCCTCATTTATAGAACCGTATCAAGGTGCAGCTACAGGTGTAGGTGGAATATTAAGAGATGTTTTTACAATGGGGGCAAGACCTATTGCACTAATGAATTCAATTCATTTTGGCTCACCAGAAAATGAAAAAACTCAAAATTTATTAAGTGGTGTAGTATCTGGAATTGGTAGTTATGGAAACTCAGTAGGGATACCTACTGTTGGAGGTGAAACTAAATTTAATAGTTCATACAACGAGAATATTTTAGTAAATGCTATGGCAGTTGGTCATGTTAACAAAAATAAAATATTCTATTCTAAAGCCAAAGGTTTAAATAAGCCTGTGGTCTATGTCGGTTCTAAAACTGGAAGAGATGGAATTCACGGGGCCTCCATGGCTTCAGCTGAATTTGATGAAAACTCGGAAGAAAAAAAACCAACAGTCCAGGTAGGTGATCCTTTTACAGAAAAATTACTTTTAGAGGCATGTCTAGAATTGATGAAAGATAATTCTATTATATCAATACAAGATATGGGTGCGGCTGGACTAACATCGTCCAGTATTGAAATGGCATCAAAAGGTAAACTTGGAATAGAATTAAATTTAAATAAAATACCCTGTCGAGAAAATAATATGAGCCCCTATGAAATGATGTTATCTGAGAGCCAAGAGCGAATGCTGATAATACTTGATGATAAAAAAGAAAAAGAAGCAAAAAAAATATTTGATAAATGGGACTTAGATTTTGTTGTGATAGGAAAAACAACAGATACTAATAGATTAATACTAAATTTTGACAACAAAAAAGTTGCGGATATCCCTATTCCAGCATTGGCTGATAAAGCTCCTTTATACGACAGAAAGTGGATAAAATCTAAAGTGATAAAAAATAAAATAAAAATAAAAGATTTAAAAAAAATAAAAATTGAAGATGCTCTTATTAAAATACTATCATCCCCAAACCATTCAAATAAAAACTGGATCACTGATCAATATGATCAAATTGTAATGTGTGACACTATACAAAAATCTGGTGGTGATTCTGCAGTCGTTAGAATTCATAACAAAGATAAAGCCATAGCAATATCAGTAGATTCTTCGGCAAATTATTGCAAAGCCGATCCCAAATCAGGGGGGAAACAAATTGTTTGTGAAAATTGGAGAAATTTAATTTCTGTAGGAGCTAAGCCATTAGCTATTACGAACTGTTTAAATTTTGGGAGTCCTGAAAAACCAGATGTTATGGGAGAATTTGTTGAATGTGTAGATGGAATTAGAGAAGCATGCGAATTTTTAAATTTTCCTGTGGTATCAGGCAATGTATCTTTTTATAACGAAACTAAATCAAAAAGTATATTTCCTACACCAGTAATTGGCGGCATAGGAGTAATTAATGACTTAAAAAGAATAGTTGATACAAAAATAAAAAAACCTGAAAATTTAATTATGGTTATAGGAAAAACAATAGGTCATATAGATCAAAGTGCTTTTCTTCAGGAAAATTTCTCAATATTTGATGGTCCGCCACCAGAAATAAACTTAGTTAATGAAAAAAATAATGGTCTTGCTGTTTTAAAATTAATAAAAGATAATTTAATTTTATCTGCACATGATATTTCTTCGGGAGGAATGATTGTATCTTTGGCTGAAATGTCAATTAATTCTGGTTTAGGCTTAAAGATATATAAACCAAAAAAACTAGCAAATTTATATGAATATTTTTTCGGTGAGGACCAAGGAAGATATTTGATCGAAATTTCCAAAAATAATTTAAAAAAAATCGAAAGTTTTTTAAAAAAAAGTAATATTTTTTTTGAAGTCATTGCTGTTGTTCAAAATGACACATTTGAAATTGAAAAAACACTTAATTTAAAAATAAAAGATCTTCGTAATTATAATAATCAATGGTATAATAAGTATTATGCCATTAACTAAGAATGAGATTTCAACAATGATTATGTCTGCTTTTCCAGACGCAACCTTAGAACTTAAAGATACTGCTGGTGATAGCAATCATTATTCTGCTAAAATAATCTCAAAGATTTTTAATGGTAAGTCAAAGGTGGAACAACACAAAATGGTATACAAGGCTTTAAAAGGTAAAATGGGTAATGAATTACACGCTCTTGCACTAACAACAGAGGAAAAAAATGGATGACATAAACCAGAAAATTAAAAAAATTATTGACTCAAATAATATTGTCCTTTTCATGAAAGGAACTCCGGACTCACCTCAATGTGGTTTCTCAATGGCCGTTACCAATATTTTGAAACATCTAAAAGTTAAGTTTGAAGGAATTAATGTTTTAGAAAGTAATGAAATTAGACAAGGGATAAAAGATTTTACTGATTGGCCAACAATACCACAATTATACGTCAAAGGTGAATTTGTTGGAGGTTGCGATATAGTTAAAGAAATGTTCGAAAAGGGTGAATTAAAAAAACTCTTTGAGAATAAATCTTTATTATCTTGAGTAGTACTCAATCACTAATTTGGGTTCCATTAAAGTTGGGTAAGGTATATCAGCAAACTTAGGAACTCTAACAAGTTTGGCTACTTTGTTTTTAATATCAAGTTGAATATATTCAGGTACGTCTCTCTCTTTGCTGGCTAAACAAGTGTCAATAATAGCCAGTGATTTAGATTTTTCTTTAACTTCGATTAGATCTTCCTCTTTAACTAAATAACTAGAAATATTAACTTTTTTTTTGTTTACTCGAAAATGACCATGATTAATCAACTGTCTAGCAGAAAAAACTGTGGGTGCCAACTTGGCTCTGTAAATAACTGTATCTAATCTTCTTTCCAAAATACCAACCAAATTTTCTGTTGTATCTCCTCTTTTTTTGATTGCTTTTCTGTAAACATTTCTAAATTGTCTTTCATTAATATTTCCATAATATGATTTTAGTTTTTGTTTTGCGTTAAGTTGAACGCCATAATCTGTTGGTTTGCCTTTTTTGTTTTGACCGTGCTGGCCAGGGGGATAATTACGAGTATTAAAAGGGCTTTTGGGTTTGCCCCATAAATTAACTCTTAATCTTCTATCTACTTTGTGTTTTGCCTTTATTCTTTTTGTCATAAAAAAAACGTTTATAATCTTTATAATATATTTGTCAATTATTCTTATAATTTACTAAAAACACTGGATAATATCCTTAATTCTTTGTTGCTTAACTCCATTCTACCAAAAATGTTTCTTAGGTTAATAAGCATTGCTTTTTTCTTTTCACTTGGTGAAAAAAAACCTTTTTTTTCTAAACGTCCCTCAACAAAATTGGTAAATATATTTAATTTTTTCTTACTTATAATATCAATTAATTTTTTCTCTTTTTTAAAGTAATTCGGTCTAAAATTCTTGAATATCTCATAACATACAAGAATCATGCTGTGGGAAAGATTTATAGACTCAAATTTTTTGTTTACTGGAATTTTAAAAATATAATTTGAGTATGCTATATCATCATTAGATAAACCCGAAGCTTCAGGGCCAAACATAATTCCAATTTTCTTTTTTCTATTTTTTTTAATGCTTTTAACAAATTGATTAAAAGATAAATGCCTTTTATTAATATCTCTTTTTCTTGCTGAAGAGGCATAAACAATATCGTATTTATTTATAGCGTCTTTGATATTGGAATACACTTTTGTTTTTTTAAGAATATCTTTTGCTCCTACTGAGGTTGCTATTGCTTTTTGGTTTGGCCAGATTTCTTTAGGCTTCACTAAATCTAAATTTTTAAAACCAAAATTTTTTAATCCTCTTGCAGCAAAACCAATATTTTCTGGTAACTGTGGTTTTACAAGAAGAAAACAAATTTTGCTAATCATTAGCTGGGGCTTTTTCTTTATATAATTTGTAATCTAAGCTATCGATTAAAGCTTTAAATGATGCATCAATTATATTTGGGGACACTCCTATCGTAAACCAATTCTTTCCATCTTTATCTGTGCTTTCTATAGAAACACGTGTTGTTGCATTTGTTCCAGTATTTAAAATTCTCACTTTATAATCAACTAATTTCAAATCTTTTAAATATTTTGAATATTTTCCTACTTTGTCAACATTCGATCTAATAGCGTTGTCTAATGCATTTACAGGTCCATTACCTGAGCCCTCACAAATAATTTCTTTTCCATCAACTTCTATGTGGGCTTTTGCGAAAGAATTTATTTTATCTTTAGAATCTCTTTTTACAGAAACATCATATTTTGAAATAGTTAAATACTTTGGTATTTCTCCCAAAAGACGTCTTGCTAGTAGTTCAAATGAAGCATCGGCACCATCATAAGAATAACCTGCAAACTCTCTGTCTTTTACTTCATCCAGTAAACTTTGTACTTTTGGATTGTTTTTATCAATTTTTATTCCATACTTTTCTAATCTAGACATAATGTTAGATTTTCCGGATTGATCGGAAACAACAATATTTCTAAAATTTCCTACTAAATTTGGATTTATATGTTCATATGTTTTTGGATCTTTTGTAACAGCAGAAACATGAAGGCCTCCTTTGTGAGAAAAAGCTGAAGCTCCTACATATGCTAAATGTCTGTTGGATTTTCTATTTAATATTTCATCTAACAATCTGGAACATTCAGTTAATGTTTTCATTTTATCTTTAGAAATACCTATTTCAAAATTTTTAGAGAAGCTTTCCTTAAGAACTAGAGAAGGAATTACTGACATTAAATTTGCATTACCACATCTTTCTCCCAATCCGTTAATTGTTCCTTGAACCTGTCGAACTCCAGATAACACAGCTGTTAAAGAATTAGCTACTGCATTTTCTGTATCATTATGCGCGTGTATACCAAGATTTTTTCCAGGAATAATTTTTACAATTTTTGAAATAATTTCTCCAACTTCGTGTGGAAGTGTTCCACCATTTGTGTCACAAAGAACGATCCACCTAGCTCCTTCATCAAATGCAGTTTTTATGCAATCTATTGCATACCTTGGATTGCTTTTGTAACCGTCAAAAAAATGTTCGGCATCAAACATAAATTCTTTTTTTTCTTTTACAAATAATTTTGCTGTCTCCTTAATATTTTCTAAATTTTCTTTATTTGAAATTCCAAGAGCTTTATCAACGTGAAAATCCCAAGATTTACCTACCAAACATACTGCTGGCGTATTTGAATTTAAAACAGCAGATAATCCAGGATCATTTTGGGCACTCCTTCCAGATTTTTTTGTCATTCCAAAAGCTGTTAGTAAAGTTTTTCCTAACTCGGGTGGTTTGTTAAAAAAAGTTGTATCTAATGTGTTGGCTCCTGGCCATCCCCCTTCTAAATAATCAACCCCAAGATCTGCTAAGGCTTTTGCTATTTTGTTCTTATCATCAATCGAAAAATTAACACCTTCTGTTTGAGCTCCATCTCTCAGGGTAGTATCAAAAATATATATTTTTTCTTTGCTCATGTTTGTTTAACAAATGTTCCATTTTTATAATCCTGAACAGCCTGAAGAATTTCTTCCTTAGTATTCATTACAAATGGACCTCCACGAGCTATTTGTTCGCCAATAGGTTTTCCAGCAATAAATAAAAACTCACTATCTTTTTTAGCTTTGACATTAAGAGTATCCCCTCTATTTAAAAGGATTAGGTTTGAGTTTGTAGTTTTTAAGTGTTTTTTGTCACCTACTTTTATTTCTCCCTCAAGTAAATAAATAAACGAGTTATGTCCTGAAGGAAGATTTGTTTTAAACTTCTTTTCATTATTTAATTTGATATGTAAATAAATCGGTTCAACATTATGTCCTTTTTCTGGACCTTCAACATTTTCATATTTTCCAGCAATTACTTTAACTGTTTTTTCATTATCTTTATAAACCCCAATTTGATTAGCGTTGATAAAGTTATAGCTCGGTTTGTTTTTTTTTAATTTTGCTGGCATATTGATCCACAGTTGAAAGCCTAAAAGTTTCCCAGCAGACATTGCTGGCATTTCAGAATGTATAATTCCTCTTCCAGTTTTCATCCATTGCACAGCACCAGCTGTCATTTTTCCTTTAGAACCTGTACTATCCTCATGTTCAAATGCACCGCTAAGCATGTAAGTAACCGTTTCGATACCCCTGTGTGGATGAGGAGGGAATCCCGCTATATAATCATCTTTGTTTTCAGATCCAAACTCATCTAGCATTAAAAATGGATCAATATAATCTGCTTCGGGTGTACCAATACTCCTCTTTAATTTTACACCAGCGCCGTCTGAAGTTTCTATTGCTGGTATAATTTTTTTAATTTCAATATCGATCATTTGTACCTCCAAATTGTCTTGTTACCTTTATCTTCGATAATTACTCCATTACTTTCTAGTTCTTTTCTTATACTATCTGCTAACTTGTAATCGCCTATATTTCTAGCATTTTCTCTATCTTTAATTTTATTTTTAATATCTTTTTCATTAATTTTAGAATTTATTTTTTTAAATTTTTTCCAAGTTTCTAAATCATCTTCTAATAAGCCAATTAACTTGCATCCAGCAAGAAAGAGTTTTTTTGAGGGTTTATCTCCCTTAGAGGCTTTATCATATAGTAAATGTAGTTTTGATATGTAGGCTGGTGTATTTATATCTTCCAAAAGAGGTTTTAGTAAATCTTCGTTTAAATCATCCTCTTTAGTATTTTCAAACTGAGTGTACCACTTATCAAGAATACTTTGGCTCTCATTAATTAAATTCTCATTCCAATCCAAAGGTTGCTTATAATGTGCGCTTAACAATGCAAGCCTAATAACCTGTCCATTGATAGTTCCTCTCATTTTTTCAATAGTAACTATATTCCCAAGAGATTTTGACATTTTTTCTTTGTTAAAAGTAACATAGCCGTTGTGTAACCAAAAGTTTGCAAATTTATCCGTTTTGTTAGCGCAACATGATTGCGCTATTTCGTTTTCATGATGAGGAAAAACAAGATCTAATCCCCCACCATGAATATCAAAGTTTTTTCCGAGAAATTTTTCACTCATAACTGAGCATTCTAAGTGCCAACCAGGTCTTCCTCTACCCCATGGAGAATCCCAGCCTGGGTCTTCTAGTGCTGATGGTTTCCAAAGAACAAAATCAAGTGGATTTTTTTTAAACTTTGAAATCTCAACTCTTGCTCCTGCAACTAGTTCTTCTGATTTCTTTTTTGATAATTTGCCATAATTTTTAAATGAATTTACTGAGAAATAAACATGTTTGTCTTTTTCGTAAGCGTGTTTGTTACCCAACAAATTCTCAATCATAACAATCATCTCCTTAATATGTTCGGTCGCTTTTGGTTCAAAATTTGGTTTAAGGCAGTTTAAATATTTACAATCATCATGAAAGCTTTTTGTTATGTTGGATGTAAGTTTGTCTGTAGATATTTTTTTCTTTTTTGATGAATCGATTATTTTATCATCTATATCAGTTATATTTCTTACGTATATAACTTTATCTTTTCCAAAAATTTTTATGAGAATTCTGCATAAAACGTCAAAAACAACTAGAGGTCTTGCATTTCCAACATGTGGAAAATCATATACCGTTGGTCCACAAACATACATTCCAACTTTTTTTTTATCAATTGGAACAAAGGTTTCCTTTTTTCCCGTTAACGTATTTGTGATATTTAATTTATTATTCATCTTTTATAATACAAACTGGTATTGGATTCATTTTATGTAAATTTTTTTCTCTGATTTTTAAATATTTTTTATAATTAGAATCATTTTTATCATTCATTGCCTTTTCTAAATCTTGATAGCTCATACCTAATTGATCAACATCATTCCTTCCATCATTCCATAAACCATCTGTAGGATCTGCATTAACAATTTTTTCAGATATTCCTAAGTGTCTTCCCAGTTCCCAAACTTGAGTTTTTGTGCAGTCAGCTATAGGAGAAATATCCACTCCACCATCTCCATATTTTGTGTAAAAACCAACGCCAAAATCCTCAACTTTATTTCCTGTACCTACAACTATTCCAGAATTAGCAGCCGCTACTTGATACAGTGTTGCCATCCTTAGTCTTGCTCTTGAATTTGCCAATCCATGTTCATTATTAAATTTTTTCAGAGTATTAGAAAAAGCCTGAAAAATTTTATCCATATCTAACAAATGGTGTTCAACATTTTTAAATTTTTCTTTCAACCAATTTGCATGTAACAAACTTAGGTCGTGTTGAGATTTAATTTGATTAATAGGCATTGTTAGTACAATAGTTTTTCTTCCTGTTTTTGCACATAAAGTACTAACCACAGAAGAGTCTACACCTCCTGAAATACCAACAACCAAAGCCTTGGGATTGAAAGAAGTATTTTTACAATAATTTTCAATCCAGTCTTGGATAATTTTTGCTCTTTTTTCTATCTTCATAATTAAAACAAATCCTTCCTTATTTTAAGGACTCTGTCTTAATAATTATATAATAATTATTAAGACGCTGCTTGAATAATATTTTTTGAATATTTTGAATTCTTCTTAATTTCGTCAGAAATTAAGAAGGCTAATTCCAAAGCTTGCGTGGCATTTAGCCTTGGGTCACAATGTGTTCTATATCTATTGGATAAATCCTTTTCTGATATTTTTTGAGCACCGCCCGTACACTCTGTTACATCTTGTCCTGTCATTTCAATATGAAGACCTCCTGCATAGCTAGCTTCTGACTGATGAATTCCAAAAACACTTTTGACTTCCTTCAGTACGTTTTCAAAAGGTCTTGTTTTAAATCCTGTTGCAGCCTTGATAGTATTTCCGTGCATTGGGTCACAAGACCAAATAACTTTGAGTCCCTCTTTTTTTACAGCTCTAATAAGTTTTGGCAAAAACTTTTCTACATTGTCTGCTCCAAATCTTGAAATTAATGTAAGCCTTCCAGGTTCATTCTTAGGATTTAAAATATTACATAGTTTAATCAATTCTTCAGCTTTTAAAGTTGGTCCACATTTCAAGCCAATAGGGTTTTTGATTCCTCTACAAAATTCTACATGTGCACCATCCGGTTGACGAGTTCTGTCTCCAATCCATACAAAGTGAGCAGAGGTATCATGATATTCACCAGTGGTTGAATCTATTCTTGTCATTGCTTCCTCAAAAGGTAGAAGGAGAGCTTCATGTGATGTATAAAAATTAACTGTTCTCAATCTTCTATTATTATCTGGATTAATTCCACAAGCTTCCATAAAAGAAAGTGAGTCACTAATTTTATCTTCTATCTCTTTATATTTCCCTTTTGTTTTCTTATTTATAAATCCTAGATTCCATAAATGAACTTGTCTCAAATCTGCGAAGCCTCCTTGAGAAAAAGCTCTGATTAAATTTAGTGTTGATGCTGACTGTGAATAAGCTCTAAATAATCTTTTTGCATCTGGTTCTCTAGCTTTCTCTGAAAATTCCATACCGTTAATATTATCCCCTAGATAACTAGGTAATTCCTTTCCGTCTTTTTTTTCTATTGGTGAGCTTCTTGGTTTAGAAAATTGTCCAGCTATCCTCCCGAGCTTTACGACAGGTAAATTTGCAGATGCAGTCAAAACTAAAGACATTTGTAATATTGATTTAAAAGTATCTCTTATATTATCAGGATGAAACTCTGCAAAACTTTCAGCACAATCTCCTCCTTGTAACAAAAAAGCCTTCCCTTCCACTACGTTGGCTAATGATTTTTTCAAAGAGCGTGTTTCTCCTGCAAATACCAATGGAGGATATTTTTTAACTTTACTTAAAACTAAATCAAGTTCTTTTTGGTCTTGATATTTTGGTATATGTTTTGCTGGAAACTTTTTCCAGCTATTTAAAGTCCATTTTTTCATTTTAACTCTTGATGGATATTTATATTATTATGAGTCTTTATTCAACAGTAACAGATTTGGCTAAGTTTCTGGGCTTATCTATATCGCATTTTTTAAATAATGCTACATGATAAGAAAGAAGTTGTAGAGGAACAGTAAATAAAAAAGGTGTAAGTGTTATTTCGGACTCTGGAAGATCAATTTGAAATCTTATATTTTCACTTATTACTTTTCCACCTGAATTTGTTAATAATAAAACCTTGCCTCCTCTTGCAATTACCTCCTGCATATTTGATAAGGTTTTTTCAAAGTATTTGTCTTTCGGCGCTATAATAACAACTGGCAGTCCGTCTTCAATTAAGGCTAAAGGTCCATGTTTCATTTCTCCAGCTGGATAACCCTCTGCGTGTAAATATGAAAGTTCTTTTAATTTTAAAGCACCTTCCAAAGCGATCGGGAAAGAAAATCCTCGGCCTAAAAACATTGAGCCTTTAGACTTATAAATATCTTTTGCAATTAATTGTATTTTTTCTTCCTCTTTTAAAGTTTCTAACAACAATGCTGGAATTTTTTTTAATTCAGTTATTTTTTTTCTATAATCTTTTTGATTAATGTCATTTCTAATTTCTGAAATTTTAAGAGATAGTAGATATAACACAAGCATTTGGCCTAAAAATGCCTTGGTAGATGCAACTCCTATTTCTGGTCCTGCATGAATTGGTAAAACACAATCAGAATTTCTGGCTATTGAACTTTCTACAACATTTACGACTGAACATGTTTTTACATTTTCTTTTTTGCATAGCTCAAGTGCTGCGTAAGTATCTGCAGTTTCGCCTGATTGAGATACAAATATGTATAATGCTTTATTATCAAATCTAACTTTTCTATATCTAAATTCTGATGCTATATCAGCCTCTACATTTAAAGATGTAAATTCTTCAAACCAATATTTCGCTATTAAACATGAGTGGTAAGCCGTCCCACATCCTATTAAAACTATTTTATTTATTTTTTTAGGATTAACTGGAAGATTATAAAAATTGATTTCTCCTCTAATTTTATCAATATATTCCTTTAAACAAGTTTTTGTGGTAACAGGTTGCTCAAAAATTTCTTTTATCATAAAATTTTTGTAATTACCCTTGCTAACAATAGACTTATCTTCAGATAATGTAAAAATTTCTTTATTAATTTTATCCTTTTTGGAATTATAAAACTTCACCTCATCTTTGGTAAGAACACATATATCTCCATCATCTAAATATGAAATTTTGTTAGTCATAGCTTTTAAAGCATAAGAGTCTGAGCCAAGATAATTTTCATTATTTGAATAACCGACAGCAAGAGGGCTGCCTCTTCTGGCTCCAATAACAAAATCTTTAAAATTTTTAAATATTATTCCTAAAGCAAAACTTCCCTTCAACATGTCTAATGTTTCAAAAACAGCGTTTAAAGGATCTAACTTTTTTAATTTTTCAGTAAGCAAAACTGTTATTACTTCAGTATCAGTTTGAGATTTAAAAACTTTTCCAGATTTTTCTAGTACTTTTTTTAATTCATCTGAATTTTCTATTATTCCATTATGAACAACAGAAACTATTTCGCTTGAATGTGGATGTGCATTTACTTCATTTGGAATACCGTGCGTAGCCCATCTTACATGCCCTATCCCTAAATTTCCTTCATTTGGATTTTGAAATAAAATTTTTTCCAGCTTTTCAACTCTTCCCGGACATTTTTTTTCATTAATTTCTCCGTTTGCAATTGTAGCTAACCCAGCGGAATCATAACCTCGGTACTCAAGCTTTTTTAGGGCATTAATAATATTAATTGATACCGACTTATTACTAGCTATACCTATAATTCCACACATTATTTTTTAATTTTAAAGTTTTCTATTTGCTTTTGCTCAGATCTTTCTAATGCTAAGGAGTTTTCTTTCACATCTCTAGTAATGACAGAACCAGCGCCAATAATTGATTTTTTATTAATTTTCACCGGGGCCACCAAAGATGTATTAGATCCAACAAAAACATTATCAGATATAATTGTTTTATTTTTTTTTACACCATCATAATTACAAGTAATAGTCCCGGCTCCTATATTTGTATTCTTTCCAATTTCACTATCTCCAATGTATGATAGATGGTTTACTTTTGAGTTAGATTTAATTTTGGATTTTTTTGTTTCTACAAAATTTCCAATCTTAACACCTGACATTAAATGAGTGCCAGGTCTAATCCTTGCGTAAGGACCAATGGTAACTTTATTTTCTATTTTTGCTCCCTCTATATGGCTAAAAGATAAAATTTCAACATTATTGCCAATCTTTACTTTTTTACCAATAACTACGTAAGGATTAATTGTTACATTTTTTCCAAATTTGGTATCGATAGATAAAAATATAGTCTCAGGCGCAATTAGATTTACACCTTGCTTTATTGCTTTTTTTCTCAAACTTTCCTGAATTACCTTATAGGCATTAATTTTTTTTAATTTTGAATTTGTCTTCATAAAAATTTGTCTTTACATTAGAATTATGATGTTAATAAGTCACAAAATGTTTCTTTTTAATACTTAAATAAGAATGACTCAAAAATTAACAATTCTATTCGATTTGGACGGTACCTTGGTTGATACTGCGCCAGATCTAATGGGTGCGCATAACCATGTTATGAAAAAATTTGGATTTCATCAAAAAAAACTTGGTGAGATTAAACATCTTGCAGGACGTGGAGCTTGGATAATGATGCAAAGATCTTTCAAAGAGGAAATTACAGATGAAAAAGTAAAAAAAGAAATGGTAAATGAATTTATAGATCATTACTCTAAAAATATTGACAAGGGAAGCAAACCAATCGAGGGCGTTGTTAATTTCTTAAATTGGGCACAATCAAAAAAAATACCAATGGCGGTATGTACCAATAAACAGGAAAGACTAGCAGTCGATCTTTTAAAAAAAATAAAACTAGCGGAATATTTTCATTATATTGCAGGTTGCGATACATTTGATTTCAATAAACCTGATCCTAGACATCTAACAAATGTTGTCGAAATACTTGGTGGAGATACAAATAAAACTATTATGGTTGGAGATAGCGAAGTAGATTCTAAATCCGCATATAATGCGAAAATTCCATTTATATTGGTAGAAGATGGATATACTGAAAAAAAGAAAGATCAAATTCCTCATGATATTGCCATCAAAAACTTTTTAAATTTTGAAAAAATTATTGAAAAATACTTATGATAGATTTTCAGCTTTTTTCTGCTCTTGTTACTTATTATTTTATAATGTTTGCAACTCCTGGCCCTAACAATGCAATGTTGACGGCCTCTGGATTAAAATTTGGTTTCGTTAGAACCCTGCCTCATTTAATTGGTATTCCTCTTGGTCACATTTTTCAAATAGGATTAGTTTGTTATGGCTTGGGAAGTTTATTTTTAATTTTTCCCCAACTACAATTTTATATGAAAATTCTGTGTTTTGTTTATTTATTATATCTTGGATGGAAAATAATTGGTTCTTTTAGCTTGGTTGAAAAAGACACTGGTGGCAGACCTTTAAAATTTTATGAAGCATCACTTTTTCAATTTATTAATCCTAAGGCCTGGACTGTAGCAATTACTGTAGCATCAGGTTTTTTCCCTACTGAAGAAAATTTTCTTGTTGCTACAATTTTTTTGGTAGTCACTGCGGCTGTAGTTTGTTTTCCTTCAATATGTATTTGGGCTATTTTTGGAAATAGCTTAAGAATATTTATTAAGAATACCAGGACAAAAAAGATTACTGAGTATATTTTGGCAATTTTGTTGATTTTAACTGCATTAGTTGTCTTGTTAAAATAGTCTTTGATTTTATATTTGTGTTTTAATATAAAAACTTCATGCATTTTACAAAAAAAAATGTTGTGGGAAAAAGGAAAGATTTAGTAAATAGTCTTAAAGAAAAAAAATTACTTAGGTTTCCTGGTGCTTATAATCCTTTGTGTGCAAAATTAATTGCAGAAATTGGTTTTGATGGCATTTATATATCTGGCGGTGTTATGTCTAATGACCTAGGAATTCCTGACATAGGTTTAACTACACTTAGGCATGTTAGTTATAGAGCCAACCAAATTGCCAAAGTAACTGATTTGCCCTCAATAGTTGATGCTGACACTGGTTTCTCAGATTGTAAAAAAACAATAAAAACCTTTGAAAGTATGGGTCTTGCTGGATGCCATATAGAAGATCAAATAGCTGAGAAAAGGTGTGGACACCTGGAAAATAAAGAACTTATTTCTACGGGAGAAATGGTAAATAAAATAAAAGTTTCTGTTAATTCAAGAAAAGACAAGAACTTTTTGATAATTGTTAGAACAGATGCCAACCTTGTTGAAGGGCTTGAAAAAACAATTGAAAGGATAAAGGCTTATGAAGCTGCAGGTGCAGATATAATTTTTCCAGAATCTATGAAAGATGAGAAAGAATTTGAGAGAGTGAGAGAAAATTCAAAGGTTTATTTATTAGCCAATATGACGGAATTCGGGAAGTCAAAACTATTATCTGCGAAACAATTAAAAAACTTAGGTTATAATATTGTTATTTATCCAGTAACAACGCAAAGATTAGCAATGAAAAGTGTGGAAGATGGTTTGAAATCAATTTTTAGAGATGGACATCAAAATAATATTATAGATAAAATGCAAAGCAGAAAGAGATTATATGAACTTGTAGAGTATGAGAAATATAATACTCCTGATAAAAAAATTACAGATTTTAAAACTGATGGACATGAATAAAATATGAGTGATGAAATAAAAAAAGGGCTAATGGGAATAGTTGTAGATGAAACTACAATTTCACAGGTTATGCCTGAAATTAACTCTCTAACCTATAGAGGCTATAAAGTTCAGGACCTTTGTCAAAAGTGTAGTTTTGAAGAAGTTGCCTACCTAGTTTTGCATGGTGAACTTCCAAAATCGAAACAATTAAAAAATTTTATAAAAGAAGAAAGAAATAACCGTAAGCTATCAAAACAAATTCTTAATGATATTAAAAATATGCCCAAAAAAGCACATCCGATGGATGCAACAAGAACTGCTGTAAGTTTGATGGGTCTAGAAGACAAAGACGTGAGAGATAATTCGCCAAAAGCTAATATGAGAAAAGCAATGAGAATTTTTTCTCAAACTCCTACAGCAGTTGCGGCTTATTTTAGGGCTCGTAAAGGTAAAAAAATAGTACCACCAAATAAAAAATTATCCTACTCGGAGAATTTTTTTAATATGATGTTTGGAAAAGTCCCAGATAAACAAATTGTAAAAGCATTTGACGTTTCTATGATTCTTTACGCAGAACATAGTTTTAATGTTTCTACATTTACCGCCAGAACAATTACAAGTAGTCTTTCTGATATGCACGGTGCTATTACTGGTGCAATTGCAAGCTTGAAAGGACCATTGCATGGTGGGGCTAATGAAGCAGTCATGCATATGTTTAAACATATAAAAAAACCAGAGAATGCTAATTCATGGATAAATAATGCATTGGACAAAAAAAAAGTTGTAATGGGTTTTGGTCATAGAGTTTACAGAAGTGGCGATTCAAGGGTTCCTACTATGAAAAAATATTTTTTAAAAGTTGCTCAACTTATGAAAAATACGAAATACCCGAAAATGTATGAAATTTTGGAAAAGGTTATGCTTGAAAGAAAAAATATTCATCCCAACGTAGACTATCCTTGTGGACCGACCTACCATTTAATGGGAATCGATACAGATTTTTTTACGCCAGTATTCGTCATGGCTCGAATTACCGGTTGGTCAGCCCATATTATGGAACAGCACGCTGCAAATAAATTGATTAGGCCCTTGTCGAAATATAAAGGTAGTGATCACAGAAAAGTTCTAGCTTTGAATGTAAGATGATTTCAGGAGAAAGCTTCTGCCCAAGAACCTTTTGTGGATGCTTTAGAATACTCAGTAGCTCTGCCCTCAAAAAAGTTCATGTGTTCAACAGCGTTAAGCATAGTATCAAGCCAAGTAAGTGGGTTCTTTTCTACTTTGTAAATCGGTTCTAAACCTAATTGAATTAGCCTTCTGTCACCTATCCATCTAATATATTTTTTAACTTGGTCTGCAGTTAAACCTTCAATGGGACCCATTTGAAAAGCTAAATCAATAAATGAATCTTCATGAGCAATTATAGTCTTGCAAGCATCGTAAAGTTCATGTTTTAATTTTTCGTTCCAGATTTCTGGGTTTTCTTTTATAAAAGCTCTGAACAATCTAATCATAGAGTTACAATGAAGTGTTTCGTCTCTTACTGACCAGGTAACAATTTGGCCCATACCTTTCATTTTGTTATGCCTTGGAAAATTTAAAAGTATAGCAAAGCTTGCAAAAAGCTGTAGTCCTTCTGTAAAAGCACTAAACACAGCAACTGTTTTAGCTATGTCTGCTTTAGAGTTAACATTAAACCCTTGCATATAATCATATTTATCTTTCATTTCTTTATATTTCATGAAAGCAGAATATTCTGACTCTGGCATACCAATTGTATCAAGCAAATGAGAGTAAGCCGCGATGTGAACTGTTTCCATAGCAGCAAAAGCTGTCATCATCATTAAAACTTCAGTTGGTTTAAAAACAGTTGTGTAATGTCTTAAATAACAATTATTAACTTCAACATCCGCCTGTGTAAAAAATCTAAATATTTGTGTTAAAAGGTTTTTCTCGCCTTGGGACAAGTTCTTCTGCCAATCTCTAACATCGTCTCCAAGAGGAACTTCCTCTGGTAACCAATGGATTCTTTGCTGGGTTAACCATGCATCGTAGCACCAAGGGTATCTAAAAGGTTTATATACTGGATTTTCTACTAATAAACCGCCTTTAAAAACTTCTTTATCTTTTTTTAACTTAATTACTGACATGACAAACATTCCTCATATTTACTTTCATCTGTACTTGATTCTTTTTTGTTTGAATAAACATTCTTTGTCACATCTGTTGATGAGCCTGAGTTAATATTTTCTGCTCTTTGAATTGATTTAGATCTGCAATAATAAAGGCTTTTAAGCCCTTTTTTCCATGCCTGAAAGTGTAGTTGATGAAGATCTTTTTTGTGAACATCTGCTGGTATGAAAACATTAATTGATTGTGCTTGTGAAATATGAGGTGTTCTATCTGCACCTAACTCAACAACCCATCTTTGATCAATTTCAAAAGCAGTTTTGAATGTTTCTTTTTCTTCACTACTTAAAAAATCTAAGTGAGAAACTGAACCTTGATTTGTGGTAATACTGGACCAAACTTCATCAGTATTTTTTTTGTATTTTTCAAGGGTTTTTGCTAAATATTTATTTCTAACATTATAAGAACCAGATAATGTTTTGTGTGTATAACTATTGGCAGCTATAGGTTCAATACCAGGAGAAGCACCACCGCAAATAATTGAGATGGAAGCGGTTGGAGCAATTGCCGTTTTGTTTGAAAATCTCTCCTTTATACCAAACTCCTCTGCGTCTGGACAAGCTCCCCTTTCTTCAGCAAGATCTTTTGAGGCCTTATCAACTTTTTTTTGTACATTTGAAAATATTTTTTTATTCCAAACCTTGCTCATAACTGATCCAAAAGGAATACCTTTTTGTTGAAAATAAGAATGTAATCCCATAACACCTAAACCTACGCTTCTTTCTCTCATTGCTGCATACTTTGCGTTTTGAAAACTATCAGGTGCTTTATTTATAAAATCTTGAAGTACATTATCCAAAAATCTCATAACATCTTCTACAAAATTTTTATCATCTTTCCATTCGTCATATTTTTCTATATTCAAAGATGATAAACAACATACCGCGGTTCTTTCATTACCATCTCTATCTTTTCCCGTTGGAAGAGTTATTTCACTACAAAGATTTGAAGTTTTAACAGTCAGTCCTGCTAATTTATGATGTTGAGGAATTTGACGATTAACTGTATCAATATAAATTATATACGGCTCTCCAGTTTCAACTCTAGCCGTCAAAAGTCTTATCCATAAATTTCTAGCTGAAAGAGTAGCTTGTACCGAACCATCCTTTGGACTTCTTAACGCCCATTGTCCGTCTGTCTCTACAGCTCTCATGAACGAATCTGAAACTAAAACACCATGGTGTAAGTTCAAAGATCTTCTATTAGTGTCTCCACCAGTAGGTCTTCTCATTTCAATGAACTCTTCTATCTCTGGATGATCGATAGGAAGATAACAGGCTGCCGATCCTCTTCTTAGAGAACCTTGACTAATTGCAAGTGTGAGTGAGTCCATAACTTTTATAAAAGGTATAATTCCTGAAGTCTTGCCGACTTTTCCGATTTTTTCTCCAATAGATCTTAGGTTGCCCCAATAACTTCCTATACCTCCGCCTCTTGCGGCTAACCATACGTTTTCGCTCCACAAACCTAATATTCCCTCTAAACTGTCACCCGCTTCGTTCAAAAAGCATGATATTGGCAGACCCCTTTCTGTGCCCCCATTAGAAAGCACTGGGGTAGCAGGCATGAACCATAGGTTACTTATGTAATTATAAATTCTTTGGGCGTGAATGTTGTTGTCGGCATATGTACTAGCAACTCTTGCAAATAAATCTTGGTAAGACTCGTTGTGACCCAAGTATCTATCGCTCAAAGTTGCTCTTCCGAAATCGGTTAAATTTGTATCTCTAGACCTGTCAATTTTTATGGTTATTCCTTTGTCGTTTTGAAACAATTCAGTTTCATGATTTAAAGAAAATAAATCTGGCTTAGCGGTATTAATGTCTTTTAAGTTATTATTTTCAATTTTATCTAAATTTGAGACAGCTTTTTCTATTGCCAAAGAAACGTTTTTATTCATAATTCTCTTATTTTACCTGACTTATAGTACAAAACAACTATATGTTGTGTTGCTGATACATTAATATACTAAATAACAATCATTACAATAGAACATTACACGAACATAATTGTTTTTTCAAGTTTAAATTAATTCTGTTAAATCTACTGTTAGTAAATCTATATAAATAATGAAAATCAAGCAGAGTGGTTTTAGAGAATATGATGCCAGATGGTTGTACCCCAATGACATTGATTTGGATGGTATTGAAGAATTAGGAAAAGGATTGGGTACACAAGTAATAAAAAAAACCAAAAAAACAAGCCCAACGATTGTTGTTGGACATGATTATAGATCATACAGCGAAGAAGTAAAATCTGCTTTAAAAAAAGGTTTACTTTCTACCGGGTGTAATATTGAAGATATAGGTTTGTCACTAACACCAACGGTTTATTTTGCTCAATTTAAATTAAATTCTGATGCAGTAGCAATGGTAACTGCCAGTCATAATGAAAATGGTTGGACAGGTGTTAAAATGGGAATTGAAAAAGGTTTAACTCATGCTCCTGAAGAAATGAATGAATTAAAAGAAATAACGTTAAATAAAAAATTTCTTAACGGAAAAGGAAGTAATAAAGATATAAAGGATTTTCAAAAAATTTATATTAACGACCTAATTAAAAAAAATAAATTAAATAAAAAAGTAAAAGTGGTAGTAGCTTGTGGCAATGGAACAGCAGGAATATTTGCGCCTAAAGTTTTAAAAGGAATAGGTTGTGAAGTAATTGAATTAGACTGCAAACTAGATTTTACATTTCCAAAATATAATCCCAATCCTGAGGATTTAAAAATGCTTAATGCAATTTCGAAATGTGTTAAAGAAAATAAAGCTGATATTGGTTTTGGTTTTGATGGAGATGGAGATCGAGTTGGTGTTATTGATGACAAAGGTAATGAAATTTTTTCAGACAAAATTGGTCTACTAATTGCAAGGAGTCTTTCTGAAAAGCATAAAAAATCTAAGTTTATAGTAGATGTAAAATCAACAGGTTTATACCGAAAGGATAGTATTCTTTTAAAGAATGAGTGTAAAACAATATACTGGAAAACGGGACATTCTCATATCAAAAGAAAAGTGAAAAGAGAAAAAGCTTTGGCTGGATTTGAAAAAAGCGGACATTTCTTTTTTAATGAACCCATTGGGTACGGTTATGATGATGGAATTAATTCTGCAATACAGATTTGCCAATTATTAAATATCAAAGATAAAAAAATGAGTTCAATAATTAGTGATCTTCCAGAAACATTTCAATCGCCAACTATGGCTCCTTTTTGTAAAGATGAAGAAAAATACATAGTTGTTGATAGTATGGTAAAACAAGTGCAAGAGATAAAGGATAAAAATATTAAAATAGATGATCAATTAATAAAAGAAATTTTAACTGTCAATGGAATTAGATTTGTCTTGGAAGATGGGTCGTGGGGACTAATAAGAGCATCTTCGAATAAACCTTCTTTAGTTGTTGTCACAGAAAGTACATCCTCTAATAAAGGAAAGAAGAAAATATTTGAATTTATAGACAATCTGCTTCAAAAAACCGGAAAAATTGGGAACTACGATCAAAAAATCTAAAGATTAAAATAATCGTACAAAAATCTGCTGGCTATTATAATTAAAAAAAAACCAAATAATTTTGCTATCATTTCTCTCTTAATTTTATGAACTGTACTAGCTCCAATTTTTGCCATAAAGATTGTTATTGGTATAAATATTAAAAAAGCCGGAATGTTAACAAAACCAACACTTAAAGGTATATGAGTTTTGGTTAATATTCCTGAAGCTAAAAAACCTAAGCATCCAAATACTGATATCAAAAAACCAATAGATGCTGCACTTCCTATTGCTTTATTTATTGTATAACCAACAAATTTTAATATTGGCACATTCATAATTGCGCCTCCTATACCCATTAATGAAGATACAAAACCAACAATAAAACCGAGCACTGTTCTTTGTAATAAATTAAATTTTAATTTAATTTTTGTTTTATCTTTAAGAAATATTAAATTAAGAGCCAATAAATATATAATTATACTAAAAAAGAGAACTAAAGATTTAGTTTGCATTGATGCTGCAAAGAAACTTCCGATTATAACACCAATAACAACGAATATTCCGTAGGTTTTTATTACACCGAAATCTACTGCATGGTGTTTGTAATGAGTAAAAACAGACATTATTGCTGTAGGAACAATTATTGCAAACGAAGTTCCAACCGCTAAGTGCATAATAAAAGATTTGTCTATTCCTAGTGCCCCAAAGATATAAAAAAGGCAAGGAACAGTAATTATACCACCACCAATACCAAAAAAACCTGCAAAAAATCCTGCAACTACAGCTGTTACTGACATTATTAATAACAAAAATAAAATTTGGTTTGTTGCAAATGTTTCAATCATGAGGTGGCTTGGTTAGCCTTTTCGTTGTTTTGTGCAATTGTCATTATATGTTTTACTTTTTGAAAATCAGAGTCTCTCGCCATCATATTATCACTCAAATATCTTTTCCATTTATTTGCTCCATTTTGTCCATGATATAAACCAACAGTATGTCTCATAATTTGGTTTACCCTTGTTCCTTTTTTTACTTCCTCTTGGACATAATCAACTAATTTTTCTGCAACCTCTGTTCTTGAAAGTATATTTTGGTTATTAAAAATTTTATTTTCTATCTCAGCTAAAAAGTATGGATTTTGATAAATGGCTCTGCCAATCATAACTCCATTACATTTTTTTAAGTGATCTTTAATTTGTTCGGTATTTGTAATGCCTCCATTAATTATAATTTCCAAATTTTGATTTCTTTTTTTTATTTCATAAACTAAAGGATAATTCAATTTTGGTATTCTTAAATTTTCTTTCGGTGTAAGTCCTTTCAAAATAGCTCTTCGAGCATGCAATATTATAGTTTTACATCCAGCTTCTGAAATTTTATTTACAAAAGAATTTAAATAATCATAATTTTCTACATCATCAAATCCTATTCTGGTTTTCGCTGTTACTGGGATTTTGCATGATAAAGTCATTTTGTTAATACATTCAGCAACTAGATCCGGCTCTTTAATTAGGCAAGCTCCAAATTTATTTTTTTGAACCTTTTTGCTAGGACAACCAAGATTAATATTTATTTCATCATAACCCATGTCTTCTGCTATTTTGCATACTATTGATAATTCTTCTTTATCAGAACCTCCGACCTGGAGAGCTAGAGGCTTTTCAACTTTGTTAAATTCTAAAATTTTTTTTCTATCTCCATGAATAGCTGATTTCGTAGCTACCATCTCTGTATAGAGCATTACATTTTTGCTTAATAATCTTAAAAAATATCTTTCGTGCCGGTCCGTACAATCCATCATTGGAGCAACACAAATCTTTCTGTTAATGGTCAATTATTTTTTTTCTTCTTGTACTTCTTCTGTTAATTCGAGAGGAGTTTTTTCTGTTTCTTTTTTATCTTCTTTATCATCACTTGAAGATGTTGTTTGAACCGGGGCTTTTCTCATTCTTTTAGAAGGAAGTACTGCTACACCAGTTTTAGAAACTTCACCTTTATATTGTTTTTCAAAATCATCAGAAACTATCTCTTCAGTTTCTTCTTCGTCTAAAGTTTCGTCTGGTTCTTTTCTTAGCCTTAAAATTGCATTCTTTCTCAATTCTTCAACACTAAGTTTGCCTCCCGCAATCTCTCTAAGCGCAACCACGGTTCTTTTATCATTATCCTCATCAACGAGCATTTCTGCTCCAGAGTTTAATTGTGATGTTCTTTCTTTTGCCAATAAAACCAAATCGTATTGGTTCTCAACTTTATCTAGACAATCTTCGATGGTGATACGAGCCATAATGATGAGCAATAGTTAATAAAAAGCCAAGACAAAATCAAGTTTTTTTTGTTAAATTTATAGGTTCAACAGTTCCTTTTATTATCAATAAAAATAATAAAGATAAGCTTATATAAAGGATACTTATTAAGACAATATACTCAATCGTATAGCCTTTATCGATTAATATACCAAATAAAGCTGTACCAAAAGCAGTTGAGAATACCATTAATGCTGTTGTTAAGGCTCTAATAGATCCCAAATATCTGACTCCATAAATTTCTGCCCAAGTTGAAGATCCTAAAACATTGGCAAGTCCATTTGAAACCCCCATCAAACCAAAAAATATATAAGCAGAATAAGATATATCAAAAAAATATAATACTATTAGTCCAAATAATAATGGTACATTCATATAGGGTATTAATTTTCTACTTGTAAATTTATCGACTAAAAAACCAGAGACTATTAGAGTTAAAATAGAAGTTACAGAATAAATCATAAAAGATTGTGGAATAATATATGATCCCCATAGTTTGGACTCGGCTATAAATGATTGATAAATAAAAACACCTGTTACAATCCATGGCATCGCCAGCATATTAAGGGAAATTATATAAAATTTGAAATCCTTCAAAACTTCTGACCTTCTCCAACTTTTAATGTCTTTAAATTTTTTTTGATCATTATCTAAAATATTTCCCTCTCTTGAATCAATGGTTACATTTTTAATCGTATAGAAAACTACTATAGGTAAAATAATAAGAATTATTATAGAAATAAATTGCCAAATCACTCTCCAAGAAAAAATAGAAAGTAAAAATACAATTAGAATTGGTAAAAAGAATTCAGCAGAAGATAGACCAAACCAAATTCCACTTAAGGCCTTGCCTCTCCTTTTATTAAAGTAACGTGATATTGTTGTTGATGAAGTATGAGACATTAAACCTTGTCCGGAAAATCTCATCAAAAATATTGCTACGATTAGAAAATAAATACTATTAATGAAAGAAAAAAATAAAGAAGAAAAGAATAAAAAACCTATAACAATCATTGAATAGTTATAAATTCTAATTTCGTCTATTTTTTTTCCAAACCATATAAGAACTAAACTAGAGCAAATTGTAGCTGAAGCATAAATTGTGCCAAATTGTCCATGTGTAATATTTAATTCATCTCTTATGCTTGGGTTAAACAATCCAAGAAAAAAACTCTGTCCAAAGCTTGAAAAAAATGTAAATATAATTCCAAATAATAAAACTTTTTTATTTAAGCTTAGATTTATCATATGTCTAAAATATCTTTCATAGGTCTCGGTGTTATGGGGTACCCCATGGCAGGACATATATCAAAAGGCGGCCACGATGTAACTGTTTTTAATAGGACTGTTTCAAAAGCTGAAAAGTGGATTAAAGATTATAAAGGTAAATTGGCAAAAACTCCTAAAGAAGCAGCTCAAGATAGCGATTTTATATTTACATGTGTTGGAAATGACAATGATCTTAGAGAAGTCGCACTTGGTGAAAATGGTTTATTTAAATCTGCCAAAACAAATTGTGTATATATTGATAATACAACTGCTTCTGCAGAAATTGCCAGAGAGCTTTATAAAAAAGCAAAAGGTGAAGGTTTTCATTTTTTAGATGCGCCAGTATCAGGTGGTCAAGCAGGTGCAGAAAATGGTTCTTTAACCGTAATGATTGGTGGAGACACTGAAACTTACAAAAAAGCATCACCGATAATTGATTGTTACAGCAAAAAAATTAAATTAATTGGTCCAGCTGGAAATGGCCAATTAGCTAAAATGGTAAATCAAATTTGTATCGCCGGACTAGTTCAGGGTCTTTCAGAGGCTATAAATTTTGGAATAAATGCTAAATTAAAAATGGAGGATGTTATTGAAACAATTTCAAAAGGAGCAGCACAGTCTTGGCAAATGGAAAATAGATATAAAACTATGTTAGATAATAAATTTGATTATGGTTTTGCTGTAGATTGGATGAGAAAAGATTTAAAAATTGCAATGGAAGAAGCAAAAAGAAATAATTCGCCTCTACCAATTACAAAAATTATTGATGAGTACTACGGTGAAATACAAAAAATGGGTGGAAACAGGTGGGATACTTCCAGTCTAATAAAAAGATTTAGAAAATAATCGTGTCAGAAGAAAAGGTTAGCTATTACGAAGATTTTAATGAGATAGAAAAAAAACTTTGGAGTCTTTTAACGGGTGCAGTTAAAGATAGAAATTCGGAATTTAGAACGCCCGTATTTATATGTGGTAATAATGAAGACCTAGATGGAAGAGTAGTAGTACTTAGAAAAGTAAATAAAGAAGATAATTTTATTCAATTTCATAGCGACATTAGATCAACTAAGATAGAAAAAATAAAAAAAAACCCAAACTGTTCGGTATTGTTTTATGGAAAAAAAGAAAAAATTCAGCTTAGATTAAAAGTACGATGTGAGATAAATTTTAATAACGAAATTACAAAGGACTCTTGGAAAAATACCGGTCATATTAGTCGAAAATGTTACTTAGTAACTAGCGGACCAGGAACATTATCTCAAAAGCCTACCTCCGGACTAAATCCTAAGTTTGATAATTTTGATTTTAACAAAGAGGAAAGTGAAGTGGGATACAAGAATTTTAGCGTAATAAAGTGTAAAATTAAAAGTATTGAATGGCTTTATTTGGCTGCAAAAGGACATCGTAGAGCCTTAATTAATTTAATGGGATCAAAAAAATTTACTTGGTTAGTTCCTTAATTATTTTTTATATTTTTTGGAAAAATCTACATAATGTTTTCCATTTTCTGATACCGCTTTAATTTCTTCATTTGTGACTTTTCGAATAACTCTTCCAGGACTTCCCACTACTAGAGAATTGTCGGGAATAACTTTATTTTCTGTTATCAAAGTATTTGCGCCAATAATACAATTTTTTCCGATGTTAGCATTGTTTAATATAATGCTTCCTATACCAATCAATGTATCATCAGAAATTTTGCAGCCATGTAGCATCACCATGTGTCCTACGGTAACTCTTTTTCCAACAGTTAATGGATAACCTGGGTCGGTATGAAGCACACTACCGTCTTGTATATTTGATCCCTCTCCAATTATGATTAGCTCAATATCCCCTCTTAAAACTGCATTAAACCAAATACTAGAATCTTTTTCTAATTTCACCTTACCTATGATTGTTGAGCTGGATGCAACCCAAGCTTCGGGATGAATTTCTGGAACATTTTTTTCGAAGTCATAAATCATTATTTTATGTATAATACATTATGGTTTTGACTAAAACACCTATCTGCAACTTTGGTGAAAAAGCTAATTCTTTTAAACTTAAAGGTACTGACGGTAAAATTTATAACCTTGAAGAACATATTGGCAAAAAAGGATTACTAATTATGTTTATTTGTAATCACTGCCCTTATGTAAAGGCTGTTATTAAGGATATTGTAAATGATTGTAACCTTATGGAAAAAGAAGGTTTAAAATCTATAGCTATAATGTCTAATGATACCAAAAATTATCCTGAAGATTCATTTGAAAATATGGTCTCTTTTAGCAAAGAAAATGAATTTAAATTCCCATACTTAATCGATGAAACTCAAGAAGTAGCAAAAAAATATGGTGCCGTATGTACGCCAGATTTTTTTGGTTATAATAATAAACTTGAATTGCAGTACAGGGGTAGAATTAGAGAATTAAAAGATTTAAAACCTGTGAGCAATTCTGAAAGCGATTTATTAAAAGCTATGCGTCTTATTATTAAGACTGGAAAAGGACCAAAAAATCAAACTCCAAGTATGGGCTGTAATATCAAATGGATTAATTAATGTTTGTTATATCAACTCGAAATTTTCCTCCTGAAGTTGGAGGTATGCAAAATCTAATGGGTGGATTAGCAAATGCCCTGATAAACCATGGGCCAGTTAAAGTTTTTGCTGATAAGTCAGAAAATTTCGAAAAATACGACAGTCTTTTAAAGATAGATGTAGAAAGATTTGGTGGAATAAAATTATTAAGGAAATATAGAAAAGCAAATCGTGTTACTGAATGCATAAGGAATAACAAAAATATTAGATCAATTTTTTTTGATCATTGGAAAAGTGTAGAAAAAATTAACTCAGATTTAATTAAAAATATACCAACATTTTGTTTAATTCATTCGAAAGAAATTAACCATTCCTTGGGTTCCACATTAAACAAGAGAGTTTTAAATTCTATAATCAAAGTAAAATACGTAATTGCAAATTCAAATTTTACTAAAAATTTAGGAATTGAAATTGGTATTCCAGAAAACAAAATTCATGTAATTCACCCTGGTTGTGATAACCCTCTAGAAGTTGAAATGAGTTTTCAAATTCAAGCAGAAGAGGTTTTTAAGGACTCTTTTCCAAAAATAATTACAGTTGCAAGACTTGATAGAAGAAAGAATCACCAAAATGTACTTATGTGCATAAGGAACTTAAAAGAAAAATTTCCAAAAATTAAATATATTAGTATTGGTGATGGAGACGAAAAAAATAATCTATTGAAACTTAGAAAAGAATTAAAAATTGAAAAAGAAGTTATTTTTTTTAATAAAGCAAATCAAAAATTTAAAAATGCATTAATAAAAAATTCCAATCTATTTTTAATGCCATCAATATCCTATAAAAAATCTATAGAAGGTTTTGGAATATCGTTTGTAGAAGCAGCTAGTTATGGGGTGGGTTCGATTGGAGGAAAACATGGTGGAGCTGAAGATGCCATACAAAATGAAAAAACAGGTTTGTTGTGCGACGGTGAAGATATTAATGAAATTTATAAAAATATACTAAAATTTTTTGAAAATGATAAATATAAAGAATATGGATTAAATGCTTTAAAATTTTCTGGAAATTTTAGCTGGGACAAGGTTATTAAAAAGTATTTAAATTTAATTTAAACTTTCCTTAACTTTTTCAAAAACGTCTGAAACATTAAGATTTTTTAAATTTTTAACTTTAATAGATTTAAAATTTTCTGTTTCTATATTTACTTTTTCAGGAGTTGTGTGGCTTCCAAATAAAACTAAACCTTTTTTATTTAAGTGTGCACAAATGTGTGCTGGGCCTGTATCATTAGAGATAACATAACTTGAATTTTTTATAAGACTGACTAGTTCTGAAATGTCTAGAGAAAGATTTTTGTTTAAAATTATATGTGCTTTAAATTCCTTTGCCTGATCAATTTCCTTAGGCCCAGGAGCAATAGCAATATTATATTTTGGACCATATTCTCTTTTAAGAAGAGAAATTAAATCTTCATAGTATGGCCATTTCTTTTTCTTTAATTTTGGAGAACAAAAAGGAAAAAGCAAAATATATTCCCCTTCGAAATTTTGATTTACTATATTTTTAATATTTTTTATCATCCATTTTATATCTGGGGACTTAGTAAATTGAGTTTCCAAAATCCCAGATCTAGTTAATTGTAATTTCATTCTATCTAAGACCGGAAGTTTTTTTTCATCTACTGCTTGCTGCTTTGATATAAATGAGCTGCTATCTGACCAAAAAATATCTTTTTTAAAAAATAGTTTTCTATAAAATTTAGTTCTTGAAGAATTTTGTAAATCAAAAACCTTTATAAAAGAGAACCTATTAATCATTTTCTTTAGTTTACTAAGGTAAAATAAATTCCATCTTGGTAACCTTTTATCTATAAGAACTCCATCTATATAAGGACAAGAAGACATAAAATTTGCATAAGGTGGAGTAGTTAATAATAATACTTTTTGGTCAGGGAAATTTTTCTTAATATCCTTTAACGCCCCATTTGCCTGAATTATATCTCCAAGCGAACCATGTTTAATAACCAATATATTTGACATTGATATAATTTAACTGCATATATTTTTTATATTATAAAGTCTATTATCTTAAAGTGGCTAAAAAATGAATAAAATTTATATAGAGGTTTCTGTTGGTGAATTGATTGATAAAATAACAATATTAGAAATTAAAAGAGAAAAAATTTCAGACAAAGATAGTTTAGAATCAATTAATAAAGAATATTTGTCTTTAAAGGAATCGATAAAAAAGAATGTTAAAATAAATAGTGAAATTCAAAATCTTTGGGGTGAACTAAAATCATTAAATCTGAAACTTTGGGAAATTGAAGATGGAAAAAGACTAGCAGAAAAAAATAAAAAATTTGATGAAGATTTTATAGAACTTGCCAGAAATGTTTACAAGTACAATGACGAGAGAGCTAAAATAAAATCAAAGATAAATCAATTGTCCGGTTCAAATATAAGAGAAGTAAAACAATATACGAAATATTAATTTTTCTTTTATTTATCTGATAAAAGTATGAATTAAAAAAAATTTAATTAAAAGTTTTTATTTGTGAGATGATGAAGCAAAATTCCATCTGCAATCAAAACTAGGAATAAATACTTCTGTTAATTCAGCATTTCCAAAGTTATTTCTAAGTAGCTCCATCCAATTTTTTATTTGCTTAGGTTTTTTTGACAGACAACCAACTTGAGCTGTAATAACTCCGCCGGGTTTAAGAATTCTTTTTAAGCCTTTCATATTTTTTGCTGCTAGATCTATACAAAATTGATCGTCATTAAGATCAACAAAAATTTTATCGTATTTGGAATCTTTAACTTTTTTAATACTCTCAAAGGCATCTCCCCAATAAGTTTTTACTTTATTGTTTGCTTTTACATCTCCACAAACTTTTGTAAGATGTTTTTGACAAACTTTTACTACCTCAGGGTCCAGCTCATACCAATCTATTAAGTCAAATCCTTTTGATGAAAGTTCTCTTGCTACACCACCATCTCCGCCACCAATTATTGCAGCACTAGAGTTTTCTTTGGACAAGCTAAGGGCTGAATTAACAAATTGGCCGCTGTATTTTCTCTCATCTTTTTCAGCTACTTGTAGTTCGCTATCTAGAAATAAAGCATTACCAAATTCTTCTAATTTTAAAACCTCAACATGTTGACCGACCTTTGATACAAAATTTTCTAGTACATCGCTGACAACATAATATTTTTTATGTCCAGGTGTGCTATATAAATCTTCATATACACCCTTGTTACTTCTATCAAAACTTCTAACAACAGCTCTGTCGTGTTTAATTTCCTCTTTTAAAACATCTAATGCTGCTGTTGGCGAAATTTTTCCACAAGTAAAGAAATCGAAACTAATTATGCCTTTTTCTGGAAAAGTATGAAAGCTCATATGGCTTTCTGCCAGAAGAGCAAGGCAAGTATAACCTTGTGGTTTAAAAACTTTTTCTGAGATATTTAGTACTTCAATCTTAGCTTTTTTTGCGATTTTATATATAACTTTGCTGTAAAAATCGGGAGTATACTCCCTTTTTACACCCAAAAAATCTATCGTTACGTGTTCTCCAACTTTTTTCATATATCAAACCTCTTTTAACGACTCGTTTTTTTTCTTATATTTTTTTATACTTGTTATTTTATTTTTTACAACTAAAAATTACTTGTTAATAAAGATTGGAGATTTATTTTGAAAAATAACTGGTCAAAAAAAAATGCAAAAAATTATATAAAAAAGTACAAAAAACTTGGTTTTTCAAGGGATTTGGCACTTAGAGTTTATACAACTCGCCTTCTAGGAAGAAATAAAGAATTAGTTTTACATGGAGGGGGAAATACTTCCGTAAAAACTACAATAAAAGATATAGACGGCAAAAAATATAATGTTCTGTGTGTGAAGGGAAGTGGATGGGATATGGCAGAGATAGAACCTCCTGGACTCCCAGCTGTTAAATTAGAACCATTATTAAATCTAAAAAAGAAAAAATATCTATCTGATGAAGACATGGTTGCTTATCAAAAAAGAAATTTAATTGATATTAAGTCACCCAATCCTTCGGTTGAAACATTTTTGCATGCATTTTTACCTTTTAAATATGTAGATCATACACATGCTGATGCGGTGATGAATATAACAAATAGACCTGGAGGATTAAATTTTTGTAAAAAAATATTTGGAAAAAAAGCTAGTATAGTTCCTTATGTAATGCCAGGTTTTATGTTGGCAAAAAAAATAAATGAAGTTTATTCAAAAAATCCAAATATAAATTGTTTGATATTAATGAATCATGGAATTTTTACTTTTTCCAATGATTGTAAAGAAGCTTATGATTTAATGATAAAGTACGTATCGAAAGCTGAGAGAGCAGTAAAAAAATTAAAAAGTAAAAAAATTAAACAAATTAAAAAAATAAATATAAAGTTTAACCCAGATGAAATTGCTCCAATAATAAGAGGACTTTTGTCAGAAAATAAAGATCAAAAATTTGTTATTAATTATAGATTAAATAAAAACTTAAAATATTTTATAAATGGAAAAAATGTTAGATCGTATTCTTCTAAAGGTACTGCAACTCCAGACCATGTAATTAGGGTTAAGCCTTTTCCTTTGATAATTACTCCAAAAAAAAATTCTTCGGTTGATGAATTTAAAAAGACAGCGGAAAAAGCCTTTAATAATTATCGAAAAAAATACATAAGCTATTTCAAGTTGAACTGCAAAAAAGTTAAAGGGAAAAAAGTGATGTTGGATACTTCGCCTAGAGTTATTCTGGTACAAAACGTTGGTATGTTTAGCGTTGGCAAAGATTTAAATTCTGCAAGGATAGCAGGAGATTTAACTGAGACAAATGCTAAAGTAATTAGCTCTGTTGAAGAAACTTCAACATACAAATTTATTCCAGAAAAAGATCTTTTCGATGTAGAATACTGGTCTTTGGAACAAGCAAAAATTAAAAAAAAGAAAAAACTTCTAGAAGGAAATATTGTTGTTATTACAGGTGGCACAGGAACAATAGGTTTTGAAACTTACAAAATGTTTAAATCTTATGGGGCTGAAGTGGTTCTGCTTGATTATGATTTAAAACGTTTAAAAGAGGTACAGTCTAAAATCAAAGATCTTTGTATTCATTGTGATGTGACAAATAAAAAAAGTGTTAAGAAAGCTTTTAAAAAAATCTGCGAAAAATTTGGAGGCTTTGATATTTTAGTTTCAAATGCGGGCTCTGCTCCTGGTGGTGCAATTGGTGATGTAAACGATGAAATTTTAAGAAAAAGCTTTGAAATTAATTTCTTCTCCCATCAAAACTGTGCTTCTGAAGCAATTAAAATAATGAAAAAACAAAATACTAATGGCTGCCTACTTTTCAATATTTCAAAACAATCTGTAAATCCTGGAAAAAACTTTGGACCTTATGGATTACCTAAATCTGCATTGCTAAGTTTATGCAAACAATATGCCTTAGATTATGGCTCTTTTGGAATTAGATCAAATGGTGTGAATGCTGACAGAATAAAAAGTGGTCTAATGACTGAAAAAATGATTAAAACCAGAGCGAAAGCCAGATCAGTAAGCACAGATACCTATATGAAAGGAAATTTATTATCAAACGAAGTGAAAGCAGAAGATGTTGCTAAAGCGTTTTTTCATTTAGCTGTTTCAAAAAAAACTACCGGTGCAGTTCTTACTGTTGATGGTGGAAATATAGCCGCCTCTTTAAGATAATTTAAATTAGTCAGGTAAAAGAACTGGAAAGACTGGTTTAGATTTTAAAAATAATCTTTGGTATTCTTGTTTAATACATTTATTCATAATACATTTTATTCCTGCCGAGTTTGAAATTTCCTGTGCTTCTGTATTCTGAATACCAAATTGTAACCAAAGTACTTTGGCTTTAATCTTAACTGCTTGTTTGGCTATTTCAGGTGTTTCTTTGGACGGACGAAAAACATTTACTATATCTACTGGGATAGAGATATCTTCTAATCTTTCAACTATAGTTTCTCCGTGTACTTTTTTTCCTTTAGAAAAAGGATTCACTGGTATTACTTTGTAACCAAATTCTAAAAGATATTTCATTACAATAATTGAAGGTTTTAATCTTGTTTTGGCCACAACCTCCCCTTCTTTAACCGTACTTGCTCCAATCATCGCTATTGTTTTAGAAGATTTAAGAGATTGTTTGATCAAATTATCTTCTATCATTTGTCTTTCCATTTTGGGCTTCGCTTTTCTAAAAAAGCAGAAATACCCTCTTTGGCATCCAAAGACATCATGTTTTCGCTCATAACCCTACTTGTATATTTGTAAGCTTTATCAATTGGCATTGCTAATTGTTTGTAAAAAGCTTTCTTGCCTATTTTAACAACTTTAGTAGATTTCGAAATAATAGTATCAGCTAATTTCAAAACTTCTTCATCTAATTTAGAACTATCAAAATGGTCATTGATAAGACCAATCTCTTTTGCAAACTGAGCGCTGATTGGATCACCAGTTATAAGCATCTTCATTGCTTTTTTTCTACTGACATTTCTACTTAAAGCAACCATAGGTGTGCTGCAGAAAAGCCCTATATTTACTCCAGGTGTACAAAACTTTGCATCATTTGTGCTTAAGGCTAAATCACATGTTGCAACTAATTGGCATCCGGCTGCAAAAGCAGCTCCATGAACTTTAGCAATAACAGGTTTATTGCTATTTATAATAAGCATCATTAATTTGGAGCATTGATCAAATAGTTTTTTATAATTAGGCTTTCCTTTTAAAGAACGAACCTCTTTTAAATTGTGGCCTGCACTAAAACCTTTTCCTGATCCTTCTATAATTATTACTCTTGTTTTTTTATCTTTATCTAGATCTTTAATTGCAACAATAAGTGAATTGAGCATATTAAAAGACATAGAATTGTAAGTATCAGGATCGTTTAATCTGATACGGGATATGCCATTATCGGATTTATTAATAAGAGTATATAAATTTTGTTTCATTTAAATAATCTTCTTAACCCTTCTGTAGATGCTTCGCAAACCCCTTTTTCTGTAATTAATCCTGTAACATATTTGGCAGGTGTAACGTCAAATGCTAGATTCATTGCTTTGCTTTTTTTTGGGTAAATTAAAACTTTTGTTACTTTATTATTCTTGTCCAAACCTTCGACGTGGGATAATTCCTCTGAATTTCTTTCTTCTATCGGAATATCTTTAAAGTTTTTTAAATCCCAATCAATCGTTGAACTTGGTAAAGCTACATAAAAAGGAATTTTATTATCATAAGCCGCTAGAGCTTTAAGATATGTTCCAATCTTATTTGCAACATCTCCTGTTGAAAGAGTTCTGTCGGTACCTGTAATACACATATCTACCTCACCTCTTTGCATTAAGATACCACCTGTATTATCTGCAATAATTGTGTTTGATACTCCTTCCTCATTTAATTCGTACGAAGTTAAATTAGCTCCTTGGTTTCTCGGTCTAGTCTCGTCTACCCAAACATGAACTTTAATTCCTTTTTGATGAGCATGATAAATAGGAGAGGTAGCTGTACCCCAATCAATAGTTGCAAGCCATCCAGCGTTACAATGAGTCAAAATATTTACTGTACCTTTTTTCTTTTTAGAAATTTCTTCGATTATCTTTAAACCGTTTAATCCAATGTTTTTACAAAAACCAACATCTTCTTCACAAATAGCGTTTGCCTCGTTTATGGCAATTTTTAAAATTTCAGAACTATTAAGTCCTGATAATTTTTTCATCATTCTATCTACTGCCCACTTTAAGTTAATAGCAGTAGGTCTAGATTGAATTAAATCTTCGCTGATTTTTTTAAGAAATGATTGGTCTTTTTTTTCAATGATTGCTAGGACCAAACCATACGCAGCTGTAGCTCCTATTAATGGAGCGCCTCTAACTTCCATTGTTTTTATTGCATTGATTGAATCTTTAGCATTTTTTAAATCTTTAATTATAAATTGGTGTGGAAGTTTTGTTTGATCAATTATCTTTACAATATTATTTTCAAACCAAATAGTTCTTAAAGCTTTTCCGTTAATATGCATTAGTTTTTTAAAACTCTACCAGCTATATATTGTAATTTTTTTATAGTTTTTTTTGATCTTAATTTTGGATCTGTAATTATAGCAGTTTCCAAACAGTTGTTTGCTGGATCATTATCAATAGAAAAATCCTTAAAAGTTTTAATCACTTCTTTGATCATATTTTGTGCATTTGAAGCATTGTTTTTTAATGTTTTAACAACCATCGCCACGTCAACTTCGTCATGATCAGGATGCCAACAATCATAATCTGTTACCATAGCAACTGTACAATATCTAATTTCAGCTTCTCTTGCTAATTTTGCCTCCGGCATATTTGTCATTCCTATAACATCTGCTTTCCAAGACCTATAAAGATTGGACTCTGCTAAAGTCGAAAATTGTGGTCCCTCCATAACAACATAGGTCCCACCCAACTGATGACTGATATTTAGTTTTTTCAAAGCTGAAACGCAACAACTTCCAAGTCCTTTGCTTGTTGGCTTTGCCATAGATACGTGAGCTATTATTTCTTCATCAAAAAAGGTTTTTGTTCTAGAAAAGGTTCTGTCAATGAATTGGTCAACAATTACAAACATGCCTGGACTTAAATTCTCTTTTAATGAACCAACTGCTGAAACAGATATAATATCTGTCACACCCATTTGTTTCATTGCATCAATGTTGGCTCTAAAATTTATATTGGTTGGGCTGATCTTATGACCTCTAGAATGTCTTGGAATAAAACATATTTCTTCTCCATTATAGCTTGCAATTAAAATTTTATCAGAGGGATTTCCCCAAGAGGTTTTAATTTCTTTCCATTTGGTGCGTTCAAACCCTTCCATTTTGTATAAACCACTACCACCAATTATCCCAAGCTTTCTTTTTTTCATTATTTAATTATTAATCTTTTTTTGTTAGATAATGAAGTGAAATATGGATTTAAAAAAATATATTAGATCAATCCCAGACTACCCTAAAAAAGGCATTTTATTTAGAGATATAACGACTTTAATAAAGAACCCGAAAGCATTTAATTTTGCTATAGACAAAATAGTTGAAATTTCAAAAAAGATAGAATTTGATAAGATTGCTGCAATCGAATCTAGAGGATTCGTGTTTGCCTCTGTTGTCTCCTACAAGTTGAAAAAGCCATTAATTATGATGAGAAAAAAAAATAAATTACCTGCTGAAAAATATTCTGTAGATTTTGAATTGGAGTATGGAAAAGCCACTATAGAAATTCACAAAGACTCCATCAACGAAGCTGATAAAGTTTTAATTATAGATGACTTAATAGCAACAGGAGGTACAGCTGAGGCAGGAGCAAAATTAGTTGAAATTTCTAGAGGTAAAGTTGCAGGTTTTATTTTTATTATTAATTTGTTTGATCTTCCTGGAAATCAAAAATTAAAAGATAAATTCTATTTCACAGAAAGTTTAATAGAATTTCCTGGACACTAAATTTTATATTTCTTTATTTTTCCACGTATCGGGCGTTAGGTCGTTAGTTATTTCTAATTCAATGTTATAATCAAATGGTTTTGAGCCCCTATGTTTAATATAATCAAATGTTCTTTGAACTCCTGTTTTAAGATCAACAGTAGTTTTATAATTTAGTAACTTTCTAGCTTTATCCGCAGAACATGTTGCGTGCTTGACTTCTTTTGGTCTGTCTGGTTTATGAATTGGTTTCAAATTACTACCTGTTATATTTGAACAAATAGTCGCTACTTCATTTATGGTTACAAATTCTTCATCAGGACCAATATTTATAATTTGTTTATTTAAGTCTTCCTGATCTTTCATCGGTATAAGGCATGATAAACAATCATCAATATAAGAGAAGCAACGCTTTTGTTTCCCATCACCATAAATTATTGGTGCTTTGTTTTGCAAAATTCTGTTTAGCATTATTGAAACAACGTTTCTAAAAGGATCGTCATATTTTTGTCTTGGTCCTATAATATTGTGTGGAACGGCAATAACCCATTCAATTTTATTTAACTCACAAAGATTTATAAGTGTTTGTTCTGCTGCAACTTTTGAAATTGCATATGGATCTACAGGGCTAGGTACCATATCTTCTGTAAATGGATATTTTTGTGAACCATATCTTGCCATGGATGAACAAAAAATTATTCTTTTAACTTTTTTTGAAACAGCTGCAGAAAAAACAGAAAGCGATGCTAAATAGTTATTTTTTCCAATTTCATAAGGGGAAAAAACTGAAAGACCCTCATGGGCAGTTGCAGCACAATGATAAACTATCTCTACCCCTTTCATCACTTCATTCATTTTTTTTAAATCACAACAGTCCATTTTGTGGAATTTTATATTTTTAGGAACATTATCGGCATAACCACCCTGCATATTATCAATACCTACAACGTGATTACCCATTTTTGCTAATTTTTCTGCTAGATGAGATCCAAGAAATCCAGCTACACCAGTTATTAAAATTTTTTGAGATTTAGTCATTTTTTGAAAAGGTTTCTGAGTACTTGTATATATAAATTTATATTAATCAATCTAAATCTAAAAATTTTTTATACTTATCAATGTTTTGGGATATATATTTTGGCAGATCATTAAGAGAGAGTTGGGTTAATTTAAATTCTTCTCCATATTTATTTTCTGTTGAGTCAACAAAATGATTGTGATCAATAACTCTTCTTTTTATTAAATCAGCAATTTTTTCTGGATTTTTGTTTGACAATTTATATTCATCATGATGCTCTGCGATTAATTCTTTTTTGTGTATCTCTTCTGGACTTAATACTCTCGTAAAATGCCATCCGCCATTTTTGATTATTTGAACATCCATTCGCTTATTATTTTTAAAATATGTATCTATTCTGTAAAAAGGATATTTTTTTGGCTTTATCAATCTCAAGATTTCAAATTTTGGTAAGTCTTTTTTTTTACAAGCTCTAGTACCGTACCAAAGAATTTTTTTGTAGAGCAAATTAAACTTATAATAAAATAGCTTTTGTTCAAAAATTGATATCTTTTCATTTAGAAGGCTGTCATTTAAATTTTCTGGATTTGGAATTTCATCATTATCGCTATACAAAATTAAATCATTATCGCTAGCACTTTGTAAACCATTTATTAAAAATTCTCTCTGATATGCAATTCTTTTCATCGCATTTGGACGCATTTGTTCTGGTGATTCATTGCTATTTTTAGAATAAAGAAGATTTTTAGGTTCGGTATCATTAACCAAATATATAATTTTATTTTTAAATTTAGAGAATTTTTTTATATCAAAATTTAATTTTTTTTTCTTTCCGCTGTGTGTGAATGTGGATTCACAAATAACAAATTTATGTACATATTTTTCTAAAATATTTAATCTTGTTTCCAAAATTAAATCTTCATCATAGTAGAGAGTACAATCAAATATTTTCATAAATTTATTACATTTAATAAGTTTTTATTCTAGGTCTATACCATGAACTTTGGCCTAAAACTGCACTTATAATACCTTTTAATCTATAAAAATATATCAATAATTTTTTTTTGTTAAATAGCAAAGAGTAAAAAAATATTTTAAATATATTAGTGAAAAGTTTAGGAATAATTTTAATTAATGACAAGAAATATCCATTGTATTTTTTTTGAAAATAAAATTTTGACCACATCCAATGCCAGTTTCTGGTAAGCTCAATCTCAAAGCTAATTGAAGAATCTACAGATTTAGCGCCCTCATGTGAAATTTGAATATTTGAATCAACATATATTTTTTTTCCATTTTTAATAACTCTTCGACAAAGATCTATTTCTTCAAGGTAAAGAAAAAAATTTTCATCAAAAAACCCAATTTCTTTAAACTGAGAAAGATTTAAAAACATGGCATAACCCTTTATACTTTCTACCGATTTTATACCGTTTGATCCAGAATCAGAGTTATGATCTTCTGAACTATTATGGACAGTCCTTGGTCCTATAATAGCAAAATCTGGTTTTTTCTTTGATGTAATAAAAAAGTTTTCAAGAGTTTTTGGAAATAATTTTGCATCAGGATTTAGTATCAATGCATATTTAGTTTTTGTATTTCTCAGCCCAATGTTATTTCCCATAGCATAACCAATATTTTTGCCCGATAAAATACATTCAACATTTTTAAATTCTTTTTCTATTTTATTTTTATATGTTTTGTTGTCAGAATTTTCGACGTTTATAACTTTACATTCACTGTCAATAAACTTGAGGCATTCTCTAATTGCTTTTTCGCTCCTAAATGAGGTTATAATTATAGTTATATCTTTAATTGACATTATTTAAACATAATTGATTTTATACTCTAATTATTTTAATACTTTAATTTAATAGATCATTTCTTATTTGTAAAATTAATATGAAAAAAGTTATCGTAACTGGTGGATCGGGATTTATAGGAAGTAATCTAATACGTCTTTTGCTTAAAAAAAAATATTTTGTAATTAACATCGATAAATTCAGCTATTCTGCAAATCCTTATAATGTAAAAGATTTTAAGAAAAATAAGAATTATTTATTTTTTAAATTAGACATTAATAAGACAACTAAAATATTAAAAATCTTAAACAGGCATAAACCTACGGGTATTTTTAACCTTGCAGCGGAAACACACGTTGACAGGTCAATAGATAAGGCACACCACTTTATTAGATCAAATATATCGGGTGCTTATAGTATTCTTGAAGCCATAAGAAAGTTTGAAAAAAAAACAAAAAAAAAATTAAAACTTTTGCAAGTATCAACAGATGAAGTTTATGGTGATATACCAAAAAACAAAAAGGCTAATGAAGATCATAACTATAATCCTAGCTCACCTTACTCTGCGTCGAAAGCTGGTGCTGATCAATTTATAAAATCATATGGGAGAACCTACGGTATTAAAATAATTATAGCTCATCCGTGTAATAATTATGGGCCCAACCAACACCCTGAAAAGTTTATACCAAAGATGATTTTTAATATACTCAACAACAAGCCTCTTCCTGTATATGGCAATGGTAAAAACGTTAGAGAGTGGATATATGTAAAAGATAGCTGCGAAGCTTTATTAAAAATTTTTTTGAGAGGAAAAATTGGAAAAAATTACAATATCGGTACGGGTGTTAAATTGAGGAATATAGATATAATAAAAAAGTTACTCAATGCTGCTAAAAAAAATAAAGTTATAGTTACTAAAAAAAATAAGATTGATTTTGTAACAGACAGGCCAGGACATGATGAAAGATATGCTCTGAATTCTAATAGAATAAAGAGAGAGATAAAATGGAAACATAAAGTTTCAATATCAAAAGGTTTAGAGAATACTTTTGATTGGTATAAAAGTAATCTTGGTTATTTTAAAAAAATATCAAAAAAAAATATTACAAAAAGACTTGGATTAAAATTATGAAAATAAGTTCTACAAAATTTAGAGGTTTAAAAGTTTTTAGTGGCAAAACTCATTTAGATAATAGAGGAGCTTTTAGAGAACTATTTATTAAAAAACAAATTAAAGATTTTCAAGGAATTTTTTGGTGTATGTCAAAATCAAAAAAAAATGTAGTTAGAGGATTGCATATACAAAAAAAAATTAATCAAGCCAAATATGTCTCAGTAGTAAAAGGGAAAATTTTTGATGTTGCTCTAGATCTAAGAAAAAAATCTAAAACTTTTGGAAAACATTTTACAATTATCCTTAGTGATAAAAACTCTAAATCAATTTATATACCAAAAGGTTTTGCTCATGGTTTTATGGGTATGGATAAAGAAAACTACGTTGTTTATTCAAATTCTAATTATAGGTCAAAAAAAAATGAAATTGGAATTATTTGGAACGATAAAAATTTAAAAATAAAATGGCCTACTAAAAATCCACTGGTATCAAAAAAAGATAAAAATAATTTAACTTTTAAAGAATTTTGTAAAATTTACCTTAAAAATTAATATTTGTTTGTGAAAAAAAAGAGAAAAATTGTTGTAACAGGAGGAACCGGAAGATTCGGTTCGGTTCTGAAAAAAACTAAATTTAATTATTCGTTACTATTTCCTAGAAAAAATAAATTGGATATTACGAAGTTTCAATCGATAAAAAGTTATCTTTCTAAAACAAAACCATTTTGCCTCATACATTTAGCTGGCCTTTCTAGACCAATGAAAATTCATGAAACAAGTATTTCTAAAAGCATTGAATTAAACATTATTGGAACTGCAAATATTGTTAGAGCATGCAAGATGCTTGGTATAAAATTAATATATTTTTCAACAAGCTATATATATCCAGGCAAAAGAGGGAATTACAAAGAAACAGATCCTTTGCTTCCTTCAAACAATTATGCATGGTCGAAACTAGGCGGTGAGTCTGCAGTGCAGATGTATAAAAATAGCTTGATAATAAGAGCAAGTATGACGGAAAAACCCTTTGTTCACAAACAAGCGTTCACAAATATGTATACCAACTTTATTTATCACGAAGATTTTATAAAAATTTTTAAAAAATTGATTAATAAAAAAGGTATTATTAATGTCGGTGGCCCAACAAAATCTGTGTATAACTTTGTAAAAGAAGATAATCCAAAAATAAAAAAAATATTTTTAAAAAATAAGAAAAAAAGTTTGATCCCTATTAACTCATCAATGAATTTAAACAAGCTCAAAAGTATACTTAGAAAATCATAGTTATTTTAAGATGGTCAACAATATTAAAAACCTCGAAATGTACTGTATTTCTCTAGAACCAAAACATTTAAGCTTTATAAAAAAACTTGGATATACGCCTGTTGGGCTAGGCGATAAAAATTTTAACCAGGAATGGGTAAAAGATAATACGGGAAACAATATTTCTAAAAAAAATAAAAATTATGGTGAATATACTTTTCATTATTGGATTTGGAAAAATTATTTGGAACAAATTAACCATGAGTGGGTAGGTTTTTGTCAATACAGAAAATTCTGGACTTTAAAAAATTATGATAATCAAAAACTAAGTATCCAAGAAATTCCAAATATTGTGTTAAAGGAAATTCCGGATGATTTCAAAAATTACGATGTAATTATGGGCGAACCTTATTATATAAATCAGAGGAAAATTATGAAATTTTTAAAAAAAGGTCTAAAAATTATAATCAAAAATCCCAAAGTACTTATAGATGAAAGTTCTAGAAATATAAGGTTTCATTTCGATCTTATGCATGGAGAAAATAATTTATACAAAGCAGTAAATTTGTTAGATCATGAAAACAAAAATGATTTTTGGGATTATGTAAACACAAAAAACTATTTTCACCCACATAATATGTTTATTTGCAAAAATAGTTTTTTAAAAAAATATTATGAGGTAATTTTTCCTTGGCTTGAAAGATGTGAAAGTATATTTGGTTTTGAAAATTTACGAGGTTATGACTTAACTAGAATTTATGGATTTTTAGCTGAAAGATTTCTATCCTACTGGTTTTCAAAAAATGCTAAACTTAAAACAATGAATATTACATTTTATGATATTAACAATGATTTTAAATAAATGATTAATTCCCTAAAAAAATATAATGAAATATACTGACAAAAAATTTTTAGAAAAAATTATTAATAAATACTCAAATAGTTCAAATAAAGAAAATAACTATCCTCTGACTAGTTCGCCGTTTGAAACCTCAGATATTATCAAGGGAGCTGAAACTTTGATTGGAGGGAGAATAACAATGTCGAATATAACTTCAAAATTTGAAAATGAATTTGCAAAATTTTTGGGAGTAAAATATGCATTAATGGTAAACTCTGGATCATCGGCAAATTTATTGGCTTTTTTTGGATTGGTAAATCCTAAAAATAAGAAAAAAATAAGAAATAATGATGAA
>CACFKO010000008.1 GCA_902566925.1 uncultured Pelagibacteraceae bacterium | reverse complement strand
TAATTTTTATAAAGCTTTTATTTTCAGTACAAATTGTTAGAAGAAATTTTACTCCAACTTTGTTTGCTCTTTTTAATATTTCACCAATATTATTTCTTAATATATCAAAATCAAGATGGCAGTGTGAATCAATTATCATTTTCAATTTTTTTGAATAAAATATCTAATTTTTTAATAATAGTTCCTGACTTTAAAAAATTTAAATTTTCAACAGATTTAAGTGTTCTATTGTTTTTATCAATACCAAGAGCGTCTAAAATTTTTTCTATTGTTTCAGGCATTACTGGATAAAGTAAAATACTTATTGCCTTAATTTGGTTTAGAGCACAGTACAAAACTGTATCCATTCTCTTTGGATTTGTTTTTTTTAGAGCCCAAGGTTCTAAATCATTGAAGTATTTATTTGAATTAAATGAAAAATTTATAACTTCTTTTATATAAGAATTTAATTCTTGATTATCAATCATTTTTTTTAATAGAGGTAATTTTTTAACTATCTCATTAACTAATTCTTTGTCTCTTTTTTCAAGAGTATTTGGAAATGGAATCTTAGATTGGCAATTTTTATTGATAAAAGCAAAAACTCTTTGACATAAATTTCCAAAATTATTTGCTAAATCATTGTTAATACAATTTTTTAAATTCTCAAGAGAAATACTTCCATCGTTACCTAATGACACTTCTTTAACTAAATAATATCTGAGCTGATCTACACCATAAAGTTTGATAATCTCTAGTGGATCTAAAATATTTCCCAAAGATTTAGACATTTTTTTTTCATCTGAAAGTATCCATCCATGACCATAGACTCTTTTGGGAGGTTTAAGCTTAGCTGCTAATAAAAAAGCCGGCCAATAGATCGCGTGAAATCTTAATATATCTTTACCAATTATATGAACATCAGCTGGCCAAAAATCTTTGTACAATTTATCATTAGTATTAGGAAAATTCAGAGCACTTATATAATTTGTTAAAGCATCTAGCCAAACATATATAACATGTTTTTTATTATTAGGTACCTGTATGCCCCAGGAAAAGGATGTACGACTTACAGAAAGATCTTTTAAACCTTTTTTTACAAAATTTATCACCTCATTTTTTCTTGATGTTGGGAGTATAAAGTTAGGATTTTCATTATAAAAATTTAATAATTTTTCTCCCCAGGCAGAGAGCTTGAAGAAATATGACTCTTCTTCAACCCATTCCACTTTAGAACCCGATAATTTAGACTTTTTTGTACCGTTATCATCAACAATCTCTTCAACATCATAGTAAGCTTCATCTGAGACTGAATACCAGCCACTATATTTATCTAAATAAATATCACCAGATTTTTCTAATCTTTTCCAAATTTCTGCAACAGATTTATAATGTCTTTCTTCAGTTGTTCTTATGAAGTCATTGTTTGATAAATTTAATGTTTTTGTTAAATTTTTAAATGTAATAGACAGCTCATCACAAAACTTTTTAGGTTCCTTATTGTTTTTTTTGGCCTCTCTTTGAATTTTTAAACCATGTTCATCTGTACCAGTCAAAAAATAAACATTGTAACCATCAACGCTTTTAAATCTTGCAAAAATATCTGCGATTATACTTGAATATGCATGGCCCATATGTGGTTTACCTGATGGATAGTAAATTGGAGTAGTGATATAAAAACTTTTCATAATTTTAAAAATCCAGCAATTTTTTCCCTCATTTCAAAAGGATTCTCAAGTATTATCATGTGACCACAATCTTTAATGATATAAGTTTCTGACCCAGGTACTAAACTTGAAAATCTTTTACCTTTTTCTAGTTTAATCATTTTATCTAATTCACCAAATATAAAAAGTGAAGGACACGTAATTTTTTTGACTGCATTAATTCCATTTTTGTAATTATTACACGCTTTTAAATCGACAGCCAAAACTTCTCTTACTTCTCTGGAAGAATTTAATATTTTTTGAAGCGGGTTTCCTCCAATAAATTGTTTTGAATATCCGTAACCCCACTTCATCATTAAATTTAATGACTCCATATCACCGGAGAGAGCTAAATCAATTAAACTATTGTTAACCGGGATTTCATAAGAACCTGCAACAAATATTAATTTTTTTATTTTTTTAGGAAATTTATTTGCATATTCAAGAGAAACCAAGCAACCTTGAGAATGTCCGAGTATACTTAGATTCTTAATGCCAATATTAGTAACAACTTTATCAAGCCAATCAGCCATCTCTTCGATTGATTTTAAACTATCTCCCTCAGAGTTTCCGTGGCCAGGTAAATCTAAAGTAAAAACATTATATCCTTGGTCTGATAAATATTGATCTGTTAATGACCAAACTACATGCGATTGACCACTACCATGAAGAAGTATTATAGATTCTTTATTTTTATCAAATGGTTGGCCAACATCTGAAGAGAAGACCTTTTTCTTTTCTACTTCAAAGATCAATTTATTTCCTTAGCCTTTTTTCTTAATTCAAATTTTTGAATTTTTCCCGTAGATGTTTTTGGGAGTTCACAAAATTCAACTTTTTTAGGTACTTTAAATCCAGCGAGAGTTTCTTTACAAAAAGAAATTAATTCTTTTTCTGTAACTGGTTTGTCTTTAACTGTTTCAATAAATGCACAGGGTACCTCACCCCATTTCTCGTCAGGTTTTGCTACCACTGCTGCAATTGATACAGAGGGATGTTTTGCCAATGTGTTTTCAATTTCAATAGAGGATATATTTTCACCTCCAGATATAATTATATCTTTTGATCTATCTTGTATTTTGACATAACCATCTGGGTGCATAACCGCCAAATCTCCAGTATGAAACCATCCATTTTTCATTGCCTTATCAGTTGCATCTTTATCTTTAAAGTAACCTTTCATTACTACGTTTCCTCTTATCATTATTTCTCCAATTGTTTTTCCATCACTTGGTACTATTTTCATTGTTTTAGGATCCATAATTGTAACACCTTCTGTATTAGGATACCTTACTCCCTGTCTAGCTTTAATTTCATTTTGTTTTTCCTCATCTAATTTATTCCAACCATCATTCCACGCACATTGTGTTACATGACCATAGGTTTCTGTTAAACCGTAAACGTGCATAACTTCAAAGCCAAGACTCTTCATTTTTTTAAAAATAATACTTGGAGGTGGAGCGCCTGCAGTTAATACATAAACTTTTTGTTTTAATTTTCCTCTTTCGCTTTCAGGAGCTCCTGTAATCATATTTAAAACAATAGGCGCGCCCCCAAAATGAGTTACATTATATTTATCTATTAATTTAAAGATTTTCTTAACATCGATACTTCGCAAACAAATTGTACGTCCATTTAGCATAGGGACAGTCCAGGGATAGCACCATCCGTTGCAATGAAACATAGGTACTACAGTTAAAAAATTTAATCTATTTGGCATATTCCATGCAGTAGCACTACCAGTGGACATTAAATAAGCACCCCTGTGATGATACACAACACCTTTTGGATTTCCTGTTGTTCCAGAAGTATAGCTTAATGAAATTGCTTGCCACTCATCATCCGGCATTTTCCAAACATAATTTTCATCACCACTTTTTAAAAATTCTTCATATTCTAAATCACCAATTTTTTCTAATTTTGATTGATCAGCATACTTGTCATTAATGTCAATTATTATGATTTTCTTTTTTAAATTAGTTAGTGCTTTTTTTACCTCCACATGAAGCTGCCTATCAACAACTAGAACCTTGGCTTCACTATGATCTAATATATAAGCAATTGTTTTAGCGTCTAATCTAATATTTATAGTATTTAATACTGCACCTGTCATAGGAACTGAATAATGTGCTTCAAAAATCTCAGGTGTATTAAAAGCTAAAAAAGAAACTGTATCTCCTTTTTTAATTCCGATCTTTTCTAGGGCGCTTGCAAATTTTATACATCTTTTATAAACCTCACTCCACGTATATTTACGGTCCTCATAAATTATTGCTTCATAATTAGGATAAATATCATTTGCTCTTTTCAAAAATGAAAGAGGTGTTAAGGGAACAAAGTTAGCATTATTTTTATTTAAGTTTGTATTGTAAGAATTCATATTTAATTAAAATTAGTTTTCATCAAACTTTCACTTCCAGTAACTGCTGATAAATAATGACTTTGAGCTCTTGGTAGAATTTTATCAAAGTAATACTTTGCTGTATTAATTTTATCTTCAAAAAATAGTTTATTTGTATCGTATTTATCATAACTAACTTTAAGAATCTTTAACCAAGAATGAGCCAAACCTAAATAACCTAAAACCTTCAGATAATCATTACAAGCAGCACTAACATCATCTTTTGAGTTTTTATTTTTTTCAATAAGCCAAGATGTAAAATTATTTATAAGTTCAATATATTTTTGAAATTTTTGAACAAATAATGTTAGTTCTTTATTTTTATCATACTCTTGAACCTCTTTTGTAATTTGAGCTATATAGTTATCATAAATTTTATTGTTAAGAATTTTTCTATAAACTAAATCAATAGCTTGGACTGAGTTTGTTCCTTCATAAATTGGAGTTATTCTATTATCTCTAAATAATTGCTCAATTCCTTGATCTTTCGTGTAACCATAACCACCAAAGACTTGAATTGCATCATTTGTTATTTCCATTCCAATATCTGTAAAAAAAGATTTTATAAGTGGCGTCATCATAGAAACCATATCATTAGCATTTTTTTTAATTGTTGAATCTGAATGATTTAAACTAACATCTATTTGTTGAGATACCCAAAAAGCTAAAGATCTTTGTCCTTCAATTAATGATTTCATGTTCATTAAACTTCTTCTGATGTCTGCGTGCTTTATTATTAAATCTGCATCTTTATTATTGCTATTGTTTGCCTTGCCCTGCTTTCTCTCTTTCGCGTATGAAAGTGCATTTTGGTATGCTGTTTCTGAGATACCTAAACCTTGAATGCCCACAACAATTCTTTCTAAGTTCATCATAGTGAACATTGAGCTCAAACCCTTATTTTCTGGTCCTATCATATAACCAGTTGCATCTTCAAAGTTCAGAACACAAGTTGGAGATCCTTTAATTCCCATTTTTGTTTCTATCGATCCTGTGTTAACTCCATTTCTTGGACCAATTGATCCATCATCTTTAACAACAAATTTAGGAACAAGAAATAAACTAATACCCTTTGTTCCAGATGGAGACCCAGGGACTCTTGCTAATACTAAATGTATTATATTTTCTGTTAAGTCATGGTCACCTGAGGTTATAAAAATTTTTTGTCCTGTTATCTTGTATGAATTATCTTTTTGCTTAACAGCTTTTGTTTTTAAGAGTCCTAAATCTGTTCCACAGTGAGACTCGGTTAAACACATAGTTCCGCTCCATTTGCCCTCGACAATTTTTGGTAAATATTTATTTTTAATTTTTTCATCAGCATGATGTAAAATACAGTTATATGCTCCAATACTTAATTCACTATAAAGCTTGAAGGAAAGACTCGAAGATGAAAGCATCTCTTCAAAGAACGTACTCACAGTTTTTGGCATACCTTGACCACCGTATTTTGGATCGCAAGACAAAGATGTCCACCCGTCTTCAATAAATTTCTTATAAGCTTCTTTATAGCCTGGTGGAGATCGAACTATTCCATTTTCGTAAACACAGGGTTTTTCATCTCCTATCTTAGCTAGAGGTAAAATTAGTTCCTGATTAATTTTAGCAGCTTGTTGTAAAACATCTTTAACTAAATCAGAATTTATATCTTTATATTTATCAATTTCTTTATAGTTTTTATTATCTTTTAAGTGATCAAATAAGAACATCATTTCTTCTACTGGTGCATTATATATAGGCATTTAGTTTATAAGTGGTTTTCCTGTTTTTAAAGTATGAACAATTCTACTCTGAGTACTTTTAGTATCTAATAATTTCATAAAACTATTTAATTCTAGATTATACATTTGATCCTCGGAAATTTCTTTATTTTTTTCAGTATCTCCACCACTCAATACATATGCTAATTCCTTACCAACTACCATACCATGGTCTAAAATCTTTTTATTATTATATAATTCATCAAGTTTCTTTTGCATTTTTTGTCTCACTTGTTTCCCTGATAATTTAAATTTACATTTTATAGGGGGGTTAAAATCTTTATTTTTTTCGATAAATTTTCTAGCTACTCCAAAAAGGTTATTTCGGTTAATAATAACTTCGTGGTTTTTGTTTAAAAATAAAAGAGGTTTTGCTTCTTGAGGTGATGAAGCTGTTTTTGCATATCCAATAATGTCAAATACTTTAAGTGATGCGAAATCTGGATCATTTTTTGACTCATTAGTTTGTGTCCAACGCCACAAAAGCTCTTTACAACCACCTCCCGCTGGAACCAATCCAACAATAGTTTCAACAAGACCCATAACTATATTAGTATGAGATACCACATAATTGCTTTGCAACAATACTTCTTCGCCGCCGCCAAGAGCTAGACCAGATGGTGCAGATATAACTGGATTTTCACAATATTTTAAATGTTTACATGTTTTTTGAAAATACTTTATGAATTTTTCAACGGATTTCATATCTCCTTTTTTAACAAATTCCATCACATAATTAAGATTAACACCTGCTGAAAATTGCATACTTTCATTTATTATAATCAGGGGTTTGTCGGTAGCGTTCATTAATGCATCCATAGAATTATAGTCTAAAGCATTTGCTTTGGTATTAAACTCAACAATATTAAAATCATTGAATCGAAAAATTTCTGCAGATTCATTTTTATCTATTTTTGTTACAGATTTTTTTATTTTTCCTAATGTTTCAATGTTAGTATATTTTTGACGTTCATCATAAAAATTTTTAAGTTTTTTATTTTTTAGATTTTGAAGGAAAGGATTTAATTCGGTATTACCAATTTTGGTAAAAAAATTATCCAAACCAATCGACTCTAACATTTCAAAAGGCCCCATAGACCAATTGAATCCAAGCCTAAGTGCTTCGTCTATGTCATTATACTCTTTTGTTATCTGGGGTACTAAAGATGATGAATATAAAATTATTTTTGATATTACTGACCATGCATATTTTCCATACTTATCATTTCTATTAATTAATTTTAAAAGATTTACCTTTTCGATATTTAGCTCAATTTTTTTTGATGGAGAGTATGAGTTTTTATCTATATCAAGAGCTTCGAGGATCTTATTGTTGTTTTCTTTATTTATTCTATAAAAACCACCCTTGCCTTTTCGTCCAGTATATCCTTTGTCAATTAATGTTTTTATAATTGGTATTCCATCTACTACATTTTGAAAATCATCTTTTGGATCCAATTCTTTTTTAAAACTTTTAAGAACGTCTGACATTAAATCAATACCAATTAAATCGTATAAAGCAAAAACTCCTGTTTTTGGAATTCCCATTGGCCTTCCAAACACAGCATCTGCTTCTTCTATAGAAAGTTTCATTGAGATTGCTTCGGTCATAGCAATTTGCATTGAATAAACTCCAATTCTATTTCCTAAAAAACCAGGTGTATCACCACATACAATTACACCTTTTCCTAAATTCTTTTCACAAAAATCTTTTAGTAATTCTATTTTATTTTTATCATTGTTTTCTTCTCTGACGATTTCAAGAAGTCCCATGTATCTAACTGGATTAAAAAAATGTGTTATACAAAAATCCCTTTTATCATTTTCATTTAATTTTTGAGATAATATTTTAAGAGGAATTGTGGATGTATTAGATGATACTACAGAGTTTTTCTTTCTTTTATCAAATATTTTTTTATATATATCATGCTTTATATCAATTCTTTCTACAACTGCTTCTATAATCCAATCTGCATCAGAAACTTGATCAAAATTTTTATTAATAGTTCCTATCTTTAATCCATCAATTTTAGATTTTTCAAATAAAAGTGGAGGTTTAGATTTTAATATTCTTTCTCGAGCTTTTTCAACAATTTCATCTTTTAGATCTAATAATACTACTGGAATATTAGCATTACATAGATGGGCTGCTATTCCGCTTCCCATAGTTCCCGATCCAATAATAACTACTTTGTTTATTTTCATAAAATGGTCGGGGCGGCAGGATTTGAACCTGCGACCCTCTGGTCCCAAACCAGATGCGCTACCAGACTGCGCTACGCCCCGTCAGTTCAATTTTATAGTGTATATATACGCTATAAGCATCAGAATAAATAATTAATTTAATTAATAATAAAATTTTTTTATAAAATTAACTACGCGCTTAGCCTCATTTAGAGGCATATATGGATATAGAGGTAAACTAAGACATTCCTTGGCCCATTTTTCTGAATTAATTAATTTTACTTTCTTAATTTTTTTTCTTAAAGCCCCAGCTTTATTTAAGCTATATGGATAATGATATTGAACTGGAATTTTATTTTTTATTAAATACTTAGCAAGTTTATTTCTGTTTTTTACTCTAATCACATACAAATGTCTCGAAGAGCCTGGTTTAGACTGTGTTAATTTAACTTCCTCAAGTAATGATAATTCTTCATCATAGAAAGAAGATATTTTTCTTCTATAATCATTATGATCATTAGTATATTTAATTTTCTCTAATAAGATGGAGGCTTGGATTGTATCTAATCTACTATTAAGACCTTCGTATTCATGGACATTTTTTTTAATAGCGCCCAAATTTCTTAAAATTTTTAATTTGTTATATATTGAGGAATTATTCGTAGTTATTATACCGCCATCACCGTAAGCACCTAAATTTTTTGACGGATAAAAACTATAACAAGAAAGATCTGAGTATTGATGATTTCTTTCTTTTTTACAGCAAATATTATTAAAATAATTTCTGCAATTATAACAACTATATGAGAAATGAGATTGGGCACTATCCTCAATAATATAAATTTTTTTTCCAACAATTTTTCTAAGAAGTTTTATATCAACTTTCTGTCCATATAAATTAACAGGAATTACCACTTTCGTTTTTTTTGATATCTTTTTTTTTACGTTTTCTAGTGAAATTAAACCAGTTTCATCATTTATATCTGCAAATACTATTTTAATATTATTTAACGCCACACAAAGACCTGTTGATATGTATGACATTCCTGGAATGATTACTTCATCATTTTTTTTTAAGTTTAATGCCTTTAATGCTAGCAATAATGCGTCAGTACCTGTTGCACACCCCACTGCATACTTTGAATTTGATAATTTTGAAAATTTTTTTTCGAATTTTTTAACATTTTTCCCTAATATAAAATCGCCTTTACGAATAGTGGAAATTATAGATTTAGTTATTTTATTTTGTTGAGAATTTGTTAATGGATTTACATCAGTAAATTTCATGGTTTAGACTAATTTTTCAAGTGTCTTAGTTATGTTTATATTTAGATTATTTTCAAATATCTTATTGTTTTTATTAACTATAGATCTATGTATATAGTTAACCAACTGAGACAAGGGTTCTAATAAGTTAATTTCTGGCATTTTTATATTGTACTGTGAACCAGATTTATTTTTAACAAAAATTTTAATTTTATGTACACCTTCATTTTCATCACAATATAAAATAGCTTTTTTAAACTTAAATTTCATTAATCTTACCTTTATTGGTGAGATCCAGGAATTTTTAATAAAAACATTAAGTTTTTTATTGTAAATTAAATTTAAATAGGCCGTATCGGCTAAAGATGTATTTGAGGTTTTAATTTTTAGTGAATTACATTTTTTTGGATTCTGATTTAACAAATAGTTTAAAATAGATATATCATGAACAGCTAGATCCCAGACAACATTGCAATCTTTTCTTATAGGCGCCTGTTCTCTAAAAGACTCAATTTCGATTAGGTTGCCATATTTTCGTGATTGAATTGTTTTTTTTATATAATTTATAGATCCAGAGAATAAAAAAGGATAATCAACAAATAGTAATTTTTTATTTTTTTTAGCAATTTGTTCTAATAATTTAACTTCTCGAAGACTCATCGAAAGTGGTTTTTCAACTAAAACATGGGTTTTATTCAAAAAATACTTTGCTATTGAAAAATGAGATTTTGTTGGAGAGGCAATTACAACTAAATCTATATGAGTTTTTTTAATTAGAGTGTAATCTTTATATAATTTTGCAAAAGGAAAATCTGTTTTTGCAGTAGATAGATTTTTGTTTGATTTATCAATTATATATTTAATTTTAAAATTATTTGAATTTTGAAAATTTCTTGCAAGTTTAGGGCCCCAATATCCGTAACCTATTATTGCAACATTATAAATCATAGATATAAAAGTTTAATTTTATTTTTACTGTAAATTGATTTTTTTATTTTTTTTCCTTTATAAACAGGTAATTGAAATGCAGGAAAAATCAATGATCTAATTAAATTATGAGTATACATTGTGTCATCAATTTTTTTTATTATTTTAAGTTTTTTATAATCAACACTATCTCTACTGAAATAAGAACCTTTTTTTAAATTTTGTTTTTTTAATTTATAATTTCCTTTAATAATTTTTTTAAAGTTAATTTTAAATAATAAAAAAGAATATTTCATAAGTTTTAAATAATTTTCATGTGCTGTATCATTTATATTAATTTTAAATGTAATTCTATCTACAATATCTCCAGTATCAATTCCACTATCTATTTTATGAAGTGTAACACCAGATGATTTTTCACCATTTAATATCTGATAAAAATTGGTGTGACACCCCCTATACTTTGGAAGCAAACTAAAATGAAAATTAAATAAGTTCTTTGATTTAAATTTCATATTTTTCAGTAAGCTTTCGTATTCAAAAGAAAACAAAAATAAATTATCAATTTTGTATAATTCTTCTAGATTTAATATTTTAATTTTTTTTTTAAATGAAAATCTCCTAAAAGATTTCTGCCATTCGTCTTTACCCATGTCAGATTTATTTGTTAAGGCTACAATATTGAAAGATCTTTGCTTTTTAATTAAATAATTAAGAGCATCGATTGCGCATTGATTTTTTCCTGCAATGCAAATGGTTTTAACATCAATCCCACGCATAAGTGAATTTTTTATCAAAGTTAAGTGTTTTGTATAAAATATAATTTGAAACAATATTATTATTAAATAATTTGAAATATTTTTCTTTTCCTTTTTTAGCAATTTTATTGATTTTAATATCGTTATCTTTTAGTTCTAGTAGTTGATCTCTTAAATCTGTAACATTATCATAAAAGCACATTTCTGATTTGTTGAAAAAATTTTCGTATTGTGTTTTTCTATCAATAAAAGTTAAAATTCCGTTCCCCATGTAAGATGCCAATCTATTACTTGTTGCGTATTTTAAAGGAGTTCCTCTGCTTAAATTTAACGACATCTTACAAATCATCATTTCTCTATAAAAATCAAAATTCCATTTAGGCTCTTCATAATTTAATCCTAAAAAATGAAATTTTATATCTGTCCCTATATTCTGAAGCTGTCTAATGAAACTTTCTCTTTCGTCTCTTGAATTCGATCTAAGACTTCCGTAATTAACACCGTGGCTTAAGGCAAAAAATAAATCTTTGTATCTGTGTTTATTTTTGTAAATATTTAATGTTTCTATATTTTGATCAACGGGTATAGGCATAAAACTTATTTTCTTTTTATTTATTGAAGTTTTTACAACATCGGGATGTGTTGTAATAAAATAATTATCAATCAAATCATTATTTTTTTCAATTAATGATAGATTATTTTTCCAATTAGGACCCTCGTGAGCTACGTGATCTTCATACCAAAGGGATACTTTTATTTTTTCATTATTTATTTTTTCTAATGTTTCTCTTTTTAAAACATTGTTATGACCTAAAAGGATCATGTCTGGTCTATAATTGTAAGATATATCAACTATAGATTCATCAATATCTGAAAACATTTTTTTATTAGAAAAAGATCTGTAGCTAAAATTAATTACGTCACAATTGTTTCTTACTAAACCACTGGTTAATTTACTGGCAATAGATATGTTAAAAAGTCTATGATTATTTTTTTCATTAAAATTAGAAATATGCAAAATTTTTGGACCAAGATTCCTTATTATGTCAATTTTTTTGTCTAAGTTAAATTTAATTGAATCTATTAATTTAACTTGATTATCAAGTTTGTGGACCACATTTTCAAAATTAGTTTTTTGAACTTTTTTTAATTTGTTATTATTGTTTATTAAATTAGATATTATTTTATATAGGTTTTTTACTGTTAATTTTTTAATAATCAAATTATTATCAAAAGTTTCGGGTAAACCTCCCCTGTCACTAGTAATTGTAGCACAACCATAAGCCGCAGATTCCATAGCTGTTCTACCAAAGGGTTCTTCCCATTTTGATGGAACAACTGATATAGAGGATTCATAATATAACTTTAAAACATCTTTATGAGGTAACCATGGGTATATTTTTAATCTAGGATGTTTAAAAGAAAATTTTTCTCTTGGTTCATTACCAACAACTATTGCGCTCCAATGCTTATATTTATTTAATATTTTAATAACTGTGTTACAAAATAAATCATATCCTTTAGAAGAGTTTAGTTTTCCAGCAAATATAATTTGATTTTTCTTTTTATTATTAAATTTTTTGATTGGATTGATTGATGGATATACAATTTCACAATTGTTTCTTGATTTAAAAGGCAAACCTTCAAAGAATTTTTCGTATGTCCACCTGCTAACAAAAAGAATTTTATCTGTTTTCTTTAAAATATTAATTCTTTGTGATACTAATTTTGATCCTCTAATTTCTTGAGGGTTATTATGAAAAACAAATATTAATTTTGACCTTATATTGTTATCAATCAAATAATTCAGAGTTTCAGCACGATTATGGATTTCTATTATATCGAATTTCTTATTTTTGCAGTCATTTAAAAAATTTTGAGCATAGCTTTTACTTTTTGAAAAAATTGTTTTTTTAAAAAAAAGATTTTTAAAGTTAGATGTTAAGGGTTTTATTCTTTTTTCGAGATAACCATACACTAAAGTTTTTTTTGTAAGTAAAGATTTTCCTAAATAATCTTTAACCCATATTGAGGCTGCACCTGAAAAATTTTTAGAGTAAATTTCTTTATATGGTAATAAAATAGCAATACTTTTTATTTTTTTTTTCATCAAAGAATCAATATGCTTTGTCATCCTTAATAATATTTTTTTTAAATTTACTCATTGCATCTTTTGCTCCACTAGACATAAACCTTTGATCTGAACCAATTGTGACTAACTGGAAACCTTTTTTTATCATTTTTTCTGCATAGTTAGAGTTTTGGTTGTGAATTCCTGCAACTATTTTGTTTTTTTTTGCATGGTCAAGTATTCTCATAATAGCATCGTACACTTTACTTCCTTCAGGTTTATCAAACCCTGGCTCTTCACCTATTGCTAGACTTAAATCTGCCGGTCCAATGTAAACACCACTAAGACCGGGTGTAGACATTATCGAGTCTAAATTTTCTAATGACTCTTTAGTTTCAATCATAGCAAATTTTAATATTTCATCATTTGCATGTTTTCCATAGTCTGATCCACCATATAATAAACCTCTTATTGGTCCGTAACTTCTGTAACCCTTTGGTGGGTAAAGACAAGCATTAACAAATCTTTCTGCTTCGTTTCTATTGCTAACCATTGGACATATAACACCGTATGATCCAGCATCTAGAATCTTCATAATTTGTCCTGGCTCATTCCAATTAACCCTAGCCATGGGCACAACATCTGTTGTTGAAATACCTTGAAGCATTTGTAGTGCATTAGGATAATCAATAACACCATGCTGCATATCAATAGTTAATGAATCCCAACCTTGATGTGCCATTACTTCAGCGGAAAAAGAATTGGGTATCTGAAGCCAACCATTTATTACAGCTTTACCCTCGGAAAAAATTTTTTTTAATTTATTTTTGCGCATTAACTAACCAGAAAGGCCTAGGTGAGTATATTTTATATTTAAATAATCTTTTATTCCTACAGAACCGCCTTCTCGTCCATAACCTGTTTGCTTAATTCCACCAAATGGAGTTTCTGCTGTAGCTACAACTGGCGTATTAACTGCAACGATACCGGTTTCTAATTGTTCTGATGCTTTAAATGCTTTCTCCATTGAATTTGTACACACATAACCAGCAAGTCCACAGTTATGTTTGTTTGCTCTTTCGATTACCTCGTCAAATCTTTTAAAAGTTGTAATGGGTGTAATAGGACCGAAAGGTTCTTCGGTCATTATGGTAAAATTATCTTTAACATTGTCAATTATGGTAGGTTCATAGAAATAACCCTTGTTAAACCCAGCGGGTCTTTTGCCTCCATACAAAACTTTTCCGCCTTCTTTTTTAGTTTTTTCAACCAATTTTTCTATTTCCTCTAATCTTTTTTTTGTTGTTATTGGGCCTAGGTTAGTTCCTTCTTTTAAACCATCTCCAATTTTTAGTTTTTTAGTTTTTTCAATAAAAGTTTTAGTGAAATCTTCTTTTTTGCTTTCATGAATGTAGAATCTTGTTGGTGAAATACAAACTTGTCCATTATTTCTATATTTTGATGTAATTGCCATATCTGTAACTTTATCTATATTAGAATCTTCAAAAACAATAAAAGGAGCATGACCGCTTAACTCCATCGTTACTCGCTGAACTTTATCAGCTGCTTTTTTAAGAATAAGTTTACCTACTCTAGTTGATCCAGTAATTGAAACTTTTTTTATAATGTCAGACGAAATTAAATCGTTAGAAATTTGTTCTGGATCACCAGATAATAAATTAACAACACCTGGAGGAATACCTGCATCATTTATAATATTCATCATTTCCATAACTGCTCCTGGTGTAATTACATCGGGTTTAACTATTACTGAACATCCTGCTGCTAAAGCAGTAGAAATTTTTCTTGAAGCTAAGATAATTGGAAAATTCCAAGGAACTAATGCGGCTACAACGCCGATAGGCTGGTAAATTACCTGTACTCTAGTGTCTTCAAATCTACTTTCAACAGTTTGCCCAAAAATTCTTTTTGTTTCTTCAGAATTCCATTCAAAAATATCAGCAGCACCACCGACTTCGCCCACGCCTTCAACCAACGGTTTTCCAACTTCTAGAGCTAACCATTTAGCGAGAACATCTTTTCGTTCTCTCATGAGTTCTGATATTTTCCTAATTTTAGATGATCTTTCCCATGCGGGTGTTTTCTTCCAAATATTGAAACCTTTTTCTGCAGATTTTAATGCTTTTATAACATCGTTTTTTGTCGCTTTAGAAGCCTTACCTATTAATTCCTCGGTAGCAGGATTTATAACATCATATGTTTCATTTTTCTCTGAAGGTTGCCATTTACCATCGATGAATTGACCAAATTTTGAATACATTTCTTCGTTTTTATTGCTTAAAAGATAAATATTACTAGACTATACTTTAATTAATTTATGAAAAAAATTCAACTAACTTGTGCCCATGCAATTGTAAAACATCTAATATCTCAAAAGATATTAATTGATGGCAAAAAATTACCTTTGTTTGCAGGGGCTTTTGGAATCTTTGGTCATGGAAATGTGGCCTGTCTTGGGCAAGCTCTAGAGGAAAATAAAAAAGAACTTCCAACCTGGCGTGGTCATCACGAACAAAATATGGCTTTAACAGGTATTGCTTATTCTAGAGCAAAAAGAAGAAAACAGATTTTTGTAGCAACAAGCTCTGTTGGCCCTGGATCTACCAATATGTTAACAGCTGCTGCAGTTGCTATGAGCAATCGTTTACCAATTCTATTTTTACCTGGTGACACATACGCAAATAGAATGCCAGATCCAGTTTTGCAACAAGTCGAACATTTCAATAATCCTGGTATAACTCAAAATGATGCATTTAAAACAGTAACCAAATATTTTGATCGCATAACAAGACCTGAGCAAATTTTACAAACTTTACCACAAGCAATACAAATTATGCTGGATCCAGCTGATTGTGGACCGGCTTGTATTTCGTTATCCCAAGATGCCCAAGGAGAAATTTTTGATTATCCAGAAGATTTTTTTAGAGAAAGAATTCACACAATAAGAAGACCAAAAGCAGATGATTATCAAATCAAACAAGCAGTAGAATTAATTAAAAATTCTAAAAATCCTATAATTATTTCTGGTGGTGGAGTTTTTTATTCAGATGCAACAAAAGAACTAAGTTCTTTTGCAAAAAAGCATAATATTCCAACAACACAAACAGTTATGGGATATTCTACAATGAAAAGAGATGATCCATATTTCGTAGGACCAATAGGTGGTCTTGGTGGTAAAGCAGCTAATAATCTTGCAAAAAAGACTGATCTAGCGATTGCTGTAGGAACTAAGTTAGGAGATTTTACAACCGGTTCTTGGGCAAATTTTGAAAACCCTAAGTTTAAACTCCTCTCAATTAACGTATCAAGATTTGATGCAAATAAACACATGGCACAATCTGTAATCGGTGATGCTAAAATTTCTTTGTTAGATATTTCAAATACACTAGGTTCATGGAAAGCTCCTAATGATTGGTATAAAAAATCCAGAAGTGAATTAGAAGCCTGGAATAATTATGTTGATAAAGAAAGTGGACCAACAAATCAAAAGCTACCTTCCTATGCGCATGCTGTGGGTGCAATTTATAGAAAATCAAATACATCAGATATAGCCGTTACAGCAGCAGGCGGTTTAGTTGGCGAAGTTGTTCAAATATGGAGACCTAGAGAATTAAATACTCATGAAACAGAATGGGGATTTAGTTGTATGGGCTATGAGATATCAGGTGCTCTAGGTATTAAAATGGCAAACCCCAAAAAAGAAGTTATAGCATTCGTTGGGGATGGATCATATCTTTTGTATAATTCAGATATTTATAGTTCTGTAATAACTAATCATAAATTAATTATAATTGTTTGTGATAATGGAGGTCATGCTGTTATAAATCGTTTGCAATTATATAAAGGCGGAAAAGAATTCAATTGTCTTTTTGAAAGTTCAAAAGTTAATAATTTTAAAAATGTAGACTTTGCAAAACATGCAGAAAGTCTTGGTGCTATTGGTGAAAATGTAAATTCTATAAGTGAACTTGAGGAGGCTTTTTCAAGAGCTAAAAAATCAAAATCAACATATTTAATTTCCATTAAGACAGATGGCTATCAGTGGCTAGAAGGTTCTGCTTACTGGGAAAGTCCTACTTTAGCTAAGCCAACAACTAAAGAGAATAAAAGAGCACTCAAAGAACACTTAGAAGGTAAATCTAAACAAAGACAAGGCGTCTAAAAGTTATGCCAAAAGTCTACAAAGTAGGATTAATTGGTTGTGGTCATATTGCGGAAACTTATTTTAAAGCTCACAATTATTTTAATAACTTTAGAATTATTAAGTGTGCAGATATAAATCATTTAGCGGCTAAAAAATGTGCTTCTAATTATAATATTGAAGCATTGAGTGTAAAAAACTTACTTAACGATAGAGAAATTGAAATAATATTAAATCTTACAATTCCAAAAGCACACTATGAAGTTTCTAAGAAAGCTTTGCTGCACGACAAGCATGTTTACACTGAAAAACCTATGGCAATTAATGTGGAAGATGGAAAAAAATTATTACAAATAGCCAAAAAGAAGAAATTATACATCGGTAATGCTCCTGATACTTTCCTTGGTGGTGGTAATCAAAAATCAAAGGAATTGTTAGAAAAGAATTTTATAGGTAAAATTAATCTAGGAAACATTATATTTGCTTATCCTGGTGTTCAGTCTTATCACCCAAATCCAGAACCTTGGTTCGCCAAAAAAGAAGGTGGTCCTGTTATTGATATGGGACCTTATTATTTAACTGCATTGGTAAATCTACTGGGTCCAGCTAAACAAGTTTGGGGGAGTTTAATGTGGAATAAAAAAAAAAGAATAATAGGTATTGGTCCTAGAAAAGGTAAGCAAGTAAAAGTTCTTTGCCCAACAACATATTTAGGAACAATATTTTTTAAAAACAAATCAATAATTAGATTTACACTTTCATTTGATGTTATTGCTCATCATAGAAATCATATTGAATTATATGGTGAAAGTGGCTCAATACTTGTACCAGATCCAAATATGTTCGGCGGTTCTGTTTACACATGTAAAAAAATTGGGGGAATTTGGAAAGAACATAAAACAAATAAAATGCCTCTAGGGAAAATTAATATAAGACAGAAAAGTCTTAGAGCGAATGAAGCTTCTATAAATGCAAATTACAGAGGAGTAGGTTTGGCTGAAATGATTTATTGTATTAAAAATAAAAAAAAACACAGATGTAATGGAGAACTATCTCTTCATGTTTTAGATATTATACAATCAATAATGTTAGCTGCTAGAATACGAAAAAGAATAAATATTAGAACTACTTGCAATATACCTAAAAGATTTACACCAAAAGAAATTAAAATGATAATGAAGTCTTAGTTTTTTAATTTTAAATCTAAATAAAGAGCCGCTGACCAAGAAAAGTTATTTGCACCTAAACATTCAGAATTTTTATAATTATAATATTCATAAAACTTTTTATCATCTAAAAGTTTTAATGTTTTATTTTTTAAAAAATATGCAAATTTTTTATCTTTTTTTTTAAGTCCCTCATAGATTATCCAGTTTGAATTGATCCACACTGGACCACGCCAATATCTTTTTTCCTCAAATGATACATCATTGGGATTAACAGTAGTAAAAATTAAATCTTTTTCTAAATTATATTTTTTTAATTTATTTACAACTTCTGTGTTTATTTTATCGTTTTTTAAATCAGCAAATAATATAAAATAATTAGAAATTGCATCTATTTTAATTAAATTATGATTTTTAAAATCATAAGAGTAGAAAAGTTGTTCATTCTCATTATAAAACTTTATTATATTTTCTTCAGCTAGAGATATCTTCGTATTAAGATCAGAAAAATCAAGATTAAACTTTCTAGAAACATCCATTAAATCTTTTGTAGCTTTTATCAATATTGAATTAAAACCAATATCAATGACATTGAACATTGATAATTTAATCAATGTATTAGGATTGTAATTATTTTTTTTGAATTGATTAAGTAAAGTAATATAACAATCATAATCTTTTTTAAGTGGTCTATCATTACTTTTTGAAACATTTAAATCTCTTCTTTGATAAGTCAAATTTTTCTCAATTATTATTTTATCTAATGACGAGTCCCAAATTGGTGAATTATCTAAGCCACTTTCCCAAGGGTGTATTATTGATGCTAAACCTAAATTATTTGGATCTCTATATTTATAAAACCAGTCAAGATATTTTTTTAATTTAACAATTATATTTTTAATTCTTTCTTTTTCTTTATCTTTAAGTTTATTTTGTTCAACAATTTTTTTTATAACAGTACAAATTATTGGTGGTTGAGTAATTCCTGATGAAGGAATATTCTCACCGCACTCCCAGGTTTTATGATTAGGAAAATAAGTTTCATCTGCTTCGTGAAATAAAATATGAGGTATCATCCCATCGCTCCACTGACCTGACAAAAGAGTTTCTAATTCGGTTATAGCAAAATCGAGATTAAAATAAGAATAACCTAATGCTATAAAGGCTGAATCCCAATTCCATTGAGCTGGGTAAAGTTTATTGTTTGTTGGCAAGGTAAAACCTGCCCTTCTGTTATCAATTAAAGTTTTTTTTGCTAAATTAATTGAATCTCCCATTAACCTTTAACACTTCCCGCCGTTAAACCACTTACAAGATATTTTTCAAAATATATGAATATCAATAAAACTGGTAAGGTTACAACGACCGATCCTGCCATCAGATATTGCCTAGGAGTTTCTGCATCACCGCTTAAATACTGAATAGCTCGAGAAAGAGTAAAAGATTTAGGGTTATCTAAAAACATTAATGAAAATAAAAATTCATTCCAAGCAATCATAAAAACATAAAGAGCAACCGAAGCAATTGCCGGAAGACTTAAAGGTATTATAATTTTTAAAATTATTCCAAACCAATTTTGACCATCCATAATACCAGCATCTTCTATTTCTTTGGGTATACTTTTAAAGTAACCTTGCAACATATAAATAGCGACAGGTAATGTAGTTGCGGTATAAACAATTAGTAATCCCTCTACAGAGTTTCTCAACCCTAGTTGACTAAACACGGTGTACAAAGGAATCACTAAGACAATAGCTGGAAACATATAAATGATTAAAATTGATGTTGATAAAAAAGTTTTTCCAAAGAAGTTTAATCTTGCAACAGCATAAGCCGCAGGAATTGCAAAAAGTAAAGTTATAATTACTGTTCCTATTGAGACTAAAGAGCTAATCAAGATGTACCTACCAAAATTGTAAGTTTTAAATATTACAAAATATGATTTAAATAAATCAGTGAAGTTTTTTTTAAAATCCAAACTAAAATCTAATGGATTTACCAATAAAGCTATCTGGGTTTTAAAGCTTGTTACAAACATAATATAGAATGGAAATAAAATAACAAAGGCAAAAAAGATAATTCCAAATAATGAAAGAAAATCAAATATAATTTTTTCTGAAACAAAATCTTCTTTCAAAAAATTAATGTTATAATTTTTAATTCTGTGAGTAAAAAATAAGGAAATGATGAAAATACCAATGTAATACCAAATTGGGGCGATTTCGTTAATAAGAAAGTAAAGTGAAGTGAATATAACAGACAATAACAAAATTTTTATTGAATGTTTTAATTTATCTCCAATCATTAAGAATAATATAGTTAAAAATATTCCTAGAAAAAAATTTTCACTAAAATTTAAATTTGTTAAATTTAAACCTTGAAGAACTGACATTATTTTCCAAACTGAAATAATACAAATCAAGAATGTAGATGATACAATTAAAAAAATTATTGAAGATTTAAACCTCATTTGCTTTTTTTCCAATTAATTTAAAATAAATAAACATAAAAATTATTAACAACATTACAATTACAATAGAAACGGCAGACCCCATGCCAATATTTGAAACAGCGAAACCTTGCTGATAAACATTGATGGGCAATGTTCTTGTGCCAGATGCTCCTCCAGTTAATAAGAAAATGTCTTCAAATTTATTAAAATTCCAAATGAATCTAATCATAAATAAAATAGATATAATTGCAGTAATTTGAGGAAGTGTAATGTGTAGAAACTTTTTTAATGGTCCTGCTCCATCAACTTCAGCAGCTTCATACAAATCTTTTGGAACAGCTTGAAGTCTTGCTAGGATAAATAAAAAGGCTAAAGGAAAATAGCGCCAAATTTCAAAAAATATAACTGTAGTTAAAGCTAATCTTAACTTAAATTCAAAACCTATTATGTTTAATGTAATATATTTTTGACCTAGTAAATTTATTGGCGTTTGTATGATGTTAAAATTTACTAGTAATGCATTTAAAGTCCCACTGTTCGGATCAAGTAGCAATGTCCATGTATAAGCTAAAGCTACTACCGGACCAACATATGGAAAGAGCAAGATACTTCTCATAAAAGTTCTTCCATAAAATTTTTGATTAACTAATTGTGCTGCCAATATACCAAAGATTATTGCCCCAACTGTACCAAAAAAAGTGAAATAAAAAGTAGTAAGAAGCAGATCTATAAATTGATTTTCGTAAAAAACTTTTTTAAAATTATTTAGAGTAAATTTAGTAGTAAGAAGAATATTATCGGCTTTACCGTTCAAAGATGGTTTTTGACGACTTATTTTTTCTTTGTCTATTTCATTATTATTTATATTTTGGATTATTACTTCAAAATTTTCTCTATATTTTGCATCCCAATTCCCAAAAGAACAAATAATTTTTTTTGATTTAAAAGTACATCTTGAATCTAAATTTAAAGGTTGAACATTTTTTGGAAGTTTATCTTTAAACTTAACATCATAAATGTCCTGAATTAATGAACTATTACGAAGTTTGTAAATGATTTTTATTTCTGATTTATCTTCAGAAACAAACTTAACAATTTTTTTTGCCCTTGGCTCTGGAATTCTTATATCTTTTAACCCCACTTCTTTAAAACTTATCCAAATATTGGCAAAGATGGGAAATAATACTATTGCAAAAACCAAAAAAACTGCAGGTAGAAGCAATGTATATGCGGTTCTTTTTTCTATTTTTGATAAAGTATCGCTCATATAAAAAGCGGATAATACCTTATTATCCGCTTTTTAAAAATTTAATTTATTAAAATTTAGCTAATTCAGCGTTAATTTTCTTAACAGCTTCATCAACTGAAATTTGATCATCAATATATTCTCTAGTAATTCTATTTAAGAATTGAGCGTTGATGATTTTTGATGCTCTAGAGAGTTCACCTTCTTTTACACCCCATCTGTTTGCTGTATCTAGGCCAGCAACAATGTTATTAATAACATCTGCAGAATAAAGTTCAGTTAAAGGTTTTTTTCTATCAACACCAACAGGAAGTTTACTCCAAGCTTTAGTGTATGCACTAGGATCACTTGAGTTTCCTCTTCTTACAGGGAACTTTCCTTCTGGAGCAATTCCTAATGTAGCTGTGTAACCTTCATCCATTGAATATTCTACAAATTTTTTAGCCTCATCTGTATCAGCATCAGCAGTTATTCCTAAGTATCTGATGTCTGCCCATGCAGCACCTTTCTTATTATTAGGCCCACTGAAGTTTGTGATGAAACCAGTTTTTGAAGCTAGTTCAGGTGATGTAGGATCACTATTAATTGTTGGCGGAGCTGAGTCTCTTAATCCTGCTAACTCATCCATAATGAATGGTGACCAGATTACCATAGGTGTTTTTCCAGCAAAATATAAGGCTCTTGATTGTTTCCAATATAGTTCTCCTGGAGGACTAGCTTTAGCTATCACTTTATAAAATTCTAATGAATTCTTCAAAGCTTTTCCTTGCTTTCTAGTTCCACCTTTCTTAACGAAATTAACTCCATTAGCTAAAAGTACATGTTCAAGTACTTGGCTCATAAAGTTTTCGTCAGTTTTTGTAGCAGCTACGAAACCAAACATATCACCGCCTGATAGGGCTTTTACTGCTTTGGTAATATTTTCATAACTTGTAGGTGGTTCAAGACCAGCTTGTTGAAACAAGTCTTTTCTGTAAACAACCATCTGAGTCCATCCATCGACTGGAACTGCAGCGATTTTTCCACCTTTCTTTGCCATATTAAGTGCACCTGGAGCAAAAGTTTTTTTACCCAAAGATTTAATAACGGCATTGTTAGCATTAACGTCCAAAATTCCAGCTTCTGCCCACGGTAAAACATACTGAAGTGTATGATAAATCACATCAGGTAAATTACCTGCTGCAGCAGCAGCCGTAGCTCTCTTTCCAAGATCTTTTTCTTCTACTGGTATAACCTCAACACTAATACCAGTTTTAGCTTCAAAAGCCTTAGCCATAGCTTGTTGCTTTTCCATTCTTGCTGGTTGAACTTCTGTAGTCCAAAAAGTAATTCCGGCATAACTTGTGTTAGCCAAAAGAGAAAAAGCAAATAACAAAATTAATATTTTTTTCATTGTTCCCCCATATTTTATTAATTTTCCGTGAAAACCTACTAAATTTATATGGATAATAAAACAGCTAAAAAATTTTTAAGAGCCATCTATATTGTACATTAGCCCTGTTTTCTGGTTTAAATATAATTTTACTATTAATGTTAAACTATAGGTTGAAAGTTTTTTATGGCAATTATTGAATTAAAAAATATAGAAAAAAGTTTTGGTACAAACAAAGTCATAAATGGATTTGATTTAAAAATTAATGATGGAGAATTTGTTGTTCTAGTTGGTCCATCAGGATGTGGAAAGTCAACACTTTTAAGAATGATTTCAGGATTAGAGTCTATTGATAAAGGTGAAATTTATTTAGATAAAAAATTAATAAATAATTTAATTCCTTCAAAAAGAGGTATTGCAATGGTTTTTCAATCATACGCTTTATATCCACACATGAATGTTTTTCAAAATATGGCTTTTGGTCTTAAGATGGAAAAACTTTCTAAAACTGAAATAAATAATAAAGTTAATAAAGCTGCAAAGACACTTCAGATTGAAGATTTGCTTAAAAGAAAACCAAAACAGCTATCAGGTGGTCAAAGACAAAGAGTAGCAATTGGTCGTGCAATCACAAGAAATCCTAAAATTTTCTTATTTGATGAACCACTTTCGAATCTTGATGCAGCATTAAGATCAGAAATGCGAGTTGAAATTTCCAAACTTCACAAAAAACTTAACACAAATATGATTTATGTGACACATGATCAGATAGAGGCAATGACATTAGCTGACAAAATTGTAATTTTAAATAAAGGTAATATTGAACAACATGGGACACCAAGTGAAATTTATGAAAATCCTAACAATGTTTTTGTAGCAGAATTTATTGGTACACCAAAAATGAATATATTAAAAATTAATAAAGAAAATATTATAAATAAAAATACGATCAAATTTTTAAAAAATGAAATACAATTCGAAAACTATAATTTTGATAATGAAATTTATCTTGGTATACGACCAGAAGATGTAAGTATTGATATAAAAAATGAAATAAAGTTAGATATTAAAATTGATCTTGTTGAAAATTTAGGTTTTGAAAAAATTATTCATTCATCTATACTTGATAAAAATTTTGTTATTAAGACTGCAGAAAATATTACGGACCAACCAAATCAAATATCTTTTCCTAAAAATAAAATATATTTATTTGATAAAAATAAAAAAAGAATAAGAAATTAAATAAGATTTTGTCTCCCGAGTAATGCTGCGCCCCTTACACCACTAGCATCGCCGTAAATAGGTTTTAAAAAAACAGTTTTGAGATTTTTTTCATTAAGATATCCTGATGTTAATAATTTTAATTCTTCAAGAAAATCAATTTCATTTGAAACGCCACCGCCAAATACTATAGCATCAGGATCAATTGTTGTTATTATTATAACCAAACTTCTTGAAAGATGGTCTTTGTAACTATTTATAAATTTTACCGCATTATCATTTTTATTCCGATATTCGGAAAATATTTGTTTAGCAGATAATTTTTTTTTAAATAAATTATAAAAGTTCTTTTCAATAGATTTTCCCGATAAATATCCCTCTACTCTTTCTGCAAAATCAAAAGTTTTAGATCTTTCGACATTTGAATTGATTTCTTTAATTGGCATTTGATTTAGGCTCCATTCACCACCCAAACCATTTGCTCCGGAAACAATTTTTTTATTAATTACTAGACCACCACCACAACCTGAACCTAAAATTATTCCAAATACACTATTATAGTGCCTTGCAGCACCATCTAATGCTTCTGATAAACTAAAACAATTTGCGTCATTTTCTGAAAATATATCGTTTTTTATTTTTTTCTTTAATTCACTAATTAAGTTTTTATTATTAAGCCATACAGAATTGTGTGCATTTTTTATCATGCCTGTCGAACTGTCTAAATTTCCAGGATGACATATTCCTACAACAAATTTTGATTTGTATTTTTCCTCTAAAGTATTAATTATTTTAGTTATTAAAATTATTGTATCTGAAAAATTTTTAGGAGTTGATTCTCTATTTCTTTCCAATTCTTTATTATTATTGTCTAGCAAAACATATTCGACTTTTGTTGCCCCAAGGTCTATTCCAATTTGCATTAATTTTTATTAGTTCTATCAATTTCTTTGAGTTCTACTTCAAGCTTATCAAGCTCTTCACCACCTGCCATCATACCTAATAGTTTTTCTCTCGAAAGATCTTTTTTGTCGAAAGTACCCATGCTTTTACCTCTATTTAAAATTGTAAAACTATTTCCTACTGGATATGCATGATGAACGTTATGTGTAATTAGTATAACTCCTAAACCAGAAGCAGCTGCTTTTACAATATATTTTAGAACTACCGATGCTTGGTGAACACCGAGCGCAGAAGTTGGTTCATCTAGAATTAAAACTTTTGCACCAAAGTAAATTGCTCTTGAGATTGCTAAACATTGTCTTTCTCCGCCTGACATTGTGCCGACTGCCTGAGATGGATCTCTGACATCAATTCCTATTTGGCCCATTCTTTCTGAAGCTATACTATTAGCTTTATTAACATCAAAAGTTTTAAAAGGACCAAACCCTTTCATTGGTTCTCTTCCCATAAAAAAATTTCTAGTCACACTCATCAAAGATACAAGAGCTAAATCTTGATAAACCGTTGCTATACCCAGATCTAAAGCATCTCGTGGTGAGTCAAATACTGTTTGTTTTCCATCTACTATAATTTCTCCCTCATCTGGTTTGTGCACACCTGATAATGTTTTTATTAATGTTGATTTGCCCGCACCATTATCGCCAAGTAAACACATGATTTGACCCTTTTTAATATGCATAGTTACATCTTTTAGAGCTATTACAGACCCAAAAAATTTACTTATATTATTAAATTCAACTAAATTATTTGACATTATTTATTCTCTGTAACTCTTCTTCTGATAAAATTATTAAAAATAACAGCAATCAACATCATTGCTCCTAAAAAGACTTTAAACCAATCAGTATCTACATCTGTATAGTATATTCCCATTGAAACTGTTCCAAATATTAAGGCACCAAACGCTGCACCAATTGCAGAACCGTAACCACCAGTTAACAAACATCCCCCAACAACAGCAGCAACAATTGCTTCTAATTCTTTTAAAAAACCTCTCATTGTATCAGCTGATCCAGCATCTAATACTTGAACACAAGCATAAATAGTCGCTGCCACCGCTGTTCCAATAAATAAACTAATTTTTACTCTTCCAACTGGTACACCGACGTTTCTGGCACCAAGCTTATCTCCACCTGAAGCAAATATCCAGTTACCATATCTTGTTTTCATTAATAACCATGTTGCAAAAATTGTCATTCCAATCCACCACAAAACAGATGCAGGAATACCGGTAGCTAAAGGTGTTCCGTCTTGTCTTAACGCTATTAGACCTAAGGAACCCAGCCATGTAAAGACTCCCTTGAATGCATCTGCGGAAAAAATCCATGCGATTGGATCATTTTCGATCAGCACTCTTAATCCGGGAACCTGTGTTCTGCCTGTAATTAATCTTGTTAAGGCTAAAGTTGCTCCACGTAAAATAAATAGCATGGCAAGTGTTACTATAAATGATGGTAAACCTGTTCTGACAACTAGTATACCATTTGCATATCCAACAAGAACAGCCATGGAGAAAGCAAATAGAATACTCGACCACAATGGCCAGCCCCAATAAATTGCTGGTATCGCTATACATATTCCAGCAAAACCAATCATAGATCCAACTGATAAATCAAATTCTCCGCCTATCATTAAAAGTGCTGCTGCAATTGCAATTATTCCAAGATTAGCTGAGACTTCTAAAAAATTAATCGTTCCATATGCACTAAACATTCCAGTATCACCTGCAACGATACCAAAAAAAATAAATACAAGGACAGATCCACCTAGTGCACCGAGTTCAGGTCTGTTTAATAAAACTTTTAAATTTGAAACTTTACGTAATCTTTCATCTTTAGATTTATTTTGAATGCTTTTTGACTTAACCGACATATTTATTTGCTTTTGTTAAAAAAAAAGGCCTGGCTTTAAAACCAGGCCTTTTTAAATTATTTTTATCTATAACCTTGTGCTGCCCACTTAATTACTTTGCTAGCATTTTGTGGTGTAACGAAACCAGGTCCCGTCATAACAACGCCAGCTGGCATTGTTCCCCATCTCATATACTGAGCAAATATAGCTATAGGCAAATATCCTTGAAGATATTGTTGTTGGTCAATTAAGAACTCAACTTCTCCAGCTGCAGCAGCTTTAAGCATCCCGGGTGACATATCAAATGTTCCAAGTTTAATGCTGCCAGTTTTACCAGCAGATTTGATTGCTTTTAGAGCCGCTTCCCCAGAAAGTCCTGCACCTAAAGTTAGAATAGTATCTACTCCACCGAGTTTAGCAGCAACAGCTTTTTGAATTTCTGTTGGGTCATTTGATGTACCTAGTATTTCTACTGAACCACCAAAACCTTTTTTGAAACCAGCACATCTTCTATCAAGTGCTACGTTACCAACTTCGTGGTTAACGCATAGTGCTTTTTTTCCACCAGCTGCTTTCATTTTCTGACCGCCACCTACACCTGCTTCAAACTCAGTTTGTCCAACGTGAGCGCTAATACCTAGTTTAGCAAAGTCATCTGAACCAGAATTCATTGATACCACTGGTATACCAGCAGCAATCGCAGCTTTAACAGATTTTCCTAAAGCTGCAGCGTCAGGCAAAGTGATCACAATACCTTTTGGTTTTTGTGAAACGGCGTTATCAATTAATTTAGCCATTTCAACCATGTCGAATGTACCAGGAGCTGTGTACTTACATTTAATTTTCATATCTTTGCAAGCAGAGTCAACTCCGTTTTTAGCAACCGACCAAAAAGGATCGTTAGCTTGACCATGTGAAACAACGATTACATCGATTGCAAATGATGCAACAGACATCGCCATCCACGAAAGGAAAGCTACTAATGTTAAATATATTTTTCTCATTTTTCCCTCGTTATATTGTTATTTTTAATATTTTTATTTAAGCAAAAAAAAGATTAAAAGAAAAGGTAAGGATTTTTTATTTCAACCTTGGGTTTAAAAATTATTATTAGATAGTAACAACTTTTTTTAATTTTAACGATTTTAATGCTGCATTAGCTATACAAAGTGATTTTTCGCCATCATCAAAAGTAGATCTTGGCTTTTTGTTTTTCGTTACAAAATTATATAGATCGTTCAATTGAAGTTTGTAAGCAATTTTATATCTATCTATAAAAAAATTATATTTTCGCTTATTGTCTGATATTAACATTCCTTTATTACCAAATATTTCTACTCTTTGATCGTATCCAAATTTACAGTGTCGAGAGTTATTGATAACTGTGATTACACCTTTTCTAGATTTTAAAACACATGAAGCAATTTCATAATCTTTAATTTTTTTAAATCTTGGGTCAGATAAATTGGTTGCGGATGCAAAGATTTCCTTAATTGGATCTTTGCCAAGATAAAATCTGGCTAAGTCAAAATCATGAATTGTCATATCTTTAAATATTCCTCCTGAATTTTTTAAATAATTAAAGGAAGGAGGTGCTGGGTCTCGACTTGTAATGATTATTTTTTCCAACATACCAATTTTTCCAGACAAAAGAGATTTTTTTAGATGATAATGTCCTGGATCATAACGTCTATTAAAACCCAACTGTATTTTAGGATTATATTTATTAATTATTTTTCTACATTTAATCACTCTTTTAATATTTAAATCTAATGGTTTTTCGCAAAATATTATTTTTTTGTGTTTTGCAGCTAATGTAATAAGAGGTATATGTGTAGAAGTCGTTGATGAAATAAAAATTACTTTTATATTTTTGTCTTTAAAAGCAATATTTGGATTTTTAATATGTGTTGATTTGAGTTTTATTGCGGCTTTTATAGATAATTTTTTATTAATATCGAATACATACTTAAGATTAAATTTTTTATTTGTCTTTAAGTTTTGAGCATGCATTATACCAATTCTTCCAAGGCCAAATAATGCAACATTAATTTTCATTTTAAAAATTTTTTATTGTTTTTATTACTGATATCTAGCATTATCCTAACAAATATAAATAAAATGTCAGTAAAATTAGGAATAGCACCAATAGCCTGGAGCAATGATGATATGCCAGAACTTGGTGGTGAAACATCTCTTGAAACGTGTTTGTCTGAAGCAAGACGGGCAGGATTTACTGGGGTAGAGTCAGGTGGTAAATTTCCAAAAACCTCAGATGAATTAATTCCCATATTAAATAAATTTGATATTAAATTATGTTCCGGTTGGTATGGAGCAAATTTATTAAAACGTACTGTACAAGAAGAAATGGAAAATATAAGAGGTCAATTAAATTTGTTTAAAGACTGTAAAGCCCCATGTATAGTTTTTGCTGAAGTAACCGACTCAATTCAGGGACACGAAAATAAGCCATTATCTAAAAGACCAACTCTAGATAATGATACTTGGATTTCTTATTGCAAAAAAATTAATGAAGTTGGAAAAAGACTTGAAGATGAAGAAATGCCGTTAGCTTATCATCATCATATGGGTACTGTTATACAGTCCGAAGAAGATACAATCAGACTAATGCAAGAAACCAATGACTCGGTTAAACTTACAATTGATACTGGGCATATGTTATTTGCCGGTGGAGATTATTTAAAAATAATAAAAAATTTTAAAGAAAAAATTGCTCACGTACATTGCAAAGATATGAGAGAAAGTGTTTTAAAAAAATCTTTATCTAAAAATTTAAGTTTTCGACATGCGTTTCTTGAAGGCGCTTTTACTGTTCCGGGTGATGGTTGCATAGACTATAAACCTTTTTTAGATCAACTTAAAAAAAATGATTATAATAGTTGGTTAGTTGTTGAGGCTGAACAAGACCCAAAAAAAGCTAACCCGTTTGAGTACGCAAAAAAAGGTTATTCTTATTTAAAAAAAACCGCAACTAAAGCTGGATTTGAAATTATTAAATAAGTTTATCTATAAACAGAAGTAAGTTCGTTATTTCCAGCTGCTACACATGGAGATTTTACACAAGTTCCGATAACCCACTCCGATCCAGCTTCTGAACTAATATTTTTAGAACTTAAAAAAATAACCCCCATCTCAGTTGACTGACCAGCTTTTCCTTCTGCTTGTAGTCTAGGATCCTGAGCTTGCTTTAAAATTTCTTTGTTTGATGAATAGGGATTTACCATTTTCATATTACTATTAATGTATTCAATAACTTTTACGGACAACCACTCACCATTACATGGATCGCCCCAGGCTGTTTTTGAATTTTCATCACCTTGAACACAATTATTTATTTCTGAATTTATAAAATCAACAATTTGTTTGTGGTTTGATTTTACAGTATTTGCTTTTTCCTCAACTGCAGATCGTGTCGACGCTGTCCATAGCAACATACCAACAACATAAACTGCGGATGAAAATACTAATAGTTCTAATAATCCATAGTTTTTAAATTTATTAAAAAAATTATTCATAATTTTACTATCATATATGGTTTTGTTTTATTTTCAAAAAAATCAATTATATTTTGAACTGTTTCAACACTCATTCTTGACTTACACTCGTTTGTAAACGTTGCAGAATGTGGACTTAACAAAACATTTTTATTTTTTAATAAAGGGTTGTTTGAATTTGGTGGCTCTTTTTCAAAAACGTCTAAACCTGCTGCATATATTATTTTTGATTTTAAAGCGTTATCTAAATCAACTTCATTTACTATTCCACCGCGAGCAGTATTAATAATAATAGCATTGCTTTTCATTGTTTTTAATATTTTAGCATCAATAAGATTCTTAGTTTTTTCGTTTAAAGGCATATGTATTGAAACAAAATCTGATGTTTTTATTGCAGTTTCAAGATTATCTACTTTGATGCCACCGTAAGACTTAATAGTGCTCTCATCAACGAAAGGGTCAAAAACATTTACTTTCATATCAAAACCAAGACATCTCTTAATTAAATTTTTTCCGATTCTGCCAAATCCTGCAATTAATATTTCTTTTTTATAAAGTTCATATGTTTCTATTTTGTCGGCATTTTTTTTAAAATTTCCAGATCTTACTTCAGAGTCGTATAAAGTTACTCCCTTTGATAATGATAACATCATATACATAACGTGTTCTGCAACAGCTAATGCGTTACCGGTAGCAGTTATTAGTAAAGCTATATTATTTTTTTTTAGATGATTAATGTCAACGTTATCATAACCAACACCATGACGAGAAATAACTTTAAGTTTCTTGCAATTGCTTAAAACATCAGAGCCTAATTTTGCAACACGTAAAGTCAAACCATCGAATTTTGGTAGCTTCTTAATTAGATTTTCTTTTGAGACATCATCAATAATTTCATACTCAAAATTTGGATGGTCTTCTAAAAGTTTTATTCCATCTTTATGAAAATTTTCTACAATTCCGATTTTAAACATAATATTTTGGCGGTCCCACGGGGAATCGAACCCCGATTAGATGATTGAAAACCATCTGTCCTAACCGTTAGACGATGGGACCGAATTATTGATTGTCTTATTAACAGAAATATCATCGATAATAAACTCTACATTTTTCTGACCTTTCCATTCATTGAGACTGAGTTTACCAAAAATATTAATTTTTTTTTGATTTTTGGATAATAAATAGGTTTCTAAATCAGTTTTTATTGCATTAAATGTGACACTTTTAACAACAGAACCATCCTGAGCAGATAACAAAGATCTAATATGTCTTTCACCAACTATAGTGGATTTAACTAATTCAAGATTTTCAACTACAAATCTAGGTTCTGGATTACCTGGTCCAAAAGGTGAGAGTGAGTTTATTTCTGAAAAAAACTGTTCATTTAATGCTGATGGTGAAATTTTAGAATCAAAAAAAAGACTATCTGATTCAATTAAATTTTTTTTAATTTTTAAAAATTTATTTATAATAAAGTGTTTAAATTCCTCTATTTTTTCTTCCTCAATACTAAAACCTCCCGCCATCTTATGGCCACCTCCTTTTTTAAGGATGTTATTTTGAACTGCGCTGATAATTAATGTTCCAATATCAAAACCAACAACCGATCTTGCTGATGCTCTTCCTAAGCCTTTTTCAACAGAAATTATTACTGTTGGCTTGTTATATTTCTCTTTTATTCTTGCAGCAACTATTCCTATAATTCCACCATGCCAATTATGACCTGACAAAACAATTACTGGTTCATTAGTGTCGATTACGATTGAACTTTCAATTTTTTTTAACATATTGTTTTCAATCAATTTTCTCTCTTTATTGTAGGTTTCCAATTCAGAGGCAATTTTGAAAATTTCTTTTGAGTCTCTGCTTATAAGAAGGTTGGCTCCATGTGAACATTTGCCAACTCTCCCACCTGCATTTATACGTGGTCCTATTATATAACCTAAATGATAGGTATTAAGATTGGTTTCAATACCACAAATATTTTTTAATGTCTTTATCCCTAAATTAGATTTTTTTTTTAAAGTTTCTAACCCTTGACTTACCAATGCCCTATTTAATCCTACAAGTGGAACTACATCACAAACAGTACCTAATGAAACCAAATCTAGATAATTCATTAAATTTGGTTCATTTATTTTATTTTCACTAAACCAATTTATTTCTCTCAATTTTCTGTTCAAACCAACCAAAAACATAAAACAAACACCAGCAGCACATAGATAATTTAAATTGGAGTTGTCATCATATCTATTTGGATTAACAATAGAAAAAGCATTGGGCAAACTTAATTCTGATTGGTGATGATCTAAAACCAATACATCCGTATTTTTTTTTTGTGAAAATTCAATCGTATCAAAAGATAAAGTTCCACAATCTACTGTAAAAATTAATTTTGAACCATCTGAAATTAATCTTTGAAAACCTTGTATGCTTGGTCCATACCCTTCTGTTTTTCTATCAGGTATGTAAATTTCGATTTTTTGATTAATATCATTAAAATAATTTCCTAATAGAGCTGTTGATGTAGCACCATCAACATCATAATCACCAAATATTCCAATCTTTTCATTGTTTTTTATAGCGCTAATAGTCCTATTAACTGCTTTTTCCATATCTTTTAAAACAAATGGATTTGGTAATAAATTTTTTATTTTTGGTTTTAAAAATAAGTTTACTTCATCAATTTTTATATTTCTTATTGCAATTAATTTAGAGACAATTTCACTTAAATTAAAATTGTCTTTTAAAAAACTTACCGTTTCATCATTAAAGTTCTTGGATATCCAAACCTTGCCTAAAACAGAACTACCATTCATTTTTTTATAATGTTGGTGACTTTCTTAGATATTTTTTGGCTTTTGTGTAAAACAAAAGAAGTAGCTTCAAAAGAATCTCCTTTATGTTTAATTCCTTTTAGCATATCCCCATCTGTTACGCCTGTTGCGCAAAATATAACATCTCCCTTGATCATATCTTCTATATTATACTTTTTTTTAAAATCTTTAATTCCTAATTTTAGTGCTCTGTTAATTTCTTCTTCATTACTGAGGACAAGTCTTGTTTGCATTTGTCCACCCAAACAATCTAAAGCCGCAGCAGCTAATACACCCTCGGGCCCACCACCAATACCGAGATATATATCAATTGGTGAATTTGGATCCACAACAGAAATAGCTCCTGTAACGTCTCCATCTTGGATAAAATTGATTTTTACATTTAAAGAGTTTAATGACTCAATAATTTTATCGTGTCTCGGTCTTTTAAGAAGACAAGCTGTAATATTTTCAGGTTTTTTATTTTTTGCCTCAGCAAGGAGTTTAATATTTTTCTCAACAGAATTATCAAGATCAAAAATATTTTTAGGTAGATTGGAGCCTACAGCTATTTTGTCCATATATGTATCTGGAGCGGAAAATAAACCTCCTTTTGTAGTAACAGCTAAAACAGAAATAGCATTAGGTAAATTTTTTGCTGCAAAGTTTGTTCCCTCTAATGGATCAACAGCTATATCTAATTCTTCTCCTTTTTGGGTTCCAATTTTTTCTCCGATAAACAACATTGGGGCCTCATCCATCTCTCCCTCTCCTATCACAACCCTGCCCTTCATTTCTAATTTATTAAATTCTGATCTCATCTCATCAACAGCAGCTTGATCAGCTGCTATTTTATCATTTTTTCCTCTAAATTTTGAGGCTCCAAATGCTGCTCTTTCTGAAACTCTTATAAATTTATCAAGTAATTTTGGATTAATAGTTTTCAAATCTCTTCTATTCTAAAAAATTTAGGTTTACTTACTATAAATTTTTTATTTGATAATTCATTAATAGATTTAACTAAATTAGAATTTTTAGCTCTATGAGAAATAATTATTATTGATGCAAAATTTCTGTTTTTAAATGGATTTTGAATTAATCTTTTAACTGAAACTTTATTTTTTGATAGAATTTTAGTTATTGAAGATAGTACACCAGTTATGTCATTTACATCTAATCTTATATAAGAAGAAAAGCTTTCTCCCGAGATATCTAAAGAATTAATTTTTTTTCTACTTTTGCTTGGTATAGAGAATGGTAGTTTTATGTTTCCTCTAAGAACAGAGCAAATATCAGAAACAAGTGAAGATGTAGTAGGACCTGGTCCCGCACCCTTACCTTGAATAGTAAGTCTTCCAATTGGCTTACCTTCAAGAATAATTGCATTCAACACACCATTGATATTACTGATATAAGAGTTATTTGCTACCATACAAGGATGAACTCTTTGTATAAGTTTATTTTTTTTTAATTCAGCTATTGCCAGATGTTTAATTTTATAGCCTAAAATTTTAGCATTTTTAATATCAATTTGATCAACATTTTTGATTCCCTCAACATTTATTTTCGAGCTGCTAATTAATGAATTAAAAGCTAAAGATGAAAGAATTTGTATTTTGGATTTTGCATCATCACCATTAATATCAGCAATTGGATTGCTTTCGGCATAACCAAGTTTTTTTGCATCATTTAGAACATCATTAAAATTCATTTTTTTTTCAAACATTTTTGAAAGAATATAGTTAGATGTGCCATTTAAAATTCCATAAACTTTGTGGATTTTATTTGTAACTAATCCTTCTTTGATGACTCTTATAATCGGAACACCCCCAGCAACAGCAGCTTCAAATTCTAGGTTAACTTTTTTCTTTTCGGCAAGTTTTGCTAACTCATCTCCGTATTTTGAAATTAATGCTTTATTTGCAGTAACAACATGTTTTTTATTTTTTATTGAATTAAAAACTAATTTTTTTGCTGCTCCATCTGAACCACCTATTAGTTCAACTACAATATCTATATCCGGATGTTTTGAAGCTTCTAAATAATTCTTAAGCCATTTTTTTTTGGGTATATTAATTTTACGTTTTTTAGATCTATTTTTTGCTGAAACATACTTTACTACTAAATTAATATTTGTTTTCCTTTTTATGCTTTCTCTATTTCTTATGAGATGCTTATAAAGATTTGATCCGATATTACCTAATCCAACTATTGCTATATTCAAATATTTTTTTTTTTTCATTTTGTTAATTAGTTATGTCTGGATAATCTTTTTTTCTACCTATATCCATAACTATTTTAGATATTTTATCTATATCACATTCTTGTAAGTTTTTACAAATTCTAACTATAGTAAACTGGGTTTGTTTTTTTTTTTCAACTATTTCTTTTTTTTTAACAATTTGCTTAACTTGTTGTGATTCTTCAACTTTTTTCATTTTTAATTTTGCTAATTTTTTTCTTTCTTTAATTTGTTTTTTTATCCTTTGTTTCTTTTCCGATATTTTAATTTTTTCTTTACTTTTTAATTTATCTTTAAGTAAATTCAATTCAACTAGATCAAAGTTTTTTTGTTTCTCTTTATCAGAAGTAATTGTATAAACTTCAATTGAAATATTGTTATTAAAATACTCTTTAATTTCTTTATTGTTTGAGCAGGTGTGGTCGCCACATATATAAACTCGTTTGTCACCTCCGATCGGGTTTGTGCAGCTAAATAAAAAAACAAGTATAAACGACAATATAAATTTCATTTAATTCCCAAATGTTCCTTAAAACCAAAAATGATATTCATATTTTGGACAGCCTGTCCTGCTGCACCTTTAACCAAATTATCAATAGCTGACAGAATTAATATCCTTTTTTTCTCTTTAAGTTTACAAATGCTAATTTCACAAAAATTTGTATTAATGACGTTTTCTGTTCCTAAATCTTTATCGATTGGAAGTATTTTAATAAAAAAATTTTTTTTATGATATGTTTTGAGTTCTTTTCTAATCCTCCTTACAGTAATTTTATTTTTAGGTTCTACATAAATTGATGATAACATACCTCTAAACGTTGGGATCAAATGAGGTGTAAAAGTATAACTTATTTTGCTTTTTGATATTTTAGAAAATTCCTGGTCTATTTCACTTGTATGTCTATGTTTGTATATTCCATAAGCATGAATTGAAGAATAAAGATTTTTGTGCGAAAATTTTTTTTTAAGATTCTTACCCGCACCAGAATATCCTGACTTTGAATCAATAATAATATCTTTTTTTCTGATAAGTCCTTTTTTTAAAAGTGGAATTAATGGAAGCTGTATAGATGTTGGATAACAGCCTGGACAGGCAACTATTTTATAATTTTTAATCTTTTCTTTAACAAACTCGCTCAATGAATAAAGCGAATATTTTAAGAGATCGTGAGCTTTGTGTTTCTTAGAGTAAAATTCTCTAAATTTCACTTTATTTGAAAGTCTAAAATCAGCTGATAGATCAATAATTTTCAATTTTTTATATTTAAATAACTGTTTTGATAAAATTTGAGAAGCACCTGTTGGCAAGGATGTAAAAAGTACATCTATATTGTTCCAATTTACTTGTTTTAAATTTGAAATTTTTGGTAATTTTTTTTTAATTCTTTTATCAAAAAATTGAATTTTTTTTCCTAACTTTTTTTGAGCACAAAGATATTTTATATTTGCTTTTGGATGTGAAGATAAAATTTTAACTAAATCTAAACCTACATATCCAGTGGCTCCAGCAACAACAATATTAATCTTTTTCGATGACATAATTTCCTTATATCACTTTTAAATTGAATGAAAATAAATGATTTATCTTTTAGAAAATTGGAAACTTCTCCGGGCTTTTCTGTGTCCGTATTTTTTTCTTTCAACTTTCCTTGAATCCCTGGTAGTTAGTTTATTTTTTTTAAGGGTTTTTTTTAAGGAAGAATCAATATTAACTAAGGCTCTTGATAAACCATGGATAATGGCTCCTGCTTGACCTGAAAGCCCCCCTCCTTTTACACTGCATCTAACATCGTAATTATTAGGAGCATTTATTTCCTGCAAGGGTCTAACTACTAACATTTGATGAACGGGTCTTTTGAAATACTCGTTCATTACTTTTCCATTAACATAAATTTTTCCTGATCCTTTTTTGACCCAAACTCTAGCAATGGATCTCTTTCTTCTACCTGTTGCGTATTGACTATCTTTAAGGTCAATTTTAATTTTTTCTGTTTTATTTTTTGATGTTTCTAAATTTGCTATATTCATAAAATTTTAATAGAATTTTTTTTATTGAGATCAGAAAATTTAATTTCAACTGGATTTTGTGTTCCATGTGGATGCTTATCTCCATAATACATTTTTAATTTACTTAATTGTTTTTTTGCCAAAGGTCCTCCCGGCAACATTCTTTTTACAGCAAATTTTAAAATATCTTGTGATTTATTCTTTTCTTTTAAATTAAAAGGATTAGTTTCTTTTATACCCCCGGGGTGACCTGTATGTTTATAATATTTTTTATTTTTAAATTTTTTACCTGTAAATTTTATTTTCTCAATATTTGTAACTATTATAAAATCACCATTATCTTGCTGTGGATCGTAAACAGCTTTATTCTTTCCTCTCAAGACTTTGGAGATATAAGCGGCTAGCCTGCCTACAACCAGATTTTTAGCGTTAACCAAATACCAGTTATTTTTTAAATCTTTTTTTTTAGCAAAAGGGGTCATAAAACTTGGGCATAAGTACAAGGTATTATTTACTATGTCAACAAAAACTAAGATTTTAATGATTTATAATAAAAGTAAATTGAGGAAATTAATAAAAAAATTGTAGAAATTTGATGCAAAGAAGCAATCCAAATATGTGCTCCACTCAATAAAGTAAAAATTCCAAGAGATAGTTGAATAAAAATCATTAATAAAAGAAAGTATGTTGAATTATACATATATGTTTCTTTTTTATAGAAAACAAAAAAAGACATTACTAAAACATAAAAAAAAATAATATAAGCTAGTTTTCTGTGCACAAACTGAACAAAAGAAGGTTCATTAAATATTTGGGAAAAAATTAAATTATTGATAGTTAAATCATCTGGAAAAAAATAGTTATTCATTAATGGCCATGTTTGATAAATTTGCCCCGCATCTAAACCTGAGGTAAATGCCCCAAAAGTGATTTGTAAGAAAACCAAAAAAATAAAAGCTTTGATATATATATTATTAAATTTGAAATCAAAAAAAATTTTATTTTTATTAAATCTAATATTTAAAAAATACCAAAAAATTGCAGAAAATAAAATAAATGCTAAATTTAGGTGAATTGCCAATCTATAATGACTTACTGTTGTATTTTCAACTAAACCACTTTTTACCATATACCAACCTACAGTGCCTTGTATTAAAATTAAAATAAATAAAAAAAATAAATTTTGAATGTATTCTTTATTTAAAATCTTTTTAAAATATATGTAGACGAAAGGAATGATAAATAATAAACCAAGAATTCGTCCAAGAATTCTATGAATATATTCCCAATAATAAATAACCTTGAATTCACTCATTGTCATGTTTTGATTAAGTAAAAAATACTGAGGTATTTTTTTATAAAGATTAAATGTTTCTTGCCATTGACTGCTTGTCAAAGGTGGGAGAATTCCTTCAACGATATCCCAAGTCGTAATAGACAAACCAGAATCCGTTAGTCTGGTTAACCCACCAACTATGACGATAATTCCTATCAAAGATAATAAGCTAATAAGCCAGTAATTTACAAATTTGGAATATTTTTTTCTTAATATAATTTCCATTAAATTGTTATATAATATTTAAATATTATTTTAATTACATTTATGTCGCTATGATTAATAAAAAGATTAAAAAAATTAGAAGAAAATTGGATAAACTTGACGACAAAATGTTGCTAATAATTAAAAAGAGAAGTGTACTTGTAGACAAAATTTTATCGAATAAGACAAAAAAAAATCAAATTGTTGATAAAAAAAGAATCAAGCTTATTCTTAAAAATATTAGAAAAAAATCTAAGAAAAAAAAAATTGATCCTGATATTACTAAAAATATTTGGAGTTCAATGATAAAGGCTTTTGTAAAATATGAATTTAAAAATTTTAATAAAAAATAATTTTATTTGCTATGAGGAGGAAGTTTTTTTTCAACAAAAAATTCATGTTTTCTACTATCGGGATTGTACTTTTTCATCTTAAGCTTTACTTTGGCCTTCTCACCCTTAGAGGGTTTTTTAACATAATAAAAAAAAGGACTATCTGGTTTTCCCTCTGGTACCAACCTAACTTTTATTGAACTTTTTTTTGCCATTAATCTACACCTTTTATTCTGTTCAAGATTAATTTAATTTTATGTGCTCTAATTTTTAATGAACCTTGAAAATTTTTCTTTTTTATACCTGAACTTAATTCATCGTCAAGTTTAATTGAACTATTATTCAATAATTTTTTAGCACCTGCTATGGTATATCCTTGGTTTTTTAATAATTCATATATTAATTTCAATAAATTTATATCCTTTTCAGAATAATATCTTCTTTTTCCAGACAAAATTTTTGGTCTAATTTGTTTAAATTCTTTTTCCCAAAATCGCAAAGTATGAGTATTTACCAAAATCTCCTTGGCTACTTCACCTATACTTCTATAAATCTTATTATTTTTCATTGTTAATTTCTTTTTTAAGTTCTATAGAGGGGTGAAAGGTCACTACTTTTCTTGACTTTATTACATGTTCTTTTCCTGTCACTGGATTTCTACCAATTCTTGATTTTTTTTTTCTGATTTTAAAAGTCCCAAAACCTGATATTTTAACTTTATTATCTTTGTTTAAACCTTCCGTAATTGTACTCAAAATTAATTCTAAGATCTTCCCAGAAAAAACTATTGGGATACCTAAATTTGAATATATTTTTTTCAGAACATCAATTTTACTAATATTAAGTCTTTTCATTTAAACTTTTCGTGTGACTTAAATTTTTTTTAATTTTTTCAACTAATTTACCTTTTGCAATTTTGTAACATAACTCAACAGAATAGGAAAAACCTAAGCCATCAGTGGCACCATGACTTTTAATGACTGGTCCTTTTAGGCCTAAAAGAATGGCTCCATTATATTTCCTTGGATCTAATTTGTTTTTAAACTTTTTTAATGAGAAATATGAAAAAATAACAGAAATTTTTGAAAATATGTTTTCAGATAAATATTCTTTTAACATACCAGTCAAAAAATTTGCTGTTCCTTCTGCCGTTTTTAGAGCTACGTTACCTGTAAAGCCATCAGTTACAATAACATTACTGTCACCATTTGTTATTTGATTTCCTTCTATATAACCATTGAATTCAAAGTCTCCAAATTTATCTAATTCTTTTAACTTTGAATAACTACCTCTTAACACTTCAGTTCCTTTTGTTTCCTCAATACCTATATTTAGTAAAGAGACTTTGGCTTTTTCATCTGGAAAAAGTGATTTAAAAAGTGCTGCACCCATTTCTGAAAAATCAATTAAGTTTTTTTCACTACACTCAACATTGGCACCTAAATCCAATACTACATTCATATTTTTTTTATTTGGCCAAAGACCAGCTAAAGCAGGCTTATCGACATCCTCTATCGTTTTTAATATCATTTTAGACATAATTAATAAAACACCAGTATTTCCTGCAGACAAAGTAACATTGGTGCCCAAATCAATTTGAGATTGGATTGAATTCCACATGCTTGAATTTTTTCCTTTTTTTATTGCTGATAGAGCTGATAAATCATCAGAAACAATTATTTTACTATCAAAGATTTTATAATTATTTTTTAAATATTTATATTTTGATATTTTTTTTTTCACTTGAGTTTCGTCTCCAAAAAAATAAAAAAAACAATCATTTACTTTTTTGTTTCTTTCAAGGAAGAAATTTACACCTTCAAGATTTTTTTCTGGAGAATTTTCTCCTCCCATTAGATCTATTGCTATTTTAATGCTTTCATTCATTTGAAATATAAATATAAAGGAAAATAAGATTATTTATCTAAAATCTTTTTTCCGTTATAAACGCCAGTTTTTAAATCAATATGATGTGGTAATCTGTATTCTCCGCTTTTTTTATCTTCAATAGCATTAACTGCCACTATCCGGTGATGAGATCTTCTCTTATTTCTTCGAGACTTTGAGGTCTTTCGTTTTGGTACAGCCATGAATATTACCTATATTTAAAATCTATAGAACCATTTACCATATTATCAACATCCAAATCAAAACAAAAATTTTGGAATTTTTCAAAATAATCAGCCAATTTATTGATCTTTACTAAATTTTTTGTTTTATCTGCATTACCAAAATATTTTTTTAATAGAATTGTATCACTATTAAAGGAAAAAAGTTTTTTCTTATCAATGCCTAAAAGAATATCATAAAAAATCTTACTTAATGTTTTCATTGTTGTGTTTACTTTAGTGTCACCGTACCCTAACTCTCTAATATCTATCTCAATATTTTGAAATGTATTATCAAATAGATTCTGTAAAATTTTTTTATTATTACTGTTTTTTTTTGTCTTAAATATTATCGCTAAATGAAAAAAGATTAATAAAGCTCTTGATTGAAAGTCGTCAGATAGTTTTAATTCTTGGTAAAAAAATTTATTTCGTGATAATTCTACTAATTTATTGTAAAGTCTATTGTTATGTTTTTGATAAAAAGTAAACATATAAATTTTTTATTTATAATAATTTTATCCTTTTTTTTACTAAATTGCCAAAATAATAGAGTAGTAAAAAGTCACGGTATTATCTTTCTTGAAAAAAGGGAGACACTATTAAAACCAAATATTACAAATAAGAATGATGTTGTTGATGTATTAGGAGAACCTCACATCAAATCTATTCATGAAAAAAATACATGGATCTATATAGAGCGAACTAAAACTAGAGGTGGTGTTCATAAAGTTGGTAAAAATATTTTATTAAATAACAATGTTTTGGTAGTTAAATTTGATAAATATGGAATTTTAGAGGAGAAACTTTTCTATGATAAAAACAAAATGAATACACACGAGTTTTCTGAAGAAGTGACTGATAATGTAGTAAAGAGAGGAAGTTTTTTACAATCATTTGTGTCTAGCTTAAGAAATAAAATGAATCAAAACAGAACTTTTAAAAAAAATTAGATTAACTTTGAAATTTGTATAGTTGTATCACACATTCTATTAGAAAAACCCCATTCATTATCATACCAAGAAAGAACTCTACTAAATTTTTCTTTTATAACCTGGGTTTGTGTAATGTCAAATATCGAACTATGTGAGTCATGATTAAAATCTTTTGATACTAAAGGTTTTTTATTAATACCTAAAATTCCTTTCAGCTCCCCTTTGGATGCTATAGACATCACCTCATTAATTTTCTCAACTGTAACATTTTTTTTTGTAACTAAGGTAAAATCAATTAATGATACATTTGGTGTGGGAACTCTTATTGCTGTACCGTCTAATTTACCTTTTAAGGAAGGCAAAACTAGGCTCATTGCCTTTGCTGCACCAGTAGAGGTTGGTATCATTGCTCCATCAGTTGATCTAGCTCGTCTTAAATCTTTATGAAAAGTATCAAGAAGTTTTTGATCACCAGTGTAACTGTGAATAGTTGTCATATAGCCATATTCAATTCCAAAATTATTTTCTAAAATCATCGCTACAGGAGCTAAACAATTTGTTGTGCACGATCCATTTGAAATAACATTATGTTCTTTTTTAAGGTCTTTGCTGTTAACGCCTTGAACAATTGTAAAATCTACATCTTTTCCAGGTGCTGATATAATAACCTTTTTTGCTCCAGCCTTAATATGTTTAGACGCTGTTTCTTTATTTAAAAATAATCCTGTACATTCTAAAACAATGTCTGCTCCAACTTCGCCCCAATGTAAATTGGCCGGATCCCTTTCAGCAAAAACTTTTATATTTTGGTTTAAAATTTTGATACCATCTTTTGAAGTATTTACATCATGCGTTAAAGTCCCATGAGTACTATCATATTTTATTAAATGAGCATTTGTTTCAATTGAACCAAGATCGTTAATTCCAACGACTTGTATTTTGTCTTTATAATTTTCCAATAAGGCTCTTAGTATGAGTCTTCCAATTCTACCAAAACCATTTATTCCAATTTTAATCATTATAATTTTTTATATGATCTTTGTATCCAAATTATGATTTAATTGCATTAAGTAATTAAAGTTCTTTTAACTGCATTATTCCAGCCCTTTAAAACTTTTTTTCTAAAATTTTTATTGACTTTAGGTAAAAATTTTTTATCTAGTCTCCATTGCTTTTCAATTTCATTCAATGATTTATATACACCGATTTTTAAACCAGCCATAAAAGCTGCTCCAAGAGCTGTAGTTTCATGAACCTTAGGTCTTAAAACTTTAACATTAATCATATCGGCAAGATATTGTGAAAACCAATTATTCATGACCATTCCGCCATCAACTTTGACAAGTTTGGGTCTTAAACCATCATGTTTCATAGCTTCAAATAAATCGTATGTTTGATACGCAACTGACTCGATTATAGCTCTTACAATTTCTTTTGGTCCAGTGTCTCTAGTAATTCCACTCAAAACACCTCTGGCATTTGCGTTCCAATATGGTGCACCGATGCCAGTAAAAGCAGGAACTAAATAAATTCCAGCATTATCTTTTAGTGATTTAACAATTTTTTCTGTATCAGAGGCTTTTTTAATAAATTTCATTCTATCTCTAATCCATTGAACCCCAGCACCAGCGATAAAAATTGAACCTTCAAGTGCATAAATGGTTTTGCCATTTATTCTATACCCTATGGTAGTTAATAATCTGTTTTTAGAATATATTTTTTTTGAACCTGTATTTAATAAAATAAAAGCACCTGTGCCGTAAGTACTCTTTAAAGATCCTGGTTTAAAACAACATTGGCCAATCGTTGCAGCCTGTTGATCGCCCACAACTCCTCTAATAGGTATTGACTTATCAGTGATTGAAGGGTGTGTTGAACCATAATCATCAGCACAATCTTTTACTTCAGGAAGAATATGCTTTTTAATTTTCAAAATTTTTAAAATAGTGTCATCCCATTTGTTAGAGGAAATATTATAAATCATTGTTCGACTAGCATTTGTTGCATCTGTAGCGTGAATTTTGCCCTTGGTTAATCTCCAAATTAAAAAACTATCTATAGTTCCAAAAAGAAGTTGCTTCTTTGACATTAATTTTTTAGCTATGGGTACATTATCTAAAATCCATTTAATTTTAGTTGCCGAAAAATAAGAGTCGATTAAAAGTCCAGTTCTCTTAAAAATAAGAGACTCTAATTTTTGTTTTCTTAATTTTTTACATAATTTTTCTTGCCTTCTATCCTGCCAAACAATTGCTCTATAAACTGTTTTTCCTGTTTTTTTATCCCACAAAACTGTGGTTTCTCTTTGATTAGTAATTCCAATTGCTAAAATATTTCCCTTAAGTTTTTTGGCCTTATTTATTGCATCTTTAAGTGTTTTTTTGGTAGTGCTCCATATTTCTTCAGGATTATGTTCAACCCAACCATTCTTTGGAAAATATTGCTTAAATTCATTTTGAGCCGAATGAATAGGTTGACCTTTTAGATTAAAAAGAATTGCTCGAGTTGATGTTGTTCCCTGGTCGATCGATATAATAAATTTTTTTTTTAGCTTTTGAAGTTTTCCCATTTGATATCTAATTTTTTATCATCAAGAATAGCATCAATCATAGCAATCATTAAAGGAAGTTTTTTATCATTAAAATCCTCTTTTATTTTCTTGCCAATTTCAAAGATTAATTCAGCACCTTCTATTGTTACATTGGGCATTTTATTTTTCTTTGCCTCTGAAAAAATCATTCCTTCACCTATAAATGATCCCATTTTACTATTTCTTCCTCCTACTGCACTTACATATAAATCGCCAAGACCTGCTAAACCTTTAACAGTTTCTTTTTTTCCTTTTAAAAATTCTACAAAGATTTCCATTTCGTAAACTGATTGTTTCATTAATGCTGCCGATGTATTTAAATAGAGATTTCTTTGAGATTTTATTTCATTTATTCCAGATGCTGCTCCAATCACCATGGAAAATATATTTTTAATAGCTGCACAAACTTCAACGCCACTCATATCAGAGGATGTTGATACATGATAATAATTTGTTGATAATATTTTTTTTAATAAGTTCGCCGTATCTAGGTCTTTATTAGCTATTACAACACCACTGTGTACTCTGTTAGCTAAACCAGGAGCTAGGCACGGTCCTCCAATAGCTGATAGATTAATATTTTTAATTCCTCTTTCAGACAATAGTCTTTCTAATTTTTCAACCAATAATTCATATTTTTTTTCTTTAATACTTAAGCCTTTTGTTAACATTAGAAGTTTAGGTAATTGTCCGTTTTGAGAAATTTTTTTTAGCTCATCAGCAATCCAATCGATTCCATTGGAACTAACAGCTACAACAATCAAGTCTACTTTAGTCTTAAAAACCTCTTTAATAGAATTGTTTTTAAAGAATTTAATAGATCTAATTACTTCTAAATTAAGTCCTGGGTGAAAACGATCGATATTTAGCTTATCTATAGTTTTATTTTCTAAGTGGGTACCAATGATACTTACATCATGCTCATTGTCACTACATGGATATGCAAATGCTGTACCCATTGCTCCTGCTCCAATAATAACTATTTTTCCCATAATCTAATCTTTTAAAAAAACCTTTCGAACTAATATAAAAATACATAATAATTCAACTTTTGCTAAGACCATAAAAATAATAAGTGAAATTTTTGAAAATATGAACAAATCACCAAATTCTATTTTTTCTATACCATAAATATTTGAAGCTGCAGTGTTAGTAAGAGTTAAAATTGATAATTTAAATGAATTTTCGAAGTTAAGAAAATCTGTTAACAAAATACTACTTAAAATAAAAAGACTTAGAAAAAATAAAATAAATATTAAAAATGATATTTTGATATTATCTGAATTTACTTTTTTTTCTGAAAACATTATTTTTGTATTTAACATTACATTTGGTCTTACTAATTTGTACATTTCAATAAAAAAAGCTTTAACTAAAATATAAACTCTCATAAATTTAAGACCTGAGGTAGTTGATAAAACAGACCCCCCAAATAATGTAAGGATTATAAAGTATAATCCAAAGTTAACAGGAACTGCTCCAGTACTTATTCCAGACGTGCCTATACTGCTAAGAACATTTATAAAAACTGAGGAAAGATTCAAATCATTAATAAAATAAAAAATCATTGAAAAAGTTATAACTAAAATAAAAATGTATAGATCTTCTTTATGTTCTTTAAGATTATTTCTTCCCAAAATAACATTATAAAAAAGATAAAAATTAAAAATAGATAATAAAAAAGAAAAACATAATATAACGGATTGAAAATTATTTCTGACTATATCATCCAAAGAATTAGTTGGAAGGAACCCCCCGGAAGATATAACTGACATGGTTAAATTCAAGCTGTCAAAAAGCCTGATGCCTGATATTAAAAAAAGCAAAAAAATTAATATAGTTAATGATAAATAAATAAAAAATATCCTATTTGTAACACTTGTAAGATTAGAGGAAAAATTAATTTTTTTTTCAAGATTAAAAGAAAGATCAATCATTTTAAAATTGATCTGTTTATTTGAAAAAATCAGTATAAGAAAAATTAAAAAATAAAAACCTCCCAACCATTGTGAAGAAGACCTCCACAAAATTAAAGGATCGTCCAAAATTGTAACATTTTGAAAAATAGTAAAACCAGTCCCTGTCAAACCAGATATAGATTCAAAATATGAGTCTAAAAATGAAATATCATAAGTACTAAAATAAAAAGGAAGTAAAATAAAAAATGATATTAAAAAATATACTATAAATATTAATAGGAATTGTTCATATATATTTATATTTTCACGTTCTTTTTTTCCTATGCTAAAAAAAATAAGTCCAAGAAATAAAGATAGAAATAATACTCCAGCATAAGAAATTATATTTTCAAAATAATTAAAATAAATAGAATAAAAAACATTTATTATAGACATAATGCTAATTGGAAAACAGCTTAGGCCTAGATAATATAAACAGGATTTTATTTTCATTATTTTATTAAGATATTTTGAAAATATCTTCAACTTCTTTCAATTGTTCTCTTTTTGAAAGAACAACAACATCATCATCTTTTTCAAAAACAAGTTTAGAGCTTGGCATCATAACTTTATTTTTTCTAACAATTGCGCCTATTCTTACACCATCTGGTAAATTTGCATCTCTAATGGATTTGCTAACAAGATCCGATGATTCTAAAATTTTGGCTTCTAAAAATTCATATTGTCCGTCTAAAAGAGAGTAAACTGTATCTATAGTCCCCATGTGAACATGTTTCATTATTGTTGAAACTGTCGTCATTCGTGGATCTACTAAATCATCGATTTTTAACGATTCTTGTAAAAGATTATAATTATGTTTGTTAATTATGGCGATAGTTCTTTTCGAAGGCGCGTGTTTTTCCGCTAATACGCATACCATAATGTTATCTTCATCATCATTTGTCAGAGCAAAAACAGTTTCGATTTCTTCAATATTAGCTTCTTTAAGAATTTTTTCATCGAGAGCATCTCCGCATATAACAATTGAAGAAGAAAGTTCACCAGCAATTTGTTCTGCTCTATCTTTGTTTTTTTCTATAATTTTAATTCTCAAGCCGCCTGAAATTTCCAAAAGCTTAGCAAGATGTAGGCCTATGTTGCCACCACCTATTATTAAAATTTTTTGTGCTAATTTTTCATTATGACCAAAAACAGATAAAAGTTTATTAATTTGGTCTGTACTAACAACAACGTAAACTTTGTCTCCTACTTTCATTTGATCACTTTTTTTAAAGTAAACAAAATTTTCTTTTCTCTCAGCTCCAAAAATATATGCCTTAAATTCTGGAAATTTTTTTGATAAATCTTTCAAAGGAATATTGGCTATTGGACATTTTTTTTCTATGAGAATCTCTAACAACTTCACTTTATCTTTAATAAAAGGAACATTATCTAAAGCTCCTGGTGCTTCAAGTTTTCTATATAAAGATTTAGCTACTTCACGTTCTGGTGAAATAATTACATCTATTGGAATATTAGATTTATTATAAAGCTTGCTCCACTTTCCCTCTAAAAATTCTTGTGATCTAATTCTTGCAATTTTTTTTGATATATTAAATAGAGAGCTTGCTAATTGACAAACAATCATATTTGTTTCATCATTTTTGGTAACAGCAATTATCATATCAGTATCTTTTGCACCTGCATTTTCTAATACCGATGGCAACGTAGCTCTTCCAACTATACCTTTTACATCCTGGGTATCATTGATTTTTTTTATATCTTCAGAGGATTGATCAATAACGGTTACTGAATGACCTTGTGCCTGTAATTGTTTGCTTATTGAAAAGCCGACCATTCCGGCACCACATATTATAATATTCATGATTAGTTAATCCCTTTAATTCCCAAGGATTTGAGTTTTCTGTGAAGGGCTGATCTCTCCATTCCAATAAATTCAGCTGTCTTAGAAATATTGCCTTTATTTTTTTTAAGCTGAGTAAGTAAATAATTTTTTTCAAAATTTTCTCTTGCCTGCTTTAAAGGAAATGAAGTAGAAACAAGAGTTTCTTCGTTATTATCAGAAGAATTTTTGCTTAAGATTTCATGCAATAATCTGCCAACATTTGCTTTATTTTCATTTTGAGAAAGTATGGATATTCGTTCAACTAAATTTCTAAGTTCTCTTACATTACCAGGCCACTGGTAACTATAAAGTAAATCATCATCAACGTTTATTTCAATTTCAGGCGTGCCGTTAATTTCTGATATCTTTTTTTGAAAATACTTTATAAGTAGAGGTATATCTTCCCCTCTAGAATTTAAACTTGGTATTTCAATTGGAACAACGTTGAGCCTATGGTACAAATCTTCTCTAAAATTTCCCATTAAAACTTGATTTTTTAAGTCTTTTGAAGTTGATGAAATAATTCTTACATTAACATATATATCTTCTTTTCCATTTATTCTTTTAAATTTTTGATCCATTAAAACTCTTAAAATTTTAGCTTGAGTATCTAAAGGAATTTCAGAAACTTCGTCAATAAGAAGTGTTCCGCCTTTAGCTTTTTCTAAAAAACCATATGTTATTGATCCATCAGAATTTTCTGATCCAAAAAGTTCTGTCTCATAATTTCCCGGTTGTAACAAAGCACCATTTAGAACAACAAAAGGATCTTTGCCTCTTTGAGAATTTTTATGAATTTTCCTTGCTAATAATTCTTTACCAGAGCCGGTAGGTCCAAAAATCAAAACCCTACTATCAGCAGAAGATAATTTTTTTACTAACTTTTTTATTTTATTAATCTGTAAACTTTCTCCTATAAAATCAAAAGAATAAAAAGATCTATTTTCTAATTGAGCATTTTCTTTTTTAAGATTTATATTTTCTAAACCTCGAGAAACAATGTTAAGTAATTGTTCCATAGCAAAAGGCTTTGTTATAAATTCATAAGCTCCTAATTTTAAAGATTCAACTGCCATTTCAACATTGGCATGACCTGAAATCATAATTACAGGAACAAGATCGGTAATTTTTTTTATTTTTTTTAATAGGTCAATCCCGTCCTTATCTCCCTTATCAAGTTTGACATCAATTATAGCTAAATCAGGTAATTTTTTATCTATTTCAAAAACTGCCTGGTCATAGTTAGCGGCTTCTCTTACAGTATAATTTTTATCCTTCAAAATACCCGAGATTAAATTTCGAATATCAAAATTATCATCAATGACTAATATTTCGTGTTTCATCTTAAAATTGGTAAAGATATAATAATTTCTGCTCCCTTAGAATTTTTTAAAAAACTAATATCACCATTATGTTCATTAATAATTTTTGTAACTATAGGTAATCCTAAACCTGTTCCGTCTTTTTTTGTCGTGTAATAAGGTCTGGTAATATTTTTAGTATCATTAAAGCCAATGCCGTTGTCTAGCATTTTGATCACTATATATTCATTATTCTTGTTTATTTCTACATTAATTTTTCCTTGTAAATTGCTGTTTTTTTGTTTCTTTTCATCTATTGCCTCCAAGGAATTTTTTATTAAATTCAAGAATACTCTATACAGTTGCTCACTATCTCCATTAATTAAATATTTTTCTTTAGAGATATTCTTGAAGGTTAGATTGAGATTTTTATCAGACATTTTATAGAAAGTAATCGTTCTATTTATAACATCAGAAATATTAATTTTTTTTAATATGGGAGATGGCATCCTCGCAAAATCTGAAAATTCATTTACCAATCTTTTAATATCTTTGATTTGTTTATTTATAGTTTCAAGATAATCTTTAAATTCATTATTTTGATCTTCTAGTTTGTCTGAATATTTTTCTTTAAGCCTATCAATTGAAAGTTGAATTGGTGTTAAAGGATTTTTAATTTCATGAGCAAGTTTTCTTGCGACAGTTTCCCAGGCTGAATATCTTTCTGCAACCAATAGTTTATCCTGTTGTTTTTTTAATCTATCAATCATATCATTGAAATTTCTATTGAGGGTCTTAATTTCTTCATCGGAGTCAATATCTGGAACTTTACTATCAAGTTTACCGTCGCTTATATTTTTTGAAGCAGAAATTAAATTTATAATTGGTTTTGTTAATCTTCCTGCAAAAGAGATTGCTAGAACAACTGTTAAAAATAAAAACATGGAAACTATAACAACGTAAATTATGGCAAATGTAATTCTAATACCAGTTCTGTTATTTTTTACAGAATAATAAAAATTTACAGCTTGAGATGTATCATCAAGATATCGAAGAAGTTTGGGTTGAACGTTTCTTGAGATATATAGATACGTATCAATAAAATTATCTAATTTGATCATAACGGATGCTTTCTTATCTTCAGAACCAATTATTGGAACTGCTTTTCCTTCTAAAGCTAAATTAAACTCTTCCTCAGATGGAATGGGAAATTCATCATGAAGATTATTTGTGTCTGATAAAATTATAGTTCCGGTACTATCAATTAAATAAATTTCATCTAATCTTCTTAATAATTTTTGCGATCTAACAATTTGTTGGAACCTGGTAGTATTTGAGAACAAAAATTGAGAATTTCTATTTAAATCTACAGCAACTAAAATAATATCAGCTTCAACTGTTTTTTTACTTTCATCAAGATAGCTTCTTGCAACTTCATAAGAATTTTTTACTGCTGAAGTTATTTTTCTGTCAAAATATTTTTGTAATCCAACATTAAAAAGAGCTAATGAAAAAACAGCTATAAGTAATGATGGTATGAAAGCAAAAAGAGAGAATTGTAAAACATAATTAAGGCTAGTTTTTGAGCCAGCCTTTTTTCCTTTATATCTCAAAAATAATTTTGAGGTTTCTTTAATTAAAAAAATTAAAAAGATACTTAATACAAATACATCTAATATTAACAAATATTGTAGATTATTTTCATTTAAAAAAATAAAATTCTGATTTATAAAAGTTATAAATGTTAATACACCTAATAAAATAGATATAATGGAAATGGAAAAAAACCATTTAAAATTTTTTATAGTATTTAACATTTTAATTTCTTAACATTTTACATAAATATGAGGTAAATTAATATAATGAGTTTTTGCTTAATTTTGTTAGCCGCAGGAGATAGTAAAAGGTTTGGGACTAAAATCCCAAAACCTTTTATCAAAGTTGGTGAAAATACGCTAATAGAGCACTCCCTGTTTAAATTTAACAAAATAAAACAAATAAAAAAGATCATTGTTGTAGTTAACAAAAAACATAGAAAATTTTTAAAACAAATTAAATTTAATAAATTTTTAAAAGTAACGGGAGGAAAAACAAGACAAGAATCTGCTTATAAAGGTTTGAGATATATTAAAAGAAATAGTATTAAATGCACTAATGTACTGATACATGACTCTGCTAGACCTAATTTTTCACTTAAACTTATAAGAAAGATTTTAAAAGCTTCTAAAAAAAAGTCTGTTATTCCAAAAATACCAATACATGATGCTTTAAAAGAATTAATTGGAAAAAAAACTATGTTAAACCTTACAAGAGAAAAATTCTTTTCAACTCAAACACCTCAATCTTTTATTTTTAAGGAAATATTAAATCTGCATTCTATAAATAAATCCTTTTATAAAGATGATGATCTTTCTCTATTTGAATCGTTAAAAAGAATTAAGTTTATTAATGGAGAAAAAAGTAACTTCAAAATTACAGATCAACATGATCTTGTTATGTTTAAAAATTACATGAGACAGAAAACAAGAACGGGTATAGGTTTTGATGTACATAGACTTGTTCCTAGAAGAAAACTTTATTTAGGTGGTCTAAAAATTAAATCCAAACTAGGGACTCTTGGTCATTCAGATGGAGATCCTGTTTTACATTCAATTGCAGATGCAATTCTTGGAGCATGCAGTATGGGTGATATAGGAGAGATGTTTTCAGATAAAAATAAAAAATTTAAAAATATGAGATCAACCATTTTAATTAAAAAAGTATTAAATCGAATTAAGTCAAAAGGGTATTACATAAATAATATTGATATAAATATAATTACACAAACTCCAAAAATAAAAAAATATAAAAACAAAATGATAAATAATATTTCTAAGTTGTGTGAAATTTCTAAAAATCAAATAAATATAAAAGGTAAAACTGCTGAAAAATTAGGTGTTATTGGAAATGAAAAAGCAATAGCTGCCGAAGTAATAGCATCTGTTAATAAATATGATTAATAAATTAAATTATTATTTTGTAACTCTTTTTATATTTGGGGACTCAATTAAAAAATATCGTGGAACTTGGGCATCATTATTTACAACACTATTTTTATTTTTTGTGATCCATATAATTAAAGTTCCAGTTTTAATTATTATAATATTGATATTTTTAATTCTTGTATATTCTTTTTTTGCAATAAAATCGTGTCTAAACAAATTTAAAGATGAAGACCCGCAAGAAATAGTAATTGACGAGTTTATTGGTCAGTCAATACCTATAATCTTATATGAAGTTTTCCATTTCAATCCAACTAATTCAAATACAGAAATTTTACAAATTTATTTTTGGTTCTTTTTATTATTTAGATTATTTGACGGATTAAAACCTTTCCCCATAGATTATGTTGATAGGAAATATAAAAATAGTTTTGGTATTTTGTTTGACGATATTTTAGCTGGTTTTTATGTAGTTATCTGTCTAGTGTTATTTATAACTGGAAAAACTTTATTTTTTTAATGAAAACAATAAATAAAAAAATAGTAGGATTACTTAGAAAGAAAGGTTTAAAATTGTCAGTTGCTGAATCTTGCACCGGGGGGATGCTTTCCAGTGCTATCACATCTGTTAATGGATCTTCTAAAGTTTTTAAATTAGGTTTAGTCACCTACTCCAACAATTCTAAAAATCACCTTTTAAGAGTGCCTAAGCAAATTATTAGAAGATATGGGGCCGTAAGTATTCAATGCTGTTTTTCTATGGTTAATAATTTATACAAAATTAGCAAAAGTAATGTTGCTGTTTCTATTACTGGAATAGCTGGACCTAGCGGTGGAACTAAACAAAAACCTGTTGGATTAGTTTATGTTGGTATAAAGAGAGGCAATAAAGTAAAGGTAAATAGGTATTTATTTAAAAATAAAGGTCGCTTTAATATTCAAAGAGCGGCGGTTAAAAAGGCTCTAGAATTAATTCTGGGTATAATTTAATTAAATATAAAAATCATCATTTGAGCAACAAGATGATTTGCTAACATAAAAATTACTATCGCATCTATATATAAAAGAAAAATTAATTTATTTCTTATTCTTTTTCTTTCGTTTAATAATTGAATATCTTTATCCCAATAATTTTTATAATTTTCATTATCTTTAAAGTCATAGGAAAACATCCAATAGTTTTCTTCGTTTTCTTTGGGGTCGCCGCTTTTGAAATAATTAATCCAGCTTTTAAGATAGTACCAGATGATCAAAAAAATTATGAAAAATAGTAAAGTGGTAAACATTATTTATTAAATAACTGTATAGCTCTTTTTTCAAAAGCATCAGCTATATTTTTTAAACCTTTATCGAATGATTTCTTCATAATCATATTGTAAAAAATATTTTTTATTTCAAAATCAATTTTAAAACTCACCTCACTTTGGTTATTAACTTCTTTTATTTCCCATTCATTATTTAAATGTTTTAAAGGACCACCAATGTTATTAACAATTATTTTGTCTTTTTCTTTATAATAAGTGACATGACTTTTGTATGTTTGGTTTAAAAAACTTTTTCCAACAGTGAGGTCTGCCTCCATTTCGATCATATCAGATCTATCTATTTTTTTATTAATTTTGCCATTTAAACACCAAGGAACAAATTCTGGATATTTTTCAATATCAAGTATCATTTTAAAAAGATTCTTTTTATTGCAAGGAATAATTTTTTTTATTGAAGCGTTTGGCATTTTATTTGTTCATCTCTACTAGATTTTAATTTCTTAAAATCTTCATCAGCGTGATAAGAAGATCTTGTTAGAGGAGAAGATGCAACTAATAAAAAACCTTTTGACAATGCTATATTTTTTAATTCCTTAAATTCATCAGGATGATAATACCTTTGAAGCGGATAATGTTTCGGGGAAGGTTGAAGATATTGACCAATAGTTAGAAAATCTACCTCAGCTACTCTAAGATCATCCATTACTTGTAAAATTTCTTCTTTTGTTTCACCCATACCAACCATTAGTCCAGATTTTGTGAAAATGTTTGGTTTACTTTTTTTAACTGTTTCTAACAATTTAATTGAAGCATAATATCTAGAGCCAGGTCTCACAGTTAAATATAAACTTGGTACTGTTTCTATATTATGATTAAAAACATCGGGTTCTGCTTCTAAAATTTTTTTAAAAGATTCACCCTTTCTTAAAAAATCTGGTGTTAAAACTTCGATTGATGTATTAGGATTTTGTTTTTTTGTTTCTAAAATTACTTTTTTAAAATGACCAGAGCCTCCATCGTCTAAATCGTCTCTATCTACGGAAGTAATGACAACATGATTTAAGTTGAGTTCTTTTACTGCCTTAGAAATTTTTAGTGGCTCAAAAGGATCTAGAATATTTGGTTTTCCAGTTTTAACATCACAAAAAGCACATCCTCTTGTGCAAATATCACCCATTATCATGAAGGTAGCATGCTTCTTGCTCCAGCATTCAGTAATGTTTGGGCAGTTAGCTTCTTGACAAACTGTATTAAGATTATTTCTATTCACAATTTCCTTAGTTGTAAAAAAAGTTTTTGTATCTAAA
>CACFKO010000007.1 GCA_902566925.1 uncultured Pelagibacteraceae bacterium | reverse complement strand
CACAACTAAAAAGTTAGCCTTGTAACAAAACTTTCATATTACTGAAACAATTTTTAAATCCTTTTTTAATAGATTAATCAAATAAATAATAAAAAAAGGAAAAAATATGAAAAAAATAAAAATAATTCTTTTAGCTTTTGCTGCTATGATTTTTGCATCAACAGCTCAAGCAAGAGATCAAATCAAAATTGTAGGTTCATCTACAGTTTATCCGTACGCAACAGTTGTTGCTGAAAAATTCGGAAAGGGTGGTAAATTTAAAACTCCAGTTATTGAAAGTACTGGAACTGGTGGTGGAATGAAATTATTCTGCGCTGGTGTAGGAACTGGACATCCAGATATCACAAATGCTTCAAGAGCTATTAAATCAAAAGAAAAAGCATTGTGTGAAAAAAATGGAGTTAAAGATATCGTCGAAATAGTTGTAGGAAATGACGGGATAACTTTCTCTCATTCAGTCAAAGCAAAAGATGCTAATTTTACAAAAGAGCAACTTTGGAGAGCTTTAGCTGCTAAAGTAGATATAGACGGTAAATTAGTTGAAAATCCATACAAAAAATGGAGCGACATTGACAAAGGTCTACCATCTGAAAAAATTGAAATCTTAATAGCACCGCCAACATCTGGAACTAGAGATGCTTGGAATTCATTAGTCATGGGTAAAGGATGCACAAAAACAGCAAAATCTCTTTACGAAGCTGATGGAAAAAAAGCTAAAAAAGAATGCGCTAAAATGAGAGAAGATGGTTACGCAGTTGAAGCAGGTGAAAACGATACACTTATTGTACAAAAACTTGCTGCAAACCCATCAGCTTTTGGTTTTTTTGGTTACAGCTATTTAGTAGCTAACAAAGACAAAATTAAAGCTGCAGGTATCAATGGAGTTCAACCAAGCTTAGAAGGTATACAGGATTACTCTTACCCAATAGCTAGACCATTATTTTTCTATGTGAAAAAAGCACATATTGGAGTTGTTCCGGGCATACAAGAATTTATGAAGGAATTTACTTCTAAAAAATCAATGGGATCTAGAGGATATTTAACAGATATTGGTCTAGTACCTTTGGCTTCAGACAAATACAAAACAGTAAGAACCGCTGCAACGGATCTTACAACAATTAAAATTAAGTAATTGTTCCCTCAAAAAAGGCCAGGTTTTCCCTGGCCTTTTTTATTTACCCATAAATTCAATTCAAAGTTTTGTTTTGTAATAAAATTGTAACAGTTTTGTAATACCGTTTTTCTGCGATGAATTTAGCAATTCTTTTACTTATAGTTTTATTTAGTACTTCCTGTTTTTTTTTCGGTAGAAAAAAGATCATAAATATTACAGCAGCAAACAAAATTAGAATGAATGCTTTGCCTGATTACTATGGCTATTATTTAGCCTTATGGTGTGCAATTCCAGCCGTATTAATTTTAGCATTTTGGACAGTATTTGAACCCACAATAATTAAGGCTTTTATAATTAACAATATTACCTCAAGTAATTTAAAAGAATTCAATTCTGACGAATTAAACCTAATTTATCAGCAAATAAAGGCGCTTTACTTAGGTAATTTTACTGGAACTCTTACAGAGGAAATTAGACGAGGAGCCGAAAATTATAAATCTTTTTTATCTATCGCTGAGGGCTCGAAAATAGTGATCCTAATTAGTATTGTGATAGTTACTACCCTTTATTCTTATAAGAAATTAATAAATAATAATAAAGCTAGAGAAGATGTTGAAAAAATTTTTAAAGCAGTCCTTTTTACATGTTCTTTAGTCGCAATACTTACGACAATTGGTATTATTTTTTCACTTTTATTTGAGAGTATTAAATTTTTTACCACAATTAATATATTCGACTTTTTGTTTGGAACTTCATGGAGCCCACAAAGAGCGTTTGTTAGGGATGCCGCTACTATTACTCCAGAAGAATATAATGAACTTAAAGATGCCTTTGGATCTGTACCCTTATTTGCTGGTACAGCATTTATAGCTTTTATTGCAATGGTAGTTGCTGTTCCGATAGGTCTTTTTTCAGGAATATATTTAGCAGAATATGCAAGTAAAAAAGTTAGAAAATATTCTAAACCAATCATAGAAATATTAGCTGGAATACCAACCGTAGTTTACGGATTCTTCGCTGCATTAACCGTTGGTCCTTTCTTCAGGGAATTCGGCGAAAGGTTTGGTCTCGAAGTATCTTCTGAAAGTGCTTTAGCGGCTGGTTTAGTAATGGGTGTAATGATAATTCCGTACGTTTCCTCTTTATCAGATGATGTAATAAATGCAGTACCTCAATCTTTGAGAGATGGCTCTTACGCAGTTGGTGCAACTAAGTCAGAGACAATAAAAAAAGTAGTTATACCTGCCGCGTTACCAGGAATTGTAGGTTCGGTTTTACTCGCTGTATCAAGAGCAATTGGCGAGACAATGATCGTAGTTATGGCAGCTGGACTAGCAGCAAGACTTACAATCAATCCTTTAGAGTCGACCACAACGATTACCACACAAATAGTTATGATTTTAATTGGAGACCAAGAGTTTGATAGTCCAAAAACACAATCTGCTTTTGCTTTAGGTTTAACACTATTTTTTGCAACCTTAATTCTAAACTACATTGCTCTAAGGTTTGTTAAAAAATATAGGGAAAAATATGAGTAAAGAAGAATTATTAAAAAAAAGATACAGAGCTGAAAAAAGATTTAAATTTTATGGTCTTACCTCTGTAATTTTAGCAATATTATTTGTTCTCTTCTTAGTAAATGTTATTTTCTCAAAAGGAAAAGGTGCATTTTCTAGAACAACAATATCTGTAGAGGTAGATTTCAATACAGAAAAACTTGAACTTAAAAACAACCCAACAAATGAAGAGATCCAAGACACAGACTTTTATGATTTATCCATTGAAAGCTTGTTAAATGTTTACAAAACAAAAGGGCTTAAAGAAGAAAAGGACTTGATAAGAATATTTAGCCCTGATTATGAAATTGAAATAAAGAATTTCATTATCGAAAATAAAGGATTTTTAAATAAAACAGCTATAATCGAACTCACAGCTTCAGATGATATAGATCAATTAAACAAGGGAAATTATCCAAGGCACTTACCCGAAGAGAGGAGAAGAATCTCTGACTTTCAGCTTTTGATTTATGACAAACTTGTTGAGGATAATAAAATTCAAAAAACTTTTAATACATTTTTATTTACAAACGGCGACTCCAGAGATCCAGAATTAGCAGGTGTCGGAGGTTCATTATTAGGTTCGTTTTTTACAATCATAGTAACTTTGCTTTTATCATTTCCTATTGCGATACTTGCATCTATTTACTTAGAAGAATTTGCACCTAAAAATCGAATAACAGATTTTATTGAAATCAATATAAATAATCTTGCAGCAGTCCCATCTATTGTCTTTGGATTACTTGGGTTGGGTATTTTACTAGGTACTTTTGATTTCCCTCGTTCAACACCGTTAGTTGCAGGTATTACTCTAGCTTTAATGACTTTGCCTAGAATAATTATTCCTTGCAGAGCATCTTTAAAAGCAGTGCCACCATCTATTAGAGAAGGTGCTTTAGCTGTTGGTGCATCTAAAGTTCAATCAGTTACACACCATGTTGTTCCGCTTGCTATTCCAGGAACACTTTCAGGAACAATAATAGGTTTAGCTCAAGCTTTAGGTGAGACTGCTCCTTTAATTTTAATTGGAATGGTCGCATTTGTTGTGGACTTACCTTCTAGTCCCGTTGATCCCTCAGCATCATTACCCGTTCAGGTCTATCTTTGGTCAGAACAAGCAGAAAGAGGTTTTGTTGAAAAAACTTCGGCAACAATAATGATTTTGCTTACATTTTTAATTACAATGAATGCTTTTGCAGTATATTTAAGACAAAAATTTGAAAGAAGATGGTCATGACAAATAATAAAGTTAAAATAAAAACTGAAAAATTAGATGTTTTTTATGGGCAAAAACAAGCGCTAAAAAATGTTAATTTAGAAATTTATAATAGAGAAGTTACTGCCTTAATAGGACCTTCGGGTTGTGGTAAATCAACATATATAAGATGTATTAATAGAATGAACGACGTAATTGAAACATGCAAAATTTCTGGTTCAATAAAAATTGATGGACAAGAAATAAATAATAAACAAATTGATGTAGTAAGACTAAGGGAAAGAATAGGTATGGTTTTCCAAAAGCCAAATCCTTTTCCAAAAAGTATTTATGATAATGTAGCTTATGGTCCACAAATTCATGGTTTAGCTGATCATAAAGATAAATTGGATCAGATTGTTCAAACAAGTTTAAAAAAATCTGCACTTTGGGAAGAGGTTAAAGATCGTTTAGATGAACCAGGCACTTCTTTATCAGGAGGACAACAACAGAGACTTTGCATCGCCCGTGCTATATCTGTTAATCCAGAAGTAATTCTAATGGATGAACCATGTTCTGCATTAGATCCAATTGCTACAGCAAAAATAGAAGAACTTATGGAGGAGCTTAAAAAAACTTTTACCATAGTAATCGTAACTCACTCTATGGCTCAAGCAGTAAGGGTCTCACAAAGAACTGGCTTTTTTCATTTAGGAAATTTGATTGAAGTCGATACTACTGATAAGATGTTTAAAAATCCTAATAACAAGATGACACAAGATTATATTACAGGAAGGTTTGGTTAGATGTCTGAAGAAAAAAGAATAGTAAAATCTTACGAAGAAGAGATGCAAAGTTTAAACGATGATCTTGTGAAAATGGGAAGTCTAACCGAAAGTCAATTGTCAGATACTATTCAAGCAATTGTAAAAATTGATAAAGAGGCGGCGGAAAATATAATAAAAAATGATGCTCAAATAAATGAGCTTCGAGCAAAAATAGATGACCAAATTTCAACTGTTTTAGTTAAAAGAGCACCCATGGCTATTGATTTGAGAACAACTATATCCTCACTTAAAATATCTCATGATTTAGAAAGGATCGGAGATTTAGCTAAAAGCGTTGCCAAAAAAATTGAACCACTTCCTATAGATCTACCGCAAGAATTAACTGGCAGTTTAAAAAGATTAGGTGAACTTGTACAAAAACAGCTCAATAATGTTTTAGATGCTTATATAACAAAATCTAAAGATAAGGCCGTTGACGTATGGAGAAATGATGAACAAGTAGATGATTTAACTCATATTGCCATGAATGAGGTAGCAAATTTTTTAGGAAAAAATAAAAAAAATTTAGAATTAGCTACGCATTTACTCTTTGTTACTAAAAATATCGAGAGAGCTGGCGATCACGTTACAAATATAGCTGAGTCACTTTATTATTTGATTGAGGGTGAATATTTAGAAGGCGCAAGGCCAAAAGGAAAAGAATTTGTAAAAGATAAATGAATGCAAATATTCATATAGTTGAGGACGAACAATCAATAGTAACACTTGTAGAATACAACTTAAGCAAAGAAGGTTTTAAAGTAAACTCTTCAACTAATGGAGAAGATGGTTTCAAAGCAATTAAAGATACAAATCCAGATTTAGTTTTGATGGACTGGATGTTGCCTGATTTATCTGGAGTCGAAATTTGCAAGCTACTTAAGAAAAATGAAAAATATAAAAATATTCCTATTATAATGCTTACAGCAAAAGGTGAAGAAGAAGATAAAGTCAAAGCACTGAATATTGGTGCTGACGATTATATTACTAAACCTTTTAGTTTCCCTGAACTATTAGCAAGAATAAAAGCTTTGCTGAGAAGATCAAAACCATCAGTCGCGCAGGATGTAATTACATTCGACAATTTAAAAATAGATAGAATTACAAGAAAAGTTTATAGAGGAAATAAACAAATAGATTTGGGACCAATAGAGTACAAACTTATAGACTTTTTTATTAAGAACCCAAAAAGAGTTTATTCCAGAGAACAATTGTTAACCAATGTTTGGGGGGATAATATTAACGTTACAAGCAGAACAGTTGATGTTCACATAAGAAGACTTAGACAAGCGATTAATCTTGAAGGTACAAAAGATTTAATAAGAACTGTAAGGGCAGCCGGTTATTCTTTAGACAATTAGTTCTTTAATTTCCTCAAAATATATATTGCAAATAAAGTACCGATTAACTCAGCAATTATAAAAAACGGTGTATTAAGATAATTTATTCCAGTAAAAGTATTGGTAAAAGTTCGTGCTATCGCAACCGCAGGATTTGCAAATGAAGTAGATGATGTAAACCAATAACCTGCGGTAATAAAAGTTGCCACTGATGTAGCTACAAGGACTTTACCTCCTTTTATTGTTCGAAATATTATAAAAATTAATCCAAAAGTTGCTATTATTTCTGATACAAAAACATTTATTCCAGATCTACTTTTAGAAGATAATTCGATTAAGGAATAATCAAAGAAAAAATTTGCTAACATTACACCAGTTAAACAACCTAAAATTTGTGCAGTAAAATAAACTGGTAGCAGTTGGGATTTAATTTTTTTTGAGAGGTACATTGCAAGAGTTACAAAAGGATTAAAGTGTGCTCCTGAAATATCAGATATTGATACAATCAAAAAATATAAAGCCGCACCGGTTGCAACTGCATTAGCTAACAACATCACAGCAGTATCATTTGTAAGACTCTCTGCCATAATACCCGAGCCTACTATAGCCATCACCAACAAGGCACTTCCTATAAATTCACCAACAAATATTTTATTCTTCATAAAATTATATTGAATATTTTATTATACCCGCAAACATTATAGGTATTTGCAATGCAAAGTTTGTAAGTAGCGGTTTATCCTTTGTTATGGTTCCTACAACTGTCCATCCAATAATACCAAGTCCGTGAGGTATCATGCTGTAAGGATAGTAATCTAAGTAGAATGCCAATATTCCAAACAAGGTTAAAAACGTACTTATCCATTTAAGATATTTTATAGTTATTTTATTCATATTTTTTCTCCTGATTATTATATTAAAGTATTGTTAAGGTTTTATTAAAGGATTACTTAGAAGCTTTAACCTTTTTCTCTATAAAGGCTGGAACATCATCCTCTTTATTAATCAATTCTTCCTTCGGATTTTTAGGCTGGAATGCATACAAAACATGTAATTTGCAGTAAGAAAATCCTTCGATTGGATTTCTCCCACAAAAGTAAAAATTTTCTTCATCTGGGTGACCAATTGGCCATCTACAATTCTTATCTCCCAACTCTTCTAATTTTTTAGGATTTTCAGCTTCAAAATCTTTATCTAAAAGCAAAGATTTAAATCTGCTTCTTCGACTTATATGTCGCTCTTCCTTGTTTTGTACACCTAAAACTTGTTTTTTTTGAATTTCAGATTTTCTTGATTTTGTTCGGCCGGCTAACTTAAGACGATGTGCTTTTCCAATAACCGCGTTTCTTGTTGTGTCACCTAAGATTTTTGCTATTTGGCTAGCAGTATGGCCCTTTTCCCACAATTCTTTTAGTTTAGCTTCACGTGATTCATCCCAAGTGCTCATATAAAATGAAAACTACATATAGTTTTCTTATTTCAAGATATTACATTATTTAGTAGTGTTAAAATAAATAAAGCTAAAAACCTGTATAAAACAAAAGTTTTTCACAGAAAATTTATTTTAAAGTTATAAGACTACGTATGGTTGAAATAAGTAAAAAATACAAATTTGGAGCAAGAAGATTTGGTTTAATAAACTGGGTTGGTCTTTGGACATTGTACAAAAAAGAGGTACTTAGATTTTTAATTGTTTGGGTTCAAACACTTTTATCCCCAATCATTTCTTCACTGCTTTTTCTTTTAGTTCTATCCGTTGCTTTAGGAAGCGGAAGATCCGATATGCTAGGTTTTCCTTTTATTACTTTTCTCGCGCCAGGATTGATTGCAATGCAGATAATCCAACAAGCTTTTTCCCATTCTTCTTCGTCTTTTATGATAGGAAAGATACAAGGAAACATTGTGGATATTTTATATGCACCTCTTTCAGCAGGAGAGGTAACTTTTGCGGTTACTTTAGCTTCTGTAACGAGAAGTTTTATGATCGGGGCTTTTTCTATCTGTACATTCTATTTTCTAGTAGATATAGAAATCAGAAACTTTTCTGCTATAATTTTTTATACTTTTGTTTCATCTTTTATTCTCGGTCTAATTGGTATTATTGCAGGTTTATGGGCTGAGAAATTTGATCATATGGCTTCAGTAACAAATTTTTTAATTGTACCCCTTTCTTTTTTGTCAGGAACTTTTTATACAATTGAAAACCTTCCACAATTTCTTCAGGTAATAAGCAAGTGTAATCCTTTCTTTTATATGATTGATGGGTTCAGGTATGGTTTTTTAGAGCAATCTGATGGATCTATTTTTATAGGTTCTTTTTATCTAATTATATTAGCTTTAATATTGTGGTTAATGACTTATTTGCTTTATAAAAAAGGTTATAAAATAAAATCTTAATCAATGAGTGCTTTAGCAAAAAATTATAACAGAAGAAAAATTGCTTTCAAAAGAGGGCAGGGAAGTTTTTTATATTCAACCAATGGAATAAAATATTTAGACTTTGTTCAAGGGATAGCAGTTAATTCATTAGGACACGCAAACCCTTATTTGACAAAGGCTATGAATAAACAAGCAAAAAAAATTTGGCATGTATCAAATGCGTTTGTTATACCTGAAGGAGAAAAACTTGCAAAAAGATTAACGCAAAAAACTTTTGCAGATTATGTAATTTTTCAAAATAGTGGTGTTGAAGCGACAGAGGTCGCCATTAAAGCTGCAAGAAGATATTTTTATTCAATTGGGAAACCTCAAAAGAATAGAATTCTTTGTATAAAAAATTCTTTTCACGGAAGAACTCTAGCTGCAATTTTTGCAAGTGGATCAAAAAAAATGACAGAAGGGTTTGGGCCAAAGGTACCAGGATTTGATCACTTTAAATTCGGTGACCACAAAGGTTTAAAAAAAGCTATTACGAAAAAAACAGCTGCAATAATGATAGAAACAGCAATGGGAGAGTCAGGCATTAAAGTTATACCTGACTGGTGTATAAGAGATTTAAGAAAAATTTGTAATAAGAAGAAAATCTTACTGATACTGGACGAAGTTCAATGTGGCGTAGGAAGATCGGGAAAATTTTTTGCTTTTGAATACGCCAAAATTAAACCTGATATTGTTCCAATTGCCAAGGGAATAGGAGGAGGTTTTCCGATCGGAGCAGTCTTAATGAATAAGAAAGTAGCATCTGCTATGACCCCAGGATCCCACGGGAGTACTTTTGGTGGGAATCCGCTGGCCATGAGTGTTGGAAATGCAGTTTTGGACCAGATATTTAAAAAAGGTTTCCTAAAGAATGTGCAAAAATCTTCTAGTTACTTCATTTCTGAGCTAAATAAAATTCAGGATGAATATCCGGAAATAATAAAAGAAGTTAGAGGAGTTGGTTTGTTGATAGGATTGCAGCTTTACAAAGATCAAACAAGTTTTATTAAAAAATTACAGGATAATAAGTTGCTTACTATGAGAGCAGGAGAAAACGTTGTCAGAATCCTGCCTCCTTTAAACGTTAAAAAACAAGAAATAGATCTCGCAATAAAAATTATAAGAAAAGTTTGTGAACAAATAAATTAAACTATGAATAATTTTATAAATATTTCTGATTTATCAAAGAACGAATTAAGATCGATCATTGATGGAGCCAAGAAAAGAAAGTCCGAAAGAGGAAAAAAACCAAATTCTCAACCTGATACGGATCAGCCAATTAAAGGAAAAACTATGATCATGCTTTTTGCTAAACCATCAACCAGAACAAGAATTTCCTTTGATCTAGCCGTTAATCAATTAGGTGGATCATCAATTATTTTGAATCAAGATGAAATCCACTATGGAAAAGGTGATGAAACAATAAAAGATACAGCTAAAGTTTTGTCGCAATACGCAGACATTCTAATGATAAGAACAGATTCACACAAAGATATTAATGAATTTAAAAAATATTTAGAAATTCCAATTATTAATGGACTCACAAATCTAAGTCACCCATGTCAAATTATGTCGGATATTTTAACTTTTGAAGAATCAAAGGGAAATATAGAGGGAAAAACTCTTGCATGGCTTGGTGATGGTAATAATGTTGCAAATTCATTTATTGAAGCAGCTGTTAAATTTGAATTTGAACTAAATATTGCATGTCCTAAAAAGTATCAGCCAGATAAAAAAATAGTTTCAATGGCAAAAAAAAATAATTGCAAACTCTTAATTACTGAAGATCCATATAAAGCCGTTAAAGATGCTGATTGCATTATGACTGATAAATGGATTTCTATGGGGGATAAGGGTGACAAAAATAAAAAAAAGAAAGCACTTAAAAAATATCAGGTAAATAAAAAAATTATGAAGGCTGCAAAATCAGATGCAATTTTTATGCACTGCCTTCCTGCAAGCAGAGAAGAAGAAGTAACAAGTGAAGTTATGGATGGAATGCAATCCGTTGTCTGGCTTCAGGCGTTTAATAGAATTCATGCTCAGAAAAGTATTATTGAATGGTGTATAAAATAAATTATGGATTAGGAAGCGGGTTATCGCTTTTTGTATTCATATAAAGGATTACTGACGCTCTATCTTTTTCTTTTTTTAATCCAGCGAAAGCCATTTTAGTACCTTTAATATGAGCTTGAGGTTTTAACAAATATAAATTCATTTCTTCATATGACCAAACTTTTCCGTGAGCTGTAAGGGCCTTCGAGTATTTGTAATCTGATATAACACCAGACTTTCTTCCCAAAACACCATACAATGCTGGACCAATTTTATTTTTACCACCTTTTGCAACTACATGGCACGCTGTACACTTTTTAAAAACTTGTTTTCCGTGCTCTACTGTACCAAGAGCAAGAAGGGCCTTTATGTCTACACTTCCAGAACCAGAAGATTCTGCAATTGCAGTTTTTATAGTTGGAGCCTCAACTTTGTAAGCAGCCTCAGAAGGTTTATCTACGAGAAATATTAAATCAGTGATTTTTCCTATTCCAAAAACAACTAAAACTGTAAAAATAAGTGCAGCTATAATTTTATTTATTTCAAAACCATTCATAAATTTGATAATTAATATGTTAGATATATCACGAGTTAGTAAAAAAAACTTTAAGTAAATTACACAACATTGCGTCTTTGGGACGCATAAATATTTATGAACAATGCAGTTGTAATTATCCCTTCAAGATTAAAAGCCAAAAGGCTTCCGAACAAGCCTCTGGAATTAATTAATAGAAAAGAAATGATATTGCACGTTCATGATTTAGCAAAGGATTCCGGATCAGGGGATGTTTTGGTTGTTACACCAGACAAAGATATTGCTGAACTGATAAAAAAAAATGGAGGAAATTCATTTCTTTCAATAAGTCAACACGAAACGGGTACAGACAGAGTGTTTGAAGGGTTTGAAAATTTTTATTCATCTAAACCAAAAGTTATCATAAATTTACAAGGCGACATGCCCAACCTCAACCCAAAAGCTATTAACCAGTTGAAAAAATATATGGACAAAGGTCTATGTGATATGGCCACTTTAGCATCATCTGTAAAAACCAAGGAAGAAATTCAAAATCCAAATATAGTAAAAGTAATTGCAAAGGATAATATTGAAAAATCAGGTTTTACTGAGGCAATAGATTTTAAAAGAGATTTGATTAAACAAGAAGATAAATTTATTTATCATCATATTGGTATTTATGCCTTTACTAGCAAAGCTTTAATGCGGTATGTAAATTTAAAAAGAAGTAAATTAGAATTAGAGAGAAATTTAGAACAGATGAGAGCTTTAGAGAATAAGATGAAAATACATGTTGGATACACACCTTCTAATCCACTTAGTATTGATACAAAGGACGATTTAGAAGAAATTAAAAAAATTATGGAAAAATAAATGTCGAAAGAAAAAATAGCATTTCAGGGAGAGATGGGGGCGTACTCACATATTGCTTGTGAACAGCTTTTCCCAGGATCTTCAATTAATGCCTGTCCAACATTTGAAGAAACTTTTAGAACAGCTAATCAGGATGAAAATTGCAAAATAGTTATCCCTATAGAGAATTCTTTAGCCGGAAGAGTTGCCGATATTCATTATTTGTTGCCTAAATATAAATTGCAAATTTATGCCGAGCATTTTCAAACTGTTGAACACAATCTCTTAGTTAAAGAGGATGCCGAATTACAAGATATCAAATATATAAGAAGTCACGCTCAAGCAATAGATCAATGCCAAAAAATTATTCAAAAACATAATTTTCAAACAATAATTTCAGCAGACACAGCAGGATCTGCTAAAGAACTTTCTAAGGGATCCGATAAATCTATAGCAGCAATAGCCTCAACACTGTCAGCAAAAATATATAGACTCAAAGTTTTGGTTAAAAATATTGAAGATGAAAAAAATAATGTTACTAGATTTTTGATCATGGGAAAAAATGTAAGTCAACCTGTATACGAAAAAAATAAAAATTATATTACGAGTTGCATATTTAGGTTAAAAAGCATCCCTGCAGCACTTTACAAATGTCTTGGAGGATTTGCTACCAATCAAGTAAACCTAACAAAATTAGAAAGTTTTTCGGTAAAGAATACGTTTGATCAAACAAATTTTTACCTGGATTTGGAAGGACATATTGAAGATGTAAGAGTTCAGAAGGCTTTGGAAGAGCTTGGATTTCATACTCAAAGTTTGAATATTCTGGGAGTTTATGAAGCTTCCTCTTTTAGACAAAAAAAATAGTCCACAAATTAAAGATTCGAGACTTGTAGAGTTCAATTTGATACTGATATAATAATTTGGAGGCCATCCAGGCGGTTTCGATATGTTTAATGTGTCAGGGTGTAACAACAGCAGCACGAACTTTTGAAAGCGGGTTGTTTGGTCTCCTTGTATGATAAATAGTGGTAAATCAAAAATTCTAGCTTTAAAATATAGACCAAAGATATTTGGTGATTTAATCGGACAGGAAGTAATCGCGGAAACTATTTTCAACGCTATAAAAATAGGTAAAACCCCTAACGCATACCTCCTTACTGGAATTAGAGGTGTTGGAAAAACAACTACAGCAAGACTCATTGCAAAAGCTTTAAATTGCACGAATGACTCAGATCAGGGGCCAAAATATAGCGAAGAGAATTTATGCGAACATTGTAAGCAGATTGAAAACTCAAATCATATTGATGTCCTTGAAATGGATGCTGCATCAAAGACAGGAATTGATGACGTAAGAGAGCTTATAGAAAATTCTAAATACAATCCAACAAATGCAAAATATAAAATATTCATAATAGATGAAGTTCACATGCTGTCAAAACAGGCCTTTAATGGACTTTTAAAAACTTTAGAAGAACCACCAGAAAAACTTAAATTTATTTTAGCAACAACAGAATCAAGAAAAATTCCCGTAACAATTTTATCTAGATGCCAAAGATTTGACTTAAGAAGAGTAGGTTTGGAAAAAATTTATGAACACATTAAAAAAATTTCAAAAATTGAAAAAGGAAAAATATCAGACTCTGCTCTAAAATTATTAGCAAGAGCCTCTGAGGGCTCCGTGAGAGATGCGATTTCTTTATTAGACAGAGCACTTGTGTTTCAAAGCCTGGATAATAATCAAACTATAGAAGATTCAGATATTAGAAAAATGCTTGGCTTAGCAGATAAATCTAAGCTTATTCACTTAATTAATTATGTTTTTGAAGGAGACGAGAAAAAAGCCATGGAGTTACTAAAGGAACTAATAGATAACGGTTTAGAGCCAAAAAATTTCTTAAATGATATTTTAGAATTAATTTATTTATTTGGAAGAAGAATTAATCTTGGTCCCATTGAGAAAGACATGCTTGTCTCAGAAGCAGAATTAGAACTTATAGAAAGTGGAAGCCAGAATTTAAACATAAAGGATTTAGGTTTGTTTTGGCAATTAACTCTAAAGACTATCGAGGATTTAAAATCAGTTTCAAATGAAAATATAGCATTAGAAATGTTTTTAATGCAGCTTATGCATGCAAAAAATATGGATGATCAATCTGAGGATGAAAGATCTGACTATGAAAAATTAACAGATCCCAAGGCAACAAAAAAAAAAATTGAAGAAAATAATATAAAATCTAATCCACTTAGTTTCACCAAAGATCAAATGAAAAATACTGAACAGGTTAAAACTTTAGCTAATAAAGAAGCAGAAGTAAAAACAGAACTTCAGATTAGTTCCTTTTCTGATCTCATCAGCTTAGCCGAAAAAAATAAAGAAATGGAACTAAAATATGATCTTGAGAGAAATGTAAAGTTAGTCAGTTTTGAGAATGGAAAAATTGATATTAACTTCAATGAAAATTTAAACAAAAACTTTATAAAAAGACTATCTCATAGTCTGTATGAATGGACAGGTAAAAGATGGATAATAAGTTTGAGCAAGGAAGAAAAATCGAAAACTTTTTATCAAAATAAAATTGAAGAAAGAGAGAAAATATTAGCTGATGAAAAAAATAGTAAAACTTTTAAAGAAATGCTGCAATCTTTTCCAGATGCAAATTTAATTGAAGTTAAAAAAGAAGATGAATAATTTTTCAGATATAATTTCCAGGGCAAAAAAAATGCAAGAAAAAATGAAAGAGGTCCAGGAAAGTTTGAAAAAAATTGAGGTTACAGGTGTATCTGGTGGCGATTTAGTAAAGGTTACATTAACTGGAGATTATGAAATGAAATCGATTATTATCGATGAAAATGCAAAAAAAGAGAAAAATGAAATTGTGAATGATCTTATCGTTGCAGCCTATAATGACGCAAAAGATAAACTCAAAAAAAAAACGTCTGAAGAATTCAGCAAGGTTGCAGGCACTACAAATTTGCCTTTTGATCTCAAACTACCTTTTTAAATGGATAATCATACTCCAGAGATAGAAGAATTGATTAAACAGTTTTCTAAACTGCCAGGTCTTGGCCCCAAGTCTGCAAAAAGAATAATTTTAAAACTTATTAATAATAAAGAAAACATGATTAAACCTTTAGCAAAGTCTCTCGCAAACGTTTATAAAAACATAGTTCGTTGTAGAGATTGTGGAAACCTTAAAACAATAAATAATATATGTATCTGTGAAAAAAATATTAATAATTATGATAAAATTTGTGTGGTTGAAAATTTAGCTGATATGTGGGCAATCGAGTCATCGAATACGTTTAAAGGACATTTTCATATTTTAGGAGGAACATTAAATGCTAATGAAAATTATGATCAAAAAAGCTTATTAATAGACTCTCTTGTAAAAAGAATTAAAAAAAACAATCTAAAAGAAGTTATTATTGCTACGAGTGCTACTGTAGAGGGCCAAACAACCGCTCACTACATAGAGGATACTATTAAAAATGGAAAAATTAAAATCTCTAAACTTGGCCAAGGCCTTCCAGTTGGTGGAGAAATTGAGCAATTGGATGATGGAACACTAATTTCTGCATTTAAAAATAGAGTGCCCGTTTCTAGTGACTAGATTTTTTTTCAAGTCTTTTTTTGTGTAACAATGGTTCTGTATAGCCAGACGGTTGTTCTCTTCCTTTAAAAACTAAGTCACAAGCCGCAGAGAAAGCTATAGATTTTTCAAAATTAGGAGACATTGGCAAATAATTTTTATCTCCACTATTCTGCTTATCTACAGTTGCCGCCATCTTTTGCATAACTTTCATAACTTGATCTTTGGTGCATATATTGTGATGAAGCCAATTTGCCATATGCTGAGATGATATTCTTAAAGTTGCTCTATCCTCCATTAAACCCACATTATTTATATCTGGAACTTTTGAACATCCAACTCCCTGGTCAATCCATCTAACTACATATCCTAAAATTCCTTGGGCATTATTTTCTAATTCTTTATTAATATCATCAACCGACCAATTAGGTCTATCTGCTTTTGGTATTGCTAGTAAGTTTTCAAGTTTAGCTTTTTTTCTAGATTTAATTTCAGATTGTTTTTTGAAAACATCTAGCTTGTGATAATGAGTTGCATGAAGTGTTGCAGCTGTTGGAGAAGGTACCCACGCACAATTAGCCCCAGATTTCGGATGACTTATTTTTTGTTTCATCATGTCATTCATTCTGTCAGGCATGGCCCACATTCCTTTTCCTATTTGTGCTTTGCCAGAAAATCCACAAGACAAACCTATATCAACGTTCCAGTCTTCATAAGTATTTAGCCAAGTAGATTTTTTCATATCTCCTTTGAAAAACATTGGTCCTGCTTCAAAGGAAGTATGCATTTCATCCCCCGTTCTATCTAAAAAACCAGTATTTATGAACACAACTCTTTCTTTAACCTTTCTAATACATTCTTTTAAATTGACCGTTGTTCTTCTTTCCTCGTCCATTATTCCAACCTTTATAGAGTATTTTTTTAAACCCAAAACCTCTTCAACTTTTTCAAAAAGATCATTTGTGAATCCAACTTCTTCTGGGCCGTGCATTTTTGGCTTTACTATATAGACAGAACCTGTTCTAGAATTTTTTTTATTTTGAAAATCATGCATCGCACAAAGTGTTGAAATAAATGCATCCATTATACCCTCGGGAATTTCCGAGCCATCGTTTAAAATTATTGCTGGATTAGTCATCAAGTGACCTACATTCCTGTTAAGTAGCAAAGCTCTACCATGTAATACAATTTTTGACCCATCCTTTGCAGTATAATTTCTATCTGGTTTTAGTTTCCGAACAAATTTTTTTCCATTCTTCTCAACTTCTGTCTCCAAATCTCCTTTCATTAATCCAAGCCAGTTTCTATAACATTTAACTTTATCTTTAGAGTCTACCGCTGCAACAGAATCTTCGTTATCAATGATTGTAGAAATAGCCGACTCAATAATAATATCCGATATACCTGCTTTATCGTTTTTTCCTATCTCGCTATTAGGGTTGATTATAATGTCTATATGTAACTTGTTATTTTTAAGCAATATTGAGCTAGGATTATTTTTTTCACCAACAAAACCAGAAAATTGATCTTTATTTTTAAGACTTTGTTTTTTTTTATCTATTAAAAGACACAAATTATTTTCCTCAACCTCGATTTTTGTTATTTCTTTCCAGCTTTCATTTTCAAGAGGCGCTATATCGTCTAAAAATTCTCTTGTGTAGTCGATAACTTTTTTTCCTCTACCCGCATTGTAAGTTTTATCTTTATTTCCTGGTATCACATCAGTTCCATAAACCGCATCATACAAACTTCCCCAGCGAGCATTTGCTGCATTCAAAGCATACCTTGCGTTATCAACCGGAACAACTAATTGAGGACCAGGTATTGAAGAAATTTCTTCGTCTACATTAGATGTATTAATTTTAAAATCTTCCTTTTCATCAACGATGTACCCTATTGACTTTAAGAAGCTAAAATATTCATCTTTGTTAAAAGCAGAACCTTTCTTTGACAAATGCCAAGCATCTATTTTTTTTTGAATTTGATCCCTTTTTTGTAACAATTTTTTATTGATAGGAGCTAGATCATGAACAGCTTTGTCAAAACTGCTCCAGAAATTGTTAATATTAATATTTGTACCCGGAATAACCTCTTCATTTATAAATTTGATTAGTTCTTCATCAATTTTTAAATTATTAACACTAATTTTTTTCATTTGATTGACAATACACCAAATAATAAGTGTTTTAACAACACTTTATTGACACATTTGAATTCTATTGAGATTCCTAATATTATTTCCATCTAAGCAATTTATGAGAAATTATCTAGATTTTGAAAAAGAAATAAAGACTCTCGAGGAAGAGCTTGATTCATCAAAAAACCCATTTGACAAAGATGGAATTTCTGAAGTTGATACGAACAAGATCCAAAAAATTCAAGATGAAATTAACGAAAAACTTAAAACCACTTATTCTAGTCTTAATAGTTGGCAAAAGACAATGGTTGCGAGACATGAAGACAGACCTAGGGCTAATTTTTACATTAAAGAAATATTCTCAGACTTTACTTTACTCTCAGGTGACAGACTTTTTTCTGACGATAAGTCTATAATTGCTGGTTTTGGATTGATTGATGGAAAATCAGTTTTAATTTTGGGTCAAGAAAAGGGTGAGGATCTTAACAGCAGAATGGAGAGAAATTTTGGAATGATGAAACCTGAAGGTTACAGAAAGTGTATAAGACTTATGAAACTTGCAAATCGTTTTAGAATTCCTGTAATTTCTTTTATTGATACTCCTGGAGCTTATCCCGGCATAGGCGCTGAACAAAGAGGGCAGGCCATTGCAATTGCAAACTCGATAGAGTGCTGTATGTCTTTAAAAGTTCCTAATATTTCAGTTATAATAGGAGAGGGTGGATCAGGAGGTGCAATTGCATTAGCATCTTCAAATAAAGTTATAATGTTAGAGCATTCAATCTATTCAGTTATATCTCCAGAGGGATGTGCTTCTATTTTATGGAGAGATCCAGGTAAATCTTTAGAAGCAGCAGACGCAATGAAATTAACATCAAAAGAACTTTTGAAATTGGGAATTGTGGATGAAGTAATCGATGAGCCTTTGGGTGGAGCACACAGAGACAACAAAGATATGTCAGAAAAAATTAAAAAATCAATATTAAATAACCTAGAAAGTTTTCAAGGTTTATCTGGAGATGAAATTTTTAATCAAAGAAAAACCAAATTTCTTAAAATTGGAAGAGGCCAAGGTTTTAGAAAATCATCAGATGCTCTTGGAGAACAATTGGGGTATGTTGAACCAAACATATCTAAAATTTCAAGGTTTATACTAGAAAGAAAAAATTTATTTATAGGAGCCTCAATTATTCTGATACTGGCTATAATATTGACTATATTAATGTAGCAAACAGGTAATTTTATTAATTTTTTGATTTAAAATGTGATCATTCACTTGACATTTAATCTAGAAATCTATTAAAGGGCACTATTAGTAATTTTTACTAATATTACGTTAATAACTAAGTAAGGAAAAACAAATGAGTCTAAAAGGCAAAGTAAAGTGGTTCAATGGAACTAAAGGTTATGGTTTTATTGAAAGAGAAGATAAAGAAAAGGACGTTTTCGTCCATTCTTCAGCAGTAAGAGCAGCTGGTTTAAAATATTTAAACGAAGGTGATGAGCTTACTTTTGATGTAGAGAATGGAGAAAAAGGACCTGCCGCGGTAAATCTACAGAAATCATCTTAAATCTTAATTACCAGCACATTCGAAAATTGGGGCAATGGTTACCTTTGATTTAGGTTATTGTCCCAATAATCTAGGGTTGAAATTAATTTCTAATTTGTTAAAAGAACTACAAATGTTAACGAAAAAAAACATCGCTATATCTCACACACTCTCTCACAGAGTGCACGCTAGGCTATTGCTTAGCTAAATCACTACATATTTAAAATATAATTTTATAAACAATTAATATAAAAAGGAGTTATGCAGCAGTAGCTCAGTTGGTTAGAGCACTAGTTTGTGGAACTAGGGGTCGGTGGTTCGAATCCACCCTGCTGTACCAAAAAATGGTAAAAGATAAAAAAACAAAACCTTCTAAGGAGTTGCCATTAGGTTTTGTAGATAGACAAGAAAAAGAATTATTAATCCGTGATTTTGTAATTTCTAATATTAAAGAAGTTATGATTAAGTACGGTTTTCAATATCTCGAAACACCTAGTTTTGAGTACTCAGATAGTATTGGCAAATTTTTACCTGACAAGGAAAGACCAGACGCTGGAGTATTTTCTTTTAAAGACGAAAATAAATGGATATCACTTCGTTATGATCTTACCGCTCCTCTAGCAAGATATGTTGCAAAAAACTATCTTGAAATACCAAAACCGTTCAAACGTTACCAGTTAGGTTCTGTTTGGAGAAATGAGAAACCTGGACCGGGAAGATTTAGAGAATTTTTACAATTTGATGCTGATTACGTGGGAACAAAAAATTTGCAGGCAGATGCAGAGCTTTGCGTGTTAATTGCTGAGATATTAGAAAAGTGTGGTTTAGATAAAAAAGATTATACTGTAAAAATTTCTTCTAGAAAATTAACAGATAAATTATTCGAAAAGTTAAAAATTACATCGAAAGATCAAATCTCTACTACGCTCCGAGCCCTAGATAAAATTGATAGACTTGGCTGGGAGGAGGCAAAAAAACTTCTCGGAGAGGGTAGAAAAGATAAATCAGGAGATTATACAAAGGGAGCAGGACTAAGTAACGACCAGATCAAAATAATCGAGTCTACCTTGCTAGGAAAAATCCCTGACAGTGAAGATATCTTAGAAATTCTAAAAATATTTGAGGCTTATAATTTTAGGAACTACAAATTTGATCCATCAGTGATTAGAGGGTTGGAATATTATACCGGACCTATTTTTGAGGTTAATTTAAATTTTGAAGTAAAAAATTCAAAAGGGCAGACTATTCAATTTGGATCAATAGGCGGAGGAGGAAGGTATGATAATCTTGTTAGTAATTTTGGAAATTTGGATTGTCCCTCAACAGGAATATCAATTGGTTTAGATAGGCTTGTATTTGCTTTAATGCAGAAAAAAGATTTTAAAATAAAGTCTACACGACCTGTAATTATATGTGTTTTTGAGAAAAACAAAATTAAAGAATATGTAGATATACTAAATAAACTTAGAGCTTCGAATATCAGTTCTGAGATCTATCCAGGTGAGAGTAAGTTAAAAAAACAAATGGAATATGCAAACAAATTAGGATCCCCAGCCGTTATTTTGTATGGTGACAATGAAATAAAATCAGGAAAAGCAACTTTAAAAAATCTAGAAAGCGGAAACGAGAGTTCAGTTAAAATTGAGGAATTAGCAAATGAAATCAAAAAATTACTCTGAAAACATAATAAAAGTATTTAAGAAAGATGGTTTTGTTTTATCAGAACCAGATGTACTTTTAGACTCGGATTATATAATTGAAAGATCTGGCGAGAATTTTAGGAAGATAATGCTTACTTTTGAAGACGATACTGGGAAAAGCATGTGCTTAAGACCTGATTTGACAGTTGCTTCGTGCATTAAATATTTAAAAGATAATTCTAAAGCAAATTCAAAAATATATTATTCAGGTCAAGCTTATAGAAGATCAAAAAGTTTAAACAAAGTTATAAATTATCAATTAGGTGTAGAAATTTTTGGTTCTAATAATAAATCCATCGATGATTTAAAAGTTTTAAAAACAATAACTAATTCCATTAATAAAATAAAAATTAAAAATATATCCATTAAAGTAGGGGATGTAAGTTTGTTCAAGCAGTTAATCGAGTCTTTAAAAATACCCGAAAGATGGAGGATGAGATTAAAAAGGCACTTTTGGCGGCCAGGATATTTTGAAGATTTACTTAATAGGCTTGAAACAAATTCTGATGTTGATCCTTCTAAAGTCGAATTAGATAAGAAAAAGTTTTTCGAAATGAAGAATATTGATCAGAACAAAGAGGTTGCAAATAGAAAAGTTTCAGAAATCGTATCTAGATTTGATAGAAAAATTAAAGACCCAAGATCATTTAAAGAAAATAAAAAAACAGTAAAAATTATTAAAGATTTTTTAAAGATTAATTGTCCGTTAGATAAATTGGAAAAAACATTAAATAATTTTATTAATAAAAATCAATTAAAAAAAAATATTTTTAAAGATTTATCAAGTTTGAAAAATTTATCTAGATTAAATTCTAAAATTACTTTTTCTACAAATTTTGGTAGGGATATTGAGTACTATTCTGGAGTAGTATTTGAGATATATAATTCTTCAAAAAAAGAGATAGCAAGAGGTGGGAGATACGATGGTTTATTGAAGAGTCTTGGATCTAAGAAAAGCATTTCAGCAGTAGGTGCCGCAATTAATTTAAATAATTTAAATACATGAAAAATTTAATAACTATAGGTTTACCAAGTAAAGGCAGGTTAAAAGAGGGCTCAATAAACTTTCTTGCTAGAAATAATTTAAAAGTATCCTCAAATGGAGGAGAGAGAAACTATTTTGCTGAGGTGAAAGATTTTCCCAATATTAAAATTATTTATTTACATGCAAAAGAAATCATTCAAAGAATTGGTGATGGTACCCTTGATTTAGGCATCTCTGGTTTGGACCTTTTAAATGAGTCGGCCACGAACCTAAAACAAAAAATTGAAGTTAAGAAAAAATTAGATTTTGGTTCAGCCAGTGTTGTGGTTGCTATTCCTAATGATTGGATCGATGTTCAAACTGTTGCTGATTTAGAGGAAGTATCTTTCGATTTTAGAGATAAAAAAAATACTAGATTGAGAGTTGCAACAAAGTACCCAAATTTAACTAATAATTTTTTAGTTTCAAAAGGCGTTACACAGTACAAATTGGTTGCCAGCCTTGGAGCAACAGAAACTTATCCTTTTATTGGATCTTCAGAAATCATTACAGACATTACTTCAACTGGAAAAACTTTGAAAGATAACAATTTGAGAATTTTAAAGGATGGTCTAATTTTGAAATCTCAAGCTTGTATTTTTTATTCAAAAAAAAAGGCTGCAAAATTGCAGCCTTTTTTAAATTCTTTAAAGTGATTGGGATTACATTCCCATACCACCCATTCCTCCCATACCACCCATTCCACCAGGAGGCATAGCCGGACCAGAGTCTTTTTCTTCTGGCTTATCAGCAATCATTGCTTCTGTGGTAATTAATAGACCTGCTATAGAAGAAGCATCTTGTAAAGCCGATCTAACAACTTTCATAGGATCTATAATACCTTTAGAGAACATATCGACATATTGTTCCTCTTGGGCATCAAAACCTTGGGTAGCTTTTTTTCCGTCTAATAGTTTTCCAACAACTACTGAACCGTCAACACCCGCATTAGCAGCTATTTGTCTAATAGGTGCTTGCAAAGCTTTTTTTATAATATCTACACCAGCTTTTTGGTCGTCACCTTTAACTTTTACTTTATCTAATTCTTGAGAGGCATAAAGAAGAGCACATCCACCGCCTACAACTACACCTTCTTCCACTGCGGCTCTTGTAGCATTTAAAGCATCTTCTACCCTGTCCTTTCTTTCTTTTACTTCCACTTCGGTCGCACCACCAACTTTTATTACAGCAACACCGCCAGCTAATTTAGCTAATCTTTCTTGAAGTTTTTCTTTGTCGTAATCAGAAGTAGTTTCTTCAATTTGTTTCCTAATTTGATTACATCTTGCTTCAATATCTGCCTTTTTTCCTGTACCGGCAACTATTGTACTATTTTCTTTATCGATTTTTACTTTCTTACAAGAACCTAGATTATTAATCTTAACACTCTCAAGTTTTGTTCCCAGATCTTCAGATATAACCTGTCCTCCGGTTAGGATTGCAATATCTTCTAACATCTCTTTTCTTCTGTCACCAAATCCAGGAGCTTTTACTGCAACTACTTTTAAACCACCTCTTAATTTATTTACAACAAGTGTAGCTAAAGCCTCTCCTTCCACGTCCTCAGAAATTATCATTAAAGGTCTGTTTGCTTGAACAACAGACTCTAATAGCGGTACCATTGGCTGAAGATTTGTTAATTTTTTTTCATGAAGTAATACTAATGGGTTTTCTAATTCAGTAGTCATTTTATCTGCATTAGTCACAAAATAAGGTGACAAGTAACCCCTGTCAAATTGCATACCTTCTACAACATCTAATTCAGTCTGAATTCCTTTTGCTTCCTCAACCGTGATAACACCTTCGTTACCAACTTTTTGCATTGCCTTTGAAATCATATCTCCGATTTCTTTTTCTCCATTGGCAGATATAGTCCCGACTTGAGCGACCTCTTCATTCGCTTTCACTTTCTTTGAAGTTTTCTTAAGACCTTCGATTACACTTTCCACGGCTTTATCTATTCCTCTTTTGATATCCATAGGATTCATTCCTGCGGTAACGTACTTAATTCCTTCACCAACAATTGCCTGAGCTAAAATACTTGCAGTTGTCGTTCCATCACCAGCATTATCATTTGTTTTACTTGCAACTTCCTTAACCATTTGTGCGCCCATATTTTCAAATTTATCTTCAAGCTCAATTTCCTTAGCAACAGTAACTCCATCTTTAGTTGTTCTTGGCGCACCATATGATTTATCAATTACTACATTTCTTCCTTTAGGCCCAAGAGTTGTTTTTACTGTATTAGCTAATGTATCAACACCTTTCAGCATTTTTGCTCGAGCTTCATTATTGAATTTTATAATTTTCGGCATAGATCTCCTTTTAATTTTTATTTCCCTTTTGTAATCCCCATAATGTCAGATTCTTTCATTATACTGTATTCTTTTCCGTCGATCTTAACTTCTGTCCCAGACCATTTTCCAAATAAAACACGGTCACCAACCTTAACATCCATTTTTACAATTTTTCCATCTTCCGTTTTGGCTCCATTTCCTATAGCTACAACTTCACCTTCCTGAGGCTTTTCCTTGGCTGTGTCTGGTATGATTATTCCACCCTTGGTTTTTTCTTCACTATCTAGTACTTTAATTAGCACTCGGTCGTGTAGCGGTCTAAATTTCATGAAAACTCCTATAATTTATATTAATGTGAAATATGGTATGTATTTAGAATTTTGCAAGAGTATGATAAAAAAAAATTTGTCAAAAAAAGCTTGAATTTCCAATGAAAATTAAAAAATTAGACCATCTTTCCAAAATTTTTCAAGAATATGATGCATTTATTATTGATTTATGGGGGGTAATGCACAATGGGATTAAATTAAACTCTTCAGCAATGAATACAGTAAGGGAGCTTGAGTCAAATGGTAAAAGGGTTGTTTTTTTATCAAATGCTCCTCGTCCAACCAAAAATGTTGTGGAGTTTTTGAAAAAAATGAAAATGGAAGACAGGTACCTTAAAAACGTTTTAACCTCAGGTGAGGCTGCAATGAACTCACTAAAAAATAATGAGTTTGGAGAAAAGTTTTATCACTTAGGCCCCCAAAGGGATGACTCTTTATTTTTTGATTTAAAAAAAAATAAAACTACACTTGAGGAATGTGACTTTATTCTCTGCACTGGTCTTTTTGATGAAGAAGAAAAAAATTTAAAATATTATGAAGAGTTACTAAAAAATTTCACAAAAAAAAAATTAGTATGCACCAATCCTGACTTAATCGTTCATCGCGGAGGTGAAGAAGAATATTGTGCAGGTAAAATAGCAGAAATTTTCGAGAACCTTGGTGGAAAAGTGGTTTATTTTGGCAAACCTCATAAGGAGGTTTACCTCTCATGTTTGAAAGCAGACCAGAAAACTCTAGTCATCGGAGATAATCTTAAAACAGATATTAAAGGTGCTAACAATATGAATCTAGACTCTATATTTATAACTGGTGGAGTACACAGGTCTAAAACAAACAATCAAGAGTTATTGGAAAAACTACTAAAAGAAAATAATGTTTCGTCTAAATACTTTCAAAAGGAACTTACTTGGTAAATGAAAATTTATAAAAATTTTACTATTTCAAAAAAATTTAAAAATTCAGCTATTGCAATAGGTAATTTTGATGGTTTTCATCTAGGACATCAAAAAGTTATAAAGACAGGAAAGCGTATAGCAAAAGAAAATAATCTTAAATTTGGTTTATTAGTATTTCATCCTTTACCAGTAATGTTTTTTAATAAAAAATTAAAAAATTTTAGGATAGATTCGTTAAAACAGAAAATTGACTCTGCAATAAAACTTGGTGTTGATTTCTTAATAATAAAAAAATTTGATAAAATTTTTTCTAAAACTACTGCTGAGAACTTTATTAAAATAATTCTCCATAGAAAATTAAAAGCTAAATTAATTTTTGTAAGTCAAAACTTTAGATTTGGAAAAAATAGAATTGGAGATATAAAACTACTTAAAAAAAAGGAAAATTTATTAAATTTTAAAACAAAAACCATCAAACCTTTTAATAAGAAAAAAAAGATAATTTCATCAACTCTAATTAGAAAAAATATAACAAAAGGTAAAATTGATTTTGTGAATAAAATGTTAGGTAGATATTGGACAATAGAGGGCAATGTAAAGAAAGGGGAAAAAAGAGGTAGAAAAATTGGATTTCCAACGTGTAATTTAGATTTGGGAAACTACATAGTTCCAAAAGTTGGAGTTTATTCTTCTATAGTAGTTATTAATAAAAAAATCAAAAAAAAGGGTATTGTAAACATAGGTTATAAGCCCACTTTTGGAAAAAATAAGCTCTTATTAGAAGTGCATATTTTAGGTTTGAAAAAAAATTTATATGATAAAAGAATAAAAGTTATGTTAATAAAATTCATTAGGAGTGAAAAAAAATTTAAAAGTGTAGATCAATTAAAGATTCAAATTAAAAAAGATATTAGAAACGCTAAATAATTTAGATGCCTGAAAATAATTTACAACTACCCAAAACAGCTTTTTCTATGAAAGCTAATCTTCCTTCTAAAGAACCCAAAATTTTAGAGTCTTGGGATAAGACTAAACTTTATGAGAAGTTGAGAAAGAAATCTGCAGGAAAAGAAAAATTCATACTTCATGATGGACCGCCTTATGCGAATGGTCACATTCATATGGGTACTGCATTAAATAAAATTTTAAAAGATATTGTTACAAAATTCCACCAAATGAATAACAAAGACTCGATTTATGTCCCAGGTTGGGATTGTCATGGACTACCAATTGAGTGGAAAATTGAGGAAGAATATAAAAAAAAGAAAAAAAATAAAGATGAAGTTCCAACTAAAGACTTCCGAAAAGAATGCAGAGAATTTGCTGAAAAATGGATTGGTATTCATAAAAAAGAATTTAAAAGATTAGGGGTAATTGGTGACTGGGAGAACTACTATTCTACAATGAGCTTTGATGCAGAAGCTCAAATTGTCAGGGAGTTAGGAAAGTTTCTTTTAGAAGGAAGTCTTTATAGGGGTTTTAAACCAGTTTTATGGTCAACGGTAGAAAAAACAGCATTAGCAGATGCTGAGGTAGAATATAAAGATCATAAGTCAAACACTATATATGCAGAATTTCAGATTAAAAAATCTGATAAAGATTTTTTAAAAGATGCCTCGGTAATAATTTGGACAACTACGCCTTGGACAATTCCTGCAAATAAAGCTTTAGCTTATAATAAAGACATAAATTATTCTGTTCTGGAACTTAATAATAAAAAGATCATTGTCGCTGAAAAACTAGTCAATTCTGTAGCAGAAGATTGTTCTCTAGGTAAATTTAAAACTTTAAAGTCTTTTAAAGGTATTGAATTTGAAAAAACTGTATGTTCCCACCCTTTTAAAGGGTTAGGCTATACGTTTGATGTTCCAATGCTTGAGGCAAATTTCGTAACTTTGGAACAGGGTACCGGTATTGTTCACTGTGCTCCTAGTCACGGACCCGACGATTTTAATTTATGTCTTAAACACGGGATGAAAGCTATCGAAACAGTTAATGATGATGGCAGATACACAAAAAATATACCTATTTTTGAAGGAACGCATGTTTTTAAAGCAGATGAAATTATTATAAAAAATTTGAAAGAACAAAAAAACCTCTTAGGAAGCGATACCTTAGTTCATAGTTATCCTCATTCATGGAGATCAAAAGCACCTTTAGTACACAGAGCAACGCCACAATGGTTTATTTCAATGGAAAGTCATAAGCTCAGAAAGAAAGCCCTAGAATCTATTGACCAGACTGCATTTTACCCAGAAAAAGGAAAAGCAAGAATAAGGTCTATGATCGAAACTCGTCCGGATTGGTGTATTTCTAGACAAAGATCTTGGGGAGTCCCATTACCGATTTTTGTAAACAAAAAGACAAATGAACCTTTAAGAGATCCCGAGGTTGTTGAAAATATAGCTAAGATTTATGAAAAAGAGGGATCAGATTGCTGGTTTTATGATGATCCACAAAAATTTTTGGGAAAAAAATATAAAAAAGAAAATTACATAAAATCGAACGATATAGTTGAAGTTTGGTTTGATAGTGGTTCGACACATTCTTTTGTATTAGAGAAAAGAAAAGATTTGAAGTGGCCGGCATCCATGTATCTTGAGGGTTCGGATCAACACAGAGGTTGGTTTCATTCATCCCTTTTGGAGTCATGCGGAACCCGAGGTCGGGCTCCTTTTGATAGCATTCTGTCCCATGGCTTTGTTGTGGATGGAAAAGGAATGAAAATGTCAAAATCTTCAGGAAACATTATCTCACCTGAGGAAATTCTGAAAAAATATGGCGCTGATATTTTGAGATTATGGGTTGCTTCCTCAGATTACGCTGAGGATTTAAGAATAGATCATTCTATATTAGAGCAACATGCAGAATCCTATAGAAAAATAAGGAACACTTTTAGATTTGTATTAGGCAATTTAAAAGACAATTTTGTTCCAAGAGATTTTAAAAAAATCAATTATAAAGATTTTCCAGAACTTGAGAAATTTATTTTACACAAAATTTTTATATTAAATTCAGAAATTAAAAATAATTTGAAAAATTATAATTTTCATAAATTACAAAAAGATCTTTTAAATTTCTGTGCTTTGGACCTATCCTCGTTTTATTTTGATATAAGAAAAGATATTTTGTATTGTGATGATTTAAGTTCAAAAAAAAGAAAGTCCTGTGTAGATTTACTTACTATAATTTTAGAGTGCCTTTTAAAATGGTATGCACCAGTACTTTCATTTACAACCGAAGAAATTACAGACTTAGTGAAAAAAGGAAACAAAACAAGTATTCATGAAGAAAACTTTCCTGTGATTCCAGAAAATTGGAAAAATGAGTCTTTATCTAAAAAGTGGGATAAGTTAATACATGTTAGACAACAGGTTAATGTTGCAATAGAAGAAAAGAGATCAAACAAGATAATTGGTTCAAGCCTTGAGGCTGATGTAGAAATTGAATTACCAAAGGTTGAACTCAATCTTTTGGAGGAGATAGATGCTAAAGAATTATTTATCACTTCTAATGTAACTAAAAATCTATCTAAGACAAAAGAAATATCCATAAGCATAAAGAAGGCCGAAGGTACAAAATGTTCTAGATGTTGGAAAATTGTAGAGAAAGTTAAGGATAATAAGTGTTCAAGATGTTTAGAGATAAAATAAAGTTACAAAAAATTGATTTATATAGTTTTTTTATAATAATAATAACTTTTGCAATAGACAGATTATCAAAAGTCTATGTTATAAAATTAATACAATCCCAGGATGGGGAAATATTTATATTTGACTTTTTAAATTTAACACTAAATTGGAACACAGGAATAGCTTTTGGTCTATTAAGTTCGAATGCTAATCTGTTATATCATTTAATTTCTGCCTTAATTTTGTTAATAATCATTTATTTAATATACCTCATGGCAATATCAGATAATTTTGGAAAAATTGTAATATCACTTATCATAGGTGGCGCAGTAGGTAATTTATATGACAGATTAACATACTTTGCTGTTCCAGATTTTATCGATTTTCATATAGAAAATTATCACTGGTTTACATTTAATATTGCAGATGTTTTTATTTCTATGGGAATTTTTGGTATGATTATCAAAGAATTTATTTTTAAGAAAAAAATATGAAAAATTTTAAAACAGTTTTTTTATTATTATTTTTTATTTTTATAAATAATTGCTCTGGCTTTCAAGACGTTATGACCGGAAAAACGAGAACAACAGATGAGTTTCTGGTAAAGAAAAAAGACCCATTAATTTTGCCTCCAAAATATGGTGAACTTCCTTTACCAAAAAGTAAAGATCAAAATAAAAAAGCTTCAACTGAAAATATTCTTGGTTCTTCCTCAGAATCGACTGGTGATCAGAAAAGTATTTCCAGTTTGGAAAATATGATTTTAAAAGAGTTAAGAAAAAAAGATTAAAATGATATCGGCCAAAAAAATAGTTGATGAGTTAAATCAAGAAAACACTAATTTATTCAAATCTTTTTTTCCTAATACTAATTATAACTTTAATTTTAAAGATTTAAGAAGTTTTAATAAATTACATACAGTAATAGTAATTGGTATGGGAGGCTCCATTCTTGGAACTAAGGCCATATATTCATTTTTAAAACACAAAGTTAAAAAAAATTTTATTTTTATAGATAATCTTGATCAAGATCTTTTAAAAAAAATCAGAAAAGAAAATAACTTATTCAAAGCTCTTTTCTTGATTGTATCAAAGTCTGGAAACACAACTGAGACAATAATAAATCTAAGTTTTTTTAAACCATTTTTAAAAAAGTCAAATGTTATAGTTATTTCGGAAAACAAAAATAATGTTTTAGCAAGTTTTGCAAAAAGAAATGGATTTAATTTTGTTAAGCATAACTCATTTATTGGCGGAAGATATTCTGTTTTTTCAGAAGTCGGAATGTTGCCTGCTTATTTAATGGGTTTAAAACCTGAAAATTTTAAAAAAAATCTTCCTAAGTTTTTGAAAAATAAAAGAATTTTGTCTAATTCTGTTAGGCAACTTTTAAAATTAAATTTTAAAAGATCTAAGATTTTAATTTTGTTTAACTATATACCTGAATTAAATGATTTTATGATGTGGTGCCAACAGCTATTAGCAGAGAGTTTAGGAAAAAATCAAAAAGGATTTTTACCAGTTGTTTCTAATGCACCAAAAGATCATCATAGTCTTTTACAGCTATATTTAGACGGACCTAAGGATAAAATTTTTTATATTTTTAGCTCTAAATCTGAAAAGAATTTAAAATTAAACTCAAGTTTTTTTGGAAAAAAAGTCAGTTATATAGATAAAAAAAACTACCATGATATAAAACTTTCTCAAAAAAATGCTTTTGCAGAGGTTCTTAAAGAAAATAAAATTCCTTTTAGAGAAATAAATATTAGCAAATTTAACGAAGACACTATTGGAAAGTTATTTTTGTTATTCATTTTTGAAACCATTATTCTAAGTAAGATATTAAAAGTTGATCCTTTTAATCAGCCAGCGGTTGAAAAAGTTAAAATTTTGACAAAAAAATTTTTAACTTCAAAAAAACCTTCCAAAAAAAATTTCTGAGCGTCCATAAATTCTCTTCTCAATAATATTAAGGTATTTTTCTAAACTATCCTCAGATTTTTTTTCTCTATGAATTAAAATTATATGGTTTTTATTACATAAATCTTTTTTTTTTATTGTTTCAATAACCTGTATAAATTTTTTATCTTTATACGGAGGGTCTAAAAAAATTATATTAAATTTTTTTTTATACAATTTTAAATTTAAAAGATCTAAGAACCTCCAAACATCTTGAGCAAATAAAACTGTTTGATTTTGACAATTTAGATTTTTTATATTTTTCTTTAAACTTGCTAAAGCATCTATATCATTTTCGACAAAAACAACCCCCGAAGCACCTCTAGAAATACATTCAAGACCGAAGGATCCTGTACCAGAATATAGGTCCAGAACCTCAGAATTTTGTATATCAATGTCGATATTATTTGAATGGTTTAAAATATTAAAAAGGTTTTCTCTAACACTATCTTTTAGAGGTCTAGTTTTCACATTTTCTGTAAAAAAAAGTTTTTTATTTCTAATTTTTCCACCTATTATTCGCATTATTTTTTTATGGCTCTCCAGCCTATATCTTTTCTAAAAAAACCATCCGTCCAATTTATTTTTTTTAAATTAATTAAAGATTGATCCCTAGCTTCAAGAAGGCTTAAGGCTGAACAGGTTACATTTAAAACTCTTCCGCCTGTTGAGAAAATTTTATTATCTTTTTCATAGGTTCCTGCATGGAAAATTTGGTTATTTTCATCTGGAACGATTTTTGATAAATTGTGGATTTCCTTATTTTTAATATATCTTCCTGGATAACCATTTGCACACAATACAATTGTTATACATTTATTTTTATACCATTCTATTTTTAAATTATTTAAATTATCTTTTGTTGCACAATCTAAAACTTCAAGAAAATCAGTTTTTAGTTTCATCATCAAAACTTGACATTCTGGATCCCCCATTCTGATATTATATTCAATTAAATAGGGTTCATTTTTATTAATCATCAGTCCAGCATATAAAAAACCTTCATAGGGATGACCTAATTTTTTCATTGCTTTTAAAGTTGGTTCAATAATTTTTTTTTTAATTTTTTCTTCAAGTTGATCAGTTAGTAGTCTTGCAGGTGAATAAGCTCCCATGCCACCAGTATTAGGACCGACGTCTCCTTCACCAACCTTTTTATGATCTTGAGCTGAACCAAAAAAATGATAAGAGTTTTTATCTACTATTACAAAATAACTTAATTCTTCTCCTTCAAGAAATTTTTCCAAAACTACTTTTTTTGAAGATTTAAATTTTCCCTCTAAGATTTCTTTTGTTTCTTTAATAGCTTCATCTCTAGATTTACATATAGTTACTCCTTTGCCTGCAGCCAAACCGTCTGCTTTAACCACTATAGGAATATCATTTTTTTTTATAAAATCTTTCGCCTCATTTAAATTTTCAAAGACACCGTAATTTGCAGTTGGAATATTGTTTTTTTTACACAAGTTTTTCATAAAAGCTTTAGAACCTTCAAGCTGAGATGCAAACTTATTTGGACCAAAAACTCTTATCGATCTTTTTTTAAGATAATCTACAATTCCATTAGTCAATGGCTCCTCTGGACCGACAATAACAATATCGATGTTTTTTTTTTTAATTACTTCGTAAATTTTCTCAAAATCACCAATATCCTCACTTATATTTTCTGCAATTTCCTTAGTACCGGCATTACCCGGTATACAAATTAATTTATTTATTTTTTTTGAAAGGCTTAATTTGTAACAAATTGCATGTTCACGACCACCACTTCCTATAACTGCAAAATTCATATATTGTAGATATCTCAAAAATTAAATTAACATGAACAGAAATAAAGCAAAACTTAAATTTCATCCCAATAGATTTGAGATTATTGAGAATGGAGATTATGTTGTTTGTGCTGTTTCTGGAAAAGATATACCACTTAATCAACTGGTCTATTGGAATGTAGATTTACAGGAGGCTTACTATTCAGCTGAGGAAGTCAAGGTAAGGTTCGAAGAAATTAAAAAAAACAAGTAATCATTTCCATCTGTTGTGGGTCCAAATCCATTGCTTTGGGTTATTAATTATCATTTTTTCTATTGAACGATTAATTCCAAGAGTGATGTTTTTTGTATCTTCTTCATCGTTACCTGTTTTTTCAATTTTATAGGGTTCATGAATAGTCATTTCAAAAACAGGACCTTCTCCTCTTTTCAATGAAACAGGAACTAACCTACAACCATATTTTAGAGCCAGCTGGGCTGGTATAGTTGTAGTGTGAGCAGGCTTACCAAAAAAAAGAGATCTGGGCCCCTCACTAACACGTTGGTCTACCATCAAAGCTACACTATACCCAACTTTTACTTTGTTGATTATTTCCCTAATACCCATTCTTCCCTTAGGAACTTGATTAGAGCAAATATATTTTATTCTTAAATATTCCATTATTGGATTTAAAAAATAATTATTTAATGGTCGATAAATTGCAGCAAGTTTGATACCGGACTTTTCCAATTCCATTGCCATAAGTTCAAAATTTGCTAAATGGGCAGAATAAAAAATTACAGTTTCGTTATTTTTTTTAATCTCATCTAGGTATTTAACTCCGTTAATTTTCATATGATTTAAATTTGTTCTATTAAGCTTAAATTCCTTTAAAAATATATATTCCGCAAAAGTTCTACCAATATTTGACCACATAGCATTTATAATTTCAGATTCTTTTTTTTTATCAATTAATCCCAAACCTATTTTAATATTTTCTTTGATAATTTTTTTTGATCTAAAAAGTGGACCAATAAGTTTGGCTATAATACTTCCAAGAGCTGATGCATTATTTAGGCCAATTATTTTAAAAATACAAAACAATGAAATTATTACTATAAATTCAAAAAAATATTTAAAAATTTTCATTTTATAAATTTTTTAATTATCTGAATAAATTTTTCTTGGTTATCAATATTTACTTTTATTGGTATCATCCCAAATCTACGTCTATTAAAAGAACTTATTCTTAAGTAATCTTTTTCTGTAGTTACCAGTTTAGCATTATATTTTTTTTCTAAATCTGACAGATTCTCAAGGTCTTTCTGTGTATACTCGTAGTGATCGGGAAAATCTATTTCTTTAATTATATTTAAGTGATTTTCTTTCAATAATTTAAAAAAATTTTCTGGATTTCCTATTCCAGCAAAAGAGATTAATTTCCTATTTTTAAATTCATTTAAATTTTTAACATAATAGTTAAAATAAAAAAAAGTTAATTTATTATTATATTTTTTTAGTTTGTCCTCAAACTCTAGGTTCTTTTTTCCATTAATAAAAACAATTTGACAGTTTTTTAAAGAGTCTAATTTTTCTCTAAGGGGTCCAGAAGGAATGGTTTGTCCATTTCCAATTCCCTGTTGACTATTAAAGCAAATTATATTTATATTTTTTTTAATTTCAAAATCTTGGTAACCATCATCCAATATTGCTAAATCAAATTTCTTTTCTATTGCAAGGTTTATTCCTTCACTTCTTTTTTCGGATGTTATAATCTTACTATATTTTTTAATTAGCTCTATTTCATCTTTGTGATTTTTATAATTTTTTTTTATAATTACTGGTTTTTTTTCATTTTTAAATATTTCCCATATTTTCATAGACAAAGGTGTCTTCCCAGTGCCTCCAATATAGATATTTCCAATACATATTATTGGTATGGTAAATTCTTTCTTAGTGGTAGTAATTTTTTTTACTGAAACTATGATTCGATAAAAAAAAGATATTGGCAATAAAATTATTGAAAAAAATGTGTGATATTTTTTATCCCAAAATTTAGGTTTTTTCATTTTCATGTGATAAATTTATTATATTCATCAATAACATTTTTAAAAATTCTATCACTATAATTATTTAGTTTTTCTTGGTTTTCATTGTTTTCTTTAAAACTAGAATTAAAGTTTTTTATTAATTTTTCTGCCAAAATTTCTGGTTTATTGATCTCTTCAGAAATCTTTTGGCTATTTAAGTAGTCATAAATTTCTTGAAAATTATAAATGTATGGACCGTGAAATATACGACACCCCATTTTTGCTGCATCTATAGGATTTTGGCCGCCAGCCCTTTTTAATTTCACCAAAAGAGATTTTCCAAAGAATACTTGTTTAATTTTATTAAGGTATTTTGTGACAGATCCATAATAGTTAACCAATACAACTTCAGTTGATTTTTCAATTGGGTCATTTTCATTTTTAATTTGAACTTTGAGTCCCATATTTTTTAAATTTGATGATATTTTTTTTAACCTGTTTATGTGCCTTGGAATTATTATAGTCATTACTTCACTATGAGATTTTTTTAAGATTTTATGAACTTTGCCACAAAATATCTCTTCGCCCGGATGTATGCTTACCGCGCACCAACTCTTTTTTGAAATTTGATTAAATTGATCGTTCTCAAATTTTTTCAAACTTTTAATTGATGAACAAAATTTAATATTTCCAAAATATTTTATTTTCTTAGTTTTAAAATAATTAAGATAATTTATAGTTTCTTTGTTTGCGGAAATAGATACTGACAACGAACCAAATAATTGAGATGCAAAATCTTTAACCAAGGACCACCTATTAAAACTTTTTTTTGTTATTCTCGCGTTTAAAAGAATAAAAGGTAGATTTTTACTCTTAATTTTTAGAAAAAAATTAGGCCAGACTTCAGAATCTACAAAAGAGACAAGATCAGGTTTCCAATTATTAAAAAAATTATTAATTAATGACTTAGAATCATAAGGAAGAAATTGATGAAAAACTCTATTATTATTTTCATATATTTTTTTTAACTCATTAAATGAACTTAGAGTAACAGTTGTAATTAAAAAATTATATTTCGAATTTTTTTTTAAAAAAAAATCAATGAAGGGAAGAATACTCATCAATTCTCCTATACTAGCCACATGAAACCAGAATAAATAACCCTCTGGTCTATTGATCTTTTGTGGCAAAATCTTTTCTCTAAACTTTAATTTATGTTCTTTTCCTAAAAATCTTCGAAAAATAATTATAAAAAAATAAGGAAGATAAAAAATTGTAATTAAGATGTTATATAAAACTCTCAACATAATAATTAGACTACTTGTTTGCTGTAAAGATTCTCATAATCTTTTGATTTTTTTAGTAGTTCTTCATGCTTGCCTGATCCAACCATCAAACCATTTTTCATGACGATAATTTTATCTGCTCTTTTTATTGTGGATAGTCTGTGAGCAATTACTAAAGTTGTTTTATTTTTGGTTAAGTTAAATATAGCATTTTGAACTTTTGCCTCCGATTCAGAATCCAATGATGATGTAGCTTCATCTAATAAAATAATGGGAGAATTTTTGAGTATAGCTCTGGCAATTGATATTCTTTGTTTTTGGCCTCCCGACAAACGTACGCCATTTTCCCCAATAACTGTCTCATATTTTTCTGGTAGTTCATCGATAAATTCAGTTGATGCAGCTAACTCACAAGCATTCTTTATTTCACTTTCTGTTGCATCGAGTTTTGCATATTTGATATTATTTTTAACACTGTCATCAAACAAAACTATTTCTTGACTAACCAAAGAAATCTTATTTCTAAGAGAATAAAGTGAAACTTCATCAATTTTTTGTCCATCAATAAATATACTACCTTCTTGTTGTTGGTAGAATCTAGGAATTAGATTCATTATAGTGCTTTTACCTGCACCACTGTGCCCCACTAACGCAGTAACTTTTCCACCATCAATGTTTAGATTGATATTTTTTACAGCGCTATCTTTTCCTGATTTATACTGAAAGTTTACATTCTTAAATTGTATCTCAGCATCTTTTATTTTTAGCTCTGGCAATTTTTTTTGGTCTGCTATTTCTATTTTTTCGTCTAATATTTTAAAAACTCTTTCTGCCGCAGTGGTACCTTGATAAACTGCCATGTTAAGGGTAGCAAGAGACCTTACTGGCTGATAAGACAACATCATTGCTGCCAAAAAAGAGAAAAAATTATTTATACCTATTTCTCCTTTTGCAATAAGGAAGCCTGCAAAGTAAATGAAACCAGCTATCATCAAACCTGTGAGTGTTTCCATTATTGGTGTTGCTCTAATCATGATTTTTCCAATTTTAATTTGTTTATCAGCCACATCTTTGATCGTTAATTTAGATTTTTCTTCCTCCATTTTTTCTTTTTGATAAATTTTAATTATTTTAGATCCTTTTAGTATCTCAGTTAGAAGTGTTGCAAAACTTGCTGTAGACTCCGCGCCAGCAGTAGTTGCTTTACCCATTCTTTTACCGAGTGATTTTGCAAAAATTGCTGCTAGCGGCATAATTAGCATTGAAAATAATGCTAACTTCCAATTTTGATAAAACATTACTACAAGCAAAGTTATTAGAGTTAATGTATCTTTCATTAAATTTAAAATTCCAGTGCTTATAAGGGTTTGGATTTGAGCAACATCATACATGAAACTAGCTATGTATCTTCCACTGTGTTTTGATTCAATGCTCTGGGTGTCGGACAACAAAACATGCCCAGCCATTTGACCTTGTATTTCTTGCACTACCCTAAATCCCAGAACAAGTATTAGATTTCTAGCCCAGTAAAGCGAAGCACCCTTTGCAGCAAATACCACAACTATAAAAATTGGTATAACTATTGCAAAGGTTCTATCGTTATCTATGAATATTTTTTTTACAGCCGGATCTAATAACCAAGCTATGGCCGATGTAGTTCCAGCTATAATCACAGAAAAAAATAATGCAGCAAATACTCTCCACAAACGTTTTTTTACATAATTTTTATAAAGCCTTTTAATATTTGATATAACTTTTTTTAATTCCATTAATTAATTAGAGCTGTTAGATAAATAGTTAAGAAAATGAACATACCTGATAAATTATTTAATTTGAAAGCTTTTAAACATGCGGTGGAGTTTTTAGGATCACAAATTTTTATTTGATAAAAAAGACTACACATAAAAAGTAAAAAAAATATTGTAAAATAATTTATTTCTAAATTTATAATCACAAAAAGCAGAAATACTGAACTAATAATATAAGATCCAGCTAAAAACAAATTAAGATTATTCTTAAACTTGATCGATGTAGATTTCACTCCTATCACCTCATCATCAGACGCATCTTGTAATCCATAAATCGTGTCATAGCCTAGTGTCCAAAATATGGCTCCAACATAAAGAAGTATTGGTAAGTAGGTGATCTCATTTACTATAGCGGTCCAAGCCATTATTATTCCCCAATTAAATGTAAATCCCAAGAATAACTGTGGCCAGTATGTGAATCTTTTCATAAATGGATAGCTAAATGCAAATACCATTGAGAAAATCCCAAGATATATAGTTAACAAATTAAACTGAATTAGAACGATAAAAGCTAATGAGCACAAAACTAAAATATAAAACCACGCCAAATTTTTATTTAGAGATCCAGAAGCAATCGGCCTATTTTTTGTTCGAAAGACTTCTCTATCAATTTTTTCATCCACAATGTCATTCACTATACACCCAGCACTTCTCATTAATACTGATCCACAGAAAAAAAGAAAAAGATAATAAAGAAAGGTATCAGCATTTTTTTCAAAATAGTAAGCTAAAGACAATCCCCAAGCACATGGCCAAAAAAGCAAAAGAAAGCCAATAGGTTTGTTTAATCTTGTGACATTAATGAAATTTTTAAGATGTACGGACATCATTATTTCTTGTAAATATCAAACACTAAATACATAATCAATTCGATTCGATATGAACATAGATTACACTGTTACTGCTTTAATGTTTCCGGCTATACCCCTTATAATGACAGTTTATAGCAATAGGTTTCATACACTAAGTGCATTGATCAGAAAGCTCCATGACGAACATGTTTTTGAAAAACACATCCCACCTGAATGGAAAAAACAGTTAAAGAATTTAAATCAAAGAATCAATTATTTAAAATATGCCATTGGTGCTGCAAGTTTGGGATTTTTATTTAATATGCTTACAGTGCTTGGATTATATTTAGAGACAGTTTTCCTTGCCAGACTAATATTTGCCACTTGCTGTATATCAATGATAATATCAATACTATTATTTTTATTTGAAATTTTTCTTTCAACACATGCGTTAAAATTACATTTGTCTGATATGAAAATTGATGAGAAGTAATACTAATGAAAATTAATGCGATAAGAGCCTTTATAATTGCTTCAGTAGTAATAATTCTTTTGTATGCTTTGGGTCTGTTTTTGCCTATTATATTAACCTCAAATTAATTATGTTTAGCAAACCAGTTATACTTATAATCATATTAATTCTACTACTGGCATTTTATCTTGTTATCAGATTAGGCGCAGGAAAGAAAAAAGATATAGAGGGATCTAAAAGCTTAACTAAATATCTTTTTGGTATAAGAATACTAATACTCATACTAGCTATTGTAGGATTAATTCTATGGTTATTTCTTTAAATTTTTGGAATAAACTAATTTTCCAAATTCAATTTTTTCTTTATAGGATTGTTCGAAAGTTTTAAGTTGAGAACCATTCATTCTTTTGATTAGAATATCTAAATTTTCTTTTTTCCACTCATTTGTTGTATTTGGATTTTTCCATATTTTTTTTTCTTCATCAGTTCTAGCACAACCAAAACAATAGCCATTTGAAGAGTCACTTTTGCATATACTAATGCAAGGACTTATTATTTTTATATTATTCATTTGGGATTAATAATGCTGGACCTATAATTTTTCTTGCTCCAAGATCTTCATGGGCTTTCCTTGCCTGTGACAGAGCATATTCCTTAAAAATTTTCACTTTTACTTTACCATATTTTACCGCATCAAATAGTGAAGCCGCTGCTTCCTCAAGTTCATTTCTTGCTGAAGCATAGTGTGTAAGCCCTGGCCTTGTAAAAAAAAGACTTTTTGCAGCTATGTATTTTTTTACATCTATTGGGTCTAAAGCTCCAGATGAATTCCCAAATGAAACCATCATTCCTCTTGGTCTCAAACAATTAATTGATTTTTCAAAAGTATCTTTACCTACACCATCGTAAACAACACTAATTCCTTTGTTTTCAGTTATTTCTAAAACTTTTTTATCAAAGCTTTCCTTATTGTAGTTGATAACAAAATCACAACCATTTTTTTTTGCAGTATCAATTTTGTTATCTGAACCAACAGTGCCAATTACTTTACATCCTATACTTTTTGCCCATTGGCAAAAAATTTGACCAACACCCCCTGCCGCTGCATGAAAGAGAATTATTTCACCAGCTTTAGCCTTGTAGGTTTTAAATAAAAGATAATGTACCGTTAGTCCTTTTGTCATTATACTTGCAGCAATTTTATGAGTTATTCCATCTGGTATTTTGACGGCAATTTTTTCTGGTATAATTCTTTCATCAGAATACGAACCTAAAGGTGGAGATGCATAAGCTACATTATCACCTATGTTAAATTTTTTTACTTCAGAACCAATTTCTTCAACAACTCCTGCTCCTTCCATTCCTAAACCACAAGGCAGTTTAATTGGGTAAAGACCAGATCTATGATAAGTATCTATAAAATTTAAACCAATAGCTTTGTTTTTAATTCTAATATGATTTGAGCCCGGAGAACTGACCTTAGTATCCACTAGCTCCAAAACTTCTGGCCCACCATGTTTGTTAATAATAATTGATTTTGCCATTTTTGCTTATATAAATTCTTCATGACCTCAAAAGCAAGACTTTTTTATTCTAAAGAATTAAAAACTGGGCTTATTTCAAAACTTTCAAAAAGCCAATCACATTATATTATTAATGTTATTAGGAAAAAAGCAGGTGACAAAATTTCTCTTTTCAATTCTTTTAATGGCGAATGGGATACTCGTATCCTTGCTAATAATCAAGGTTTAATAGAGTTTAAAGTTGAAAAATTATCAAGATCAAAAGAAGAAGAGAATAATTTATGGTTAGCATTTTCACCTATTAAAAAAATTCCCCAAGATATGATGCTGCAAAAAACTACAGAACTTGGAATAAAAAAATTTGTCCCTCTTTTATGCGAAAGGAGTGTTGTTAGAGAAATTAATATTGAAAGAGCAGAAAAAATCGTAAGAGAAGCAAGTGAACAATCTAATAGAATTTCAGTCCCCGAGATTCATAAAATTCAAAAATTAAATAATTTTTTAGAAAAATTCCCCAACGATGGAGATCTTTTATTTTGTGACATTGACTGTAAATCAAGTAATTTAAAAAATATTTTAAATAAGAAAAATCCTATTTGCATTTTAATTGGGCCTGAGGGAGATTTTTCGGAAAACGAAAGACAATTAATAGTTGATCATAAAAAAACAACTTCTATTTCGTTAGCCAAAAATATTTTACGCGCTGAAACAGCAGCAATCTCGGCAACTACAATTTTAAGTTATAATTTAAACTCTCGGTAATTTATCCTTTAAATTTAAGGAGAATTTACCCTTGCAAAAGTGTCGCAAAACCTTATTAAACATGCATTAGATGTTTATATATAGTAAATTCAAACTATGAATACTTCTTACGCACTATTGCTTGGGCTGGTAATTTTTCTAGTTCTATTCATTTACTTTGTTTTCTTTTCAGTATCTTTAAGATTGGAAAAAAATGAAAACAAAGCAGAAATCGCTGTTAAGAGAAAAGCAGCGCCTTTTAGATGGAAAGATCTAGTCGACCCAAAAAATAAGAAACTGGGTTTTATTGATCTAGGAAATCATATTCTTATTGCAGGCGTTATCCTTTTAGGAATTTTTATTATAAGCAACGCATAAAATGATAGTCGCACTTAGTATTTTTTTAATTACAATCGCATCAATTGCTTTTCACTTCTGGTCTCCATGGTGGTGGACAGAAGTTGCATCTAATTGGGGTGGAATGGATGATACAATAATTTTAACATTTTGGATTACAGGTTTTGTATTTGTAGCGATATGTTTCTTTGTTGCATACTGTGTCTGGAAATATAGTTATAGTAAAGACAGAAGAGCCGAATACAAACCTGAAGATAAAAAATTAGAAAGTAGATTAACTTGGATAACCTCCATAGGAGTTGCAGCTCTACTAGCTCCAGGCTTAGTGGTTTGGAATAATTATGTGACTGTTCCTGAAAACGCATACAAAGTTGAAGTTTTTGCCTACCAATGGGGATGGAAATATAGATTGCCGGGTGATGATGGAATATTAGGAAAAACAGATATTCAATATATTAATGATGATAACCCGTTTGGTTTAATTTTAGAAGATCCTAATGGAAAAGATGACCGCTTAGTTGACGGACAAGAACTTCATCTGCTTATAGACCGTCCAGTTAAATTTGAACTTAGAACAATCGATGTTCTTCATAATTTTTACGTTCCTCAATTTAGAGGGAAAATGGATATGGTTCCAGGGACAATAACTTACTACTGGCTAACTCCAACAAGAACTGGAGATTTTGAGGTTTTATGTGCTGAATATTGTGGAACAGGACATTATGCTATGAGAGGTCGGGTAATAGTAGATAAAGAAAAAGATTATAAAAAATGGGAAGCAAAACAGATAACTTTTGAAAAAATGTTAGCAAAAAATAAACAAATTGACAATTTGCAGCTAGCAAAAAATAATAAATGAATTATAAAATGGTGAAATAAATAATGTCAGATGAGTATGAACATAAATTAGAGGCTAAATCAGACTACGTTTCTGATGCTTCTACGACTGGTGTACCAGATATTGATGCAGTTCCTGATGCGGAACTTCCAGATCAGGATCTTTATCATTCGCATAGTTGGTGGACAACTTACGTTTTTTCTCAAGATGCAAAATATATTGGTATTCAATATGCACTAACAGCAGTTGGAACCGGTCTTTTAGGTTTGGTTTTATCTTGGATAATGAGAATTCAGTTGGCATTTCCAGGTTTGGGTTGGCTTGATCCAGCAGCTTATTATCAGTTCGTAACTATGCACGGGATGATAATGGTAATTTATTTACTAACTGCTTTATTTTTGGGGGGGTTTGGAAATTTATTAATTCCTCTTATGTGCGGATCAAGAGATATGGCCTTTCCTTATGTTAACATGCTTAGTTATTGGGCATTCGTTGTTGCAGTTTTAGTTTTGCTAGCAAGCTTTTTTGTACCAGGAGGTCCTACTGGCGCCGGGTGGACGCTCTATCCTCCTCAAGCAATTACTGCAGGAACACCAGGGAGTGATATGGGAATCATATTAATGTTAATTTCATTAATATTGTTTGTTGCAGGGTTCACGATGGGAGGATTAAATTACATAATTACAGTTTTACAATTAAGAGCAAGGGGAATGACCTTAATGAGACTACCGCTAACAATCTGGGGAATTTTTACAGCAACTGTTCTTGCGATGTTAGCTTTTCCAGCTTTATTAGTTGGTTGTTTAATGATGACATTAGACAGTCTGATCGGAACTAGTTTCTTTATGCCAGCAATGGTGTCTCTAGGTGAAAAATTAAGCTATGACGGTGGAAGTCCGATTTTATTTCAGCATCTATTCTGGTTCTTTGGACACCCAGAAGTTTATATTGTAGCTTTACCTGCATTTGGAATAGTTTCAGACCTACTATCTGTTCATGCTAGAAAAACAATTTTTGGTTATCGAATGATGGTTTGGGCCATAGTCGGAATTGGTGCGTTAAGTTTTTTTGTTTGGGCTCACCATATGTATGTTAGTGGAATGAACCCATGGTTTGGCTTCTTTTTCGCTACAACAACATTAATTATAGCAGTTCCTACGGCTGTAAAAGTTTATAATTGGATTTTAACTCTATGGAGAGGAAATATACAGCTATCATTGCCGATGCTTTTCTCTTTAGGGTTTATAGTAACATTTTTAAATGGCGGATTAACCGGGCTATTTTTAGGAAATGTTACAGTAGATGTTCCTTTATCTGATACATATTTTGTAGTTGCTCATTTTCATATGGTAATGGGAATAGCACCAATACTTGTAGTCTTTGGAGCAATATATCATTGGTATCCACTTATAACAGGTAGATTGATGAATGAAACACTTGGAAAAATTCATTTTTGGGTTACTTTTATTGGTTCGTATGCAATTTATTTTCCAATGCATTACCAAGGTTTTGTAGGAGTACCAAGACGTTACTTTGAAATTTATGATAGCCCATACATCGAAACTTCTACTTTACTTCTAAACCAATTTATAACCATAGCAGCTTTAATAGTTGGCGCTGCTCAACTCTTATTTTTGTACAACTTAATTGCAAGTGCGCGTTTAGGAAAAAAAGCAGAAAAGAATCCTTGGAAAGCGAACTCTTTAGAATGGCAAACTCCTCAAATGCCACCTGAGCATGGAAATTGGGGTAAAGAAACTCCAAAAGTTTACCGTTGGGCTTACGACTTTAGCGTTCCTGGGGCTAAAGAGGATTACATACCTCAAAATCAGCCTCCAAGCGAAATCATAGGGGCGAAAGTTGAGAAAACGTGAGTAAGACAAGAAGTATTCTTCAATTATTAACTGAGAAGCCTTGGGAAAAAGAGCAAATTGAATCTGATAATAAGCATGAAGGTCGGACATTAAGCCTAAGTAAACATAAAGTAGGCTTAAGAACCATTATGATTGTTAGTACGGTATTGTTCTCCTTGTTTATCGTAGCGTACTCAGACCGTATGTTAGTCAGTGACTGGCGAAGCATGCCAGAGCCTTGGCTGCTGTGGCTGAATACAGGAATTTTAATTTTAAGTAGTATAGTATTTTTTCTAACCCAGAATTATTCAAAAAAAGATTTATATGAAAAAACAAAAAATGGATTATATTTTATTGGTTTTTTAGCATACGCCTTTTTAATCGGCCAATTAATAGTTTGGTATCAACTTATGAACTCAGGTTATTATGCTACTACAAATGTAGCAAATGCTTTTTTCTACCTGTTTACTACGCTACATGGCCTTCATTTAATTGGTGGCATATATTTCTGGGGAAAGACAACTGCAAAATTTTTAAAAAATAACAATAAAAAAAATATAAATCATCTAATAGAAATTTGTGCAATCTATTGGCACTTTCTTTTAGCTGTATGGATTGTGCTGTTTGGTTTAATGTTATCAAGTTAAAAGGAGATAATGGCTGACTCATCATTAGAAAATCTTCCCAAAGGTTGGAAAAGTGTACCCAGCGATTTAGGTTCAGATCAGACAGCTTTTAAAGGTGTTCAGTGGGGAAAAGCTATGATGTGGATTTTTCTATTAAGCGATACTTTTATATTCAGTTGTTTCTTAATTTCTTACATGAAGGGTAGAGCATCAACTGTTGTTGAATGGCCAAATCCAAGTGAAGTATTTGCTCTTAATTTTATGGGGGTTCCAGTACCTCTTCTATTGATTGCCATAATGACCTTTGTGCTGATTACTAGCAGCGGAACCATGGCTTTAGCAGTTAAGTATGGATACGAAAAAAATAAGAAGATGTGCGGATGGTTCATACTATTAACAGCAATTGGTGGATTAACATTTGTTGGGATGCAAGCATTTGAATGGTCAAAACTTATCCATGAAGGGGTAAGACCATGGGAAAACCCTTTCGGCGCTGGGCAGTTTGGCTCCTTCTTTTTTATGATAACAGGTTTTCACGGAACCCACGTTTCCATAGGTGTAATTTTTCTATTTATTTATGCAAGAAAGGTTTTCAGAGGAGATTTTGATAGTGGTAAACGAGGCTATTTTACCACAATGAAATCAGATTATGTAGCTGTAGAAATATTAGGGCTTTATTGGCACTTTGTCGACTTAGTTTGGGTTTTTATTTTTGCGTTCTTCTACCTTTGGTAAGATATTATTATGAATGAAAATACTAATTTAGATAACAATAAAGAAAAAAAAACATCAACACATAAGCTTGGAATTTATCTTTGGATTTGGGCATTATTATTTGTTTTAAGTTTTTTCTCTTACATGGTTGATTGGTATCAGTTTCAAGGCTTATTGAGATGGAGTTTAATATTATTTTTTATGTTTTTAAAAGCGGGGTTAATAATGGCATTCTTTATGCATCTTTTTTGGGAACGCTATACTCTCGTAAATGTTCTGCTTTGGCCCATGACCGCTATAGCTTGTTTCGTAGGACTAATGGTAGCGGAAGGAAAGTATACTGTATTTACTAGATTTATTTATTTCGTTCTAGGAGAATAATTTAAAATAAGGATTAAAATTGCTCAACAGCGACACAAAAACAAGAGAATTTAAACTAGACAGCTTTGGTTATCTAAAAGCTTTATATGATTTAATGAAACCTCGTGTTATGTCGTTAGCTATTTTTACATGTGTGGTTGGCTTTCTAATTGCTCCATTAAAAAACGTAGATTATTTAAATGCAGTTTTTTCTATAATCGCAGTTGCTCTTGGTTCTGGGGCCGCAGGGGCTTTAAATTGCTGGTATGAAGCGGATGTAGACTCGGTTATGTCAAGAACATGTTTAAGACCAATTCCAACAGGCAAGTTAACAAGAAAAGAAGCGCTTATTTTTGGAACAATATCATCTTTTATTTCGGTAGGAGCTTTATATTTCTTTTCAAATCTTATGGCAGCTTCTTTATTGGCGTTAACAATTTTGTTTTATGTTTTTGTTTACACAATATGGCTGAAGAGAAAAACACCTCAAAACATTGTAATTGGTGGTGCAGCAGGAGCATTGCCACCTGTTATTGGGTGGTCTATAGCAACGGGAGGTATTTCTATAGAACCAATTATTTTGTTTCTTATCATTTTTATTTGGACACCATCACACTTTTGGGCTTTAAGCTTATTTAAGTCTGAAGATTATAGAAAGGCCAATATTCCAATGCTGCCAGTAACATCGGGAATCGAAATAACAAAAAAAAATATACTAATATATTCTATACTTTTGTTTCCAGTAGCTTTGGCTCCTTTTTATTTAAAATTTTTAGGTTTAATTTACTTATCATTCTCTCTTCCATTAAGCGCATACTATATTTTTATTTGTTTCAAACTTTTCAAAACAAAAGATGCAAAAATAGAGAAAATTATTGCTAAGCAAATATTTGCTTTTTCAATTCTTTATTTGTTTGCAATTTTTATATCAATTTTAGTGGATAAATTTGCTTAAACTAGGCGTTTCAAAAAAACTAATTTTATTTCTTTCCTCTATCTTAATTATAATTTTATTTATATCTATTCTTGTTCCAAAAAATAATAAAGGAGACAAAGAGGCAATTACAACTAAATTAATTACCAGCGTTCATAAAGATTTGCCATTTGAATTTAAAACAGAGGAAAAAAACTTACTTATTGTACCAGGAGAGGTAAAAACAATAAATTATACTGTAAAAAATCTGAGTAAACAAACCATGAGCGGAATGGCCACTTTTCAGGTTCATCCAGCTGAATTGAAAGATTTTATGACAAAAATGAACTGCTTTTGTTATGAGAAACAAACTTTAAAAGGGGGAGAAAAAGAAAAATATACATTAATTTTGTTAGTTGACCCTAAAGTGACAAAGAATATAAAAGAGGCTATAATTCAATTTGTTTTTTTTAAAAAATGATAATAAATACGTTTAATTCAGAAATAATTAGTTTATGCGCCGTATGTATCTCAGATACTTCTGGAGGACAGATTGCCTTATTAATTATTGTGCTTTCATTTGTAGTACTAGGTTTATTAAACTCTACTTGGAAAAAATATTTCAAAAAAGGGCAAAAGTCGTCTAGCTAGTGGAATATATCAGCACCAGAAATAAAAATTTAAACTTCAGTTTTAAAGATGTTTTTTTAAGAGGGTTAGCCCCAGATGGAGGGCTTTTTATACCTAAAGAAATTAAGTCCTATAACCAGTCAGAACTTAAAAACCTAAGCAAAATGTCTTATGATGAGCTTGCTACAGAAATAATTGGAAGCTTTTGCTCTCCTGAGCTAGACAGAAAACATTTAAGTAAATTAGTAAAAAAATCATATGCAAACTTTACAACAAAGGATGTTGTTGTAATTAAAAAAGTTGGTGATATCAACTTAGTCGAATTGTACCACGGTCCAACACTTGCTTTTAAGGATATTGCTATGCAAGTAATAGGAAATATGTATGATGAATTTAAAATATCCTCAGAAAGCAGAATCAACATTGTAGTAGCTACTTCAGGCGATACTGGCTCCGCAGCTATTTCAGCCCTTAATGATAGAAAAAATATCAATGTTTTTGTTTTGCATCCCCACAAAAAAATTTCAAATATCCAAAGAAAAATTATGACGACTATAGGATCAAACAATATTTACAATATTGCCATCAAAGGAACATTTGATGACTGTCAGAAAATAGTCAAGGATATGTTTTCTGATAATATTTTTAGGGAAAAGATTAATTTATCAGCTGTCAACTCTATAAATTGGGCTAGAATAATTTGTCAGGTTGTTTATTATTTTTATTCAGCTTTCAAATTCCAAAATAAAAAAATAAGTTTCTCGGTTCCAACGGGAAATTTTGGCGATATTTATGCAGGATATGTGGCTAAAAAAATGGGATTACCGATAAATAAATTAATAATAGCCACAAACGAGAATGATATATTAAAAAGAGTTATTAATTCAGGCGAGTATAAACCAACCAAGGTAAAACCATCATTATCTCCAAGTATGGATGTTCAGGTATCAAGTAATTTTGAAAGACTACTTTTTGATACTCTAAATCAGGATGATAAAAAAATCTCAAAATTGATGTTAGACCTTTTATCAAAAGGGTCATTCAAGCTTAGCCTAGAAGAAACAAATATTATAAAAAAAGACTTTTGTGCAGAAAAAACGAGCGACAAAGAAACCTTAGAGATTATTAAAAATTTTTCTGAAAAATACAATTTTATATTAGATCCCCATACAGCTACTGCCGTAGGTGCAGCAAAAAAAATCAATGATGGTTCTGAAATTTTAATTCTTGGCACTGCCCATCCATATAAATTTTTAGAAACTATAAAGATGGCTACTTCTAATTTAATTAAAACACCATCACAACTATCTGGTATATTAGATAAAAAGGAAAAATATGATATTCTACAAAATAATCTTACAGAGGTTAAAAATTATATTTTAGGAAAACTATAATGAAAATCAAACCTGGAGAAAAATTACCTCACAATAATTTTTTTTATTTAGATAAAAAAAATGAAGTTAAAAAAATTTCAACAAGTGATTTGTTTAAAGATCAAAAAGCAATAATTTTAGGCGTGCCAGGAGCCTTTACAAAGGTTTGTTCGGCAAAACATTTGCCTGGATTTGTAAAAAACTATGAACTTGCTAAAAGCAAAGGTATTTCAATAATAGTATGTATTTCTGTTAATGATCCAAATGTAATGAAAGCATGGGGAGAGAACCAAAAAATTGATGGAAAAATATTTATGGCAGGGGATCCTTTTTGTAAATTTACTAAGGCTATAGGGGCAGAGGTAGATAAATCCGAAAAGGGTTTAGGTATAAGATCGATGAGATACACAATGTTGGTGGAAAACGAGTCAATCCAACTAATAAAGGAAGAAAAGGAAACAGGTCACTGTGAAATTTCTGCTGCAGAAAATTTTTTAAATGAAATATAATTATTTAATTGGAAGTTTATTATTTTTCCAACCAATCTTTTCTATACCGTCTCCTCTAAAACCATCTGAAACATTTAAACAATTGTAACCTTTTTCAGTTAATAACTCTGCTGCTCTCTGGGATCTATTGCCTGAGCCACACATGACTAGCACCTCAGAATTTTTATCGATATTCAAATTTTCAAATTCTTCTACAAAGCTTTCATTGATAACCCGTCCTTGAAATTGAGAAGATAAAAAATAAGTTTTTATTCCAATTTTTTCACCATCAGGTTTTCCAATTTGTTCCCACTCTTCTTTTGTTCTTACATCTAGTAAAATACTTTTTGGATTTTCTTTTATAAAATCTTTAATTTGATTACTTGGAATTTGTTTAATCATTTATCTTTTATAGCTCCTTGTGCAAGTTCATCAACAAGATTATTATACTTATCCTGAGCATGGCCCTTTACCCATGTCCACTTGATAGAATGTTTTGAAGATAAATTTTTTAATTTTTTCCAGAGCTCTTTGTTTTTTACAGGTTTCTTCGAAGAAGTTCTCCAACCATTTTTTTCCCAATTTTTGATCCAAACTGTTATTCCATCCTTTACGTAGGTGGAGTCCGTAAAAACTAAAATCTCTGATTTTTTTTTAAATTTTTGTATTGCCTTAATTGGTGCCATAAGCTCCATCCGATTATTAGTTGTATTTTTTTCACTACCAGAGAATTTATATTTCATTTGATTATCAACAATTATAATTGCAGCCCAACCCCCAGGTCCAGGATTACCCGAACATGCTCCATCCGTATAAACTTTATATTTCATTTTAAATTATATAATCCTCAAAACTTTTTGCATTTTTATGAAATTCTAATCTTTTAAGATATTCTTCTGGATCTTTTATTTTAACAACCGCATTATCAACTGTATTAATATAATCAAATACTCTTGTTAGAAGAAATCTTAACGCAGCTCCTTGTGAGAGAACCTTAATAGATTTCTTCTCCTCTTTAGAAATCTTTCTTATTTCATTGTAACCTTCCATTAATTTTTTAGCTTTAGTCACATTAAAGCTTAAATTTTGTTTTAACCCATCAAAACAAAGAGCATTAAAACAAATTGCTATCTCAAATGCATAAAAGTCATTACAAGAAAAGTAGAAATCAATAAAACCAGAAAATTTATTATTTTTAAAAAAAATATTATCATTAAAAAGATCTGCGTGAATTATTCCAGAGGGTAAATTTTTTGGCCATTCTTTCTCAATATTTATTAAATTTGCCTCTATTAATTTAGGAAGATCAGGATGGATTTTATTACATTTATCTTTTACTTGAGTGAAAATTCTCCTCCAAGATTTCACAGAAAGGTCGTTCTCTCTTCTAAAGCTAAAATTTTTTGTTATTTCATGGAACCTAGCAATTTCTCTACCAACAATTTTACATTCCAATGGTGATAAATTTTTTTTTGATTTTCCATCTAAATAAGTAACAATCATAAATTTTTTATCATTTAAATCTGATACATAATTATTATTCTTATTTGAAACTGGTTTAGGACAAATAAATTTTCTTTTACTTGTTTCTAACATTAATTTGGAAAAAAAAGGAAGATCATTTTTATTTACTCTTCTTTCATAAATTGTCAAAATATATTTCCCTTTTTCTGTTTGAATGAAATAATTAGTATTTTCAATTCCTTCTTTAATACCTTCAAATTTTTTTAAATTTCCTAATTTATAATTCTGTAAAATATTATTCAATTCTTCTTGATTTAATTTTGTATATACAGCCATTTAATTTAATTCTTTTGGCAATTTAAAAACTACTTTTTCATTAGCAGTTACAACCTCTTCAATCGATACATTCATGTCTTTTTTAATTTCAGAAATAAAATTTTGAACCAACTCTTCAGGTGCAGATGCTCCAGATGATAATCCAATAGTTTTACATTTTTTAATTTTTTCCAACGGGGCTTTTTTGCCATAAAAAACAAGCTCAGAATCTTTACACCCTGATTTTTTTGCAACTTCAACCAATCTTGCGGAGTTAGAAGAATTTCTGCTTCCTATAATAAAAAACATCTCACAGTTAGGTGCAATTTTTTTCACTGCTGCTTGCCTATTCGTTGTTGCATAACAAATATCCTCTTTTATAGGACCCCTAATATCCGGAAATTTTAGCTTTAGAGCATCTATAATCTCTTTAGTATCATCTACCGAAAGAGTTGTTTGAGTTACATAAGCTAATGGTCTATTAAATTTTAAATTCTTAACCTCGTCGATATTTTCTATAAGCTTAATTGATCCAAGTGGTAATTGACCCATGGTACCAACCACCTCAGGATGATCTTTATGTCCTATCAAAACAATATCAAATCCTTTTTTATGCAGTTGCTCAGTCTCACGGTGTACTTTGGAAACCAGTGGGCAAGTTGCATCAACATAAAAAATTTTTTTAAGTTTTGCCTCCTCAGGAACTTTTTTTGGAACACCATGAGCTGAGAAAATAACTGGTCTAGATGTATCTAAGATTTCTGAGATTTCTTCAACGAAAACAGCACCAAGTTTTTTAAGTGACTCAACAACATTCTTGTTGTGAACTATTTCGTGTCTCACATACACCGGTGAACCATATTTGTTTAAAGTTTTTTTGACTATTTCTATGGCTCTATCAACCCCAGCACAAAATCCTCTTGGGGCCGCTAAAAGAATTTTAATTTCGTTTTTCATTTTTTTCTAATAAGTACTCAAGCAATATATGCGGAAACGTTAATGACGCCAAACCAATAAATATTACTTTAATAACCACATCATTCAAGCCATATGAATTGGAGAGGAAAAATATAGCTAACAAATACAATACTGCCGTAACTATTGTTAATGGAAACGACTTTTTAATAAAAGCTCTAATTCCAGCTAAAAAATTATCAGGATCCAATTCGTAAGATATTGAAATGATATGTCTTATTGAATGAAGGAAACAAAAATAAATCGTAAAAGCAACTAATGGATTAAAAATATAATTTAAAATAAGAACTGACAACATATCTAAAAATAAAATTTCAAAATCTTCAAATTTATTTTTATAAACAAAGTAAAAATAACCTAAAATACTCAAACCCAAACACACATTTATTATCCAATGCTCACTTTCCAGATAAGTTAAAATATTTTTATTTAAAAACAACGTCTCAAAAATTTTTAAAGTTTCATCAAAATGAAAAAAAAGTGGAGAAAATACTATCAAAGAACCTTTAATTAAGTAAAATAGTTGATCAAGATTAGAATTGTTTTTGTTCAAGAAAGCAGTGTCTTCTCTTCCAAAATGATAAGAAGCAACAAATAAGAAAAGCAATAAAGTAATCGAACTATAAAGATTCCACAATAAAATTACAAAAGTTGAAATCAAAATATAAAATAAAAAAAAAACTGATTTGTTATTAATTTTATAAATTACTAGTAATTTATTTGCTTTATAATTGTCCATAGCACCATGAGATATGCCTATAGATAAAATTAAAAATAAACAAATAAGAGGAATTATTAATTCATTTGAGAGCTTAACATTAGTCCCAACTGTCAATGCAATTATAGATATTACAATTGTTAAAACAGAAAAATAAAATGTATGTTGGCCGTAAATTTTTTTGATCATTATTAATTGAAAATAGATTTAATAAATATCCATTTTGGCATTTTTAAAATTACAGATAAATCCTCCAAGATACTACTTTTATTTGATAAAAATTTAATAGCAGCGCTATAGGAAACAGTGAACATGTTGGAGAATATGTTGGGCATTTTTTCTGGATGCCTCTTTAAAACTTTTAGAAATATTTTATCTAAAAATTGATATTTTTTTCCTATCTCATACTTTTTTGCATTTTGAATATTATCAATATTCATTCTTATATATTTACTATGTTCCTGGATATTGAGAAAAGTATAACCAGTACTTAATCTTGTCATGCCGCCAGCTGTTCCTATGTTTATCTTATTTTTTTCCTTCTCATAAACAGGATGAAAAAGAGGAATAGCACCTTCCTCTTTAAAGTTTATTTTGTAATCTTTTAAGCCCAAATGTTTAATATAGCTTCTAATTTGTGACTCGTAATCTTTTAATGACAGATCTTTTTTGGAAAGCCACGTTGTTTCAATCATTGCTTTTTTTTTGCTAAAAGGCAAAACATAAAAGAAGTGAACATTTTTTCTTTGATCACAATCAAAATCCATCAAATCCACAGTTCTATCATTAAAAAATTCTTCATCAGTTTGAATTTCAATACCATAAAAATGTTGCCAAAGATTTGTGTCAATGTTCTGTAATGTAGGCACACTATTAAAGATGAAAGAATTACTTGTATTTAAGTTATCCATATTTTTATAAAATTTAATATTTTTATTTTTTTTCAGTCTTTCGTTAATTTTTTTATAAAAAAGTCCACTATCAATGCTTTGATATGGAAAATTATCACATTTAATAAATTTGGAATCAGATGGTGTTTTTATTGAAAATTCGTTCCAATTTTTCTTAACACAGTCCTCAAAATTATGGGCACTAACTTTCCAAAAAGACCAAGTTTTGTCCCTCTTATATTCTTTTCTTGGCTCAATAATTGCTAATGTTTTGTTATCTAGTTTTTGATGAAGATCTAGCTCGTAAGCCAACGACAGACCTGCGCAACCACCACCAATTACAATATAATCAAATTCTCTCATTCAAACCTATATCTTCATTAATTAAATTATATTCAATTTCTTTTTCATATTTTCTTGGTTTTATGAAAAAAAGAATTATCAAATCCAGCAAAGAAAAAATTGTTTGCATGATTTTACCAAAATTTGATACATAAATTTTTCCAGCTTTTCTATAACTATCAATATCTTTTTTTCGTAAGATTTTTTTTCCTATTTGTCTGTAAACTCTTCTTGCAACTACTATTGAAAAACGACAACTAAAAGGAATATCCTTTATACCAATAAAAGAGCTTTCATAGAAAGAATCAGCTTTTGAGATAATATTTTTTATATCAAGCATTATATCTTTTGAATTTTTTATCAAATAAACTCTATTTCTCTTTTCATCTTCAAAAACATCTCTTGAAATATTTGTTAACTGCATTGCAATTCCTAAATCAATAGCTCTTTGAAGTGATTCTTTCTTTTTAACACCAAATATTTTTGCCATCATTAATCCTACTGTTCCAGCTACTCTATAAGAATAAACCAACAATTCCTTTTCTGTTTTTATTCTAACTTCTTGTTTAAGATCAGACTCTACACCATCAAATAAATCATATACTATTTTTTTTGAAATATTAGACTCTTCCATTAAATCCCACATATTTTTTATTACAGAGTTTTTTTGATTTTTTTCTTCAAATTTTATTTTAAATTCTTCAAGCTCTTTTTTTTTGATCTGTAAAGCAGTATTTTTATCTGCAATATTATCTATTGTTCTACAAAAATCGTATAATTTGGAACATTTAAAATAAATTTTCTTTGGCAAAAAAAACCCAGACCAATTAAAAGACTTTGCGTATATTGATAAATAATTTTTTGTACTCATTATAAAATTTTATCTAAAACTTTTGCTGAGGAGATAACGCCAGGCATTCCAGCGCCAGGGTGTGTTCCAGCACCAACAAAATATAAATTATTAAAAACCTCTGATTTATTATGAAATCTAAAATAAGCGGATTGAGAGAACTTTGGCTGTATAGAGAATCCTGATCCATGTAGTGTATCTAAATCTTTTTCAAAATAATCTGGTGTAAGATAAAAATCATTCACAACATTTTCTTTAATACCTGGCAAAACTGATTTATCCATTTTATCTAAAACTAAATTTTTAAATTTTTCACCCTTATCTGACCAATTTATGTTTGATAAATTATTAGGAACTGGAACAAGAACGTAAAAAGCATCTTGACCATTTGGTGCCATACTAGGATCTGTTGCTGAAGGCCGATGTAAATAGTAGCTTATGTCGTCTGAAAGAATTTTTTTTTCAAAAATTTTATCCAAATGTTTCTCATAAGAGTTACCAAAATAAATTGTATGGTGGGCCACATTTTTATATTGTTTCTTTGATCCGAAATAGTAAACAAAAAGCCCCATTGAATAATCCATTCTCTTCATTTTTTGTTTGAATAAAAAATTATAATTATTTTTAGATTTAATTAAGTTTTTGTATACATTCGGTGGATCTGAGTTACATACAACATAATCACAATTTATAATTTTAGATTTATTAATTTTTACAGATTTAACATTTTTATTATCCAGGATTATCTCTGTAACCTCAGAATTTTTTAAAATTTTGACTCCCTCTTCTTCCATTAATTTTTCCAGAGCTTTTACCACACTACCTGTACCTCCTATGGAATAATGAATACCCCATTTTTTTTCTAAAAATAGAATTAACGCATATATAGAAGTTGTGGTGAAAGGATTTCCACCAACCAGAAGAGGATGCATGCTAAAAACCCTTCGTAATTTATCATTTGAAATATATTTTGAAACCAATCCATAAACGGATTTATAACTTTTTAAATTTAATAAAGCTGGTATCTGTTTGAGCATAAAAGTTAAATTATTAAAAGGTTTGTCTGATAATTCTGTAAAACCTTTATTAAAAATTTTTTCAGTAAAATTAACCAATTTATTATACCCTTCATAGTCTGACTCAGAAAATTTTTTTATTTCTTTTTCCATTAGTTTTTCATTTCCTGAGTAATCAAAAGTTTTTCCGTCAGAAAATACAAAACGATACCATAAATTAAGTGGAACTATTTTTACGTATTCAGATATATTCTTATTAAATAAAGAAAACAATTCTTCAAAAAGATATGGAGCGGTTATGACGGTTGGTCCGCCATCGTAAATAAAATTTCCTTTTTTAAAAACTCTGGCTCTTCCTCCTAAATCAGGATGTTTCTCAACCAAAGTAACATTAAAACCTCTAGCTCTCAATCTAAGGGCAGATGCAAGACCCCCAAATCCTGATCCAATAACTATAACCTTTCTAGTCATAAGGAGGATCTTACTCTAGATAGATTTGTTTTTTAAAATCTTTTTTGTCTCTTCAATGCTTGAAATATAAATTTTATCGAGTTTTTTCTTATCAATTGAGTTTTTGATGATTTTTTTGACCGAATGAATAGCTATATCAACTGATGAATTTTTTACGTCTTTTATAGCCTGGGCTTTCATTTGTTTAATTTTTTCTTCTGCGGCCTTTTTTCTATTTTCAATAATATTATGAAATTCCTCATTCGTTTTAATAATGTTACTTTCCGCCTGTTTTTCTGCTTTCTGAATTAAATTTTTAATTTCTTCTTTTGATTTGCTAACTTTGGTCTCATATTCACTTAATATATTTTTAGCTTCATCCTTCAATTTTTCTGCATTACCAATCTCCTCTTTTATTTTTTTTATATTATCGTCAAGGGACTGACTAATTTTTTGAGGAACTTTAAGGTAAAAAAGCAAACCAATAAAAATTAAAAATGAAACAGCAACCCAAAATGTAGCATCAATATTCATATTTTTTTGACCTTATGTTCTTTAAGAGCTTCAGTTACGGTAGCTTTTATACTACTTCTATTTAAATCTTCCCCAAATATATCTTTAATCAAACTTGAAACAATTTCTTCAGAAATTATATTTACCTTATTTAAAGACTCAGCCTTAAATTTTTGGATTTCTTTCTCAGCATTACGAGTTTCTTGTTCAATTTCTTTTTTGATCTTATTTTTTTTTGATTCAATATCCTCGTTTAATTTTTGACTACTTTCCGAAAGAATTTTTTTTGCATCTATTTTTGCCGCTTCTATTAATTCCTTGTAAGTTTTAAGTTTTTTTTCAGCTTCTTCTCTAAATATTTTTGCTTCCTCCAGATCCTTTCTTATTTTGTTTTCTCTTATATCAATGTTACTTTTGATTTTTGGGATAAAAATTCTATCTATCAATATATAAATTGATAAAAAAATAATAATTAACCAAAAAGCCTGTGATGCCCAATACTCAGGATTAAGCTGAGGCATACCAGCCTCAGCTGCAAAAAGACTCTTCTCTAGCAGAGCAGAGAAAACTAAAACAATTAAAAACCTCTTCATAAACTTTAATTAAAATTAAAAAGCAAAAAGTATTATGAGAGCAACGACCAATCCGAAAAGACCTGTGGCTTCAGCTAAAGCAAATCCCAAAAGTAGATTAGGGAATTGTTTTTGAGCTGCAGATGGGTTTCTCATTGCGCCGGACAAATAGTTTCCGAATATCAGTCCGATACCAACACCAGCTCCAGCTAAAGCAATTGCGGCCAATCCTGCACCGATCATTTTTGCTGCTTCTAGTTCCATTTTTTCCTCCTTTTTTTTGTTAGTGATGTAAATTTAATGCATCATTTAAATAAATGCATGTCAAAATCGCAAAAACATAAGCTTGTAAAAAAGCTACCAAAATTTCCAATCCAGTGAGCGCAACTGAAAAACTTAATGGCAACCATCCTCCAATTAATCCTAGACTGATGACAAAACCACCAAATACTTTTAGCATAGTGTGACCAGCCATCATATTAGCGAATAGCCTGACTGATAAACTAACAGGTCTACTCAAATACGAAATAATTTCAATTACAGTTATAATTGGCAGCAAAACAACTGGAACACCGCTAGGAACAAAGATTTTTAAGTATTTAAAACCATGAATTACAAATCCCAAGATTGTTACCCCAATAAAAATAAATATTGCAAAAGTTAATGTTACTATTATGTGGCTTGTAACTGTGAAAGAATACGGCAACATACCAATCATATTGCAAAACAATATAAAAACAAAAAGACTAAAAATAAATGGAAAATAGGGTTTGGCTTTTTTTCCAGCAGTATCACTAATCATTTTTGATATAAAGTTATATAACATTTCTGACATCAGCTGTATTTTACTCGGTACTAATTTTTTTTCTCTTGTTCCGAACAATAATAACATTGTGATTAATACAGCACTAATAGCCATAAAGAGGCTTGAATTTGTAAAGGATAAATCTATACCCGAAATCTCAATCTTGGGTCCAATTCTATGCACTTCAAATTGTTGCATTGGATTTGCGGCCATATTTTAATTTTCATCCCCTTGCATTTTTTTTGCGGCTTTAAAAACATTAACAATTCCAGCGGCAGCCCCAAAAAGAAAAAAAACAATAATTAATATTGGTTTAGTACCAAACCAGTTGTCTAAAATAAACCCAATAATTGTCCCAATCGCCACCGCTGCAACAAGCTCCGTTCCAAGTTTAAAAGCATTTCCAAGAAAAACACCTTTTCTTTCTGTTTTTTCTAAGTTTTTATTTTGCAATTTAGATTTTGCAATTTTAAGGCGAGTTTTAAGATCCTCTAAATCATTCATTTAATTTTTATGCAACCAGCTCTTCTGCTTTTTCTAAATTTACAGCTACAAGTTTGCTTATGCCTTTTTCTGGCATTGTAACACCATACAGTCTGTTCATTTTTGACATAGTTAGGGCATGGTGAGTAATAATTATAAATTTGGTTTTTGTAATTGATATAAGCTGATCTAAAAGCGAACAAAATCTAGTAACATTTGCATCATCTAATGGAGCGTCAACTTCATCTAAAATGCAAATTGGAGATGGATTTGTTAAGAAAATTGCAAAAACTAACGAAATAGCAGTTAACGCCTGCTCACCACCAGATAAAAGGGTAATTGATTGCAATCTTTTTCCAGGAGGAGAAACCAACATTTCCAGACCGGCTTCTAAGGGGTCATCCGAGTCTACCAATTCAAGCTTAGCTGTTCCGCCGTTGAATAATTTTGTAAAAACTTCATTAAACTTCCTATTAACTTTATTAAAAGCTTCTAATAGTCTTTCTCTTCCTTTTTGATTTAGTTCATTTATGCTAGCTTTTAATTTTACAATTGCAGAAACAAGGTCAGCTCGATCATCTTCCATTTTTTTTATTGCTTTTTTGTATTTTTCCGTTTCTACATCTGCTCTTAAATTTACTGATCCAAGAGATTCTCTATTTTTTTTAATATCTGCTAATTTTTTTTCTTGTTCTTCGATAGAAGGTATTTTTTCAATGTTATTTAAATCCGATAGAGACAATAGGTTGTTAATATTTTCTATTTTTAATTCATTTTTTACTAAATAGATAAGATCCATTTTTCTTTGGTCGATTCCTTCTATTGTTGCCCCAAGTCTTGCCTTATTTTCCCTCAAAACCGTAAATTTTTCTTGTACTGTTTTTAGCTTCTCGTTCATCGAAACATATTTGGTCTCAGTTTCTTGAATCTCTCTATCTAAATCTTCGTTTTGTTTTTTTGTATTTTCAAGATTTTGTATATTTTGTCCTTTGCTAATACCAATTAGTTCTGGATTTTTTTGATTTTCCTCTAATTCTAGTTCCACTTTTTTTATTCTCTCGCTCAACTCCAAAATCATTTTCTCGGAGTTCAGTTTAAGGTCTTTCCAGTTTTCTAATTCTTGGTCAATATTTTTGATTCTCTCTTTTCTTTTTATAGAGTCACTTCTGATTGTTTGATTTTTTCCATATGATGTAGCATATTTTTCTTGCGAAGACGTTATATCTGTAATCAATTCTTTTAGATCAACAGTCAAATCATTTCTATCAAAAGACTCAATATTCCTAATTTGATTTTTTAATAAATCATTGAGTTTTTTTAAATTTTCATTTGCCTCAGAAATATTAGACTCCTTTAAACTTTTTACTGCTAAGTTATTTATCTCCTCAAACTCTTTAAGCATTTTTATTTGTCCTTTTAAATCAATTGACTCTAGT
>CACFKO010000006.1 GCA_902566925.1 uncultured Pelagibacteraceae bacterium | reverse complement strand
AGAAAAATCAGAGAAGCATCTAAAAAAAAGGCGAAGGTTATATGTTTGCCAGAGTTATTTTTATCAAATTATTTTTGTCAGCAAGAAAAGCATTCGAATTTCAATTTTGCTGAAAAGATTCCTGGAAAAACAACTAATATTTTGTGTTCATTGGCTAAAGAACTTAAAATAATAATAATTGCGCCTATTTTTGAAAAAAAAACTTCAGGCGTTTATCATAATAGTTGTGTGTTAATAAACGAAAAAGGGAAACTGGTTGGAAAATATAGAAAGATGCATATACCAGATGATCCACAATATTACGAAAAATTCTATTTTACACCTGGAGATCTTGGATTTAAAACATTTAAAACTAAACAAGGAAAGCTTGGTACATTAATTTGTTGGGATCAATGGTTTCCTGAAGCAGCTAGATTGACATCTCTTCAAGGCGCGGAAATACTTTTTTATCCTACAGCTATCGGATGGCATCCAAAAGAAAAAAAGAAATATGGAAAATCCCAGCTCAATTCTTGGATATCAGTACAAAGATCACATGCAATTGCTAATGGGGTTTATGTTGCAGCAGTTAATAGAGTTGGGATTGAAAAACAGGGTTCTAAAAAATTAGAGTTTTGGGGTAATACAATTGTTTTTGATCCAAGTGGAAATACAATTGCCAAAGCTAAACTTGGAGAGAAAACTATTGTTTGTGATATTGATTTCAAAAAAGTTGAAAATGTGAGACGACATTGGCCTTTCTTTAGAGATAGAAGAATCGAATATTATAAGGGCATATTAAATAACCCTAGAGATGCCTAAAATGCCGAATGAAGGCATCTATAGAATGCCTGCTGAGTGGGAGCGACAAAAATCAACTTGGATTGCCTGGCCCCATAATAAAGAGGATTGGCCTGGCAAATTTAGTGAAATACCAAAGGTTTTTGGTGAAATAATTACAATACTTTCAAAAGTACAGCCAGTAAATATTTTAGTTAAAGATAAATCAGATCAGAAAGCAGCAATTTTTTTTCTTAAAATTCTAGGTGCTAAAATAAAAAATATCCAATTAATAATTTGCAAAACAGATAGGGCATGGGTGCGAGATTTTTTACCAATATTTTTAAAAGACAAAAGAAATAGAAATATTATATCTAATTGGGAATTTAATGGATGGGCTAAATATAAAAATTTTGAAAATGACAATAAAGCTTACACAAAGGTAAAAAAATTTAAAAAAATCAAAATTATAAATCCTAAGCATATAAAAAAGAAAATTATTTTAGAGGGTGGTTCCATTGACGTAAATGGTAATGGTCTTATTTTAACAACAAAACAATGTCTAATGAGTAAAATACAACAACGAAATAAAGGATTCAAAATTCATGATTACAATCATATATTCGATAAATTTTTTGGTGCAAAAAAGGTCATTTGGCTTAATAAGGGAATACATGGAGATGATACTCATGGACATATAGATGATATTGCAAGATTTGTAAGTAAAAATAAAATTTTTATTGCAAAAGAAAATAACAAAAGTGATAAAAATTATAAAAATTTAAGAGAAAATATTAGAATAGTTAAAGAATTTGAAAGAGTAAATAAGCAAAAATTTAAAATCGTTTATTTGCCCATGCCTAAACCTAAATTTATTGAGGGTATAAGAGTCCCAGCAAGCTATTTAAATTTTTACATAGCTAATAAAGTAGTTTTAGTCCCATCTTTTGATGATATAAATGACGGAATAGTTATTAAAATATTTAAAAAGCATTTCAAAAATAGAAAAATAATTCCAATAAATTGTTCAACATTAGTGTGGGGCTTAGGAACTATTCACTGTATGACTCAGCAAGAGCCAATTTAGAAAATTTTAAGGTTTAATATCAGAAAATTTCCACGTTATTTCAACCGTTGCGCCATCTTTTTTACTGTTTATAAAATTAATATTAGCTTTTTTTCTCTCTAATAAAGTCTTTCCAATAAAAGTTCCTAATCCAAGTCCAGATTTAGACTTTAATTTAGAAGATTTTGTAGCAATATAAGGTTCTCCCATAAGATTGTATACATCGTCTGGAAAACCAGGACCATCATCGGATATCTTGAGGTAAACTTCCTCTTCATTACTTTCTAAATTTATTTTAACTCTAGATTTTGAGTATTTAACTGCATTTCCTACAAAATTACGAATTCCATATGTTATTTCCGCAGATCTTTTAATGGGAATTTTATTTAATTTTTCGTTAATATCTAAAATGATTTTTTTATTACTAATTTCCTCAAAAGACTTTGTAATCTCAAAAAGTAAATCCTGCATTGTTACATTAGAAACATATTCGTCGTCGACAATTTTTCTTTGAGATAATTTTTTAAGTATATCTCCACATCTTTTAACCTGTTCTAATAATGTATCAATATCTTCGTTATATTTAGTATTTTTGCTAAGTTCTTTTTTTAATTCTTTTGCAATTACAGTTATCGTAGAAAGTGGTGTACCCAATGAGTGAGCGGCGGCTGCAGCCTGGTGGCCTATAGAATCGAGTTCTTGTTCTTTGGCTAAAACGCTCTCTAATTTATTTAAAGCGTATCCTCTTCTTCGTGCCTCAAAACCAAAACGAAAACCAAAATAATTTAAAAAAATCAAAACGATTATTAAGGATGTGGGTATTGAATAAATATAATAATCAGGAACATGGAAGTGAAGCTCTCCTGATGCAGTTGGTAAAGGGAAATAATTGAAAGTTAATAATATTAAAGAAATTGCAGTAATAAACGATAAAAAAATACCACTAACTAATGTTAATAATGTTGAAGAAACTATTGCCGGTACAATCAAAAAAACAATAAAAGGGTTAGTTGCACCTCCTGTTAAGAAAATTAATACAGAAAGCTGAATAACATCATAAAATAATAATATCGTTGTTTCTATATTTTTAATTTGTTTATTTCTAAAATTAAACTGTATAAAAATATTTGTAAGACCCCCAAAAAAAATTGTTAAAGTACAATAAAATAATGGAAGATTTAAATTCATATAAAAATGAACTGTATAAATAGTTATTAGTTGACCAAACAAAGCTATCCATCTAAGGATGACAACAGTTCTTTTTTCTAAAGACAAATCCTCTTCATATCTCAGAAGATCAACTAGTTTCATATTTTTTAAATATCGAGATTTTCAACTTCTAGGGCTTTTTCGGTTATAAAGTCTTTTCTTGGAGCTACCTCATCCCCCATTAAAATCCTTATAATGTTTTGGTCTTCCTTGGACTTTTCTTTTGTACCTTTAGAATATTCAACTCTTAATAAAGTTCTGTTTTCTGGATTTAAAGTTGTATCCCAAAGCTCTTCGGGGTTCATCTCTCCTAATCCTTTGAATCTCTGTATGTTTAATTTTTGTTTTTCCTCATTAATAAATTTTTCTAATTCAGATTTTTTAAATTTCTTAGCAGTGTTTTCTTTAGATTTAAGTATATATTTTTCTAAATCTTTTTCGTTTTTGATATAAATACTTTTTGATCCTTTTGTAACTTTAAATAGTGGTGGTTGCGCTAAATAGAGGTGACCCTTCTCAATCAATTCGTGGAAAGGTTTGTTGTTAAAAAAAGTAAGCAATAAAGTTCTAATATGGGAACCATCTACATCCGCATCGGTCATAATAATAATTTTTTCATATCTTAGATCTTCTAGATTAAAATTTGTTGAGCCTGTACCTAAAGCATTTATTAAGGTCACTATTTCATTTGAAGACATCATTTTAGATAATGTTTTATTTTCATTGCTACCATTGGCTCCATTTCTTTTTTTCTTTTCATTTACATAGGTATTTAAAATTTTTCCACGTAACGGAAGAACTGCTTGAAATTCCCTCTTTCTACCTTGCTTAGCTGAACCTCCGGCAGAATCTCCCTCGACTATAAATAATTCAGTACCCTCCATTGAGGAAATTTGACAATCTGCCAATTTTCCGGGAAGACCTGATAATTCCAGCGATCCTTTTCTTCTAACACTGTCTCTTGCCTTCCTGGCAAGATCCCTTGCTATTGCGGCTTGAAGAACTTTGTCTAAAACTATCCTTATAACTGAAGGATTTTGGTCAAACCAGATTGTTACCTTTTCTGTAACAATTGACTCAACAACATTTCTAATCTCAGAAGAAACTAATTTATCTTTTGTTTGAGAAGAAAATTTTGGATCAGGCATTTTAACTGACAGGATAGCCGTCAATCCTTCCTTTATATCCTCTCCCCCAATAGTCACTTTGTTTTTCTTGTTTAAATTTTTTTCTGATGCATATTTATTTATTATTCTAGTTAACGCGCTTCTAAAACCAAGAAGGTGGGTACCCCCGTCTCGCTGATGAATATTGTTGGTAAAGGCCATAACTTCTTCGGAAAACCCAGCATTCCACTGAAAAGAACATTCTACTATGACGTCTTTTTTTTCACCTTTCAAATATATAGGTTTTTTAAAAACTGCTTTTTCATTTTTGTTTATTAAAAGTGATTTTTTTTGGTCCAAAAATGTTACAAATTCTCCAACACCTCCATCATATTTGTGCTCATAAACCTTTGTTTTAGCGTGTGTTTCATCGATTAAATTTATTGTTAAGCCTTTGTTTAGAAAGGCTAATTCTCTCATTTTTTTTTGGAGTATGGATACACTAAATTTAATATTTGAAAAAATATCTTTTGAAGGTAGAAAATTTATTTTTGTTCCTGATTGCTTGGTTTTTTTTAAAAATTTAATTGGGTTTAAAGTTTTACCATTTTTAAAGGAAATAAAATGTTCTTTTTGGTCTCTAAATATAGTTAGATCTAATTTTTCTGAAAGAGCATTGACAACTGAAACACCAACACCATGTAATCCTCCTGAAACTTTATAAGAATTCTGATCAAATTTACCTCCGGCATGTAATTGAGTCATAATAACTTCTGCGGCAGATTTTTTTTCACCCTTATGAGTGTCTACAGGAATGCCTCTTCCATCATCTTCTACTGTTACAGAATTATTTTTGTGTATAGTTACAGTTATGTTTTTACAAAAACCAACTATGGCCTCATCAATGGAGTTATCTACAACCTCAAAAACCATATGGTGTAAACCAGATCCGTCATCTGTATCACCGATATACATACCGGGTCTCTTACGAACAGCTTCCAATCCTTTTAAAACTTTTATTGAATCAGCTTTATAAGATTTAGATGGACTATTTTTTTGAATATCAGTCATTTTTTTGAAAAATAAAGTATATCATTTTTTACTATCTATATAAAACCGGTTAAAAGCACTGTGTTAAATTAGCATTGATGAACAAGGATAATAGAAGATAAATAAAATTTATTTTATAAAATTGAAAAAAGCTCAAATTTTCATTGGCATAATTACATAATAACTATGTTTGTCTGAATTGTCTTGAATTAAAACTGGTGACACCGAATCGTTTAAATTCATAATTATCGTTTCATCTTCTATCGAAGAAGCAATATCCAACAAATATCTTGAATTAAAACTTATAGTAAGATTTTCACCATTATAATCCGCTACCAAAGTTTCTTTTCCTTCACCTGAGGAAGAACTGTTAACAAAAAGCTGGATATTTCCTTTTTCTAAAGTAACTTTGACACCTTCTTTCCTGTCTATTGAGACTGTAATAACACGCTCAATTGATTGTATAAAATCTTTTACCTTAAGATTTAAATTTTTTTTATTACTTTTGGGTACAACTTTCGTGTAGTCTGGAAACTTGCCGTCAATCACTTTTGACACAATTTTTGAACTTCCTATTTTGAATTGAATTTTTGTGTCACTGATCGAAAGAGAAATATTCTTTTCATTTTCCTGCAATAAATTACACAGTTGAAAAACAGTTTTTTTTGGAAGTATGAAGGGTTTAAAATTTTCGACATTTTCTATTGGTATACTGCTTGATGATAATCTATGAGTATCAGTTGCTACCCCCGTTAGGTAAGATCCTTTGTTGGAGGTGGTTGTGTGGATATAAATACCATTAAGATAGTGCCTTGTATCATCGCTAGACATCGAAATTTTAGTCTTGTTTAACAAAGATAAAAATTTTTTATTTTCTAAATTTAAAGGTTTGTTTTCAAAATTATCAGCAAAATTAGGAAAATTATCGACAGGTAAGCACAGGAGATTAAATTTTGAATTTTTAGCAGAAATTTTTAGTTTATTTTCGCTCTGCAAGTCAAAAATAATATCGAGATTCGAGGACAATTTTCGTAAAAGATCGTATAGAACTGTTGCTGAGGTTGTGGTACTTCCTTCCTGATCTACTTTTAAATCATCAGATATTTCATCATGAAATATTATATCTAAATCAGTAGCAATTATATTCAGTTTGTTATTTTTTGTTTCCAATAAAACATTTGCGAGTATTGGAATAGTATTTTTCCTTTCAATTATATTGTGTGCAATAGATAATGACTTGAGTAACGTGTCACGTTTAATTTGAAACTGCATTTGTATCGCTCAGAATTAATGATTTTAATTCTTCAACATTCTTTTTTATTTCATCGTTGTTCTGTAATAATTTTTCTATAGTTTTTACTGCATGTATCACTGTAGTATGGTCTCTGTTTGCAAATTTTCTTCCAATTTCTGGCAATGATCGTGTAGTAAGCTTTTTTGAAAAGTACATGGCTATCTGCCTGGGCCTAGCCAAAGGTCTAGATCTTCTCGGTGATAACATATCACCAAGACTAATACTAAAAAAATTGGATGTTACGGTTTGTATCTTGTCTATAGTTATAACTTTATTGCTATTGTAAACATCTCTCAAAATTATTTTACAGTCGTTAACACTTAGGGGTTTTTTACTCATTTTCCCGAAAGCAACAACTCTGTTAAATATTCCAATGAGTTCCCTAATATTTGAGTTACTATTTTTTGCCATATAACTAAGCACTTCCTCTTGTAAATCTGGACTTTCTTTGAAAAAATTCTGATATTCAGATATTTTTTTTCTCAATATTTGTAATTTTAAATCGTATTCTGGTAAACCAATATCAACTACGAGACCACCAGATAATCTAGATTTTATCCTGTCTTGAACTCTATCTAGTTTGTTAGGTGCCCTATCCGAAGAAATTACAATTTGAGAGCTCTGATCAAATAATGTATTAAAGGTATGAAAAAATTCTTCCTGGAGCCCCTCTTTGCCTCTTATAAACTGAATATCATCTATTATGAACACATTTGCTTTTCTAAAAAAGTCCTTAAAATTTACCATTTCATTTTTTTTGATGGATTTTATAAATTGATACATAAATCTTTCGGCTGAAATAAACATAACGGTATTTTTTTTACTTAATTCCAAACCAATTGCATTTAAAAGATGGGTTTTACCCAATCCTACTCCACCATAAATAAAAAGAGGATTGTATCTAGATAATTGAGAACATATTTTTTTTGCCGACAAAAAACATAAATTATTACTTTGACCAACAACAAAATTATCAAAATTTAAATTTGGATTCAGCCTGTTATAATTTAAAATTGAGTTTTTAATCTCTGAAACTTTATTTTCCTGTAAATTTGAAAAAAAACTTTTGCTGTTTGTTTTTTCTGGTTCTATCTTAAATTCCAGTCTAGTAATACTAATCTTATGTTTTTTCAGTTCACCTAAAATTTTATCGGCATATCTAGAAGTTATCCAATCCCTAAAAAATCGGGTTTTTACGCCCAAAATCACATGATCATTATATTCTTTTATTAATGAAATGTTTTTAAGCCAGCTTGAATAAATCTCAGTACCAAAAGATTGTTCAAAAGATTTTTGAATTAAATTCCAATCCAGAATATTTTCTTCCAAGAGAGAACTAGAAGCTGTCTTTTTAATTGAAATTTTTTCCATGATTTTTTTTAAAATAAAAAAATATGTTTATAGCTAATTATTTTTATTGCAATATCTGTGAGTTGAATCAAAAAAATAAATCGGTTTAGGTTGTATAATAAACGTCGAAGGTGAAAGTAAAAAAATTTGCAACCTACAATGATAACTTACTATATTTAGTTATTTTTTTTTAAAAATTTTTTTGTCTACGACAACTATTAATTGATTACAACTAACTATTGATATTTTTAATTTTTTTTGAAATTTTTGAAATTTTTCTCGAAAGATTCTTTTTTTTGATCACTCCAGTCTTGGCAACCTTCATTAATTCTGACTGAAATTTAGGATAGTATTTATTTATTTCTTTTTTATCTTTTTTTTCAATTAATTTTAGCATTTTTTTCAATGCCTGCTTGTATTTACTTTTTCTTGATTTGTTCACTAAGGACTGCTTCTTGATTCTTCTTACCTTTCTGATGGCTGATTTAATATTTGGCATTTATGGGAACGTATATATGTTCGAAATATTAGGGTCAATCTTTAATTATTTTGGCATTTATTACAAAAAAAAGTGGATCTATTGCTAATATATATTTTTCTAACTATTCCGTTGCATTTTTTTTTCCTACAAAGTTTATTTTCTCTATCATAGACCATGAACATTTCTTGATATTTACCCTTTTGTCCAGATACAGTATTAAAGTCACTAATTGAAGAACCTCCAAGTTGTATCGAGCGCATCAATATTTTTTTTGTATTTAAAATCATTTTTACAACTTGTCCGTTAGAAAGTTTTTTTACTGATTTTCTCGGATTGATTGAACTAGAAAATAATATCTCGTTTACGTAAATATTTCCTAAACCAGAAATATACTTTTGATCCATCATAAAATTTTTGACATTTTTTCCACATTTTCTAACTGTTGATAATAAATAATGATAATTAAAATTTTTACTTAAAGGCTCTGGTCCAAGTTTATATATATGTTGATTGGAGCTTAATTGGTCAAATTCTAAAACTTTTATAAAACCAAATTTTCTCACATCATTATAAATTAGCTCAACTGAATTGCTTAAATATAATATTATGTGATTATGTTTTTTTTTAAAAATCTTATCGTAATAAAAGCTGGTAACTAAAGTAGATTTTGTTTTTTTGTTTCTTATAAAGATTTTACCGGTCATCCCAAGATGAATAAGTATGATCTTGCTGTTTTGTAATTTAATAAGTAAAAATTTTGCTCTTCTTGATATTGATGTAATTTTTTGTTTTTCTATGTTTTTTTTTAAATTTTTACTTATTTTAAACCTTAAGTTGCTATTAAAAATGTCTACTTTGTTTATTTTTAGACCAGATATAAAATTTGATAGTGATCTTCTAACAACTTCAACTTCGGGTAATTCTGGCATATAACTATTTGTAAAATGACAAATATTAATCAGTCTAAAATAAAAAAAGCAACCAAAGTTTTTAATGCTGTATTTAATAAATACGATGTAATGAACGATATAATGTCATTTGGAATTCATCGTTTATGGAAAAAGAGATTAATTGACTGGATGAACCCTATGAAAGGAGATTATCTAATTGATATTGCATCAGGCACTGGAGATGTAGCAAAAGCATTTATGAAAAGAACGAATTTTTTGGGTAAAGTTGCCTGTGTTGAGCCTAACAAACTAATGATGGATGAGGGCAAAAGGAAACTTAAAAACTTAGAAAATATCAATTGGACTTGTTCTTTTGCAGAAAAGCTACCTTTTAAAAATGAGACTTTTGACACTTACTCAGTGAGTTTTGGTATACGAAATTTCTCTGACATAAATTCATCTCTTCAAGAGGCAAAAAGAGTTCTTAAAACCGGTGGTAGGATTTTTTGTTTAGAATTCTCAAAGATAGATAATGAGTTACTTGGTAAATTTTATAAAATTTACTCCAAATCTATACCTGTAATTGGAAAATATGTTGTAGGTAGCTCTGAGCCTTATGAATATTTAACACAAACCATTAAAGAATTTTATAGTCAAGATGAACTTTCTAATATTTTTAAAAAAAATGGATTTAGCAACGTCGAATATAGAAATTTATCGGGAGGTATAGTTGCAATTCATTCTGGTTGGAAAATCTAAAAATGTTTAAAAAAATATTTAATTTGTTTAAAATGCTAAGGAAATTGTCGGTTTCTGGTGCAATTGATATTTTGGACGAAATAAAACCAATTCCGAAAACTTTAAAATATATTTCATTTATATTTTCAATAGGCTATTCAAAAAAAAATGAAGATTTGAATAAGTCATCTGGTGAAAAATTATGCCAGTCATTAGAGGATATGGGTACAACATTTATTAAACTTGGCCAATTTTTGGCAACAAGACCTGACATTATAGGCGATGAGATAGCAAAAAAATTGGAAAAACTTCAAGATAAATTACCAGCGTTTAATAAGGAAGATGCTAGAAATATTATTAAAAAAGAAATAGGAAATGATTCTTTCAACGATATTTTGTCTTTTAGTGAACCAATTGCTGCAGCATCGATAGCCCAGGTTCATTTTGCAAAAATAAAAATCAATAATAAAGAGGAAGAGCTTGCAATTAAAATTTTAAGACCAAATATTCACACTTTAGTCAACGATGAGTTAGATGCATTGATGTTTTTTGCCTACTTAATAGAAAACATATTTCATAAAACTAAAAGATTAAAACTTGTAGAGGTTATAAGTCTATTAAAACAAATAACGAATATTGAAATGGATTTAAGATTTGAAGCGGCTGCTGCAAGCGAATTGAGAGAAAACACTATAAATGATAAAGGTATTAAGGTACCTAAAATATACTGGAATTATACTTCAAGAAAGATTCTAACACTTGATAGAATAAACGGGGTTTCAATCAGGGATATCGAAAAACTAAAAAATCTAAATATCGATCTTAAAAGCCTATCTGAAAATTTAATACAATTATTTCTTAAGCAATCTGTAAGGGATGGTTTTTTTCATGCTGATATGCATCAAGGAAATCTGTTTGTAGATAAATTTGGAAATATAGTGCCCATAGATTTTGGGATAATGGGTCGATTAGATAAAAATAATAAAAAATATTTGGCAGAAATTCTTTATGGTTTTATTGAAAGAGATTACACTAAGGTAGCTGAAATGCATTTTTTGGCTGGACTTGTTCCTCAAAACACATCTAAAGATGAATTTGCACAGGCTTTAAGATCTATTGGTGAACCAATTTTTGGTCAATCAATTAAAGATATTTCAGGTGGAAATTTATTGGGCCAATTATTTGAAATAACAGAAAAATTTAATATGCAAACACAAACTCAGTTATTATTACTTCAAAAAACAATGGTAGTTGTTGAAGGTGTTGCTAGAAAATTAAACCCAGATACAAACATTTGGGAAGTATCACGCCCAATTTTAGAAACTTGGGTCAAAAAGGTAAAAGGTCCTGAAGCAACAATCAATAAAACTATTGAACTTTCAAAAGATCTTTTAGAAAGAATTCCAGATTTACCTAATGTGATGGATAATGCTAATACAGCTTTACAAATGATTGCTGAGGGAAAATTGAACTTGAATGATCTTAATGGAAAAAATTTTGAAATTGAGGAATTAAAATTGAAAAATTTGAGAAACAACATGATTATAATTTTTTTAGGTGTTGTAATAGGACTTTTTATAGTATTTTAATAAGACATGAGTTTAGAAAATAAAAAAATTCTACTTATTGTTGGGGGGGGGATTTCAGCGTACAAGTCTCTTGACCTGATAAGATTGCTTCAGAGAAAAGGATGCTCTGTTAAGGTCGTGCTTACGAAAAGTGGAAAAAAATTTGTAACTTCGCTATCAATTTCATCTTTGTCAAAAAATAGAGTTTTTGAAGAAATATTTGATGAAAAAAATAAAGGAAAAATAGATCATATTTCTTTATCTCGGTGGGCTGATCTAATTTTAGTTATACCTGCTACTGCAAATTTCATGTCCAAACTTAGCAAAGGCGGGGCTGATGATCTCGCTTCTACAATTGTTTTGGCATCTAATAAGGACATTTTTTTAGTACCGGCAATGAATGTGAGAATGTGGCTTCACAGGGCTACACAAAAAAACTTAAATATTCTTATTAGTTATGGCTACAAATTCATTGGTCCCGAAGATGGTGAAATGGCTTGTGGAGAATATGGAAAAGGCAAAATGTCTAGTCCAAGACAAATTCTATCTTTATTAGAAAAATTTTTCACAAAAAAAGATTTGTTAAAAAAGAAAAAAATAAGTGCAATTGTAACTACAGGACCAACAAAGGAATATATAGATCCTGTAAGATTTATTTCTAATGAATCAAGTGGAAAACAGGGGTACGAAATAGCCTTGGAATTATCAAGATTAGGTATAAAAACAACTTTGATATCTGGGCCAACAAAACTTACCTATAGTAGTGATATCAAAGTCAAAGAAGTAGTATCTGGGGATGACATGCTTAAAGAAGTAAAGAAAAAATTGCCTACTCATATTGCAGTGTGTGCTGCAGCAGTTTCTGATTTTAAAGCTATATTTGTGAAAAAAAATAAAATTAAAAAAGACTCTGACATAAAAGAAATAAAGATTCAGAAAAATTCAGATATATTAAGCTATCTTGGTAAAAGTAACAGATATAAACCAAAACTTCTTGTGGGTTTCTCGGCAGAAACAGAAGATTTGCTAAAAAATTCTATCAAAAAAATGCAAGAAAAATATTGCGATATAATAATTGCAAATGATATTTCAAGAAAAGAAGTGGGATTTAATAGTGATCAAAACGAGGTAATTATTATAGACAAAAGTGGTAAAACCCAAAAAATTAAAAAAAACTCGAAAAAATTTGTTGCTTCACTTATTGCTAAAAAAATTGTAGACACATTTTTGTTAAATGAAAAAAGCCTCAATTAAAAGTGAAGACTACCAAAAATACTACCGTCAATTAATACTTAAAAAAATTGGTATTTCAGGCCAAAAAAAAATTTTTAAAGCTAAAGTTCTTGTTATTGGTGCAGGTGGTCTTGGATGTCCGTTAATTCTGTACCTTGCATATTCAGGTATTGGAAATTTAGGAATTGCTGATAATGATAAAATTGAGTTATCAAATTTAAGTAGACAAGTACTTTTTACTAAAAAAGATATTGGAAAATATAAAGTTTTCGTATCAAGAAAAGTTATTGAAAGAATAAATAAAAAAATAAAAGTTAAAACTTTTAATCAAAAAGTAGATAAACAAAATATCGAAAAAATTGCTAAAAATTATGAAATTGTATGTGATGGAACTGATAATTTTAAATCAAGATTTTTGATAAATGACTACTGTATGAAAAATAAAAAAGTATTAATTTCTTCAGCAATACACAAATTTGATGGACAGCTATTTGTATTTGATTTTAGGAAAAAAACTCCTTGCTTTAGATGTTTTATGCCAGAATCTCCAAATGAAGAATTAAACTGCGAAACTGATGGAATAATGACAACGCTTGCAGGAATTGCTGGATCACTTCAAGCAAATGAAGTTATAAAATCAATTTTAAATGTGAAGAATAGTTCTAATGGGAATATAATGATATTTAATGCTCTTAATTCAAACTTCAGAAAGGTAAAGTTACTAAAAAATCGAAATTGTAAAAATATAGTTTTTCATGGTTAAATTAATATTTTTTTTTTGTCTTTTTATTTTATTTTTTGGTAATAGCTATGCCAAAACTGAGTATTACCTAACTTTAAGGAACGAAAAAGTTAATCTTAGACAGGGGCCTTCTCTAAATCATCCTATAAAGTTAGTTTATAAAAAAAAGTTTTTACCTGTTCTGGTTATAGATAGTTCCTATAATTTTAGAAAAATTATAGATCATCAAAATAATTCTGGTTGGATACATGTCTCTCAATTATCTAAAAAAAAAGCTGCCTTAAATAATCAAGAAAAATCAGTAATTTTTAAAAAACCATCTAAATATTCTAGGCCTATTGCTATAGCTGAGAAGGGAAGGCTCTTTTTGGTAAAAAAATGCAAAAAAAATTGGTGTAAAATTAAAACTGAAAATTTTTCTGGGTGGATTGAAAAGGAATATTTAAATGGAAGATTATGATTTTATTTTTGAAGCCCAAAATTTATCTAATAAGAAATACCAAACTGAATTTGCTAAAGGTTCAACTATTGCATCTGTTAAAGCTATATAGAAAGACACATCTGCAACTAACATTAATACAGTGATCGCGATCGCAAAGTGTCCGATTGTATAAATAATTGTTCTTAATATCGATCCCCTATTCGATTTGTATACTTTTTTTGAGGCATTAAATATTCCAGATGTTAATTCAGTCATTTCAGTTTAATTTTCTATTAACCATTCTATCTGCATTCATAATTTTTGTCCAAATTTTAACAAAATCTTGTATGAATTTTTCCTTGTTATCATCTTGGGCATAAACCTCTGCGTAAGATCTTAAGATTGAGTTTGAACCAAAAACTAGGTCGACTCTAGAGGCAGTGAATTTAACTTTATTTGTTTTACGATCCACCAAATCGTAAGAGTTTTTACCAGTCGGTTTCCAAATATATTTCATATCTAACAAGTTAATAAAGAAATCATTTGTTAAAGCACCAATTTTGCTTGTTAGCACCCCTTTATCTTTTGCTGACTCATGATTGGTTCCTAACACTCTCATACCTCCCACCAGACAAGTCATTTCTTGTGCTGTCAATCCCATCAAAGAAGCACGTTCTAATAAAAGCTCTTCAGGCATCACAGAGTAGTCAGCTTTTACATAGTTTCTGAAGCCATCATGCCGAGGTTCTAGCCACTTAAAACTTTTTAGCTCTGTTTGCTCTTGAGATGAATCACCTCTACCAGGACTAAATGGAACTTTAACTTTAGAGCCAGCTTTCTTTATCGCTTTTTCAAGCCCAACATTCCCTGCAAGAATAATTGTATCCGCTAAAGTCGCTCCTGTTTTATTAGCTATATTCTCAAGCACTTTTAAAATCTTTGAGAGTTTTTTTGGCTCGTTTGCTTCCCAGTCCTTCATAGGCTCTAATCGAATTCTTGCACCGTTAGCTCCTCCTCTTTTGTCGGTCCTTCTATATGTTCTGGCACTATCCCAAGCAATGGTAATTAAAGCACCAGTGGATAAGCTAGTATCTGAAATCATTTTTTTTACCTTATTTACATTATACTTCTTTTTTGGATTTGGAACGTTACCTTGCCAGAGCAGGTCTTCTTTGGGTGCCCAAGGACCAATATAATTTTCTTTATTTCCCATTGTTCTGTGTGTTAACTTAAACCAAGCACGCGCGAACGAGTCTTCAAAAAATTTTGGATCTTTATAAAATCTTTCTGAAATTTTTCTATACTCTGGATCCATTGCCATCGCCATATCAGCGTCAGTAAACATTAATCTAGCTTTTTTGTTAGGGTCTCCTAAATCTCTTGGTTTTTTTTCCTCTTCAAGATTTATAGGTTCCCATTGCCAAGCGCCTGCGGGACTTTTTTTACTTTCCCACTTGTAGTTAAGTAAAAGATCTAAGTATTGATGATCCCATTTGTCAGGGTTAGTTGTCCAAGCTCCTTCTAGGCCTGAAGTTATTTGGTTAGCGCCTGTCCCATTTTTCTGGTTCCATCCAAAACCTTGTTCGTGAATATCGGCTCCAGCGGGTTCTGGACCTAAATTGTCTGGATTGCCATTGCCATGGGCCCTTCCTATTGAGTGGCCTCCTACTGTAAGAGCAGCAGTTTCTACGTCGTTCATTCCCATTCGGCCAAATGTTTCACGCACATCCATTGCGGTTCTTACTGGATCAGGTTTTCCTTCAACTCCTTGAGGGTTAACATAAACAAGTTGAAAATGAGATGCCGCAAGTGGAGCTTCTAAAGAAGAACGATCTTTAGGATCGCCATACCTGTTAACTGCTAACGGTTCTGTCTCTTTCCCCCAATAAACATCTTTTTCAGGTTCCCATATATCTTCTCTTCCAAAAGAAAATCCAAAAGTTTTAAATCCCGAATGTTCATAAGCCATGGTTCCAGCTAGAACCATAAGATCAGACCAGCTTAATCTATTGCCATATTTTTTTTTGATTGGCCAAAGAAGACGTCTTGCTTTATCTAAGTTTGTGTTGTCTGGCCAAGAGTCCTGAGGGGAAAATCTATGAGATCCCACGTCAGGTCTTCCATCAAATTCTCTATAAGTTCCAACTTGGTGCCAAGTTAATCTTACCATAAGGCCACTATAAGTTCCTAAATCTGCTGGCCACCATTCTTGGCTTTCAGTCATTAATTTTAGTAAATCTTTTTTGAGTGCTTTAAAATTTAATTTTTTTACTTCTTTTTTATAGTTAAATTTTGGTAGAGGATTAGTTTTTGTGTCATGTTGATGTAAAATATCAAGATTAATACTATTTGGCCAAAGCCGCGAAGTGTTTGACTCTCCAGCTTTGGTAACTCCCCCATGCATCACAGGGCATTTACCATTTCCATTTTTTTTTAGTTCAACGCTCATATTATAATCACTTTATAATAATTCTAAACTAAGTGTCAATATAGCAAGATATATTATTGAGATTAATTATTATTTTCTAATCTTATTACAACTTCAACGTTTTTAATTTTTTTACCTTTTGGAGCTTCTGGAAGTTTATGAAAGGTGATTTTGTCGCTCCCAATATCAATTACTTTCCCATTATCGAAGAAGTGATGATGCGAAGTAATATTTGTATCATAACAAGAGGTATTATTTTCCAACGAGAACTCTTTCAAGTAACCAGCACTTTTCAGAGCATGTACGGTATTATAAAAAGTTGCTGTAGAAATTTTTTTTGATCTTTTTAAATTCATAGAATTTTTTAATTCCTCTACTGTAAAATGAAATGTTTTTTTTCTGTTAAAGAGGAATCTGCTTATTTCTACTCTTTGCTCAGTGGGTCTGAGGCCTGAAGATCTAAGTTTATCAATAAAAATCTTGTTTTTATTATTCATTTTTTGCATTAACTTGCTGTATAATTAAATTCAATTTTATATATGATATTGCTAAAAACTCAAGCAATTGTTAACTTTCAAAATGAAACAAAAAAACAATTACAACTACAATGAATTAATTGACTGCGCTAATGGTAACTTATTTGGCGAAGGGAATGCGCGTTTACCGCTACCACCTATGCTAATGTTTGATAGAATTACAGAAATTAAATCTGGTGAAGGGAAATTTAAAAAAGGCCTTATAAAAGCTGAACTCGATATAAAAGATAAGATGTGGTTTTTTGATTGTCATTTCAAAGAGGATCCTGTGATGCCTGGTTGCCTTGGGCTAGATGCTATGTGGCAATTAGTTGGATTTTATTTAGGATGGATTGGTGAACCGGGGAAAGGACGTGCTTTAGGTGTAAATTCTGTTAGATTTACAGGTGAGGTTCTTAAAAAAGTCAAAATCGCAACTTATGAGGTTGATATGAAAAAAGTTTTAAAAACTGAAGGTGGTACAGTTGGTTTTGCTGACGGGATTTTAAAAGCAGATGGAAAACAAATATATTCTGCTGAAAATTTAAAAGTTGGAGTTTATAAATGATGAAAAGAGTAGTTGTTACAGGAATTGGGATAGTTTCTTGTCTAGGAAATAATCAAAAAGAAGTTTGTGAATCTCTTATTAATACAAAGTCAGGAATTTCTTTCGCAGAAGAGTACAAGGAACATAATTTAAAAAGTAATGTTCACGGCAAACCAAATATAAAACTTGTGGATCATGTTGATAGGAAAGCTTTAAGATTTATGGGCAATGGATCAGCTTATAATTATGTTGCTATGAAAGAAGCTATACAAGACTCAGGTTTAAAAGATAGTGATGTAAGCAATGTATCTACAGGAATGGTAATGGGTTCTGGAGGACCTTCAATCGAAAATGTTATTTTGGCTGCTGACAAGACCCGTGAAAAAAATCCAAAAAAGATGGGACCTTTTATTGTCCCTAGAACAATGGCAAGCACTGCATCAGCAACTTTAGCGGTTCCATTTAAAATAAAGGGAGTAAATTACACAATAAGTTCTGCATGCGCAACTAGTGGGCACTGCATTGGTAATGGAATGGAACTTATTCAATTTGGAAAGCAAAAAATTATTTTTGCAGGCGGTAGCGATGAAATACACTTTGCTATGACAGCAATGTTTGATGCTATGACAGCCCTTTCATCAAAATATAATGACTCTCCTCAGAAAGCTTCTAGACCATACGATAAAACTAGAGATGGTTTTGTAATTGCAGGAGGAGCAGGAGTTTTGGTTTTAGAAGAAATGGAACATGCAAAATCTAGAGGAGCAAAAATTTACGCAGAACTAACTGGCTATGGTGCTACATCTGATGGTTTTGATATGGTTGCTCCGTCAGGGGAAGGGGCTGCTAGATGTATGAATATTGCATTAAAGACAGCTAGAAATAAAATTGATTATATAAATGCTCATGGAACCTCAACGCCCGTTGGCGATATAACAGAATTGAAAGCCATTCAAGAGGCTTTTAAAGATAAAATTCCAAAAATAAGTTCAACAAAATCTCTTTCTGGTCATCCTCTTGGGGCAGCTTCTGTTCATGAAGCTATTTATTCGATAATTATGATGAAAAATAATTTTATTGCAGCCTCAGCAAATGTAAGTGAAATGGACGATGAGGCTAAAAAATTTCCAATAGTGACTAAAGTTGAAAAAAATGTAACTTTAAATTCTGTAATGTCGAATAGTTTTGGTTTTGGTGGAACTAATGCCACTTTAGTTTTTGAAAAGGTTTAATAATGAGCTTGGTTAAAGGTAAGAAAGGTTTAATAATGGGTGTGGCTAATGAAAGATCTATTGCATGGGGTATTGCTAAAAAACTTTCAGAAAATGGTGCTGAGTTAGCTTTTACATATCTGGGGGATGCTTTAAAAAAAAGAGTTACGCCATTAGCGGGATCTGTAAATTCCAAATTTCTGTTAGATTGTAATGTTGAAAATAAAGACGATATTAAAAAAACATTTGATGAAATTAAAAATAAATGGGGCCAGCTAGATTTTGTAGTTCATGCTATCGCTTTTTCTGATAGATCTGAATTATCTGGGGAATACATAAACACTTCTCGTGAAAATTTTTTAAAAAGTATGTTGGTTTCTTGTTTTTCATTCACCGAAGTTGCAAAAGAAGCATCAAAAATTATGAAAGATGGTTCAAGTATGTTGACGCTATCCTACGAGTCAACAAAGGCTATACCTAATTATAATGTAATGGGAGTTTGTAAAGCAGCTTTAGAGTCTAGTGTAAAGTATATAGCACGAGACTTAGGTGCAAAGGGAATAAGAGTAAATGCGATTAGCGCAGGCCCAATTAAAACATTGGCTGCCTCGGCCATTGGTGATGCAAAATTTTTGTATAAATGGAGTGCGGATCATTCTTTTTTAAAGAGAAATGTAGACACAAATGATGTTGGAAAATCTGCTTTGTATTTATTAAGTGATCTTGCTGCGGGTGTCACAGGAGAAATTCATTACGTCGACGCAGGTTACAATAAAGTAGGCATGCCTGATCCAAAAAATATATCTTAAACTTGCAAATTGCGCATGACTAAATTTCAATTATATCATAATAAAAAAAGCTTTTAAGGTCTAAAAGGTCATAAACAAAAAATTTAATGAAAAAATTTAATAAAAAAGTAAAAGAAAAATTTGTAGACTTTTTTGACTGGATAAAAGGTGCAGAATTAATTGAGCTTGAAACATGTGATATAAGCGAGGACCCCGTTAGACCAGATTTAGATATAAAATTTAGAACAAGTTATGGGCGAAAAATTTTTGGTGTTAGATATAAAAAAGAAATATGTGCAATAATGTGTTTCGGTTTTACAAACGAAATTCCTAAAACAATTGAAGAATTTGATTTAATGACTAAAGATGCACATTTGCAAAGTGCATCATGGAGGAGTAAAAATGTTGGTAAGATAGCTATTGCTTATACAGTTTGGTCTAAAAAGAAGGGTGGGGGCAAATTGATTGTAAAAGAAGTATTTAAGAAAATAAAAAAATCAAATCATCTTAATAGATTAATAACCCTGTCCCCATTAACAGAAATGGCAAGAAATTTTCATTTGAGAAATGGGGCAAAAGAACTTAGCGTAAATGAAAAAACTCAAAATTTTGAATATCAAATTTAAATTTAGTCATGAAAAATAAAAAAACACTAAAAATGATAAGTTCTTTGCAATTGGAACTACATTATTTTTTTTAGTACTTTTTGCTATTATTAAGACTTCGTGCGCGGCAATTTAATTAAACAGCTTCTTTTATTGAAAGTTTAACTTTTCCTCTGTCAAATCCAATTACTTTTACAGAAACTTCATCACCTTCTTTGACTACATCTGTAACTTTTTGAACTCTTTTTGCTGCTAGTTGGGAAATATGAACAAGACCGTCTTGTTTCCCTAAAAAATTTACAAAAGCTCCGAATTCCATAATTTTAACTACTTTACCTTTATATGTTTTTCCCATCTCAGGTTTCGCAACGAGATCATTGATCATTTGAACTGCTATCTTTCTTGTTTCCTCATTTGCAGCAGCAACTGTTACTTCCCCGGTATCCTTAACATCTACTTTGGCTCCAGATTTTTCAACAATTTCTCTAATAGTTGCGCCACCCTTGCCTATAACAGTTGCTATATCTTTTTTATCAACTTTTATGGTTTCCATTTTTGGAGTGTGTTTTCCAACCTCTTTTCTTGATGATTTAAGAGTTTTGTTCATTTCATTTAAGATATGAACTCTTCCTTCTTTTGCCTGAGCAAGAGCTTGTTCCATTATCTCAAAAGTAATTCCGGTAATTTTTATATCCATCTGTAAAGATGTAATTCCGTCTTTTGTTCCTGCAACTTTAAAATCCATATCACCTAAATGGTCCTCATCCCCTAAAATATCTGACAAAATAGAAAATTTATCTTTTTCTTTAATTAAACCCATTGCTATTCCTGCAACAGGCTCTGCTATAGGAACTGCTGCATCCATTAATGCTAAAGACGAACCACATACTGTTGCCATTGAGGAAGATCCATTGGACTCTGTAATTTCGGAAACAATTCTTAGTGTATAGGGAAAATTTTCTTTTTTAGGAAGGGACGAATTTAAAGCTCTCCAAGCTAATTTTCCATGTCCAACTTCTCTTCTACCTGTACCAATTCTTCCAGTTTCCCCAACAGAGAAAGGCGGAAAATTATAATGTAGCATGAATCTTTCTCTTCTTAAACCTTCTAAACTTTCGATTCTTTGTTCGTCTTCAGTTGTTCCCAAAGTTGTTGTCACTAAAGCTTGCGTTTCTCCTCTTGTAAACAAAGCTGAACCATGAACTCTTGGTAAAATTCCAACTTCACATTTTATTGGTCTAACATCTGACAAACCTCTCCCGTCAATTCTTTTTTTGCTTTTTAAAATTCTTGTTCTAACAATATCTTTTTCTAAATTTTTAAGTTGTAGCATTACTTCGTGTTCTAGAAGATCCTCATCATCTTCGAACAAATTTTTACATTTTTCCCCAGCTAAACTAATTAATTCTGATCTTTTCTTTTTATCTTTTTCTGAAAATGCTTTTTCTAAATCTTTAGTAAGTTCTTTTTCTATTTTCTTAGAAATTTTGCTATAATCTTTCTTTTCAATTTTCCAAGTTTCTTTCGAACATTTTTTTGCTAATTTCTCTATACCTTTAATAACTGATACAAAACCCTCATGACCAAACTTGACAGCGTCTAACATTTCTTTTTCTGTCAGACCTGAAGCTTGTGACTCTACCATCAAAACTGCGTCTTTTGTTCCTGCTACAACTAAATCTAATTTAGAATTCTCTAGTTCTTTTTTAGTTGGATTTAAAACACACTTATCACTTATAAAGCCAACTCTAGCTGCGCCTACGGGCCCTTTAAAAGGTAATCCTGAAATTGATAAAGCAGCTGAAGAAGCTATTATTGATAATACATCTGCTTCGTTTTCATTATCGTAGGAAAGTACTGTAGGTAAAACTTGAACTTCATTTCTAAAATTATCGGGAAACAAGGGTCTGATAGGTCTATCGATCAGTCTAGAAATTAGAGTTTCTGATTCAGTCGGTCTTGCCTCTCTTTTAAAATAACCTCCGGGAATTTTTCCTGCAGCATAGTATTTTTCTTGATAGTTTACTTGAAGAGGGAAATAGTCAGTCTCTGGATTAACCTTTTTTGCACCAACAACTGTAGCAATAACAACAGTTTCTCCCCAAGTCGCAATTATAGCACCATCAGCTTGACGAGCAATTTTTCCAGTTTCTAAAATAAGTTTTTTACCACCAAAATCTATTTCTTCTTTAAATTGTTTAAACATTTATTTTCTCAAATTAAGTTTTTTAATAATATCCTTGTAAGCTTCTGGATTGTTTTTACTCAAATAGCTCAATAGTCTTTTTCTTTGATTCACAGACCTTGTGAGCCCCCTCGAAGAATGTTTGTCTTTTTTAAATTTTTTAAAATGACTTGAGAGATTATCAATTTTGTTACTAAGAATGCCAATCTGAACAACTGTAGAACCTACATCTTTTTTGTGTAACGCTAAGGATTTAATTATATCTTTTCTAGATTTCATTTCTTTTATTTTCTTTTATTAGTTTCTCAATTCTCTCTGCATAATCAAAAGATTTGTCTTCAACAAAATATAACTTTGGGAGAAATTTAATATCAAGTTTTTTTGACAAGGCTTTTCTTACAAGATATGAGAATTCTGTCAAGATATTTACTATTTTTTTTGTCTCTTTTCCACCTAGAGGAATTACATATGCTCTTGCAGACCTCAAATCTGAGCTCATTTTAACTTCTGTAACAGTTATTAACTTAGTATTTAATGATGGTATTTTTGCCTCATTTTTTATGAAAATTTGACCCAAATTTTGCTTTACTAATTCACCTACTCTTAAATGCCTGTGATTTAAGTGACCTGTCATAGAATTTTTAATCATTTATCTGTCTTTCAATCATATCAACTTTGTAGGACTCGATCATGTCTTTTTCTTTAAAGTCTAAAAAGTTCCTAAAAGTAATTCCGCATTCTAGCCCACTTTTTACTTCTTTAGCTGCATTTTTCTCCCTAAATATACTTACTATTTGTCCATCATATATAACTTTACCATCCCTAATGATTCTTGCTTTAGAATTATTTTTAATTTCACCTTCTGTAACTTTAGAACCAGCAACTTTCCCGGACTTAGAAAGTTTAAAAATTTTTAAAATCTCTGCAGTTCCCTCTATACTTTCTTTTCTATCGGGCTCGAGAAGGCCTGAAAGTGATTTTTCTACGTGTTCGATTGCCTTATAAATTATATTAAAAAACTCAATTTTAATTTTTTGACTTTGAGCAGATTTTTTTGCTTCCGGGTTCGGTTTAACATTAAATCCGATAACAATTGCATTTGAAGCCTTGGCAAGCGAAATATCTGTTTCGTTTATCATTCCAATATCTGATAAAATTATTTTTGGTTTTACTTCTGAATGGTTTATTTTGTTTATAGCATTTCTTAAGGCTTCGCTTGATCCTTGAACATCAGATTTCAGAATTATATTTAATTCAGTTTTGACACTTTCATTATCAAAAATCTTAGTTTTATCTTTCAAAATTAAATTATTATTATTCTTTTTTCCAACTTTTCTAAAATCGCTGATTTTTTTTGACTCATCTTCACTTTCAACAACTAAAAATTCATCTCCAGCCTTTGCTGACTCTTTCATTCCAAGAATTTCAACAGGGGTTGAAGGATATGCTTCATTAACATTGCTACCTTCAAAGTTTATCATTGCTCTTATTTTCCCTAAAGTGCTACCACAAACAAAATAGTCTCCTCTTTTTAACTCACCTTCGGTAACCAGAATAGTTGAAACCGGTCCTCTTCCTTTATCAATTTTAGACTCTAATACAATTCCTTTTGCATTACCTATTTTTGCTGCTTTTAAATCTAAAACTTCTGATTGTAGAATTATAGTTTCTTTTAATTTATCAAGATTAGTTTTTTTTGTTGCTGAAACCTCTACAAATAAGGTATCGCCACTCAGACTTTCTGCTATTAATTCATAACGCATTAAGTCATTTTTTATTTTTCCTATATTTGAACCAGGCAAATCACATTTATTTATTGCTACTATTATGGGGACTTTTGCTGCCTTTGCGTGTTGAATAGCTTCTATTGTTTGAGGTTTTACACCATCATCAGCAGCTATAACTAGAACCACTATATCTGTAACCTTTGAGCCCCTCGCTCTCATTTCTGTAAAAGCAGCATGACCCGGTGTGTCAATAAAAGTTATTATCTTATTGTCTCCAGCAACCACCTGATATGCTCCTATATGTTGTGTAATTCCTCCGTATTCACCTGAAACCACATTAGAATTTCTCAACGAGTCTAGTAATGATGTTTTTCCATGATCCACATGACCCATTATTGTAACGATTGGTGGTCTCGTTTCTAAATTTTGTTTTTTTTCATCAGACTTTTTACCTAAACTTATTGTGGGCTCTACCTCAACAATGGGTGTATGCCCAAATTCTTTCACTATGTATTCTGATGTATCTTTATCAATTGAATGGTTTATTGTGGCTTTTACCCCCATATTCAGAAGAAACTTAATAATACTGGCAGATTGTTCTGCCATTCTATTGGATAGTTCTTGTATTGTTATTTGTTCTGGAATTTTTACTTCTCTAATTACTTTTTTAAATTCTTTTTTTGGATCATGTTTTTCATCTTGTTTTTCCTTAAGTCGAGCTCTCTTAACAGATGCCAAGCTTCTTTGTTTAATCTCAAATTCTTCCACATTCATTGCTCTAGAAATTGTAAGTTTTGACTGTCTTCTTGTTTGAAAACCCTTGTTTTTAGTAGATGCTTTTTCCTTTGTCTTATCCTTGTCGGCACTTTTTTGATCTGATCCTATAAATCTTTTTGTTGCCTGTTGTTCTACATATCTTCTATTAAAATTTTTGCTATTCGGTTTACCTTTGCTTATTGGTTGAGAGGGCCATGGTTTTCCAGATTTGAATGATGGTTTAAAACTTTTCTTTTTTTGTGGAACAAAAGATTTTTTTTCTATTTTATTTTTAGAAAAAGAAATAGGACCTTTCGTGAATGAACTAGATATGGTTAGTGTTCTTTTTTTATTTTTATTTTTATCCATAAAATTAATCTCCAAAAACAACTTTTCTTGCATTCATTATTAGATTATCCGCCTCTTCTCTTGTTAGATTAAAATCCTCAAGATACCCATTTATTTTAACTCTTTTTCCCTTGATTTCATCCATTCCCCCTATTAATTCATCTGAGGATAGATCGGCAAAATCTTTTAATTTTTTTATATTTTTTTCACCTAGAACAACTAACATCCCTTGGGTCATTCCTTCCAATTTTGTTAGTGAATCTTCTACTCCTAATTTCTTTAATTTCTCTGATATTTCTATCTTTTGTTTTTCAAGATATTCTTTTGCTCTTTCTATTAACTCTTGTGCTGTTGTTTCCTCTATTGCTTCAATTTTAGAAATATCATCTATTTTTGATTGGGCAATTTCCTCTATGCTTTGAAAGTTTTCTGAAACTAAAAGTTGACCTAAAGTTTCATCAACTTCTAAACCTTTTATAAAAAGCTCTGTTCTTTCCTTAAATTCTGCTTGTCTTCTCTCTGAGTCCTCTTTATCGGTTAAAATATCTATTTCATAATTAATGAGTTTTGAAGCTAGTCTCACATTCTGGCCTCTTCTTCCTATCGCTTTGCTTAAATTGTCTTCAGATAAAATAACATCAATTCTTTTATTTTGTTCATCAATTAATACTTTCTGTATTTCTGCTGGAGATAGAGATTCGGCTACCAGCGTCGGTAGATCTTCGGTCCATTTAATGATATCAATTTTTTCACCTTGTAATTCGTTTACAACAGTTTGTACCCTGCTTCCTCGCATACCGACACACGCACCCACTGGGTCCAATGAGGAATCTTTTGAATTCACACATATTTTTGCTCTACTGCCTGGATCTCTTGCGACAGATTTGATTTCTATTACGCCTTCATAAATTTCTGGAACTTCTTGAAAGAACAGTCTGGCTAAAAATTGTGGGTGAGCACGCGAAAGAAATACTTGATGACCTCTAACATCTTGTTTAACCTCGTAGCAATAGGCTTTTACTCTATCACCATTTTTTAGTATTTCTCTTTGAATTAATTCTTCCTTACGAATTATACCTTCGGCCTTACCCAAATCTACAATTACGTTACCATACTCAACCCGTTTTATTATTCCGCTTAAAATTTGACCTTGCTTATCCTTAAAATCCTCATACTGCCTATTCTTCTCTGCCTCTCTAACCTTTTGAGAGATTACTTGTTTGGCACTTTGTGCAGCTATTCTTCCAAAATCAACCTGGGGTAACTCTTCATATATTTTATCTCCTACTTTCAAATTTTTATTATTTTTGTCAATTAATGCTGCATCTTTTAAAGTTATTTCTTTTACTGGATCTTCAACTTTGTCTACAACCTGTAGAACTTTATGAATCTTAATACTACCATTCTCTCTATTAATTTTAGCCTCGATGGAATTTTCAAAACCAAACTTATTGTAAGCGGCTCTTTGAATAGCCATTTCCATTGAATCTAATATTAGTTCCTTGTCAATTGATTTTTCGTTTGCTACTGAATCAACTATTCGCAACAGCTCTTGTTTATCTAAACCTCTATTTAACATCGTTTTTCTTTCATCCTAAAAAAAAATGGGCAAAAGCCCATTTTGCACTTCCAGGTAACTTAAGTCTTTTTTTAATTTATATTTTTATATTTTTCAAGAACTACTTTTTAAAAACCGATAATTTATCGGTTTTTTCCCATGAAAAAGTACCATTTGAACCTGGTTTTCTACCAAAATGGCCGTATGCTGCTGTACACTCATAAATAGGTCTATTCAAGTTAAGCATTTCTCTTATGCCACGTGGACTTAAATCAAAATTATTTTTTATTAGATTTTCAATATGTTTTTCTTTTTCGACATCACCATCAAAAAGATTAACATAAATGGATAGAGGTTTTGAAACTCCAATAGCATAAGCAAGTTGAATTTCACATTTTTTTGCAATTTTTGAAGCCACTACATTTTTAGCAACATATCTCGCTGCATATGCTGCAGATCTATCAACTTTGCTAGGGTCTTTTCCAGAAAAAGCACCTCCGCCATGACGAGCTGCACCACCATATGTATCAACAATAATTTTTCTCCCTGTCAGACCTGAGTCACCATCTGGTCCACCAATTATAAATTGACCTGTTGGGTTAACATAAAAATTTTCCTCTTCAAGTTCAGATAATAATTTTTTTGGAATTGCCTTCTCTAAATAAGGTCTAACGATATCTTTTACCTGGGATTGACTTACATCAGCCGAATGCTGTGTTGAAATCACAACTGCAGTTACCTTAACAGGGATACCGTCCTCATATTTTAAGGTAACTTGACTTTTAGAATCTGGCTCCAATTTACTTGCTTTTCCACTTTTTCTATCTAAAGCCATTAACTCTAGAATTTTATGCGAATAATAAATTGGGGCTGGCATTAAAACTTCTGTTTCATCACATGCATATCCAAACATTATACCCTGATCTCCTGCTCCCTCATCTTTATTACCCTTTGAGTCGACTCCCATAGCTATATCTGAAGACTGAGAATGAAGGTGAACATCTATGTTACAATTCTTCCAATGAAAGCCCTTTTGTTCATAACCTATATCCTTAATACAATTTCGAACTTTCTCTATTAGTTTATCTTTTTTTATTTCAGGTCCTCTAGTTTCCCCAGCTAAAACGACTTTGTTTGTTGTTGTTAAAGTTTCGCATGCAACTCTTGAATAAGGATCTTTGGAAATATAGGTGTCAACTACCATGTCAGAAATACGATCGCAAACCTTATCTGGGTGACCTTCAGATACGGACTCACTGGTAAAAAAATAATTATTAGATTTCATTAAATTTTAAATTTTCGTAATAAAAAAAATGTGAAGATATATGTAATTAAAAGCAGCAAAAATATCAAATCATTTTTAGATTGTTTTTTCGTTTTCTCTAGTAATGGGATATTTAATTCTATATTACCTATCTCATCTGGTTGTAAATTTTTTAAAATTTTTCCCTCAGGACTTATAAATGCACTTATGCCCTTATTTGCTGACCTTATTGTGTAGACCCCTGATTCTATTGATCTAAAAATAGCCTTAGCAAAGTGTTGGTGTGGACCAATACTTTCTCCAAACCATGCATCTTCGGAAATATTTATAATAAAATTAAACTTATCGTGTTTATCAACAATACCAGGAAAAATAATTTCATAACAAATTAAACTTAGAAAATTAATATCGGCTGAGTCAAACTTTATATCTGTTATAGAATCTTCGGTCCCTTTTGAAAAGGAGGAATAGCCAGGTGTAATCTTTTTTAAACCAACAAAATTGAGAAATTTTTCAAATGGTAAAAATTCTCCAAATGGTACTAATTTTCTCTTGTCGTATTTTGAAATAAAATTGAGGTTTTGATCAACAACTAGCATGCTGTTAAAATGTTTTTCACCTGAAGAAGTTTTTTTTGAAGTATTTGCTCCTAGTATAATTAAGTGATTTTCTGAAAAATTTTTTATAAATAAATCTTTAATTTCTTTTTTTTCATAAAATTTTCCACTCAAAAATACCCCTTCAGGCCAAACAAAAATAGTTTTCTTTTTTTTCTCAGGTTCACTATATTTTATCAATTTTAAAGCAACCTCCTTTTCGTTCTTAAAGTCTGTTAGATTCATTCGTGCTGAAACAATTTTAAAATTTATTTTTTTTGAAATAGCATCAAGATTAAATGAATTGATTTTATATGAGCCGTAAAAGTAATTTGCAAAAATTAATATGGTAAAAAAGAATAAGAAAAAATATTTTATTTTAGATTTTAAAAAAAATAATGATGGCAGAAAAAAAAATGTAATGATTAAAAGATTTAAAGAGAAGAGACCAATAGTATGCAATATTTGCAAGCTCTCTATAGACCATGAAAGGCTATAACCCCAAATATTCCATGGAAAACCTGTAAATATATTGCTTCGTAAAAAATCTGCTAGTGAAAAAGTTAAACTTATTAAAAAAATTGAAGATATATTTTTCTCACAAGAGTTTCCTATCAATAAAATTGGTAATGAAAAAAATAAAGATAAAAATAGTGGAATTAATATTAAACTAATTGGAATCAATAATTTAAATGTTTCATCAAAAGTTAATGAATAAGCAATCCAATAATTACCGAAAAAAAAGAATCCAAAACCATATGAAGTACCGAGTATAAATAAATTTTTTAAATAAGGTTTTTTTCTATAAATACTTTTAGATTTTTTCTTAACATAAATTATAGAAAAAAATAACAAGGGAAGAGATAAAAAATTTACAAAAAAAAAGTTAAATGGTTGGAAACTTAATACAGTTAAACCTCCTAAAAGTAAGGGAAATAAAAATATTATAAAAAACCTTTTGTTGAAAAAATTTAACATTAATTATTTCTAATTTTTTTAAGTATTAATTTCTCTATTTTATTCATTTTATAATAATCTTTATCTTTATGATGTTTGTAGCCCAACAAATGCACTAAGCCATGTACCCATAGTCTATTAAAATCTTTTTTGAAGTTTTTTTTATCAATTTTGTAGAAATTGAGTATTACATCCCCTAGATAAACATTTTTTTTTCTTATTGTTAGCTTTTTTAAATCCTTCTTTGTATAGAAGGGAAATGATAATACGTCAGTACTTTTATTTTTTTTTCTAAATTTTTTATTTAATTTTCTAACCTCTTTGTTGCCCGCTAATAAAATAGAAAAATTTACTTTTTTATTTTTGATAAATTTGAGGGAACTATTTACTAGTTTTGCTTTACTTTGTATGTACCTGCTTGGATTGGATATATATTTTTTCCAATTTTTATTTTGGATAAAAACATCAATTTTTATCATCAGTTTTCTGCTGATAGGCCTGAATAATTTTTGATACTAGAGGGTGCCTTACAACATCTGTATGGTCAAATTGAATACATTTTATTTCTTTTACATTTTTTAAAATTTTTGTTGATTGAATTAAGCCAGATTGATTTTTGTTTACAAGATCAACTTGCGAAGGATCGCCATTAACCACAATTTTAGAATTTTCTCCAATTCTAGTTAAAAACATTTTAATTTGAGTCAGAGAGGCATTTTGTGCTTCATCCAGAATTGCAAAAGAATTTTTTAAAGTCCTACCTCTCATAAATGCAAGAGGTGCTATTTCTATTTCTCCTGTTTCAATCTTTCTTTGAACCTTTTCGTATCCAAATAAATCGTATAGAGCATCGTATAAAGGTCTGAGATAAGGGTCTACTTTTTCTTTCATATCTCCTGGTAAAAACCCGAGTCTTTCTCCAGCCTCAACTGCAGGACGAGACAGAATTACTTTTTCTACTTTCTTTTCCATTAGCATGTTTACCGCAACTGAAACTGCTAAGTAACTTTTTCCTGTTCCTGCAGGACCCGATGAAATAACAATGTCTTCATTCAAAAGTGCTTTTAAATAATCTGACTGTTTTTTAGATCTGGGTATTACTGACCTTCGTGGAGTTTTAATTATCTGATCTATAGATCTAACATTATTTTTGTTCTTCTCCATATTTTTTGAAGTATCGCCTTTTTTTATTGAATAAGCTACATCATTGTCTTCAATAGAACTAGTAACGAGAAATTTATTAACCAAAAAAATCAAAGAATTTGAGGCAGTCAAAATTGACTCTTTGTTGCCTTTTACGGTAATAGAGTTACCTCTAAAAAAAATCTTAGTATTTGTTAGTTTTTCTATTTTAATTAGATTTTTATTAAATTCACCAACTACTTCGGCCAGAATATCATTATTAAAAATTTTTATATTCGAGGTTTCATTGTCAATTTTTTTTATAGAAATTTCTTTATTTAAATTTTTTGCTTCCAACATTATGCCGCTACTTCACTTTCTATATTTACCTTATCCCCAAATAAAGTGTTTCTATTATAATTTTTAATTCTAACATGTATGATTTTTCCTATATCATTTACATTAGCATTTCTTACGATTACAGGAGTTAAGTTATCAATTCTGCCAAAAAAATTGGACTGATTTTTTAATTTGTTTTCAATTAAAACTTCTTTTAATTTCCCAATTTTCTTTTTATTTTCTTTTTTTTGGATATCTTCCAATAAATTCTGAAGAATTATCAATCTTCTTTTTTGTATTTTTTTATCGATTTCCTTTAGTTGAGAAGCTGGCGTTCCTGGTCTTGGATTATAAATAAAAGAGAATGAGTTAACAAAATTCACCTCTTTTACTAATGATAGAGTATCATTAAAATCTCTCTCTGTTTCTCCTGGATATCCAACAATAAAATCGCTTGAAAAAGTTATATTAGATCTAGCTTTTACCAAATTTTGGATAGTCAACAAATATTCTTCTCTGGTGTGTTTGCGATTCATGCTTTTTAAAATTTTATTTGAACCACTCTGAACTGGTAAATGAAGAAATGGCATCAGTTTTGTTACTTTGCGGTGACACTCAATTAGGTCATTGGTCATATCCTTGGGGTGAGAAGTGGTATATCTAATTCTTTTTAAATCTTTTAAATCTTGTAATTCAAAAATCAAATCGGATAATTTGATTTTTTCTTTAGAAGAATTGTATTTATAAGCATTTACATTTTGACCTAAAAGTGTAATTTCCTTCGCACCATTCGAAATCAAATTTTTTGCCTCACTTATTATTTCCTTCATTGACCTAGAATGCTCGGCTCCTCTGGTATAAGGAACAACACAAAAATTACAGAATTTATCACAACCTTCTTGGATAGTTATAAAGGAAGAAACATTTGAGTTCGAGTTTTTAATTGTATTTAGTTTGTCAAATTTTTGAATGACATCAAAATCTGTAAAATTAATTTTTTCTCTACCATTTTTTAATTTTGAAAGAATTTCAGGCAGTTCATGATAAGCCTGAGGACCAACTACCGCATCAATATACGGCTCTCTTTTTAACATTTCTTCATTCTCTGCTTGGGCAACACAGCCTGTAACTAAAACAATAGGCTTTTTTTTATTTTTATAATTTTTTTTAAGACGTCCAATATCATGGTAAACTTTTTCAGTAGCTTTTTCTCTTATGTGGCATGTGTTTAAAACATAACAGTCTATATTTTTTGCATCTTCTGTACGAACATAATCATTTTTTCTAGCTATATCGGCGATACGATTACTATCGTATTCATTCATTTGACATCCAAAAGTTTTAATGAAAATTTTTTTAGACAAAATATTAATTTTTTTTTATTTTTGTTGCGTAGAGTTCAAGCTTATGGTCTACTAACTTGTATCCCAATTTTTCAGCAACCTTTTTTTGTAAACTTTCAATTTCCTCGTTTACAAATTCTATAATCTCACCGCTGTTAATATCAATAAGATGATCATGATGTTCGTCGGGAGATTGTTCATATCTTGCTTTTCCTCCTTTAAAATCATGCTTCTCTACTATACCAGCTTCCTCAAAAAGTTTCACTGTTCTGTAAACTGTTGCAATACTTATTCTTTCATCAATTAAATTTACTCTTTTATGAAGCTCATCCACATCAGGATGGTCCTTTGAACCGAATTTAATTTTTGAGTCAGACATTACTTTGGCAATGATCTTTCTTTGCTCAGTAAGCCTTACTCCTTTTTCTTTACATTTATCTTCTATTTTGCTCATCTTTAAAACTATAATTTAGCTCAAATATACAGGTTTAATCAAATTGTTTTCTATTAAATTTTTTTGAATTAATAATTCAATATTTTTAAGGTTAAATTCAGCTAAGTGGGAATCCTTATATCCAAAAATCTTGGTTCCTTTTACTATTTTAATGCCTTTAGCTATAGCAAGCGAAATTCTTATTCCAGAAAAGCTACCTGGGCCGATATTTACTATAACAGAAAAGTTTTTGTTAATGTTAGCTTTTTTTTGTTTAATAAAGTCAAATATATTATTCACAAGCAACCCATTATTTCTTATATTTGTTTGAAGTTTTTTAACAAAAAAATTATTATTAACTCTTAAACCAATTGAATTGTTTTTGCCTGTGAAATTAATTATTAAAAAATCTTTTATCATATTTTTATTTATAGTTTTTTTATTCCCTATAAACAATTATTATTCTCATGCCAAAAATATTCAAGATTATGGGATTATTTCTTTAATGTATCATCGTTTTGAGGAAAATAAGTATCCTTCTACAAATATTAAAATACAAGATTTCAAAGCTCAAATAGATTTAGTAAAAAAATCTGGCATTAGTTTTATTTCTCATAAAGAATTTGAAAAATTTATTAATATAGATAATCCTGACAAAAAAATTCTACTCACAATAGACGACGGTTTTTCCTCCTTTTATAATAAAGCTTGGCCAATTTTAAAAAAAGAAAAAATTCCTTTTATTATTTTTATTAATACAGAAACTATAGGTGCTAATGGGTATATGAACTGGGATGAGATAAAAGAAATTTCAGAGTTTGATTTTGTACATATTGGAAACCATAGTCATTCACATGATTATCTGGTTGACAAAACAGATGAAGAAATAAAAAAAGATTTAGAAAAAGCCAAAAATATTTTTAAAACAAAAATGAATTATGAAACTAAATTTTTTGCGTATCCTTTCGGAGAATATAAAAAATCCTATATGAAAATAGTTGAAAATTTAGGTTTTTTATATGCATTTGGACAACATTCTGGAGTTATTGACAAAACAAAGAATAAATTAGAGCTACCAAGATTTCCTATCAATGAAAAGTATGGGAAGATGGAAAGATTTAATAATTTATTAAGAACAATTCCATTTCCATATAAAAAAATTATTCCAGAAGAGAAGTATCTTACCGAAAAAAATAATCCACCAGATGTAAATATTATTTTTTTTGAAAAATCATTAAACTTAAAAAATATTAATTGTTATTCTAATGAGAAAGATAAATGGAGAAAATCAAAACTTGTTTTTGATAAAAAAAATGAATTGAAAATAATTTTAGACGGAAAATTTACTACGGAAAGAGGAAGGATAAACTGCTCATTAAGAGAAGATGATGGAAGCTGGAGATGGCTAGGAATTCAATTTGTAGTTAGCAACTTATAGACTATAAAGTTAAAGATGTTGAAGCCCTTCCTCTATTCATTAAAACTGAATTATCAAAATCAGTTAGTTCATTTTGTTTTATAATTTTTTTTAAGATCTTCACATACTCTGAACCTGTTTGAGCATAATTATATAAATAATTTACAAGTTCCATTCCCGAAATGGTTTTGTTTTCTCTTCTTAATTCTGATCTTGCCTCCCTAAATTCTTTATAGCCCCTATGTGTATTTAGATTTATCATATAAGCTCTAACGGATGAACGAAGCATAGGAAATTTTAAGATCTTGTGATCTAAATTTGTTTTTTTATCTTTTGGTTCAATACCATCTTTCCCCCACGTCCATTGTCCAAACATAGCATTTCCCTCCAAGGCAAACCTTGAGGTTCCCCAACCGCTTTCTTTTGCTGCCTGTGCAATTGCTAACGAAGTGGGAACTATATCCATTCTTAATTTAAGTTCTGCTATGTCCTCTTTTTCTATCTGATAATCTTTAAATCTTCTTTTCAGCCAAACCTTCTCCCCTCTTGAATTCGATGGTTTTCCAAGAATTTTAAATAATTTTTTTCTATCATCTAATATTTTACTGTTTTCATCTAAAATTAATGGCATTACGATTTTTATAAAAGTATCTTTCTTTTTCTGTGTGCTCTTTATTTTTTTTAAATCCTTTGGAAGCTTTGATAGATAAACAGGTTTAACAGACTGGCCTAACCTTATACCTTTAAGATCATATTTTAAATTTTCAAATATATTTAGCGTTACCTGTGTATCTAAACTTATATAGTCATCTTCAGACTTGCTATTACTTAGTTTGCTTTTTCCAAAATTCTTATTTTCATCAACCTTTTTGAAGTTTGACTTATATTCTTTTGCAACGTGGGTAAATTTAATTTCACTTGTCACTGTCTTTATAAATGGCCTAACACTTAACAGACTACCTACAAATACTATCAAACATACAGTTATTAAAATATTGGAAAATACCTGCTCTTTAAATTTAATCTCTGCTATTCTTTTTTTGTTATAGCTTTGTTGTGGTAGCCTTATTTTATTCTTTAACAATATTAATTCGATTTGAGAGATTGTTAAATCTTTTTTAGTTTTGGCATAAAGTTTCAATTCGTTTATCTTGTAAAGTTTTCCTAATTCAAGTAGCTGATCTCTATAAGATATTTGTATATTTTTTTTCATCTAGCTAGATTGCTTCAACGTCGGTCACCTCTTTAACGTAGTGGCGCAAAAGATTTTGAACTCCTTTTTTAAGAGTCATTAAAGAACTGGGGCAACCAGAGCAACTTCCACGAAGCTCTACTTTTACCTTTCCATCCTCAAAAGATACAAATTTAATATCACCTCCATCTTTCGCCACTGCAGGCCTGATTTTAGTATCAAGCACCTCGTTAATTTTTGCTTCTATTGAATCTTCTTTCTCATTTTCTTTTTCTATTATATTTTTTTCTAGCACTTTAGATAATATTGGTTTTTTAGCTTTTTCGAGATGATCATTCATTAATGAGATTATTGAAGGTTTTAGAGTATCCCAATTGACTTTTTCATTTTTTTTTACACTAATAAAATTTTCTGAAATTAAAATTAGTTCTATACCATCAAATTCTAATAAATTTTTAATAAAATTATTTTTAATTTTTTTTATATCCTTTTTTTGAAATTCAGTAGCCCCAATCTCTGAGAGAGTTTTTTCAGAGAGAAACTTAACTGCATTAGGATTTGGAGTATTTTCTGTATAAATCATAATTCAAATTTTATCACATATCTAAAATTAAATAAATCCTACAATTTCTTTAATTTTATTTATATTGTGCTCTGAAACCTTTCTGGCCTTATTGGAGCCCTCCTTTAAGACTTTTAATAAATACGATTTGTCTTTACTTAAATCTTTTATTTTTTTTCCTATGGGACAAATAACCGCTACTAGTGCATCACATAAATTTTCTTTAAATTTTGAAAAATCTTTTCCATTCATTTCTTTCAAAGTTTCTTCCAATGTGGAATCGGTTATTGAAGAATAAATTGTTAAAAGATTTAATGCTTCGGGTCTATTTTTTAAGTCTTCAATTTTTTCTGGAATTAATAGGGAGTCCGTTTTCGCTTTTTTAATTTTCTTTTTTATATCTTCTGCACTATCGCTTAAGTTAATCCTGGAATAATCTGACTCTTCAGATTTGCTCATCTTTCTTTTTCCATCCCTTAAACTCATAACTCTCGAGATTTTTTTTTGTATTAGAGGTTCTGGTATAGGAAAAAAGCTAAAACTTTTAAAATCATTGTTAAATTTTTGGGCAATATCTCTTGCCAATTCTAGATGTTGTTTTTGATCATCGCCTACTGGAACATGAGTAGCCTTATATAATAAAATATCTGCAGCCATCAAATTTGGGTATACATACAATCCAACGCTTGCATTTTCTTTGTTAGAACCGGCTTTTTCTTTAAATTGTGTCATTCGATTCATCCAACCTACTCGAGATATACAATTAAAAATCCAAGCTAGTTCTGCGTGTCCACTAACTGATGATTGGTTAAATATTATACTTTTCTTAAAGTTTAGTCCGCAAGCTATAAAACCAGCTGTAGTTTCAAGAATATTTTTTTTTAGCTCCTGAGGATCCTGAAACACCGTTATTGCATGAAGGTCAACCACACAGTAAATACATTCCATTTTTTTTTGGAGATCTACAAAGCTCTTTATCGCACCTAGGTAATTACCTAAATGCAAATTGCCTGTCGGTTGGACTCCTGAAAAAACTACTTCCTTAAAGTTCTTTTTCATTTTAGTTTATAACTTTTTAGACTCAATAATCCCAAAATTTTAGTAATTAATAGATATATTGTTGCTGATAAAACTACCATAATTAACAAATAAATTAATTTAAATTTATAAGAGTATTCAAACTTATCCTCAAAATAATCTAAACCAAAATAAAGAAAAAGACACATAAGCATTGTTGCAAGTAAAATTTTTAAAAAATTTAATAAATATTTCTTTTCAAGGTTGATAAGTCTATTTCTGGTCAGCAAAATAAAATAAATTAAGACTGCTACCCAAGTTGAGATTGAAGTAGCAATTGGTATTATTATAAAACCATATTTTTTAAACAAAGAAATACTTATTATGATATTAAGAATCATGCTAATTAATGATATATAAAAAGGGAGTTTTGTATTATCTCGTGCAAAATAAAAATTTGATAAGACCTTAATTAAAGCAAATGCAGGGACCCCTGCTGCAAAAAAAGTTAATGCTAATGAAGTATTAATAATATCTGCACTTTCAAAAGATCCGTATCCAAACAAACAATTTATTATTTGTTCTGAAGCAATTAATAATCCGAATGATGCTGGAATAGAAAGTAACAAAGATAATTCCACTGATCTATTTTGTATTAAGTCTACGGATTTCTGATCGTTCAATTTTATACTTTTCGAAAGACTAGGCAGAGCTACTGTTCCCACGGCAATTCCTGCGATAGCTAAATTAATTTGATAAACTCTATCAGCATAATATAAATAAGATACGGCTCCAGATTGAAATGAAGCTATTATAGTTCCAACAAGTATATTGATCTGGGTTATTCCAGAAGAGAAAATGCTTGGCAATAATTTACTAAAAAAATTTCTTATTTTTTTATTAAATTTAAAAATAAATTTTATTGAAGGTGAATAGAATTTTTTTGTGAAAATGAGTAAAATTATCAATTGTAATATTCCTGCTAAAGTTACTCCAATTGATAAACTTTTTGCGATATTTTGATTATAATAAAAAGAAAATAAGAGAAAAAGAATTAATACTATATTAAGAACTATTGGGGCAGCAGCAGCAGCTGCAAATTTATTGTTAGTATTTAGAATACCAGACAATAAAGATGATAAACTTACAAAAAGCAGAAAAGGAAATGTAATTCTTGTAAGTTCAACTGCTAAAGTGAATTTATCAGCATCTTGATAGAATCCTGGTGCAATTAGATAAACCAGAAAAGGAGTAAATATTTCAATAGCTATTATTAAAAAAATTAAAAAAAATAAAAGAAAGCTAAAAACTTCATCGGCAAATTTTTTTCCGGAATCCTCTCCTTTTAGTCTCTCTTTTGCATAACTGGGTATAAATGCAGCATTAAATGTACCCTCAGCAAATAACCTCCTGAATGTGTTTGGAAGTCTAAATGCCACAAAAAAAGCGTCAGCATAAATGCTTGTGCCAAGAAAAATTGCTATCAGAATATCCCTTAGGTAGCCTAAAACTCTGCTAAGCAGGGTATAAAAACTAAAAATTGATGTTGAGGACAATAAATTCATAATTAAGACAAATTATTAGTGATTTAATACCATTTATATTACATACTTATGTTTTAATGACAAAAAAATCAAAAATTGACCATTACACTGATAAAGAAGCATTAGATTTTCATAATAAAGGAAAGTCTGGCAAAATTGAGATTATTTCTTCAAAATCTTTAACAACAAAAAGAGACCTTTCTTTAGCCTATTCTCCTGGAGTAGCTGTCCCAGTAAAGGAAATCTCAAGAAATCCAGATGCAGCTTATGACTATACAAGCAAAGGAAATTTGGTAGCAGTAATAAGTAACGGCTCAGCAATTTTAGGATTGGGAGATTTGGGTGCGCTAGCATCAAAACCAGTTATGGAAGGTAAGGCCGTTCTATTTAAAAGATTTGCCGACATAGATGCCATAGATATTGAGATAGATAATAAAAATTCTGATGAAATAATTAAATGTATTCAAAACATCGGGAATAGCTTTGGTGGAATAAATTTAGAAGATATTGCTGCACCTGATTGTTTTATTATTGAGAGAAAATTAAGAGATACATTAGACATACCAATTTTTCATGATGACCAACATGGTACAGCAATTATAACTTCTGCGGCACTAATAAATGCTCTAGATATTTCTAATAAAAAACCTGGTGAAGTAAAAGTTGTTGTTAATGGGGCAGGAGCCTCTGCTTTGGCATGTGCTAATCTTTTTAAAAGCATCGGGATCAAAACTCAAAATATAATTATGCTTGATAGAAAAGGTGTTATTTACAAAGGTAGAGACAATGTAGATCAATTTAAATCAGCATATGCAAACGAGACAAAACTTAGAACTCTTAATGATGCAATAAAAGGAGCAGATGTTTTTTTAGGTTTGTCGGCAAAAAATGTGTTAACTCAAGAGATGGTTAAATCTATGGCCAAAAATCCAATCATTTTTGCTTGTGCTAATCCAGATCCTGAAATAAAACCTGAGCTAGTTGACGAAGTAAGATCTGATGCAATAGTTGCCACAGGAAGATCAGACTATCCTAACCAAGTCAATAATCTAATTGGATTTCCATATATATTTAGAGGAGCTCTCGATGTTAGAGCAAAAGAAATTAATGAGGAAATGAAAATAGCTGCAGCAAAAGCTATAGCAGCACTGGCCAGAGAAGAAGTTCCTGATGAAGTAGTAAATGCTTATGGTGGAGAAAGACCTCGTTATGGAAAAGAATATATTATTCCATCAACTTTTGACCCTAGATTAATCAGCAGAATACCTGCTGCTGTTGCTGAAGCAGCAATGAAAACCGGAGTGGCAAGAAAGAAAATTTCTGATATTGAGTCTTATAAAGATCAATTAACTAATAGACTTGATCCTTCTATGAGCATAATGCAAGGAATTAATGCTCAAATTAAAAAAAGCCCAAAGACAGTAGTTTTTGCCGAAGGTGAGGATGAAAATATGTTAAAAGCCGCAATTGCATTTAAAAATAGTCGCCTAGGAACCCCAATCGTAATAGGAAATGAAATAAGAGTTAAGGAACAGTTAAAAGAAATTGGATTAGATGAAAATTATAAAATTAAAATTGTCAATTCAACTGATAAAGAAAAAAGAGAACTATATACAAAAAAATTATATAGCAAGCTACAAAGACAAGGTCTTTTAGAGAGAGATGCTGATAGATTAATCAGAAATGATAGAATTATCTGGGGTGCTTCTATGGTTGATTGCGGAGATGCTGACGCAATGGTTACTGGAAATATTAGACATTATGCTGCATCCATTGAAAGTCTTAAAAAAGTGGTAGATGCAAGACCCGGTGAAACTTTATTTGGTCTAAATATGCTAATTACACCTAAAAAAACTATCTTCATTGCTGACACACAAGTAAATGATTTTCCATCCGCGGAAAAATTAACAAAAATTGCAATGTCTAGTGTTAGAGTTGCTAAATTATTTGGTTTTGAACCTAAAGTAGCTTTCTTATCTCATTCTACATTTGGAAAACCAAAATCCAGAAATACAAAACATGTTATAGAAGCTATTGAAATATTAAAAAATAAAAAGGTAGATTTTGATTTTGATGGGGAAATGCAGCCAGACGTCGCTTTAAATCCAAAGTATAAAGAAACATACCCATTTTCTAAAATAGTGGGTAATGCAAACATTTTAATAATGCCTGCTCTTCATAGTGCAGCCATATCAACTAAACTAATGAAAACTATTGGCGGAGCAAAAATTATTGGTCCACTTTTAATTGGATTAGGTTTGCCAATTGAAATTGCGCCTCTCAGATCGTCTCCAAACGATATACTAAATCTCGCATCTGTTGCAGCTTACTCTGCTAATGTGATTGACTATAAAAATAAAAAAAATAATTAATTTTTATTTCTACTTAACTCTTCAACCAATATTATACTTGGAACTACTTTTTTAACCCCATAAACCTCTTGCGCTTCTTTAATTACTTCTTTTTTTTCATCTTTTGACATAGCAATACCAAATACATAAGTTTTTCCGTTTATTGTATCAATATTATAATTTGTAGCTTTAACAATTTTGTTAAAGATTAATGCAGTTCTTAATTGAGATGTAATTAGAATATCTTTTGCGGTACCTTTAAAATTCATCTGTCCTTTAATTGCGATAGCACTTTTTACCGATCTTGTTCCTTTTGTTTCCCATGCCATTTTAGTAATTTTTAATTTTTCTTCTGGTTCATCAACCTTTCCAGATAAAAATATATTTCCATCTAGAACTTTAACACTAATTGACAGTAAGTATTTTTTTTCTGTTAAGGCTAATCTACTTATTAAATTTTTTTGCATTATTGAATCATCAATTTGCATACCAACTGTCCTTGGATCAAAGGCTACACTTACACCGGAGCCGAAAACACCAACGGATGAACTGCCAACACAGGAGTATAAAAGAAAAGACATTAAGATTAGTTTTGAAAATAGTTTTATTATTTTTTTATTTTTAAGCATAAATTATAAACCTTTTTTTTTGGTAATTTATTTTTAACAGAAACTAAATTTACAACATCTTTCAGTGAGTATCGTTTTAAATATTTTTTAATTTCAGTTTTTAAATTATTTTCGTCAAAATCTACTTCCTTTAAATTATACTTTTCTTGCCTTTTTGACAATACAACTGTTAATTCTCCCTTAACATCAGTTCCGAGACCTTTAAAATCTTGGAGATTCTCTCTATAAAAAGTTTCATGTATTTTTGTCATTTCTCTAGCTAAGAAAATTTTTCTATCATAAAAATATTTTTTAAAAAATTTTAAATAAAAATTAATTTTTAAAGCAGGTAGAAAAAATACAATATTAAAATTATAATTTTTTAAATCTTCAGCTATTTTATCTAATTCTTTTATTTTTTTTGGTAAAAAGCCATAAAAAAAATACTTCTCATCAAAACTTGATACACTCATAGCAGTTGTCACAGCCGATACACCCGGAATTGGGAAAATTCTAATTTTTTTTTTGATACATTCTTTTAAAAGAATTAATCCAGGGTCTGATATCAAAGGTGTTCCGGCGTCTGAAATTATTGAAATTTTTTTTCCTTTTTGTATTAATTCGATAATGGATGACGTTAACTTTTTTTCATTAAACTTGTGGTATGAGATAAGTTGTTTTTTAATATTATAATAATTTAACAATTTTAAAGATCTTCTAGTATCTTCACATAGAATTTTATCGGAATTTTTTAATACATTTAGTGCCCTTAATGTAATATCTTCCAAATTACCTATTGGTGTTGAAACAATGTATAAACCTGATAAAAAATTATTCATATTATTATGAAAAAAGTTTTTAAGATAATTTTATCTTATTTATTAATTACTTTTAACTCTTTTGTTTTCGCAGTTGAAAACAAAGATGAGAATATTCTTAAGATTGGTGCTTTATTGCCTCTTACTGGTGAGTTAAAAGGTTTGGGAGAAGATATGCTATATGCAATAAATCTAGCTTTACATGATATTGATAACCCCAAAATAAAAATATACCCAAAAGATTCAGGGTCAAAAAAAGAAAAGATAATTCAGGCATGTGAAGAATTTAGAAGAGAAAATGTAAAAATTGTTATTGGTCCTACGGACTCAGATTTTTTTAAGGAATTACATAATTTTGAAGACCTTATTTTTATATCCTTATCAAATATAAATTCTGATCCAAAAAAAAATATTATAATGATGGGCATTAACTTAGAATCACAACTATTGGCAATTAAAAAATTTATTCAAAAAGAAAAAAAGAAAAAAACCGTTATTTTATACCCTAAGAATGAGTATACAAAACATGTGGAAAAGAATATTAGATTAACAAATTTTTCAAATACTAAACTCTTTAGTTACAGCAATGACCCTAAGGTTTTAACTAAACAAATCGAAAAGCTAACAAATTATAAACAAAGAAAAATAAATTTGGATTCAAGAATTAAAAAACTAGAAGGCTCAGAAGAACCTAAAGATTTAAGGGAATTAAACCAACTTAAACAAAGATACACTCTAGGGAAAGTAAATTTTGACTCTGTTGTAATAATTGACTTTGGGGATGGCTTAAAAAGTGTACTTACATCCCTGGCTTATACAGATGTATCGGAAAAAGATATTTTAATAATAACTGGGAATCAATGGTTTGATGATAGCATATTAAAAGAAACATCGATTAAAAATTTTTATTTTCCTTCAATAAATTTAAAAAATTTTGAAAAATTTAACCGAAAATTTTATAAAACCTATAATTATAAACCCAATGAAATTACAATTTTAGCATATGATATTGTTGGCTTGATATATTATATTTGGAAGAATGAAAAAAATATAAGCTCAACTAGCAGTTTTAATCTTAAAACAGAGATTAAAGGAAAAATTGGAAAATTTAAAATATCCGATAATAAAGTCATTCAAAATTTAAGAATTTATAAAATAGAGGAAGGACAATTTATTGAAAATAAATTTTGATTTTTTCCTCTAACTTCTTATAGGCTATATATCTGTGATCTATTAAAAGTTTTTCTTTATAATTCATTTCAGCAAATGTTTTTGAATAACCATTGGGAATAAAAATGGGATCATAACCAAAGCCATTGTTACCTTTTTTGGAAGATATATTTCCTTTTATTTTTCCAATTTCTGAAATTTTTTTTCCATCTGGCCATTGTATAGTTAGACTACAAACAAACTGAGCTTTTGTGCCTTTTTTTAAAACTCTAATTTTTTTAAGAATCTCAATCATAGCATTGTCAAAACTTCCAAACTGTTCGGCCCATCTTGAAGAGAAAATACCAGGCTGACCATTTAAACAATCAATTTCAAGACCCGAGTCATCAGATAAAGTGATTAATTTTGATTTATTGCAAAAAAAATTAGCTTTAAGTTCTGAATTTGCAAGAAAGGTTTTGCCAGTTTCTTCTGGGCTCTCTATGCCAAGATCGTTAGGTGAAATTTTTTCTATTTCCTTGGGTAACAAATCACTTATTTCTCTGAATTTACCCTTATTATGAGTTCCTATTAATATCTTATCAATTTTATACATAAAGACCTAGAAATTAGATATTTTATAACTATATAGAAAATATGGCTAATTTAAACGACGAAGATAAAAATGAAAAAGAGAGTAAAGCCCAAAAAAAGGATGAAAAAAAAGAATTAAGTATCGAAGAAAAACTAAAAGATACTGAAGATAAGCTTTTAAGGTCTTTTGCCGAGCTAGAAAATCAACGAAAAAGATTTGATAAAGAAATTAAAGAAGCTATAGATTTTGGAGGTTTTAATTTTGCAAGAGAAAACCTGGCTATACTTGATAATCTACAAAGGGCTCATATTTCAATTAAAAATGATCCGGCCTTAAAGGATAACAAGGATTTAGATAAATTTTTAAAAAATATAGAGATTATTGAAAAAGATCTAATCTCAATTTTTAAAAAAAATAAAATAGAAAAAATTGATACAGCTGAGAAAAAATTTGATCCAAATTTTCATCAAGCTATGACAGAAATTGAAAATGATAAAGTGGAAACAGGAACTATCGTACAAGAAATACAGGCTGGTTATATGTTAGGAGAAAGATTGCTTAGGCCATCATTAGTTGCTGTTTCTAAAAAAAGTGAGAAAAAAGAAGGAAAAAATGAGGATAAATATGAGAAAAAAAAATAATTACCACCTTGTAGAAATACAAATAACACCCATATGTCAATATTATGAGTAGAGTAATTGGAATAGACTTGGGTACAACAAATTCTTGCGTAGCTATAATGGAAGGCAAGCAAGCAAAAGTTATTGAAAACGCTGAGGGACAAAGAACGACTCCTTCCGTAGTTGCTTTTCTTGAAAAAGAGGAAAAACTAGTAGGTCAGCCTGCAAAAAGACAGGCTGTGACAAATCCTAATAATACAATTTTTGCTGCCAAAAGGTTAATAGGAAGAACTTTTGATGATCAATCTGTAAAAAAAGATGTTGAAAAAGTTCCATTTAAAATAGTTAAGTCAGATAAAAACGATGCTTGGATAGAAGCGAGAGGTAAAAAATATTCTCCATCTCAAATATCAGCTTTTATTCTTCAAAAAATGAAAGAAACAGCTGAGAAACATTTGGGTCAACCAGTCACTAAAGCAGTAATAACAGTACCAGCATATTTTAACGATGCACAGAGACAGGCAACAAAAGATGCTGGAAAAATTGCTGGCCTAGAAGTTTTAAGAATTATCAATGAACCTACCGCAGCTTCATTAGCATATGGACTAGATAAAAAGGGTGGAAAAAAAATTGCTGTTTACGACCTTGGTGGAGGTACTTTCGATGTATCTATTTTAGAAATTGGCGATGGTGTCTTTGAAGTAAAATCTACAAATGGAGATACTTTTTTAGGTGGTGAAGATTTCGATGATACTATAGTAGATTACTTAGTTTCAGAATTTAAAAAAGATAGTGGTATTAATTTAAAAACTGATAAACTTGCTCTACAAAGACTGAAAGAAGCAGCTGAAAAAGCAAAAATAGAATTATCTTCTGCAACAGAAACTGAAATTAATCTTCCGTTTATTACTGCAGATAAAACTGGACCAAAACATATTAACTTAAAATTTACTAGAGCTAAGCTAGAAGCTCTAGTTGAAAGCCTTGTAGAAAAAACTTTAGAACCTTGTAAAACCGCTCTTAAAGATTCAGGCTTTTCTGCAGCAGAAATCAATGAAGTAGTTTTGGTTGGTGGAATGACTAGAATGCCAAAAATTGTTGAAACTGTTAAAAACTTTTTTGGAAAAGATCCTAATAAGAGTGTTAATCCAGATGAAGTTGTTGCAATGGGAGCTGCAATTCAAGCAGGCGTACTGCAGGGCGATGTAAAAGATGTTTTACTTTTAGATGTTACTCCATTGTCATTAGGTATTGAAACGCTTGGAGGCGTCTCTACAAAATTAATTGATAAAAACACAACTATACCAACTAAAAAAAGTCAGGTCTTTTCAACTGCTGAGGACAACCAGCCTGCTGTATCAATTAGAGTACTGCAGGGTGAAAGAGAGATGGCTGCAGATAATAAAATTTTAGGTAATTTTGAGCTTGTTGGAATTGCTCCTGCACCAAGAGGTATTCCTCAGATTGAAGTAACTTTTGATATAGACGCAAATGGTATTGTTAACGTATCTGCAAAAGATAAAGGGACAGGTAAAGAACAGAAAATTCAAATTCAAGCATCAGGAGGCTTATCTGACGAGGAAATTCAAAAAATGGTTAAAGATGCCGAATCTAACAAAGAATCAGACAAGAAAAAAAGAGAATCTGTGGATGCAAGAAACCAAGCCGATACCATAATTCATTCCACTGAAAAAAATCTTAAGGAACATGGCTCTAAAATCAGTGAGACTGAGAAAAAAGCTATAGAGACTGCTATCTCAGATTTAAAAAATGTTTTAAAGGGAACAGATGCAGAAGAAGTGAAGAAAAAAACCCAATCTTTAATCCAAGCTTCAATGAAATTAGGAGAGGCAGTTTATAAAAGTCAGCAAAAAACCGGTGAAAAAGCGACAGATAAAAAAGATAATAAAGAAAATAAGGAAAAAGACAACGTTGTTGATGCAGAAGTCGTAGACGCAAAAGAAGATAAAGAAAAAAGAGCCTAAGACTAATTAATAGGAGCAAAGCTTCTCATGGCAAAAAGAGATTATTATGAAGTCTTAGGTGTAAATAAATCAGCCAACAAAGACGAAATCAAGAAAGCCTACAGAAAATTAGCACTTAAACATCATCCAGATAAAAATAAAGGCAATAAAGGTGCTGAAGAAAAGTTTAAAGAGGCAAGTGAGGCCTATCATGTACTTTCTGATGATAAAAGAAAAGCAAATTATGATCAGTTTGGCCATGCTGCTTTTCAAGGCGCTGGTGGACAAGGAGGTTTTGGTAATTTTGATTTTTCTTCATCTTTCTCTGATATTTTTGAAGATGTATTTGGAGATTTCGGTTTTGGAACTTCTGGTGGATCAAGAAGAGGTAGGTCAAATAATAGAGGAAGCGATCTAAGATACGATGTTTCAATAGATCTTAATGATGCATTTACTGGAACAGAAAAAAAAATAAATTATACAACCTATAAAAAATGTAAAACATGTTCTGGTAATGGAGCTAAGCCGGGTACAAAACCCTCTACGTGCAGTTATTGTGGTGGTCAAGGAAGAGTTAGATCTAGTCAGGGATTCTTTACAATACAACAAACTTGTCCTCAGTGTGGTGGTGAAGGAGAAAAAATTACTAGCCCATGCAACAAATGTAGTGGGATTGGAAAAACACAATCAGATGAATCGGTTTCAGTCAAAATCCCAAAAGGGGTGGATGATGGAACGAGAATAAGACTTTCAGGAAAAGGTGAAGCTGGGAGCAAAGGTGGGGCTAATGGAGATTTGTATTTATTTGTATCAGTTGAACCTCATAGTATCTTTAAAAGATCAGAAGAAAATCTTTATTATGAGTTGCCGATTTCTATTACAGACGCTGCTTTGGGAACGACAGTAGAGGTACCTTCGATTGATGGTGGCAAAACAAAAATCAAAATTCCATCTGGAACCCAAAGCGGAAAACAGTTAAGACTTAGGGGAAAAGGTATGCCGATCTTAAAAAGAAGTTTGTCTGGAGATTTATATATCAGAATTATAACTGAAGTACCAACATCCTTAACAAAAAAACAAAAAGAATTGCTTGAAGAATTTAAGACTTTGGAAGACACTAAGTCAAATCCATTAATTAAAACTTTCTTTGAAAAAGCTAAAAAGTTTTGGAAAAATTGAATGAAAAAAATTAATTTAGCTATTACCGGATGCCTTGGAAGAATGGGTCAACAGCTCATTAAATCTACTAAAGCATCAAAAAACTTTAAACTTATTTCTGTTACAGAAACCAAATTAGTTAATAAAAAAGTATCTGGTCTAAAAACCCAATCAAATTCGAAAAATGCATTTAAAAATGTAAATGTAATTATTGATTTTACAGTTCCAAAATGCACTCTAGAAGTACTTAAAATTGCATCAAAATTAAAAAAAAGAGTTGTAATCGGAACCACTGGTTTTTCAAAAGAACAGGAAAAATTGATAAAAAAATATTCTAGAAAAATACCCATACTTAAAGCAGGCAATATGAGCTTAGGTGTAAATTTACTTGTTTATTTAACTGAGATTGCATCAAGGTCTCTTGGAGAAACATTTTTAAGTAAGATTTTTGAGGTACATCATAAACATAAAAAAGATCATCCTTCGGGTACAGCTTTGATGCTTGGAAAGGGTATAGCTTCAGGAAGAAATAAAGATTTGAGTAGAATTATGGGAAAAAGATATTTTAACAAAAGATTTTTTCCCTATGGGAAAAAGATTAATTTTAATTCGCTTAGAAAAGGTAAAGTTATTGGAGAGCATGAGGTAAAATTCTCAAGCGGAAAAGAAATAGTGACTTTAAATCACGCATCCTTTGATAGAGCTTTATACTCAGAAGGTGCGTTAACTGCAGCAAAATGGTTAATAAACAAAAAACCAGGTTTATACTCAATGAGAAATGTTTTAAATTTCAAATAAATTTAAAACAATGAGTCCAAATAGAAGAGCAATAAAGATATTAAAAATTCTTAATAAAATTTACCCCAAGACTACTGTTCCACTTAAACACAAAAATATATTTACCTTGTTAGTGTCAGTAGCTTTGTCTGCACAAACCACAGATGTTAACGTAAATAAGGCTACAAAAAATATATACCCAAAATATTATAAACCAGAACATTTTGTAAAGTTGGGAAGAAAAAAAATTGAAAAGTTAATAAAAAGTTTGGGTTTTTTTAGAAACAAAGCTAAAAGTGTATACTTGCTATCAAAACAATTGGTAAAAAAACATGATGGTAAGGTTCCAAAAAATTTTAAGGATCTCGAAAATTTGCAAGGTGTAGGTCACAAAACAGCGAGTGTAGTCATGTCTCAAGGTTTCGGATATCCAGCTTTTCCTGTGGATACACATATTCATCGCTTAGCACAAAGGTGGGGATTAACTAATGGTAAAAATGTTATTCAAACCGAAAAGGATTTAAAAAGATTATTTCCTAAAAAATCTTGGAATAAACTTCATCTTCAAATAATTTATTATGGAAGAGAATATTGTAAAGCAAGAGAATGTTATGGCCTTACTTGTAAAATCTGTACCAGTTGTTATCCTAATCGTAAAACGCCAATTAAAACAAAGAAAGCTTAATATGAAAATTTTAGGAATAGGGAATGCAATAGTAGATGTAATTTGTAAAGTTGATGATAATTTCTTAGATCAAAATAAACTTACTAAGAGTACAATGAAACTAGTCGATGAGATTGAATTTAAAAAATTATTATCTAATTTAAAAATTGAAGAAACTGTTGCTGGAGGATCTGTTGCAAATTCCATAGTAGGTTTAGCACAGCTAGGTAATGATGTTGGTTTCATAGGTAAGATTAACAAAGATAACTTGGGAGATAAATATGAAGAAGATCTCAAAAAAGAGAAAGTTAAATACTTTTATTCTAAAAAAAAAGAAAACTTGTCTACTGGAACTTGCTTGATTTTGATAACTCCTGACTCAGAAAGAACGATGTGTACTTTTTTAGGTATTGCAGGCAAAATTAATGGGGACGATGTTAATATTAATGCTATTAAAAATAGCGAAATAGTTTTTTTAGAAGGTTATCTTTGGGATGAGGGTAACCCCCAAAAAGCTTTTGAGAAAGCTATAAATAACTCAAATAAAGTTGCCATGTCTTTATCTGATAAGTTTTGCGTTGATAGACACAAACCACATTTTTTAAATTTAGTAAAAAATAAACTAGATATTACATTTGCAAATGAACAAGAAATTTTATCTCTAATAAATGCTAAAAACTTTGATGAAGTTATTTCTTTTGGAAAAAATTTAGAAAAGCTAATAATTATAACTCGAGGCGAAAAGGGTAGTGTTGCAATAAATAAAGATGGTGTATTTGAATGTGGTGTTCAAAAAAATTTAAAAATTGTGGATTTAACTGGAGCTGGCGATCTTTTTGCTGCAGGTTTTTTACATGGTTATATAAATAATTTTACTCTAAAAGAGAGCCTACAAAAAGGAACCGATATGTCCTCACAAATTATCCAAAGAATTGGGGCTAGACTTTCTTAAGTTTTTTTCTGCTATAACTTCCTTTGCCTTTCTTTGGTTTAATAATTCTTTTTCGATATTTTTTTGAAAATAAATCTTTGGCAATTATATTTCTTTTTTTCAAAGAGAATATCCGTCTTTAGTATTTTTGATGAAATCAGTATCACCAAAACTGTCTTGAATTTTTTGTCTAAGTCTATATATGTGGGTTTCAACTGTATGTGTATCCGTGTCAGATGAGTAGGCCCAAATCTTATTAAGAATATAATTTTTACTCAAAGATTTTTTATAAAAATTTAGCATACTGATGAAATGAGTTTCTTTTTCTGTGATTTTTAATACTATATCCCCTTTTTTTAAAACCCTTTCATTTTTATCTAAAACGTACTCTCCTATAGTTATTAAAGAATTTTTACTAAATTCATATTTCTTGCACAAATCAATGACTGATTGATTAAATTGAATAATATTTATTGGTAGTTTAAGAATTAGTTCAAAAGGGCTTTTTGAAGTGTTTTTTTGATGTTTTTCCTGAATAAAAATTTTAGGAATTTTTATCTTTTTTGATAAATTTTTATTTTCTACTTTTGTTTCGATAATTACAGCACTAAAACTATTATTTATTGAACTTTCTTCTATTGGAACTAATTTAAATCCAAAAAAGGATTTTACTTCTTCAAGAGACTTGATAAAATTTTTGCTGGAAATACATCCAACTTTAACATTATAAGAATTAATATGCATATAAGTTTAAAAAACAAATTTCTTTACTTTTATAACTATAAGATAAAATGCTCAATAGGTAAAAAGGGTTTATCATATAAAAAAAAGGAGGGAGATTTAAAAACTCCCAAGGGGACGTTCAAATTTGAGTTTTTGCTCTTCAGAGAAGATAGAATAAAAAAAATTTATCCAAAGCTTAAAAAAATCAAAATTACCAAGAATATGGGATGGTGTGATGATTCTGAATCACCTAATTATAATTGTTTAGTTAAATTTCCATTTAAAAAAAGAGCTGAAAAATTATTTCTAAAGAAAAGAAATTACGATTTAATTTTGGTGATAAATTTTAATAGAAAACCTGTAATAAAAAATAGAGGAAGTGCTATATTTCTTCATATTGCAGAAAAAAAATTTAAGCCAACCAAAGGATGTATTGCTATTAAGAAAAAAGATTTTATTGAAATTTTACCGCTTATTACAAAAAAAACTAAATTATTTATTTATTAATATTTCTTTCCCCCAGTATAGCAGAACCTATCCTTAAAAAAGTTGAATTAAACTTAATAGCTTCTTTATAGTCTGATGACATCCCCATACTTAAATCTGCTAGACCAAGATTGAAATTCAATTTTGAAATTTTTTCGAAATACTTGCTTGGATTGTTATCATTGGGGGGTATAACCATTAAGCCAATTACATTTAAATTAATTTCTTTGGTGCAAAATTTTAAAAAATCCTGTGCGTTGTTCGGTGAAATTCCAGATTTTTGAGACTCATCTCCAATATTTATTTGAATAAAATAAGATAATTTCTTATTAAGCTCTATCTCTCTCTTCCTTAAGGCTTCAGCTAGTTTCATACTATCCAGAGAATGGATAAAATCAAAAAGTTGTACTGCTTTTTTTGCCTTATTAGACTGCAACTTTCCTATCATATGAAGTTTTAAATTTGAATTTTCTTTTTTTACACTATTCCATTTTTCTTCTGCCTCTTGGACTTTATTTTCCCCAAAGTGAATATGTCCATGATCTATAAGGGGTTTTAGACGATCTATAGAAAACGTTTTGGAGACACAAATAATTTTTGTTGTATTAAAATTCTCAGTTTTTATTTTTTTTATATTTTCTTGTATTGAAGTTAATTTATTTATAATTTCATCTGTCATGATAAAAAAGAAAAAGTATCTATATTTCTTAATCAATAAACTAGACGAGATTAACCTAGATTATGTAAAAAAGACAGGTGCTATTTTGATACTAAGAAATCCTGAAAAATTAAAGCTAAAAGATTTAAAGAAATTTAAAGACAGATGCTCACAAAGAAAAATTAACTTATATATAGCAAATAGTGTAAAAATTTTGTTCCTTTTAAATACCAATAAGTTTTATATATCCTCATATAATAAAAAACAATTTCAGCATTTAAAATATATTAATCGTAAAATAGAAATAATAGGAAGTGCACATAATGCTCAAGAAATTAATGAAAAAATACATCAAGGATGTAATCAAATTTTTTTATCTAGAATTTTTCAAACAAAATATAAGTATAAAAAAAGTTTTTATGGTAAAGTAAAATTTAATTTAGTTTCAAGGAGATTTTCGGCTAACTTTATAGCTTTAGGTGGAATTAAACAAAAAAATTTTTCACACGTAAAAGATTTAAATGTATCCGGAATAGCTATGATATCAGACAAAAAAAAAGCCGGCACATATGTACCGGCTTTTTTTAAAAAATACTAAACTAATTAAAACGCAATTGTCATCTGTATAGCTCTTGCAGATTGATTTCTGCCAGAAGAATACGAACAATTACCGCAATCAGCATCTAATACACCAATCGTCATTCCACCAGAAGTGTAAGAAAGAGATATTGAGTCAAAGTCTTGCTCAACATTAGAACTTTCTTTAGATTCTCTAGAATCGATTTCGTTATAAGATATAGAAAGGTTATCGCTTACAGCGTACGAAATTCCGACATAATCGTTTTCGTAATTTGTTTCCGCTGTACCAGCTGTATTAACTGCACCTTTTTGAGCACCAACTTTAAGCGCTCCAAAAGCATAATTAACATAAGCTGTAGCTTCTTGTACATCTTCGTCATCAGTTGCATCAGTATCGCTGTGATGATTTGTAGTAGCATAACCAAAACCAATGTCTAAACCATCAACACCTGGTACTGATCCTTTAAGAACTACTTCGTATGCATCTTCAGCAGAACCGCTTATTCCTGAAACACCTTTTTCAGCAGATGCGTCGCCTGATCCAGCAAGTGGAGTATAGAATGCATCAAGTGTCATTCCAGAACCCGCTACATCAGCTAACGTATATCTGATACCGTAAGTACCGTCTGCACCGTTCACATCTTTAAGTGAACCAACAGCAGCACTTGCTTCTTCAAAAGCAATTGGTGTTACATCGTCGATCGCACTAATTGGTGCACCAGCAGATGTCAATGCTAGAGTAGCGTCTCCCATCATTGGAACTCCAGTGAAAACTAATTCACTGTCGTTATAACCCATAGCGTTTGTTATTGTTTGTTTGTATGCAACGCCGACACCGTTGTCTAATTCTCCTGAACCAGTAACAGTTAATTCTTTGTTCATACCAAGAGGGTTACCAGTTGTATTGTAACCACCTTTTTTTGTGTAAGAAGCAATCATGCTACCTGTAATGCTAACATCACCTGCGTGAACAGATGTAAATGCTAGAGATCCAGCTAACGCTGATAGTCCTACTTTTGTTATTTTTCTCATGTTTATCTCCATATATTTGTTTATTTAAATAAACTGAGAGAAAAATAGCTAAAATAGAGCGATTTTTCATGAAATTATTGAGATTTTCACATATTTTTTCTTAACTGTTGTAAAAATATCACATAAATATTAAGGTTTTTTTAATGTTTATTTGGATCCTATAGATTATAAAAAATTATCACTATGCAAAATTTGCCAAAAAGATTAATTGGAATTGTTTATATTTTTTCAACTTTATTAATCCTATCATCCTGTAATCTTCCAAAACCCGGTGACGCTAGAACTATGGAAATGGAGGGCGAAGTAAGGGCAAGGAAAAATATTGAAGAAGGTAAAGGTTTCTCTATAAGAAAAAATGTAATGGGTAACCGAAAAACAAACTATGAATTTAGTACCGCTAACCCTCTATGGAGAGCAACATTTGATGTTATTGATTTCATGCCTCTTGTTACGGTAGATTATTCTGGTGGCATGATTATAACTGACTGGTATACGGACTCCAATACCACTAATGACTCACTAAAGTTTACTATTAGATTTATGTCCAATGAAATAAGAGCTGATAGCCTAAAAATAATAATTCACAGAAAGACATGCAAAATTCAATCAAACTGTATAATAAAAAAAATTACATCAACTAAACTTGAAGACACCATTAGAGCAGACATTATTAGAAAAGCAGCCCTGTTAGATGAGGCTGGCCAAGATAATAAAAAAAATAAAAAAAATTAAATTCTAATACTTCATGAGCAAAATAAGTGTAGAAGAAATTGATAAAAAGTGGCAGATTTTTTGGTCTAAAAGAAGAAACCAGTTCAAAAACACTAATAAGAAAAAAAAATTTTATTGTCTTGAAATGTTTCCTTACCCTTCAGGAAAAATTCATATGGGCCACGTAAGGAACTATGCCATAGGAGATGTAATAGCTAGATATAAAATGATGAAAGGTTTTAATGTATTACATCCGATGGGTTGGGATTCTTTTGGTCTGCCAGCAGAAAATGCTGCTCGAGAAAACAATTTAAACCCAAGAGAATGGACTAAAAAAAATATTTCTACTATGAAACATCAATTACAATTGTTGGGTTTATCCATTGACTGGGATTTAGAAATTTCTACCTGTGATGAAGAATATTACAAGCATCAACAAGAACTATTTATTGATTTTTTTAACAAAGGACTGGTGATTAGAAAAGAAACTTACGTGAATTGGGACCCAGTTGAGAAGACAGTTTTGGCGAATGAGCAAGTTATAGATGGAAGAGGTTGGCGTTCAAATGCCTTGGTAGAGCGAAAAAAATTATATCAATGGTTTTTTAATATCTCTAAATTCTCCGATGAATTACTTGAGGATTTAGAATTGTTAAAAGAATGGCCAGAAAAAGTTAAATTAATGCAAAAAAACTGGATAGGAAAATCTTTGGGTTGTGAAATAGATTTTAAAATATCTCATGGAGATAAACCAATAAAAGTTTTTACAACCCGTCCAGACACTATATTTGGTGCTACTTTTTTAGCAATATCGGTTGATCATCCTGTATGTAAAAGCTTTAATAATTCAAAAGATTTTATAGAATTTAAAAAAAAATGTTCTCAGGTTGGAACCACCGAGGAAGCTATTGCAAATGCTGAAAAAGTTGGCTTTAAAACTAATTTAATGGCTCAACATCCATTCATAAAAGAAAAAAAAATACCAGTTTATGTAGCTAATTTTATTTTAATGGATTACGGAACTGGGGCAATTTTTGGATGCCCGGCGCATGATCAGAGGGACTATGATTTTGCAAAAAAATATAAACTTGAAATAATCCCTGTAGTAAAACCAGAAAACTCAGATGAAAAAACTATGGGCGGCGCATACACTGGCGATGGAACAATTATAAACTCCGATTTTCTTAACAATTTAACTATACCAAAAGCAAAAGAAAAAATTGTAAGTAAAATTGAAGGCAAAAAGATCGGAAAAAAAAGAATTACTTTTAGATTAAAAGATTGGGGTGTCTCTAGACAAAGATATTGGGGATGTCCAATTCCGATGATTTATCTTAAAAATGGAGAAGTTGTTCCCGTAGACAAAAGTGATCTTCCAGTAAAACTACCTGAGGATATTGATATAAACTACAAAGGAAATCCTTTAGACAATCACCCTACTTGGAAAAAGACTAAATATAAAAAAACTGGTGAGGCAGCAACTAGAGAAACAGATACTTTGGATACATTTGTAGACTCTTCTTGGTATTTTATAAGGTTTTGCTCTCCAAAACTTGAAGGTAAGCCATTCGATGAAAAATCATTTAGTTATTGGATGCCAGTTGACCAATATATTGGTGGTGTTGAACATGCAATTTTACACTTACTTTATTCAAGATTTTTTATGAGAGCAATTAAGCTTTGTAATAATAAAGTTAAAGTAAAAGAGCCTTTTAAAGGGCTTTTTACTCAGGGAATGGTTTGTCACGAAACATACAAGGATCAAAGTGAAAAATGGTTAAGTCCAGATCAAATTCAAAAAACAAAAGAGGGGTTCGTTTCCAGAATCGATGGTTCAAAAATTAAAGTTGGTCCATCAGAAGCTATGTCAAAGTCAAAGAAAAATATTGTTGATCCAGAAAGCATGATCAAAATTTATGGGGCTGATGCGGTGAGATGGTTTATACTTTCTGATAGTCCTCCGGATCGCGATGTTCAGTGGTCAACCGAAGGTGTTTCTGCATCACATAAATTCATACAAAGAATATGGAATTTAAACAATAAAATATTGGAAAAAAAAGATGAAAAACCTGATTCAAACGATCAAAAAAAATTCTTATCAAAATTTAATAATTATCTTTTTAAAATCTCTGATTTAATTGAAAATTTTCATTTAAATGTAGCTATAGCAAAAATATATGAAATAACTAATCTTCTAGAAGATGGTTTGATAAAAAAAATAGATAAAAAAAATTTGTTAGAATCTCAAATTAAATTTGTTAAAATCATGATGCCTTTTGCTCCTCATTTATCGTGTGAATGTTTGTCAAAATTAGAAGGTAAGAATTTTTATGAAGAAATTAAATGGCCCGAGGGAGACAAATCTTTGTTAAAAGATCAAGAAATTACCTTAGTAGTTCAAGTTAATGGAAAAAAAAGAGGCTTAATTGTTACCAAAAAAGATCTATCAGAAAAGGATGCTTTAATAGAAGCTAAAAAGATTGAAAATATTAAAAAAAATCTAAAAGATAAAAAAATTTTAAAAAATGTTTTTGTCAAGAATAAAATAATTAATTTCATTACTACATAAAATGCCTTATAAATTTTTAAAAATTTCATTTCTTTTATTTATTTTGATCACTTTTCAAAACTGCGGCTATAAACCTTTGCTAACCGAAAAATATCAAAAATTTAGTATTAACACTTTTGATATTTCCGGAAACAAAAAATTAGGTCAAATGCTCGCAAACAGATTTATCGAGGTTAAAGACTCTGAAAATCAATTGATTTGTAAAATAAATATTGAAAAAAATAGAGAAATATCAAACAAAGACGATGCCGGAAAAGTGCTTGAATACAGTTTGGTCGTAAATTTAAATTTTGAGGGATTTTCTAGCCTAAATGGTAGATCTATTTTAAAGAAAAATTATTCACAAAAAAGAAGTTATAAAGCCTCTAAGTTTTATATAGATACTCTTAGCCGTGAAAAAATAATTACTGATGACTTGGTCAAATCTATTGCAAATCAAATAACAAATGATTTAAATTTAGTATATAAATAAAATGATTTTCAAAAGTTTTTTAGTTGAAAAAAATCTATCAATAGTAGATGAATATTTTATTACTCTCTTATATGGGGAAAATATTGGATTAAAGGACGAAATAAAAAAAAAGATAAAAGAGAAATATAAGGGTTATGAACAAATTAATTTTAATCAAGATGAAGTTATTAAAAATGATGTTTTAGAAGAGCAGATTTACAATGTTTCTTTGTTTAGTAAAAACAAAGTTATATTTATAAGTGAAGTTTCAGATAAAATAAAAAAAAAAATTGTTGAGATAACTGAAAATCCTCAAAATAATATAAAAATATTCCTTTTTTCACAAAATTTAGAGAGAAAATCTATTTTAAGATCTCACTTTGAAAAAAGCAAAAACACAGGCATAATTCCTTGCTACCAAGATAATCATAGAACTCTGACTGAATATTTGAGAAAAAAGTTAGAAGGTTTTAGTGGTATAAATCAAGAAATTATTAATCTTCTTATTGAAAACTCCGGATTTGATAGAAAGGTTCTGAGCAATGAAATTGAAAAAATTAAAGTTTTATTCTTAGATAAAAAAATAAAAATAGAAAAATTGGAAGACTTAATTAATAACACTTATAATCTTGATTTTGATAAATTAAGAGACTCTTGTCTTGAAGGAAACAAAGAAAAACTTAACCAAAATTTAGGAAATATTATTTTACAAAACGAAGATGCATATTTTTATCTCAGCAATTTAAATCTTAGAATTGAAAAATTATTAAAATTACAAGAACAATACATAATTCATAAAAATATAGATATGGCGATAGACAATATGAAACCTAAAGTGTTCTGGAAAGATAAACCTATTTTCATAAAGCAGGTTAGCAAATGGAATCAAAAAAAATTAGAAATGGCTAAAAAAATCATAACTGATACTGAAATAAAAATGAAAACTAGATTGAATAATTATAATAGCACACTAATCAAAAATTTGATAATTAATCTCTACAAAATTACCAATTCTACTTCCTGAGCTTTTTTGAAATTAATTCAAATTGTTCTAAGGATTTATATTTAATTGTAATTTTACCTGAATTATTTTTTTTATTTGCTATCTCAACATTTAATCCAAGTTTGCTTTCGATCTCATTTCTAACAAAAGCAATATTTGGGTCCTCAATTTTTTTGATATTTTTCTGGCCTTTTTTTCTTTGTACTAATGACTCGACTTCTCTAGCTGTAACCTTCTTTTTAACTATATTTTCTGCAATTTCAGAGGCATTTGGCATACCTATTAGAGGTCTCACTTGACCGGCCGTTAACTTTTCTTCTTCTATTAATCCAATTACATCCCCGGGTAAGCTAAGTAACCTCAATGTGTTGCTTACATGGCTTCTACTCTTTGACATAAATTTAGAAATCGTTTCGTGATCATAGCCAAATTCTTTTACTAATCTCTGATAGCCTTTTGCTTCCTCAATAACATTTAAATCTTGTCTTTGAACGTTTTCAACAATCGCAATTTCTAAACTTTTCTGATCATCTATATCCAGTACAATAACCGGAACTTCATTTAAACCTGCCTTTTGAGCTGCAAGCCATCTTCTTTCACCAGCGACTATCTGGAATTTACCGGGAACATATTTGTTAGGTCGCACAGCTATTGGCTGGATTATCCCGTTTTGTTTTATGGATGAGGATAGCTCATTAATTTTATCTTCATCGAATATAGTTCTTGGTTGATATTTATTACGTTCCAGATCAGCTATTGGAATTTTGTTTGTCTGGACTTGGTTTGATTCTGATTTTTTTTCAATGTCCCCGAATAAGGCTGATAAGCCTCTGCCAAGACCTTTTTTTGCTGTATTCATGCTGCACTACCTATAGATTGGTTGCTTTGGCTAATAAACTCTTCTGCTAAATTTATATAGGACTTACTGCCTGAACAATTTTTGTCATAAACCAAACAGGGCATCCCATGAGATGGGGCTTCGGATAATCTGACGTTTCTCGGAACAACTGTTTTATAAACCTTGTCTTTAAAATGTTTCCTGGCCTCAACATCCACTTGGGACGATAGCTTGTTTCTTTTATCAAACATAGTGAGCAGAACCCCTCTAATACCAAGCCTTGGGTTCAGATTAATTTTTATTCGATCAATTGTTTTAACTAGTTGTGTAATTCCTTCCAGTGCAAAAAATTCTGTTTGAAGAGGTATTAGCAATTCATCTGCAGCTACTAGGGACATCACTGTTAGTAGACTCAAAGAAGGTGGACAGTCGATAAAGATGTTTTCATACCTATTAAAATATGACTCATTTTCTTTCCCTAAAATCTCTTTTAGCAAAAAAGCTCGATTTGCATCATTGGCGGTTTCGACTTCCAATCCGGATAAATTTACATTAGATCCGATAAGATCTAGACCTGCTACACCACTTTCCTGAATTGCGCTTTGAACTGACGTTTTGCCTATAAGAACATTGTAGATGCTTTTCTCTTCATTGTTATTTGATTTTCCCAAACCAGTCGTAGCATTGCCCTGGGGATCTAAATCAATTACTAAGATCTTTTTTCCCTTTTTTACTAAAGCTGTTGCCAGGTTTATTACGGTAGTGGTTTTACCAACACCGCCTTTTTGATTTATTACTGATAATATAGATCTAGCCACAAATTATTCATTAGCATCCAACAAAAGTATTTTTGAATCACTGCTGGTAATGCTCGTTACTAGCTTATACTTATTAATAGAATCCTTTGAAGCTTTATTTATTTCTTCCTGTGCACTCTTTCCCAACATAACAATCAATTTATGAGGTTTCATGGCTGTTTCACGTGAAATTCTTAATATTTCGGGCAATTTTTTAAATGCTCTACAAACTATATAATCACTATTTAATATATGAGATTGATAATCATTCTCATATATACTAGCGTTATTAAGATTTAATTTTTCTATAACACTCCTAATAAAATTAATTTTAACCTTAGATTTTTCATAAAGTTTCACGTGAAACGTGAGAATATCACTATAAAAAATAGATAGCATAATTCCAGGAAAACCGGCTCCTGTGCCTAAATCGGACAAACTATTAAATTTTTTTGAGTCTATGTACTTAATCAGCTGTGCAGAATCTAGGACATGCCTGTGCCAAATGTCCTTTTCGGATTTTTTGGAGATCAAATTATACTTTTTATTATAGCTGAGTACTTCATTTACAAATAATTCGATCTTCTGAAGTTTGTCATGATTAAAATTAAGATTTTTAGATAAAATTAGCTTTGATTTTACCTTAGATTCACTAGAACTCATGCGGATTCTAGGCTGGAACCCTTTGTTTTATCCTTTTTATAACCTTTATAGCTCCCAATAGAATTATTACTGCCGCTGGAGTGACTCCATCGATCCTTAAAGCCTGACCCAAGGTCTTCGGTCTAACCAATTTCAATTTGGACTTAACTTCATTAGACAGACCACTAAAAGAGTCATAGTCAATCTCATTTGGTATGACTAAACTTTCATCTTTTTTGAAAGTCTTAATATCGTTCTCTTGTTTAGGTAAATAGCCTAAATAATGGGCATTTATTGCAACCTGTTCATCAATAGAGTGTCCATAATGGGGTATGTCAGCCCAAATACTTCTTAAGTGGTTTAATTTAACATTTTTCATTCCCAAAATTTCCAATCCGGATCTCTTAACTCCGTCCATCGCAATCTTGATAGAGTACTTCGCGGCAGCATTTGGTGTCATAGATTTTTTTGACAAGGACGTTTCTAGACTATTTATTTTTTTTTGTTTTTCATTAAATAATTTTTTTCTATTATCTTTAACTAAATTTATTTTTATACCCATAGGCGTGAGCCTTTGGTCTGCATTATCTGCCCTCAATGACAATCGGTATTCAGCTCGAGACGTAAACATCCTGTAGGGCTCGGAGACACCTTTTGTGATGAGGTCATCTATCATCACTCCAATGTATGAGCTCGATCTATCCAAAATAAATTCGTCCCTTTTTTTAATTTTTAAGGCAGCATTGATTCCGGCTATCAATCCTTGGGCCGCAGCTTCTTCATAACCTGTTGTTCCATTGATTTGACCTGCCAAGAAAAGAGAGTTTATTTTTTTGGCTTCTAGACTCACTTTTAGCTCCCTTGGGTCTACATAATCGTACTCTATAGCATATCCTGCTCTTACCATTTTAACTCTCTCTAGACCTCTAATTTTGGCTAATATTTTGAGCTGAACGTCCTCTGGTAGGGAGGTCGAAATGCCATTGGGGTAAACTGTATGATCATCCAAGCCTTCGGGTTCTAAGAAAATTTGGTGTTTCTGTTTTTCCTTAAACTTAACAATTTTATCTTCAATGGATGGACAGTACCTTGGGCCTGCCCCTTTGATGTTACCAGAGTACATTGCACTTCTTGAAATGTTGTCACTTATAATTTTATGTACCGAGTCATTAGTATATGTCACACCGCAGCTAATCTGCTTATTGATAGCTTTCGTTGTTAGGAATGAAAAAAAATATGGTTCTTTATCAGCTGGCTGCATTTCCAAATCATCATAATTGATAGTTCTTCCATCTAACCGTGGAGGTGTCCCTGTTTTAAGTCTTCCAATTTTAATGTTAAATTTTTCTAATTGTTCGCTCAATCCTGTAGAAGGCTTTTCATCATACCTTCCAGCGGGTATCTGTTTTTCACCTATGTGTATTAAACCATTCAAAAAGGTTCCTGTAGTTAGAATTAGTTGACTACACACTACCTCTCTACCGCTTTGGCAAATGAAACCTTTTATTTTATTTTTCTCGAAGATGAATTTTACAACAGGATCAGCTATCACCTCTAAATTTGGATAGTTGAGCAATAACTCCTGCATATATTTCTTGTAAAGCTTTCTGTCTGACTGAGTTCGAGGTCCTCTGACTGCTGGACCTCTACTTCTGTTTAATAATCTAAACTGAATTCCTGATTTGTCAGCTACATCACCCATAACCCCGTCCAGGGCATCAATTTCTCGAACCAAGTGACCTTTGCCCAGTCCTCCTATGGCCGGATTGCACGACATTTCACCTATAGTCTCTATTTTATGTGTAAAAAGACCAGTGTTTACGCCCATTCTGGCCGATGCTGCCGCAGCCTCACATCCAGCATGTCCACCGCCTATTACAACTACATCAAAGGTCATTTTATTGCTCATATATGAAATGTATCGATGAAATATTATTTTACAAGCTCAAAGATGGCTTATTTTCCAATACAAAAGTCCTGAAATATAGAACCTAGTATTTCTTCCACGTCAACTTTACCTACTATGCCACCAAGATGTCTTGTGGCCAGTCTAAGGTCTTCTGCAGCTGTCTCGATCTCTTTCTTTTGATCTTTCCTTAAAAATTTCTCTATTTCTTTTAATGCTGCATTAAGTTTAGCTCGATGCCTTTCTCTAGTAACCAAAATATTGTTTGCCTTCATAAATTTTTTACTTAGCTTCTCTTTTATTGTCTTAATAAGGCTATCGATATTTTTATTTTTTTTTACTGATATCAAAATTTGATCATTTTTCTTAAATTCGTTTTTTGGAGATTTTTTGCTTAAATCCGACTTATTAAAAACTAATATACAGTCTTCATTAATCAATTTTTTTAGATCTTTATTAATTGTTTTTTTAGATGCATCAACCATAACTAAGATTAGATCGGCATCCTTGGCTTTTTTAATGGCTCTTTTTATTCCCTCTTTTTCGACCTTATTTTTGACCTTTCTTATACCGGCAGTATCTGCCAGAATAACGGGGTATCCATCAATATTAAGATAAGTTTCTATAACGTCCCGTGTGGTACCTTCTTGTTCAGATACAATAGCTGCTTCTCTTTTGGAAAGGAGATTTAATAAAGAAGATTTTCCTGCATTTACATCTCCGATAATAGATATTCTAAATCCATCTCTAATTTTCTCTCCGATTTTTTGGTCCTCTAGTATTTGTTTAATGTCCTTATGAACCTGCTTTATGGAAGCCTGAACCTCTTTTAAAACATTCTCTGGAAGATCATCTTCAGCAAAGTCTATTTTTGCCTCAATATAAGACAAAGATTTAACTAACTTTTCTCTTAAAGAATTATAGTGATTTGATGCATTACCTTGGATTAGTTTTATGGCCTGCTGTCTTTGAAGCTCTGTCTCGGCATGTATAAGATCCCCTATACTTTCGGCTTCGACTAAATCCATTTTGTTGTTCTGAAATGCAATTTTAGTAAATTCTCCTGGTTCTGCTAATCTACAATTTTCTTGTTCTCCAAGTACCCTCAAAAAACAACTAACAACAGCGTTACTTCCGTGTGTATGAAACTCAGCCAAATCCTCCCCTGTATAGCTATTGGGACCAGGCGACCAAAGTAATAGTCCTTCGTCGATCATTTTTCCATTTGAGGGATCATAAAATTTGCAAAGGTTAACCTCTTTGGATTTAATATCATTTTTCTTTGTTATTAACTTTGAAATTTGTAAACTGTCTTTTCCAGACAATCTCAAAATTGCAATCCCTGAAGGACCTTTTCCTGTTGATAGCGCAAATATATTCATTTGTATTTTTTCTATTTTTTCATAGCATAGAATATATGGAAAATACCATTTCTTTTAATACTAAGTTTGGCTGGATTTCTGCGACTGAAATAAACAATAGGATAACAAAAATCCAATTTTGCAGAAAAAAGGAGTTGGGAAAGAAAAGCAAAAACTTAAAAAATGTTAAAAAAAAAATTATTTCATTTTTTCAAAAAAAGACGAATAAATTAGATGCTAAAATTCTTCTTAATGGAAACCCTGTTCAAAAGAAAATATGGAGGGAGTTAAAAAAAATTAAAAAAGGCAAGATAAAAACTTATGGAGAAATTGGTAAAAAATTAAAAATTTCACCAAGATACGTAGGTAGAGTTTGTGGAGAAAACAATCATTTATTGGTTGTTCCTTGCCATAGAATTATAAGATCGGATAAGACTTTGGGAGGGTTTTCTTCCCCTGGGGGAATAAAACTAAAAAGAAAATTGTTAGAATTTGAGGGTATTTTTATTTAGGAGAACAAGCCAACCAACTCATCCTATAAGGCCTATTTTCTGAAGCAATGAGCCATCTATCATCATCATTTAAATTTCTTAGAAGAGAAATTTTTGAAAAATCTCTGCCAGAAGTCGTTAAAATTTCAACATTAAAATATTTCTTGATTTTATCCATAAATTCCTGATTTTTTTTATTATCATGAAGTTTATGGAATTCGATAATCAAATTGCAATTTTTCATTGCTTGTAAATTTTCATCATTAAAAATACTAAATTCATTACCCTCTATATCTGCTAACAAAAAAATATCGCTTAATTCTTTAAAACTTGAATCCAAATCTTTTAAGAAATTTTTATCTGCATTATGTTTAATTGAAAGCCTGTCTTGAAGATTGTTTAATTTTGAATTTTCTATCATTATATCTCTTGATAAATCGGAAATTTCAAAAGCCAATGATTTTTCAAAAAGACCGCTGTGCAAAACTCCTAAAGCAAAATAACCCTCTCCAGCTCCAAAATTAACAAAGTATTTTTTTTTATTTTTTTTTTGAAATTCTGCTATTTTAGTTTGGACTTCTTGTTCATAACATCCAACAATTTTTGAGGACAAATCTGTATTAAATTTATAAATTTTTTTATCCCAATTAGATTTCTTAACTAATTTCATGCCCTGAAAAAACCCTGAAATTACTTTTCCAGAAGATTCTGAGAAAAGATGATTTACTAACCAAATTTTTCTTTTGTCTAAGGAAGTATGAAATCTAAATTTAAAACCAAATTTTCCAATCAAAACATTAAAAAAACCTATTACCCCATCTCGTGAGAGTGAAAATTTAAATTTTGAAAGGTTCACGCTAGCTAGGTTTGTTCATTGAAACAAAGAAATCTGCATTATTCTTTGTGTTCTTAAGTTTGGACATTAAAAATTCTATTCCATCCATCGTGCCCATCGGGCTTATAATTCTTCTTAGGACATTAACTTTTGTCAGATCCTCTTTTTTGAAGAGAAGTTCTTCTCTTCTAGTTCCTGAACGAGTTATATCAATTGCAGGATAAATTCTCTTATCAGCAATTTTTCTATCCAAAATTAATTCTGAATTACCTGTTCCTTTAAATTCCTCAAAAATTACTTCGTCCATTCTACTTCCAGTATCTATTAAAGCGGTTGATATAATCGTTAAAGAACCTCCCTGCTCAACATTTCTAGCTGCTCCAAAAAATCTTTTAGGACGCTGGAGTGCATTTGCATCAACACCCCCGGTTAATACTTTTCCTGAGCTAGGAACGACGGCATTGTAGGCTCTTCCTAATCTTGTAATCGAGTCTAAAAGAATAACCACATCTTTTTTGTGCTCTACCAATCTTTTTGCTTTTTCTATAACCATTTCTGCAACAGCAACGTGTCTGGAAGCTGGTTCATCAAAAGTAGAACTTATTACTTCTCCTTTTACTGTTCTTTGCATGTCTGTAACTTCTTCTGGTCGCTCATCTATTAATAGAACCATCAAATAACATTCAGGATGATTTACCTCTAAAGAATTAGCAATATTTTGCAGAATAATTGTTTTACCAGCTTTAGGTGGTGAAATTATAAGTGATCTTTGTCCTTTTCCTATGGGGCTTACTAGATCAATTAATCTTGCAGTTTGATCGGGTTTTTTTTCAGTTGTATTTTTTTCCACTTCCATTTTTAATTGTTTGTCTGGATAAAGAGGAGTCAAATTATCAAATGCTATTTTATTTCTTGCTTTTTCAGGGGTTTCAAAATTGATCTGGCTTACTTTTAATAAAGCAAAGTATCTTTCTGCATCTTTTGGGGCTCTAATTTCTCCTTCGACAGAATCTCCAGTTCTCAAACCAAATTTTCTGATTTGGCTAGGGCTTACATAAATATCGTCTGGTCCTGGAAGATAGTTTGATTCTATGGCTCTTAAAAAACCAAAGCCATCCTGTAAAACCTCTAAAACACCCCCTCCAGTAATCTGCTCGTTTTTATCTGCTAATTTCTTTAAAATAGAAAAAAGTATTTCTTGTTTTCTTAGGGTGCTTGGGTTTTCAATACCAAGCTTCTCGGCTTGAGATATTAGCTCGGATGGCGACTTTTGCTTCAATTCTTGTAAATTCATAATGATTATTTTTATTTAAGGTAAGTACCTAATAATATAGTGATTTAAAATTAATATTCAAGTCTAAATAGGCTTAAAAACAACAATAAATATTATTGCAATCAGAAGAACAGTGGGAACTTCATTAATAAATCTAAAGAATTTGGGTGAATAGTTATTGATATCTTCATTGAACTTTTTAAGACAGGTAAATAGAAAAAAATGATAAAGGGTCAAAGAAAAAACTAAAATTAGCTTAACAATTAGCCAGAACTCCTTAATAGAGTCAGCACCAATTGAATGCAATAATAATATTCCAAAAATCCAAGAAAGCACCATAGATGGGTTCATGATATAAAGAAAAAGTCTTCTCTCCATTATTTTAAATGTATTATTTTTATCCTCGTTATTTGATGTTTCTGCATGATAAACAAAAATTCTTGGTAAATATAATAAGCCAGCCATCCAAGATATTACTGCTATTAAATGTAAAGCTTTAAAAAGTAAATATGTATTCATTTTATTTAATTAGGTATTTATTTATTAAATAAAGCAACAACTCAATGTGATCGTTACTATCATTTAAGCAAGGAACAACATCAAAATTTTTTCCACCATTTTTTAAAAAAGTCTCTTTACCCTGTATTGCAATTTCCTCGAGGGTTTCTACACAGTCAGATGAAAAACCAGGACATATTAATAAAATATTTTTTTTTCCTTCTCTTGGAAGTTTTTCCAAAGTTTTATCTGTGTAAGGTTGAAGCCATTCTTGAGGTCCAAATCTCGACTGAAAAGTTGTCTTAATTTCTATATCGTTTTCTGTCCTTTCATTTAAAAGTCGAGTAGTCTTTTGACAATAACAATGGTAGGGATCTCCTTTGTCAAAATATTTTTTTGGAATACCATGATAAGACGCAACTATCAGGTCTGGGTGCCAATTTATTTCAGAAATTTTTTTTTCTAAACTATTTTTTAAAGCATTAATATATAAAGGCTCCGATTCGTAGTGAGGTATAATTTGTAAACTTGGTTGCCATCTCATTTTCATTAAACATCTATAAACTTCATCACACACAGTTGCTGTGGTTGCAGCCGCGTACTGTGGATATAGGGGCAAGATTATAATATTTTCACAACCAGATTTTTTAAGACTATTCATTTTTTGCATTATGCTTGGGCTTCCATACCTCATAGCATAATCTATAATTATTGAGTCTTTGTTAATTTTATCTGAAAGTTTTTTAGCCTGCATGATAGTAAAATATCTAAGCGGTGACATATTTTCTTTTTTCATCCAAATTTTTTTATATGCTTCTGCGGTTTTAGATGGTCTTAAATTTAAAATGAAAACATTAAGAATTACCTGCCAAATAATCGGATTTACCTCTATTACTCTTCTGTCAGACAAAAATTCTCGCAGATATTTTCTAATATCTAACCAACTTGTCGAGTCAGGTGTGCCTAAATTAATTATAAGTACGCCAGTTTTTCCATAGTTTACTTTTGGGTGGTTTTTTTCCATGTTTTTTTTATATTTTTTTTAAAACTTTATCAATTTTTTATAAATGATACAAAGTAAAGCAGGTGATTCGATAAATGAAATTAGATAAGAATATTTATAGTAATACCTTAGATTTTTTTAAAAGAAGATTTATTGAGCTATTTGGTCTTCTATTAATAAGCGTTTTTTTCATATTTTCCTATTCATTATTTAGTTACTCGCCTGAAAATTCAACTTTGATTTACAAAATAGACTCTTCTGATACCGCCATAGTTTTCCAGAAATATTTAAGCATTATAGCAGATTTTTTTCTTCAATCTTTTGGTTTGGTATCTTTTTTAATTGCCACAAGCATATTATCATGGGGAATAAATCTAATAATAAATAAAAAAATTCAAAATTTGTTAAGTAAAATATTCTATACTATTTTGTATATTAATTTAGGTTGTTTATTTATTTATTTAACGAATAATAATTCATTCTGGTTGATCGATAATGGCAACTCTGGTTTTCTAGGTGAGAAGAGTTATTACTTTATAAATAAATTTTACCCTATATTAGAAAATCAAATATCAATAGCTGGGATTTTTTTACTTGCATGTATATTTTTTATTTTGGGTTCTGGAATAAATGTGAAAAAAATTTTAAAAAGAATCTTGACAAAAAAAGATGACCAACAAGTATCTGTTGAAAATAATGATTTTGATACTGTGAATGAAACGAAAGTATCTTCAGAAGTAAAACAACAATCTTTTTCTTTCAAAAATATATCAAGCAGCAAAACAAAGGAATACAGACTCCCTTCAGTAAATTTATTAGAAAAAAAACAAGGCATAAAAGCTTCTACTTCAAAAAATCCTAGTCCTGAATTTATTGAGAAAATCTTACTAGATTTTGGTATTAAGGGAAAAATAAAGAAAGTCAGTAATGGCCCGGTTGTAAGTTTATATGAGTTCGAGCCTGCACCAGGTATCAAAGTTTCCAAAATAATAAGTTTATCAGACGACATTGCTCGAAATACAAGTTCTATTTCAACCAGAGTTTCTATAATACCTGGCAGAAATACTGTTGGTATAGAGATACCTAATAGTAAGAGAGATGATGTTGTATTATCTGAAATTATTGGTTCAGATTCTTTTCAAAAAAAAGAAATGAAGCTTCCTATAGCCCTTGGGAAAAGTATTTCCGGATCTCCAATAGTTGCTGATCTAACATCAATGCCACATTTATTAATAGCAGGAACAACAGGATCTGGAAAATCAGTTTGTGTAAATACGATAATATCTTCTTTGCTTTACAAACATAATCCGGAAAATTGTAAACTTATTTTAATTGATCCAAAAATGTTAGAACTTTCTTCTTATGAAGGTATTCCTCATCTATTGTCTCCAGTAATTACCGATGCAAAAAAAGCCACCTCTGCATTAAGTTGGACTGTTAAAGAAATGGAAAGTAGATACAGGTTAATGAGTTCTGAAGGGGTGAGAAACATAGATGGCTACAATCAAAAACATAAACTAAAGATGCCTTACATAGTTGTTGTTGTGGATGAGATGTCAGATTTAATGTTAATTTCAAGCAGAGAAATTGAAAGCTATGTTCAAAAACTTTCAGCCATGGCAAGAGCAGCTGGAATTCATATAATCATGGCTACACAAAGACCAAGTGTTGATGTGATTACTGGAACGATTAAGGCTAATTTTCCAACAAGAATATCTTTTCAAGTAAGTTCAAAAATTGACAGCAAAACAATCTTAGGGGAACAAGGAGCTGAACAATTATTAGGAAAGGGTGATATGTTATTTATGTCATCAGCAAATAAAATATTTAGAATTCATGGACCTTATGTTTCTGAAGGAGATCTTGAAAAGATTAATAGTTTTTTAAGATCTCAAGGAAATCCGGATTACGTTGAAGAAATTACAATGGTTCAAGATAGTAATATGGCAGATAGTGAGTTAAATGAAGGACAAGATGAGTTGTATGAGTCTGCAATTAAAATTGTTCAAACAGAAAAGAAAGCATCAACTAGTTTTCTTCAAAGAAAATTACAAATTGGTTATAACAGAGCTGCGAGAATAATAGACCAAATGGAAAATAAAGGGATTGTAAGTAAAGCTAATCATACAGGTAAAAGAGAGGTTTTGTAGGTTTTGTTAAATAAGAAATCTATAATAACTTTATTAATTTTAATTTTTTCAATAAATACAACGAGTTTAATGGCTAACACTAAATTAGAAATAGTGAATAATTTAAATAGTATTGAAACTCTTAAGTTTGAATTTATTCAGATTTCTTTTGAAAAAAAGGAAGATGGCATATGTTTTTTAAAAAGACCCCATTTTTTAAAATGTATATATA